>NZ_JAALJI010000029.1 GCF_011064595.1 Paludisphaera soli | reverse complement strand
CCCCCACCAGGGGGGAAGGGAAAATCTCTCCGCCCATCGGTCGCAGGCGGAAGAGCCGGAAGGTGCGGTCCCAGCGGCCGTCGGGGCCCTCGGCCAGGACCTCCACGTCGCCGGCCTCGGCCAGCGCGGGGAGGTCGCGGTCGCGGCCGATCACGGCGACCGAGGGGGCGGGTGCGATCGGCCCGGACGGCTCGTCGAGCATCCAGACGGCGGGGCGGCCGAGGTAATAGAGCCGCACCGCCAGGTCGTGCGGGATCGGGCCGAAGGGGGTCGGATAGGGGTCGCGGTCCCAGTCGTCGTAGACCAGGACGAGCGGCTCGTCGGGCCCGACCAGGGACGCGACGCGCTCATAGAAGGCCGGCTCGGCGCCCCGCCGCTCGTACTGCGGGGCGACCAGGCCGAAGCCCGCGCCTAAGGCCGCCGCCAGCAGGCCGAACGCGACGAACGCCAGGCGACGCACCCGCGCGGGAGGGCGTCCCATCGCGACCAGGCGATCGCCCAGGGCCTCCAGCGCGATCGCCGCCCAGATCGACCAGGGGATCATCGTGTAGATCGCGTAGTGCCCGTTGCGTCCGCCCGGGATCGAGACCAGGACCAGCGGCAGGACCGCCCAGCACGCCAGCAGGCGGTCGCCGGCCGAGCCCCTCGCGATCGACCGCCAGGCGCCGAACATCGCGAAGGGCGTCCAGGGGAGCCCCTGGACCAGCAGGTTGACGGCGTACTCGCCCAGACCCTCGCCCGCGAAGACGCCGTGACCGGTCCTCTCCCCGAACCGGTCCGTGACGTGCATCAGCCAGAACGACGCCGCGCGGGCTCCGTGGCGAGAAACCATCAGGATCGGCCAGGCCAGCGAGAGGCCCGCCGCGAGCAGCCAGCCCGCCGGATGGACGAACCGTCGCCAGGCTCCCGGCCGGCGGTCCCACGCGAGCGTGGCGATCGCCGCCGCCGCGACCTGGGCCTCGCCGAAGCCGATCCCCTTCACGAGCGAAGTCATCCCCAGAAGCGCGAAGAAGGCCCAGCGCCAGCGAGCCCGACGCCGCGGGTCGCGCTCGTCGCCGGCCTCGTCCTCGGTCTCGCGGACCCGGTCGAAAGCGACCATCGTCCAGACGAACAGGCAGGCGAGCGTGACGTCGGCCTCGGCGAGCCGGCCTCGCATCACGGCCCAGACGGTCGTGGCCTGCACCGCGCCGGCCAGGAGCGCGATCCGGTCGCCGAAGCGACGGCGGGCCAGGTACGCGACGCCCAGCGCCAGGCCCGTCGCGGCGAGCGCCGAGGGGAGCCGCGCCGCCAGGGGCGAGACCCCGCCGACGGTCGCGCCCGCGGCGGCGACCATCCAGAAAGGCAAGGGCGGCTTCTCCAGCCAGGGCCGGCCGCCGATCGTCGGCGCCGACCAGTCGCCCGAGGCCAGGATCTCCCGGCCCCCCTGCGCCACGAAGCCCTCGTGGTACGACAGCCGCGAGCCCGCGCCCAGGCCCGGCCCCAGCGCCAGGGCGCAGAGGCCGACGATCAGGGCCCACGCCAGCGGCCGGCGGTCGGGGCTCGTCGTCATCTTCCGCCCGGGGAAGCCGGGACGATCCGCACGCGACGACCCTCGATGCGGAGGCGCCCGGCGGCGTAGAGCGCGATCGCCTCGGGGAGCGCCTCGCGCTCGGCCTCGAAGACGCGGGCGGCCAGCGCGTGGGCGTCGTCCCCTTCGAGCACCGGGACGGTCTTCTGGAGGATGATCGGCCCCTCGTCGTACTCGTCGCTGGCGAAGTGGACCGTGCAGCCGCTGACCTTCACGCCGTAGTCGAGCGCGGCCTGGTGCACCCGCCCGCCGTAATACCCCTTGCCGCAGAACGAGGGGATCAGGCCGGGGTGGATGTTGACCACCCGACCCTTGAAGTCCTCGGGGATCCTCACCAGCGCGAGGAAGCCGGCGAGCAGGACGAGGTCCGCCCCGCTCTCCCGGATCGGGCCGAAGATCGAGGCGCTGAAGGCGTCGAGGTCGGTCCGCTGCCGGGCCGAGTCGGCGACGGAGACGGGCAGGCCGGCCTTTTCCGCCCTGGCGATCGCGGCGATGCCGGGGCGGCCGGCGACGACCCGGACGATCTCGGCGTCGAGCGTGCCGGCGGCGATCCGGTCCAGCAGGTTCTGGAGCGTCGTGCCCCCCCCGGAGACGCAGACGCCCAGCCGGATCGGCGAGATCGGCCGCGACGGGGGGCCGCTGGGCGTGGCGGTCATGACGCGGCGCCCTTCTCGGCGGCGGCCGTCACCACCCGCACGCAGCGCTCGCAGAGCGTCGGGTGCTCGGGAGACCGGCCGACGCTCGGGCGGTAGTTCCAGCAGCGTTCGCACTTGCCGTGGGCCGATCGCGACGCCGAGACCTGGAAGCGGTCGGCGCCCGAGCCCTCGCGGATCTCGACCTCGGAGACCAGGCAGATCGTCGCCAGCAGGTCGCGGTCGGCCTGGAGGAGCGGCAGGTCGGCGGCCGGCGCCGCGACCACCACGGACGCCTCCTGGGCGCTGCCGATCGTCTTGTCCTTGCGGAGCCCTTCGAGGGCCCGGAGGATCGCGTCGCGGGCCTCGCGGAGGGTCTCCCAGCGGGCGTCGCGTTCGGCGTCGTCCCAGCGGGGGTCGGGCTCGGGGAAGGTCGCCAGGTGGACGCTCGCCGGCAGGTCCTGGCCGTGCGGCATGTAGCCCCACGACTCCTCGGCGGTGTGCGGGAGGATCGGGGCCAGGAGCCGAGTCAGCACGTCGTGCAGCTTGTGCAGGACGAACTGCGCGGCGCGGCGGTCGGCGCCCAGGGGCTCCTCGGCGTAGAGCCGGTCCTTGAGCACGTCCAGGTAGAAGCTCGACAGCTCGACGGAGAAGAACTGGTAGATCCGCTGATGGACCTTGTAGAACTCGAACCGCTCGTAGGCGGCGAGCGCGTCGCGGATCACGCCGTTGAGCTGGCCGAGGGCCCAGTGGTCGATCTCATGAAGGGTCGCCAGGTCGACGGTCGAAGGGTCGAACTTGGCGTAGTCCTCCAGGTTCCCCAGCAGGTAGCGGAACGTGTTGCGGATCTTGCGGTAGGCCTCGGACGCCTCCTTGATCGAGCGCTCGCTGATCCGGACGTCGTCGGCGTAGTCCATGCTGGAGACCATCAGCCGGAGCACGTCGGCCCCGTGCTGCTCGGTCGCCTTGACGGCGGGGATGGCGTTCCCCTCGGACTTGGCCATCTTCCGGCCCTTGTCGTCGACGACGAAGCCGTGGGTCAGGATGCTCTCGAACGGGGCCTTTCCGGTGGTGCCGACCGAAGTCAGGATCGACGACTGGAACCAGCCGCGGTGCTGGTCCGAACCCTCCAGGTACATGAACGCCGGGAAGCCCAGCTCGAAGCCCTTCGCCAGCACGGCGCGGTGGCTGGAGCCGGATTCGAACCAGACGTCCAGGATGTCCCCCTCCTTGCGGAAGCTCGTCCCGCCGCACTGGGGGCACTTGGCGTCGGGGGGGAGGATCTCCTCGACGGGCCGGCTGAACCAGGCGTCGGCCCCTTCCTTGCGGAAGAGGTCGCGGAAGTGGCGGGCCGTCTCGGCCGTCAGCAGCTGGGCGTGGCACGCGGTGCAGCCGAGGGCGGGGATCGGCACGCCCCAGGAGCGCTGGCGGCTGATGCACCAGTCGGGGCGGAGCGAGACCATCGCCTCGATCCGCGCCTGGCCCCACTCGGGATACCAGCGGACCTGCTTGATCTCCTCCAGCGTCCGGCCGCGGAGGTCGTTGCGGTCGACGCCCACGAACCACTGCTCGGTCGCCCGGAAGATGACCGGCTTCTTGCAGCGCCAGCAATGCGGGTAGCTGTGCGAGAGCGGCGATTCCAGGTACAGGTGCCCCGACTCCTTGAGGTGGGCGACGACCTTGGGATTGCCGGCGAAGACGTGCAGGCCGACGAGCCACTCGGGAGCCTCGTCGGTGAACTTGCCCGAGGGCCCGACCGGGCTGAGGACCGGGAGCTGATAGGCGAGGCCGGTCTGGTAGTCCTCGCCGCCGTGGCCGGGGGCGGTGTGGACCAGCCCGGTGCCGTCCTCGACGCTGACGTAGTTCGCCAGGACGATCGGCGAGACCCGGTCCAGGAACGGGTGGCGGTACTGGGCGTGCTCCAGCTCGCGGCCCTTGCAGCGGCCGACCTCGGCGAAGTCCGTGATCTTCCGCAGCTCCATGACCCGGGCGACGAGGTCCGCCCCCAGGATGGTGCGGACGACCTGGCCGGTCTCGGGGTCGACGTAGCGGACGCCGGCGTAGGTGAGGTCGGGGTGGACGGCGACGGCGACGTTGGCCGGGAGGGTCCAGGGGGTCGTCGTCCAGATCATCGCCGACCATTCCTCGGGCTTCGAGCCCTCGGCGGCGAGCCAGGCGTCGGGGACTCCGGCGACCATCGGGAAGTTGACGTAGATGCTGGGGGTCGTCTCGTCGCGGTACTCCAGCTCGGCCTCGGCCAGCGCGGTCTGGTCGGAGGTGCACCAGTGGATCGGCTTGAGCTGGCGGAAGACGTAGCCGGCGTCGAGCAGGTCGGCCAGGACGTCGACGATGCCGGCCTCGTAGCGGGGGTCGAGCGTCAGGTACGGGTCGTCCCAGTCGCCGAGGACGCCGAGCCGGCGGAACTGGGCGCGCTGGACGTCCACCCACTTCATGGCCTCGACCCGGCACAGTTCGCGGACCTCGGCGCGGTCGAGCGAGGCGGCCTTCGGGCCCAGGTCCTTCATGACCTTGTGCTCGATCGGCAGGCCGTGGGTGTCCCAGCCGGGGACGTAGGGGCTGTCGAACCCGCGCATGGAGAGCGAGCGGACGACGAAGTCCTTGAGCATCTTGTTCAGGGCCGTGCCCATGTGGATGTCGCCGTTGGCGTACGGCGGGCCGTCGTGGAGCACGCGGCGGGGGGCGCCCCGGCGGGCCTCGCGGAGCCGGGCGTAGAGGTCCTGCTCGCGCCAGCCCTCCTGCATCTTCGGCTCGCGCGCCGGCAGGTTGGCCTTCATCTCGAACCCGGTGGCGGGGAGGTTCAAGGTCTCTTTGTAGGGCTTCGCGTTCGTGGACATGACGCTTCGAGATCCCCGGGACGGGTCGGTTCGGTGGGAGGCGGCGCGGGGGCTCGCCTCACTTCACTCAGGAGGAGGGCCGGCCTTCGAGCACGCCCCGGACGATGGTGCGGAGCTTCCCCTCGGCCTGATTGGCGACGGCGAGGATGTCCTCGAGGGTCGCCGGCTCCAGGGCGTCGGGCAGGCACATGTCGGTGACGATCGAGAAGCCCAGCACCTTCAGCCCGGCGTGGACGGCCACCAGGACCTCGGGGACGGTGGACATGCCGACGACGTCGGCACCGATCGCGCGGAGGAACCGGTACTCGGCCCGGGTCTCCAGGTTCGGGCCCGTCACCGCCACGTAGACGCCGCGGTGGGCGACGATGTTCGCCTCGAGCGCCGCGCGGAGGGCCATCTCCTGCAGCTCCTCGTCGTAGGGCCGGCTCATGTCCGGGAAGCGGGGGCCGAGGCGTTCGTCGTTGGGGCCGATCAGGGGGTTGACGCCCAGCAGGTTGATGTGGTCCTCGATGACCATGAGGTCCCCCTTGCGGAACTGGGGATTCAGCCCGCCGCAGGCGTTGGAGACGATCAGCAGCTCGCAGCCCATCTCCTTCATCACCCGGACGGGGAACGTCACCTGGGCGGCGGTGTAGCCCTCGTACAGGTGGAACCGGCCCTCCATCGCCAGCACGGGGTGGCCGGCCAGCGTCCCGCAGACGAGCCGGCCGGCGTGGCCATCGACCGTGGAGCGGGGGAAGTGGGGGATCTCCGGATAGGGGATCGCGACCGGCGACTCGATCTCGCGGGCGAGGGCCCCCAGGCCGGTGCCCAGGACCAGGCCGACCTTCGGGCTCCCCGGCCAGGCCGCCCGGACGACGGCCGCGGCCTCCCGGACGTGCTCCCAATCGTGGTGGGTCATCGAACTTCCCGTGGCTCTCATCGAGGGTCGGAGGCGGAGGCGAAAAAAGAAAGCGGGCGTCGGCCACCGTCCGGGGATCGGTGGGCGACGCCCGCCCTCTTCAGCACGTTCGGGTCGGCGCGGCCGGGGCGTTCCGGATCGGGTCGGAGGCGGGGCCGGTCAGAGGATGAATTCGAAGCGGCGGATCAGGCGGAGGAAGCGAGGGTCGCGGCGGAGCGTCTTCAGGTCGGGGTCGTGTCGCAGTCGCTCCTGACACTGGTAGCCCAGCTCCAGCGACCGCTGCAGGCCGGCGAACGCGGGGTCGATCATGCCCAGCATCGCGTAGCTGCAGGCCAGGTTGTACCAGGCGATCGCGTCTTCGGGGAGGAGCCGGACGAGCCGGCGGTCGAGCTGCAGGGCGCGGGAGTACAAACCCTTGGCCGCCAGGTTGTTGGCGTGCACGCGGAGGACTTCGACGAGGTACGGGTCGCGCTCGAGGATGCCGCCGAGGAACTCGATCTCGAAGTCGCGCTGGGACTGGTCCCGCAGCCGACGAGTCGAGGTCTCGGGGGTCGGTCGATCTTCGGTGGAATCCCCCGTCCAATCGTTCGATCCGCCCATCGCTGCGTCTCCCTTCATGCCTGCCACCGTCACCGGCCCGACTCGCCCGACGAAAGCGCCGGGGGAGGGCGGCCGATCCGGCGATCGCTCCTAGGATATCCGCAAGGCGCGGCGCGCGGCAAGGTGCATTCCGCCGCCCCCTTCGGGAAAATCCGGCGGACGCGGCGGGGGGGCCTTCGGGAACGCGAAGAGGCAGGCCGGCGGCCTGCCTCTCGGTGCCATCGAGGACGCCCGGGGGGGCGGGGCGTCAGTCGATGTCTTCCTCGTCTTCCTCGTCGATGTCGTCGAAGTCGTCGTCCTCGTCGTCGTCGTCGAAGTCGTCCTCGTCGTCGTCGATCTCGATGTCGTCGATCTCCTCGTCGACCTCGGGGTCGATGTCTTCCTCGTCGTCGTCGAAGTCGTCGTCGATGTCCTCTTCCTCCTCGAGGTCGTCGAACTCTTCCTCGTCGTCTTCCTCGTCGTCGAAGGCTTCGTCGAACTCCGCTTCTTCCTCCTCGCCGGGATGGCGGGCGTCCAGGAAGGAGGGCCAGGGCTTCCCGCCGTCCCGGATCTCTTCGGGGGAGGCGAGAGGCTCCAGTACGGCGGACGTCGTCTCAAGTTCGAGCATGGATCCGGTCCTCGGGCCAAGGGATGCCAGGAAGGGGCGGGCGTTCGAGACGTGACGTCTCGGGGGGCCGCCCCGTTCCGCAGGTCGATCAGGGGGTGGAATTCGAGAGGGGGTCTTTGGTTTCGTCATCTCGTCGGCGTGGTCGCGTGTTGGTCTGGGCTTCGCTCGGGCCTGGGTCGCGGCGGATGCGGGTCGACGCGCCGCGGGCGTTCACTCTCGATTGTTCGGCAAGACTTCATCGACGCCTTGAAGGGACTCGGCTCCGGTTGATTCGGCGTGCTCCGGGATCCTGCCCGAGAACCCTCACGACCCGCACGCGCCGGGGGCGGGGCCGGGCGTCGCGCCGCGAAGGGGGGTCAGACGAGCTGGACCACCTGCCCGGTCGCGGCCGAGCGGGCGACGGCCTCGCTGAGCCGGACGGTGTCGAGGGCGTCCTCGGCCGAGCACGAGAGCGGCCCCAGGCCCCGGAGGGCGGCGAGGAAGTTGGCGTCGATCGACTCGGCGGGCCCCGGCAGCTCGACGGGGACGACGGCCGAGCCGTCGCCCGGGTCGACTTCCAGGAGGGAGTCGGTCGCGCGGATCCGGCCGCGCTCGCCGAAGAAGTTCAGCTCGAACAGGCTCCCCTGGGAGACGCCCGAGAGGGCCAGGGTCGCCGGCACGTCCCCTTCGAGCCGGATCGCGGCGGCCGTGACGACGTCGAGGCCCGACGCGAGCCGGCCCTGGACGGCGAAGACCTCTCGGGCGGTCCGGCCGGTCGTCCAGAGCAAGGAGTCGACCAGGTGGTCGCCGGCGTCGGCCAGGAGCCCGCCGCCGGAGAGCTTGGGGTCGAACCGCCAGGAGGTCTCGGCCTCGCGCTCCTGCTGGCGGGCCAGCCAGGGCTGCGAGAGGGTCGCGGTGACCAGGCGGAGCGCGCCCACGGACTCGGCCGCCAGCCGCTTGCGGGCCTCGGCCAGGCTGGGACGCAGCCGGTACTGGTGGCCGACGGCCACCTTGAGCTTACGCCCCCGCGCGAGGGTCACGACGTCGTCGGCCTCCTGCGGGTTGGTCGACAGGGGCTTCTCGACGAACACGTGGATCCCGGCCTGCAGCGCGTCCATCGCCTGCCGGTAGTGGCGGAGGTGGGGCGTGAAGATCGCCACGGCGTCGGGACGCTGGTCCAGCAGGGCCTGGTAGTCGTCGAACGCGGCGGGCCTGGCGCCGGCCTTCGCGGCGATCGCCTCGGCGAGCGATTCGGCCGATTCGCGGAGCGGGTCGGCGCAGCCGACGATCTGGACGTCGGCCTCCCGCAGCAGCCGCTCCACGTGGATCCGCGCGGCCTGACCGCACCCGGCGATCCCGATCCGCAGCAAGGAATCTGCCATGTCACTCGTCGCCCCGAAACGCCCCAGGAGCAGGTCCCTCGATCGGGCGCGTCCGGGGCCGGAAAAACCGACCCCCCCGCCCCGCCTTCCGATCGGCCAGCGTCATGAGTTTATCCGTGCGAGTCAAGGCCTTGTAGCGATTTTCTCAAGCCCCCTCCCGGCGGCTGCGCAAAGCGTTTCCCACTCCCCCCTCGGCCACCTTTTGCCGCGGCCCGACTTGACGCGAACCCACGGCCCCGATTATCGTGTCTTCTCGTCATCGATGGTGGCTGTGGCCTAGCGGTTAAGGCACCAGATTGTGGATCTGGATATCGCGGGTTCGAATCCCGTCAGCCACCCTTCCTCGATCATTCCACTCGGACGCGAGACGAGTGGACCCGCCGTCCGTCGGCGAAGCGACCTCCGAACGCGGGGCGACCTGACGCCGTGAGCCCTCCTCGCGATCGCCGCACCCGACCGACGGCCCCGTCCGGATCCCTGGCCGTTCGGAAGGTCGTCGCATGCGCGTGGTCCTGGCCGAGAAGCCGTCGGTGGCCCGGGAGCTGGCGAGCTTCCTCGGCGCCTCCTCGCGCCGCGAGGGCTACTTCGAGGGCCGCGACTACCAGGTGACCTGGGCCCTGGGACACCTGGCGACCCTGAAAGACCCCGACGACTACGACCCGGCGCTGAAGCGATGGTCCCTGGAGACCCTCCCCTTCGCGCCCGACCGATTCGAGCTGAAGCCCCGGGGCGACTCCGGGGCCCGGAAGCAGCTCGGCGTGATCCGCAAGCTGCTCCGCGACGCCGACGAGATCATCTGCGCCACCGACGCCGGCCGCGAGGGGGAGCTGATCTTCCGCTACATCCAGGAGCTGAGCGGGGCCGTGGGCAAGCCCGCGCGACGCCTCTGGCTCAGCTCCCTGACCGAGTCGGCGATCCGCGAGGCGTTCGGCCGGCTCCGGCCCCTCGCGGAATACGACGCCCTCTATGCGGCGGCCCGATGCCGGAGCGAGGCCGACTGGGTCGTCGGCCTGAACGCCACGCGCTTCTACACCGTCCGGCATCGGTCGACCGGGAGGCTCTGGAGCGTCGGCCGCGTCCAGACGCCCGTGCTGGCCCTGATCGTCCGCCGCGACGACGAGATCCGCACCTTCGTCCCCGAGCCCTTCTGGGAGCTGACGACCCGCTACCGGTCCGTCGCCTTCAAGTTCGCCGGGGGCCGCTTCGTCGTCGAGGCCGAGGCACTGGCCCTGCTCGATCAGATCCGCGAACGGCCCTTCGCGATCGTCGGGGTCGACCGCAAGCCCGAGCGGGTGCCCCCCCCGCAGCTCCACGACCTGACCGAACTCCAGCGCGAGATGAACCGCCGCTACGGCCTGTCGGCCGACGCCACCCTGAAGGCGGCGCAGTCGCTGTACGAGGCCAAGCTGATCAGCTATCCCAGGACCGACTCGCGGTATCTCGGCAACGACATGAAGCCCAAGATCCCCGGCATCCTGGAGGACCTCCGGTCGCAACGCGGCGACCAGATCGCGCGGCTGGACCTGTCGGCCCTGAACTTCACGGGCAGGCTGATCAACGACGCCAAGGTCAGCGACCACCACGCGATCATCCCGACCGGAAAGAAGCCGGGCTCGCTCGTCCCGGCCGCCCAGAAGGTGTACGACGCCGTGGTCACCCGCCTGATCGCCGCCTTCTACCCCACCTGCGTCAAGGAGGTCACGACGGTCTCGGGCGAGTCGAACGAGGTCCCCTTCCGCGCGCGGGGCGTCCGGGTGGTGGATCCCGGCTGGACGGTGCTCGACCCGAGGAAGCCCGACCCCGAGAAGGAGGACGAACAGGAGCTGCCCGAGTTCCGCGTCGGCGAGAGCGGCCCCCACGAGCCCTCGGTCCGCGAAGGGCGGACGAGCCCTCCCAAGCCCTACACCGAGGGGACCCTGCTGGGCGCGATGGAGACGGCCGGGAAGCTCGTCGAGGACGAGGCCCTGAAGGAGGCGCTCAAGGAACGCGGGCTCGGGACGCCGGCCACCCGCGCCGCGATCATTGAGACCCTTCTGGACCGCGGCTACATCGTCCGCGACAAGAAGGCCCTCGCCGCGACCGATCTGGGCCGCTATCTCGTGGCGATCGTCCGCGACCGGAACCTCAAGAGCCCCGAGCTGACGGGGGAGTGGGAGGCTCAGCTCCGCGAGATCGAACGCGGCCGGCTGGAGCCCTCGCGGTTCATGGCGGAGATCCTCCGCTACACCGGCGACATCATCCGCACGGCCGACGACGGCGAGGCCGACCCGTCCCGCCTGGGGGACTGCCCCCGCTGCGGGCGGCCGGTGATCGCGGGCAAGAAGGGCTTCGGCTGCTCCGGCTGGAAGGAGGGCTGCAAGTTCACCCTGTTCCGGGAGTACCGAGGACTCACGCTCGACGACGCCCAGGTCCGCGAGCTGATCCAGAGGCGCGTCCTGAGCCGCCCGATCGCGCTCGAGGGCGCGGGCGAGGCGCTCTTGCAGCTATCGGAGTCCGGGGTGCTGATGGACGTGCCGATCCCCGCGGCGGTCGAACGGCGGTTCGGCGGGAGGGGCGGGGCCGCCCCGCGATCCGGCGCGGAGGCGCGATCCGAAGCCAGGTCCGTGAAGCGGTCCGGGGGGGGCCGCGCCGGCGCGAAGTCCTCGGCCCCGAAGCGGGCCCGCAAGGGGAAGCCGGCCGAGGAAGCGGCCGAGCCCGCGGCCCCCGGCGCGGAGCCCGCCCCGTTCGCGGCGGTCGCGATCGGGGCCTGCCCCCTGTGCAAGTCCGAGGTCGTCGAGGGGGCCAAGGGCTACGGCTGCTCGGGCTGGAAGGCCGGCTGCAAGTTCACGATCTGGAAGGTCATCGCCGGCAAGAAGATCTCGGTCAGGTCGGCCCAGGCTCTGCTCAAGTCGGGCCGCACGCCGCTGCTGAAGGGCTTCGAGTCGAAGGCCGGGAAGTCGTTCGACGCCAGGCTGAAGATCGAAGCGGGCGAGGTCCGCTTCGACTTCGGCTGATGGGTGCGAAGAGGCCGGCCGCTAGCGCAGGAGGCCCCGCGCCTTCATCACCTCGACGATCCGGTCGACGCTCTCGTCCAGGCCGACCTGGTCGGTCTGGAGCGTGAGGTCGGGCGATTTCGGCTCCTCGAAGGCCGCCGTCACGCCCGGCATCTGCGCGATCTTGCCCTCGTCGGCCAGGCGGTAGGCGCCGCTCTGGTCGCGCGATCGGAGGACGTCCATCGGCGCCGTGCAGTAGACCTCCAGCACGCGGTCGGCGCCGATGAGCTGCTTGGCCTTCTCGCGGACGGCCTCGTGCGGCGCGACGAACGCGGCGATCGTGATGATCCCGGCGTCGTTCATCAGCTTGGCGACCTCGGCCGACCGCCGGAGGTTCTCCGAGCGGTCGTCGGCGGTGAAGCCCAGGTCGCGGTTCAGGCCCTGCCGCATGTTCTGGCCGTAGAGGACCGTCACCGCCCGGCCCTCGTCCCAGAGGCGGCGTTCGAGCGCGTAGGCGATCCGGCTCTTGCCGCTGCCGGTGAGGCCGACGAGCAGGACGGTGGCCGGCGACTGGCCGTACCGCTCCTCGCGCTCGGCCGGCTTGACGAGGCTCTCGCGCATCTTGAGGCGGACCGCCGCCGCCTCCCAGACGTCGCCCGGCGGCCGGCCGCCGGCCTCCAGGATCATGCCCGCGCCGACCGTGTTGTTCGTCAGCCGGTCGATCAGGATGAACGCGCCGGTCGCGGCGTTGGCCTTGTAGGGGTCGCACGCCAGCGCCTGGGTCAGGCTGAGCTGCACGCGGCCGACCTCGTTGAGGCCGAGCCGAGCGATCGCGCGGTGCTCCAGGGTGTTGACGTCGACGCCGTGGCGGAACGAGGCGACCTCGGCCGACACCTGACGCGTGGTCTGCTTCAGGGTGTAGGCCCGGCCGGGCACGAGCGGCTGCTCGGCCATCCAGACCACCATGGCCTCGATCTCGCTGCTGACGTGGGGCGGGTTCTCCGGCTGGACCAGCATGTCGCCGCGGCTGACGTCCACCTCGTCGGCCAGGGTGACGGTCACCGCCTGGGGGGCGTAGGCCTCCTCCAGGTCGCCGTCGTAGGTGACGATCGACTTGATCCGGCTGCGCTTGCCGGACGGCAGGACCATCACCTCGTCCCCCTTGCGGAGGATGCCGGAGGCGACGGTGCCGGCGAAGCCGCGGAAGTCGAGGTTGGGGCGGATGACGTACTGCACCGGGAACCGCAGGTCGGTCAGGTTGCGGTCGCTGGCGATGTGGACCGTCTCCAGGTGGTCCAGCAGCGGCGGGCCGGTGTACCAGGGCATCGCGTCGCTCTTGGACGCGACGTTGTCCCCCTTCAGGGCCGACATCGGGATGAAGGTGATGTCGCGGAGGTCCAGCTTGGCGACGAAGCCGGTGTAGTCGTCCTTGATCTCTTCGAAGACGTCCCGCGAGTAGCCGACGAGGTCCATCTTGTTGACGGCGACGACGACGTGGCGGATCCCCAGGAGCGACACGATGAACGAGTGCCGGCGGGTCTGGGTCATCACGCCGTGGCGGGCGTCGATGAGGATGACGGCCAGCTGGCTCGTCGACGCGCCGGTGGCCATGTTGCGGGTGTACTGCTCGTGGCCGGGCGTGTCGGCGATGATGAACTTGCGGCGGTCGGTCGAGAAGTAGCGATACGCGACGTCGATCGTGATCCCCTGCTCGCGCTCGGCCTTCAGGCCGTCGGTCAGCAGGGCGAGGTCGATCTCGCCGGCGCCGGTGGTGCCGACCTTCTCGCTGTCGCGCTTGACGGCGGCGAGCTGGTCCTCGTAGATCATCTTGGTGTCGTGCAAAAGCCGGCCGATGAGCGTGCTCTTGCCGTCGTCGACGCTGCCGCAGGTGAGGAGGCGCAGCAGCTCCTTCTTCTGGTGGCGCGCGAGGTAGGCGTGGATGTCTTCCTGACTCAGGTCAACGGCTTGCATCTCAGAAATACCCCTCGCGCTTCTTCTGCTCCATCGACCCCGTCTCGTCGTGGTCGATCACCCGGCCCTGCCGCTCGGAGTTCTTCGCCAGCAGCATCTCCTCGATGATCTCCGGCAGGGTCGTCGCCTCGCTCTCGATCGCCCCGGTGAGCGGGTAGCAGCCCAGCGTGCGGAACCGCACCCGCTTCATCATGGGCTCCTCGCCGGGGCGCAGCCGGGCCCGCATCCGCTCGTCGTCCACCATGATGAGCGTGCCGTCGCGCTCGACGACCGGGCGGACGTCGGCGAAGTAGAGCGGCACGATGGGGATGTCTTCCAGGTGGATGTACTGCCAGACGTCCAGCTCGGTCCAGTTGCTCAGCGGGAAGGCGCGGATGCTCTCGCCCTTGTTGACCTTGGAGTTGTACAGGTTCCACAGCTCCGGCCGCTGGTTCTTCGGGTCCCACTGGTGCAGGCGGTCCCGGAAGCTGTAGACGCGCTCTTTGGCCCGGCTCTTCTCCTCGTCGCGGCGGGCGCCGCCGAACGCCGCGTCGAACTGGTAGTGGTTCAACGCCTGCTTGAGCGCCGCCGTCTTCATGACGTCGGTGTGCTTCTTCGAGCCGTGGTCGAACGGGTTGATGTTCTGGGCCTTCCCCTCCGGGTTGGTCCAGACCTTGAGGTCCAGGCCCTGCTCGCGGCAGAACTGGTCGCGAAACTCGATCATCGCCCGGAACTTCCAGGTCGTGTCGACGTGCAGCAGCGGGAACGGCAGGCGGCCGGGGTGGAACGCCTTCTGCGCCAGCCGCAGCATGACGGCCGAATCCTTGCCGATCGAGTAGAGCATCACCGGCCGCTCGAACTCGGCGGCCACCTCGCGGATGATGTGGATGCTCTCCGCCTCGAGCACTTTCAGATGGGTCGGGTTGTAACTGGCGCTGATCATCCGTCCTCCTGTTCGGCCTTCTTCGCCCCCGATTATAGGAGATCCGCCCCTCTTTATCGATAGGGGCGCATCGTCGACGGGACCCGGCCCGGGCCTCAGCGGTGCGAGGTCGCCGGCTCCAGTTCCGGCGGGCCGTCGGGGGCCCAGGCGATGGCGAGCAGCCCCAGGGCGTAGATCAGGGCGGAGAGGGCCCCGACGCGGGCGTAGTCGCCCCCCATCGCGGTGAAGAGCACGCCGGCCATCAGGACCCCGCCGGCGGTGGCGAACCGGCCGCAGTTGTAGGCGAGGCCGCTCCCGGTCGCCCGCACGCGGGTCGGGAACAGCTCCGGCAGGTAGACCGTCAGCCAGCCGAAGTAGAGGGTCGCGACCAGCCCCTGCGCGAAGACGATCGGGTGGAACGACGGCCGCAGCGGCGCCGTGAGCTGGAACATGGCGACCGTGAGCAGGGTCGCCGAGACGCTGATCAGCATGTAGCCGCGGCGTCGCCCCAGCCGGGCCGCGACCTGGGCCCCGGCGAAGCTCCCCAGCACGGCCCCGAGCGCCCACCAGCCCTGCGTGGCCGCCTTGTAGCCGACCTCCGAGACGCCGGCGACCTTATCCGCCCAGGGGATCATCCACTTGCTCGCCGCCCACGCGCCGACCATCGGCACGGCGCTGACGGCGATCCCCGTCAGCGTGGCGCGGCGGAGCGACGGGCCGAACAGCTCGCGCAACGGGGGCCTTGTCCCCTTCGACGAGCCCCGCGAGGCCAGCCAGGCCGGCGACTCCGGCAACGCGGCCAGCACGGCCGCGCCGAGCAGCACCGGCGCGCCGGCCAGCTGGAACAGCCACCTCCACGAGTCCGGAGTGATCGGCCAGGCGCGGGCCACCTGCGACAGGACGAGGATGCCGGAGTTCAGGCCGGCCGCCATCATCCCCGCCACCAGCGGACGCGAGGCGCCCGGCCAGCACTCGGAGACCAGGGCGACGCTGTTGGGCCAGATCCCGCCCACCCCCAGGCCGACGAGGAACCGCAGCAGGAGCATCTGCTCCTGGGTCGTGACCCAGGCCCCCAGGCCTGCGAAGGTCGAGTAGATCAGGATGCTCAGGCCCATCCCCCGGGCCCGGCCGATGCGGTCGCCGAGCGCCCCCAGGGCGATCCCGCCGATCGCCGCGCCGAGCATCAAGGCGGCGGTGAACCGGGCGAACCAGTCGCCGCCGAGCGTCGGCGTGAACGAGTCGCCGAGCAGGCTCCTGGAGACCGAGAGCGAGGCGACGGGCATCAGGCCCAGTTCCGCCCCGTCGAGGACGATGCCCAGCAGCGAGGCGGTCAGCACCGCCGCCTTCGCCCTCCGCTCGAGGGGGGCCGGCGTCATGGCCGCGGCCCCCGGATCGCCTCGATGACGGCGCTGTTGTCGAGCCCTCCCAGGCCCCCGGCCTCGGCCCGCTCCAGCAGCCCGCGGTGCGCCTGCGAGAGCGGCAGCGCCAGCCCGGCCGCCTCCGCCGCGCTCAGGATCAGCCGCACGTCCTTCAGGTGCTGCGAGAGCCGGGCCTGAGGCGCGAAGTCTCCCTCGATCATCTTCCGACCCTTGACGTCCATCGCCCGCGAGTACGCCGCGCCGCCCGCCAGCGCCGCGAGCGCCGCCGACGGATCGACGCCGACGGCCTCCGCGAAGGCCAGGCCCTCGGCCAGCGCCGCGCGGTTCAGGCCGAGCACGAGGTTCGTGACCAGCTTCATCCTGGCCCCGCTCCCGGGCGGTCCCGTGCGGAGAGTCCTGGCGGCGAGGCGGGCGAACAGTTCGCGGCAGGCCTCGAAGGCCTCGTCGTCGGCGCCGACCATGAGTACCGCCTCGCCGTCGCGAAGCTGACGGCTGCTGCCCGAGACGGTCGCGTCGAGGTAGGAGACCCCGAGCGCCCGCAGCCTCCTCGCCTGCTCGACGGCGGCCTCCGGCGAGCCCGTCGAGGTGTCGACGACGACCTGCCCGGCCCGCAAGGCCCCCTCGATGGAACGCAGGACCTCGGCCGCGACCTCGTCGTTCGGGAGGCTGAGTAGGATCCGGTCGCACGCGCCGACGACCCCCCCCGCCCCTTCGGCCGCCGTGCCTCCCAGGGCTTCCAGGTCGGCCAGCCGGCCTGGGTCGACGTCCCAGCCCGTCACCCGCCATCCCGCGGTCGACAGCCGCTCGGCGATCGCGGACCCGAGGAGGCCGACGCCGATGAGGCCGATCGGAGCGTCGAGGGATTGGAGGGGGGCTTCGCTCATGTTCCGGCGAGGGTCCTGGATGCTCGGGGGGCTGCGGACGAGAGGACAGCGTAGTGGATCGTCGACCCCGGCTCAAAGAAAATCGACGTGGCGGCCCGCCGCGACCACCCGTCGCCCTCGGAGGGTCTTCGGACGACGGCCCGACAATTGCGGCAAGTCCGCGGCGAACGTCGGGCTCCGTGGATCGCCCCCGCCCGAGCGAGAGGCTCGGGGCTTCAGGAGGAAGGCGCGACGGCCGCGCCTGGGGCCCGGCTTGATCCGCCGGCCGTCGCGGTCGGCCCAATCCGTGGAGAGAGCTGTCGATGCGAGCCTTGACCGTGATCCCGGGCGTCGCTGGTTCCGCGCGGCTCGACGACCTTCCGGAGCCGGAGGCCGACGGCGAGCGGCTGCTCGTTCAGGGGCTGGCCCTCGGCGTGTGCGGCACCGACCACGAGATCCTCGACGGCGAGTACGGCTGGGCCCCTCCCGGCCGCGAGCGGCTGATCCTGGGGCATGAGTCGCTCGGCCGCGTGATCGAGGCCCCCGACGGCGGCGACTTCCGGGCCGGCGACATCGTCGTGGGGGTCGTGCGGCATCCCGACCCCGTCCCCTGCCCCAACTGCGCGGCCGGCGAGTGGGACATGTGCCGCAACGGGAAGTACACCGAGCACGGCATCAAGGAGCTGGACGGCTTCGCCGCCGAGCGCTACTTGCTGGAGCCCGCGCTGGCCGTCCGGCTCGATCCGGGCCTGGAGCGGGTCGGCGTCCTGCTGGAGCCGGCGAGCGTCCTGGCCAAGGCGTGGGAGCACATCGAGGCGATCGGCCGGCGGGCCCGGTGGGAGCCGAGGCGCGCCCTGATCACCGGCGCCGGCCCGGTCGGACTGCTCGCCGCCCTCATGGCCCGCCAGCGCGGGCTGGAGGTCCACGTCCTGGACCGCAACACCGACGGCCCCAAGCCGGGGCTCGTCCGCGACCTGGGGGCGGACTACGTCACCGAGGGCGTCGAGGGGACGTGCCTCGACATGGACGTGATCGTGGAGTGCACCGGGGCCGGCAAGCTGGTGCTCGACGTCATGACCTGCTCGGCCCCCGGCGGGATCGTCTGCCTGACCGGCATCCCTCCCGGCTCGACCGAGAAGAAGTTCGACGTGGCGGAGTTCACCCGCGACATGGTGCTCCAGAACGACGTCGTCTTCGGCTCGGTCAACGCCAACCGCCGCCACTACGAGATGGCCGCCGAGTCCCTCGCCCGCGCCGACCGCTCCTGGCTGGAGCGGCTGATCACGCGACGCACGCCCCTGGGTCGCTGGGGAGAGGCCCTGGAGCATCGCGCCGACGACGTAAAGTCGGTGATCGACCTGACCGCCTGACGCGACGAACCCTCGAAAGGGGTCCTGCCATGCCCGGCCGCATCGAAGACTACGCGCTCCTCGGCGACTGTCAGACCGCCGCCCTGGTGGGGCGCGACGGCTCCATCGACTGGTACTGCACGCCCAAGTTCGACTCGCCCGCCTGCTTCGCCGCCCTCCTCGGCGGCCCCGAGAACGGTCGATGGCTCCTGGCGCCCCGCGGGCCGATCCGTCGCGTGAGCCGACGCTACCGCGAGGGGACCCTGATCCTGGAGACGGAGTTCGAGACCGACGAGGGGACGGTCGCGCTGATCGACTTCATGCCCCCCCGGTCGAAGTCGCCCGACCTCGTCCGCATCGTCGAGGGGCGTCGCGGTCGAGTCCCCATGACGATGGAGCTGATCATCCGGTTCGACTACGGGTCGGTGGTCCCCTGGGTGCGGAGGGCGGATCGCGGGGTCCGGGCCATCGCCGGCCCGGACATGCTGGAGCTTCGCACCGACGTCGAGACCCATGGGGAGGACTTCAAGACGCTGGCCGAGTTCGACGCGGTGGAAGGGGGGCGGACCTCGTTCGACCTGACGTGGCATCCGTCTCACGAGCCCGGCTGCGAGGAACTCGACGTCTCGGCCGCCCTGACGGAGACGGAGGCCTGGTGGCGGGAATGGTCCGGGCGATGCACCGTCGAGGGGGAGTGGTGCGAGGCCGTCCGCCGCTCGCTGATCACCCTGAAGGCGCTCACCTACGCCCCGACGGGCGGGATCGTCGCCGCGCCGACGACCTCCCTGCCCGAGCTGGCGGGGGGCGTGCGGAACTGGGACTACCGCTACTGCTGGCTCCGCGACGCGACGTTCACGCTCTACGCCCTGATGCTCGCCGGCTACCGCGAGGAGGCCGCCGCCTGGCGGGAATGGCTGCTTCGCGCCGTCGCCGGGGCGCCCTCCAAGCTCCAGATCATGTACGGGCTCTCGGGCGAGCGTCGGCTGACCGAGATGGAAATCCCCTGGCTCCCGGGCTACGAAGGCTCGGCCCCGGTGCGGGTCGGCAACGGCGCCTGGCGACAGCACCAGCTCGACGTCTACGGCGAGGTGATGGACTCGCTGCACCAGGCCCGAAGGCTCGGCCTGGAGGGCGACGGCGACTCCTGGAGACTTCAGCGCGCCCTGATGGATTTCCTCGAATCGGACTGGCGCGAGCCCGACGAGGGGATCTGGGAGGTGCGCGGCCCCCGCCGCCAGTTCACCCATTCCAAGGTCATGGCCTGGGTGGCCTTTGACCGCGCGGTGAAGGCCGTGGAGCAGTCCGGCCTCGACGGGCCCGTCGGCCGATGGAAGGCCCTGCGGGCGGAGGTCCACGCCCAGGTCTGCCGCGACGGATTCGACGCGGGCCTGAACTCGTTCGTGCAGTCGTACGGCGGCCGGGAACTCGACGCCAGCCTGCTGATGATGCCGCTCGTCGGGTTCCTGCCGGCGACCGACCCGAGGGTCCGAGGGACCGTGGAGGCGATCGAGCGAAACCTGATGACCGACGGGTTCGTCAACCGCTACACGTTCGCCCCTGACGTGGACGGCCTGCCGCCGGGCGAGGGCGCGTTCCTCCTCTGCACCTTTTGGCTGGCCGACGTGCTCGCCCTGATGGGCCGTCGCGATGACGCCCAGCGGATCTTCGACAAGCTCCTGTCGATCCGCAACGACGTCGGGCTGCTCTCCGAGGCTTACGACCCGGCCGCCGGGCGGCTGCTCGGCAACTTCCCCCAGGCCTTCTCCCACATCGGCCTGGTCAACACGGCCTACAACCTCGCCCCGAGCCCTGGATGCGCGGCTGACGATCGTCCGAACGGTTGAGCACCCGTCCGGGCCCGGCTGCAGCCTGCCATTTTGTCGGTCGCCTCCCCGCCTCGGCATGCCTGTCGGGGCGGCGGTCAACCTCGTGCGTTCGGTAGTTTCTTGCTGGGCCGAGACTTGCGCGTCGGGCCGTTCGGCGGCGCGCGGCTTGCACCGAAGACCGTCCGAGGGACAGGCCGCAGGCGAGCGCCTGGCGGCTTCATGGGGTCTCGATTCGGGGTGATCGCCGATTATGACAGCCGCAGACGCGCAGGAACGGCAGGAATTCACCTTCCAGGCGGAGATCAAGCAGCTCCTCCACCTGCTCTCGCACTCGCTGTACCAGAGCCGCGATATCGCGCTCCGGGAGCTGATCTCGAACGCGTCCGACGCGCTCGACAAGATGCGGTTCGTCTCGCTGACCGACGATTCGCAGCGAGAGTGCGGCACGCTGGAGATCGCGATCGTCCCCGACGAGGCCGAACGCCGGCTGACGATCCGCGACACGGGCGTCGGCATGACCCGCGACGAGCTGGTCGCGAACCTGGGGACTATCGCCCACAGCGGCTCGGGCGAGTTCCTGAAGAGCCTGTCGGCCGAGGACCGGGCGAAGGCCGACGTCTCGCTCATCGGCCAGTTCGGCGTCGGCTTCTACTCGGCCTTCATGGTCGCCGATCAGGTCCGCGTCCGCACCCGCAGCTACCGCGACGAGCACGGCTGGGAGTGGGCCTCCGACGGCACCGGCCGGTTCACCGTCGAGCCCGTCGAAGGGCCCCTGCCCCGCGGGACCGAGATCATCCTCCACCTCAAGGAGGACGCCAAGGACTTCGCCTCGCCGTACCACATCAAGGACGTCGTCCGGCGCTATTCGAGCTTCGTCCCCCACCCGATCAAGCTCGGCGCCGACGGCGAGGTCATCAACGACCAGAAGCCGATCTGGGTCGAGCCCAAGCGTCAGGTGACCGAGGAGCAGTACGACCGCTTCTACCAGCACCTGAGCCACCACCCCGACGAGAAGCCGCTCTGGCACCTGCACGCCTCGGTGGACTCGCCGATCCAGTTCCACGCGGTCCTCTACTGCCCGCCGTCGAACCTGGAGCGTTACGGATTCCCCCGGCTGGAGCACGGCGTCAGCCTCTGCGCCAAGCGGGTGCTCGTCCAGAACGACTGCCGCGAGCTGCTGCCGGACTACCTCCGGTTCCTGTTCGGCCTGGTCGACTCCGAAGACCTGCCCCTGAACGTCTCGCGCGAGACGCTCCAGGACAACACGGTGATCCGCCGGATCCGAGGGTCGCTGCTGAAGTCTGTGTTCGACCGCATCGACCAACTCGCCAAGGACCAGCCCGAGGCCTTCCAGACCTTCACCGAGCAGTTCGGCACGCTGCTCAAGGAAGGCGCGATCGTCGACGCCCCCCAGCGCGATCGGCTGGCGAAGCTCATCCGGTTCGCGTCGTCGCAGAAGGCCGACGGCAGGCTCGACGTCTCCCTCGACGACTACGTCGCCCGCATGCCCGAGGGCCAGAAGCGGATCTACTTCCTCGGCGGCCCCGACCTCGCCGCGATCGAGAAGAACCCGAACCTGGAGGTCTTCCGCAAGCGGAAGATCGAGGTACTCTACCTCACCGAGCCGATCGACGAGTTCGTCACCAACGCCCTCGGCTCGTACGACGGCAAGCTCCTGACCTCGATCGACTCCGACGACCTGGACCTCCCCGAGGCGGCCGACGAGGAGTCGAAGGTCGAGACGCCCGAAGAGAAGGCCGAGCCCGGCTTCGCCCGGGTGCTCGAACTCTTCCGCGAGGCCGTCGGGACCCGCGTCCGCGAGGTCCGCGAGTCGAAGCGCCTGACCGACAGCCCCTGCTGCCTCGTCAACGCCGACGGCGGGCTCTCCACCCAGATGCAGCGCATCCTGAAGATGGCCAACAAGGACGTCCCGGAGATGTCGCGGATCCTGGAGATCAACCCCAAGGCCCCGTTGATCCGCCGCCTCGGCCGCCTGGCCGCCAACGCGGAGCACGACGCCTTCATCAAGGAGTGCGGCCTGCAGCTCTGGTCCAACGCCCTGATCCTGGAAGGCGTCACCCCGGACGCCCGCGAGCTGGTCTCGCGGATCCAGACCTTCATGGACGAGGCCGCCGACAAGCGCTCGCCGCTGATCGTGATGTGAGCGAATTCCGACCGGCTCGCCGAATTCCATGAAAGCCGCCGGACCCGGGCGACCGATCGCATTGGCATCGGATACGGCGTCGCCCGGCGTCGCGGAAGGATCGATTGTCCGACGAGGCGTTCATGGAAGAGACTCGGCGAGCCGGCCTGCCCCGTCCCCGCCTGCGCCTCGCGCTCGTCGCGACGCTTTTGCTGGCGGCCCCTTGCGCGGCCGGTGCGGCCGGGATCGATCCCGAGGCCGCTCTGGCCCGGGCGGCCTCCGCTCGCCGCCTCGCGACCCGCGCCGAGCGCGTCGGCTCGCGCGAGTGCGTCGACCGCTACTACGAGGGGGCCGTCTTCGCCTTCGCCGCGATGACGGCCGACCCCGACCCGGACTCCCGACGCTGCGGCCGGGCCGTCGCCCTGTACAACCAGAACCTCGCGGACTGCCTGCGCTCCGCAACCTGCCACCGGGCCCTCGATCCCCGATCCCGACTGTTGGTCCGATCCCCGCGCGGGGTGATCGTGGTCCCGATCGTCCACCGGGGATTCGTCTGGTCGCCGGCCGACTTCCATCAGCTCCTCGACCCCGCCGCCGCGCCTCGGAATCCTTCCAATCAGCGGAGGCACGCCCGCGAGGGCGTCGGCGCGACGCAGGTGGTGCGGCGTCAGAACCCCCACGCGACGGCCGACGACGCGTTCCTCCCCGAGCCGATGTTCTTCCCCGCGACGGCCGTCCTGAGGCCCGACCTCGACGCCTGGTGCGGCGGGGCCGGCGGGCCGGGCGACGTGCTGGAGTTCCACGACCCGCTGCGCGTCTCGCAGGTCGCGCCGACCGGCGCGAGCTGGACCCTCGCCTCCGACCTGGACGCCCCGATCGCCTACCTGGAGGAGGCGACCGGCGGGCTCCAGTCGGGCTGGTCGGGCCTGCTGAACCCCAGCCAGGACGTCGACCGCGCGTTCCTCGGGATGCTGGAACCGTACCAACCGGGCAAGATCCCCCTGATCTTCGTCCACGGCCTGTACGACACGCCCTATACGTTCACCGACCTGATGAACAGCCTGCGGTCGATCCCGGGATTCCTGGATCGCTACCAGATCATCGGCTACCGCTACGCGACGGGGCTCACGTTCCTGCACTCGGCCGCCCTGTTCCGTCGCGACCTGCATCGCTTCGAGGCCGCGTTCGACCCCTCGCGGTCCGATCCCGGGCTCCAGAACACGGTGCTGCTGGGCCACAGCATGGGGGGGCTGCTCATCAAGCTCCAGATCGTCTCCAGCGGCCGGGCGCTCTGGAACCTGGTGGCGAACCGGCCGCTGGAATCGCTGGCCCTCGCGGAGGCGGCTCGCGCGTTCCTGGCCGACCTCTTCTTCTTCGAGCCGGTCCCCTTCGTGCGACGGGTCGTCTTCCTGGCGACCCCGCACGACGGCCTGGGGGTGGCGGCGCAGCCGGGCGGCGTGATCAGCGAGCGGCTCACCCGCCGCCCCGAGGATCTCCGCGCCCTGGTCCCGCAAGTCGAACGCGACAACCCCGGCGCGATCAAGCCTTACATGTACGGGCTCCCGAACAGCATCGGGATGCTCCGACGCCGCGAGCCGGTCCATCAGGTCATGCGCTGCCTGCCGGTGAACCCGAACGTCCGGCTGCACACCATCGCCGGGACGGCGAAGGTGCCGGCGGCGGTCGCCCACGGCGACGGCGCGGTGCCGATCGCGAGCGCCCACCACCCCGGGGCCGAGAGCGAGACCCTCGTCCCCGAGTTCCACACCACGATGAACTCCAGCGACTTCACGCTCGTCGAGGTCGATCGCATCCTCCGACGCCACGTCGCGACGGCCCCCGTCAGCGGACGTTGACCGATCGGAAGCCGTTCTGGTCGATGGTCGAACTCGTGAGGAGCTTCTCCAGGAGCGTCTCCGGCAACCGGCCCTGATGCTCGGAGCCGGGCTCGCCGTCGCCGCCCCAGGCGGCGGTCCAGATCGTCTCGGGCCCGAGCGCCTGGCCCCTGGAGAGTTGCACGAACTCCAGGAAGTGATAGCGGTCGTGGTAGGGCTGGCGGACGTACGTCACCTCCGCCTCGCTGCCGTCGTCCATCAGCCAGGCGACCCGGATCGAATACCAGAGGTCCGTCCGCCCGCGCTTCTCCAGCAGGGCGCGCAGGGCTTCCCAGCTCGTCGCCTCGGGGGCCTCGGCGACCTCCGCGGCCACTTCCTCGAAGCCGTCCGAGAACCGCGATTCCACCATGCGGGCCCCCACGGTCGTCCGCGGTCGGTTCGACGGCTCCGACCACGCCTCCTCGCCCGCCCCGGGGCGCAGGCGCGTCGAGAGGTACGTCGGCGCGAACACCAGCAGGGCCGTCAGGCCGAGGAACACGAGCATCCCCAGCCCCTGGCGGGCGCCGCCCGGGACCGCGCGATCCAGTCCACTCCGACCCATGGCTCCCCCCTTCCGCGGTCATCCGCGCGGCAGGCCGGTCGACGGGTTCCTTGATCTCGGGGCCGCTTCGCCGCGACCCGGATTCGAGAAGGTGGCACCCTTCCCCTGGATTCCCCATCCTGGGATCGAGAAATCCTTGCACGCGACAGGTTCTGAAACCAGGAACGATCCATCCCGAAGGATCTTACAGCGCCCCCGTCGGAATCCGGACGAGCCTTCCCCGAATGGCCGGGATGTCGCTTTCCGACAACAGGGCCGCACCCTGTCGGGCGTCGGCGAGAGCCGGCGAGGGGGGAGGCCCGAGGATCACGGGCCTCCCCCGCGCGATCAGCGGGCCTCGGCCGGGGGCGGCTTCACGTCGTCCTTGAGCGGGAAGATGATGTCGCCCTGGCCGTTGGTATCCAGGTTGTTGCGGCCCCGATCGTCCTTCCCGTCCGGGCCCACGCTGTAGAGCAGCCAGCATCCCGCCGTCGGCTCGAACTTCTGGACGGGCGTGTCGAATGGGAAGACCGGACCGAACGAGCCGAGCGAGAGCAGACTCTGGCCCTCCGAGGGGATGAAGTGGAAACCTTCGCCGTTCAGGTACAGGTCGCGACCGTCTGGTGAGTTGAGTAGTCCCTGGACGTCGATCCCCTCGACGTCCAGATCGGTCAGGAGCCGGGTCCGCTCCGGAAACGCCCCGTCGTGACCCGCCTGCCAGATCCTCAGCAGGAAGATCCAGTTCAGGGCCCGCCGGGCCGTCTCGTTCCGATCCCACCACGAAAGGTCGCGCTGCAAGTCGGAGTGCTCGATCAGGGGCGTCCTCTCGGTCAGCCTGGCGAGTTCCTCGTGCGAGACGAGGCGACGTTTGCCGTCGGACTCGCTCCAGACGAGCCCGACCTGGGGCGTCCACATCCGGTTGGTCGTCAACTCATACGGCCGATTGGAGATCTCCTGGATGCGATCCGCGGCCAGGAGATCGAGCACCCGTCGCGTCCGGGCGATTTCCCAGGGGGTCGATTGGAGGTCGTACATCAGCCGCTGCATCGGGTCGATCCTCATGCGGTTGGTCGCCCATCGCGAGAACAGGCCGTCCAGCAACTCGTCCTTCGGCAGCTCCAGCGTGTTGCGGAAGACCAGGGCGTTCATGCGGACCCCGTCCGCCTTGCTCGCCGTCGCAGGGATGGCGCGATACGCCCGCAGGCCCCGTTCCAGCGATCCGACCGTCTGCCGCGGGTCGGCCGCCCAGCGCATCGCCAGCCCGAGCCCGGCCGGCTCCAGCAGGCCGACCGACCAGGAGTTCGCGTGCGAGAGCTGCCTCGACGCGCGGATCAGGGTCTCGATCTCCGTCCAGGCCCCGTCCAGGTCGCCCCGCGCCGACTTCACGCGGGCGGAGACGACCAGGGGGATCAGCAGGGAGAACGTCGACGGCTCCCCCGTCCGGGTGAAGAGGGTCGCCCGCCCCGGCTCCACGAACTGGAGGCCCGGCTTGCGCGACGCCTCGCGGAGCTTCTGGAGGCCGGGCTCGATCGTCGCCAGCCAGGCGTCCAGCGCGGGGTCAGCGACGTCCCAGTCCCCGGCGACCAAGGCCCCCGTCTCGTTCGTCGGCAGGGGCGGCCGGCCTTCCGAATGGACCGGCGAGGCGTTCGGTTCGAGCACTCGGGCGGCCTCGGCGTAGAGCGGGGCCGCGTTCTCCGCGTCGTCGATCGGGGCGGTGATCCGTGCGGTCTGGAACAGCTCCTCGGCGCGGCCCGGCGGCAGGCTCGTGACGCCCCAGACGCGCCCGCCGATGTAGGACGAGACGAGCGCGCCCGTCACGGCGGCCGCGTACAGCCCGAGCCGCGCCCAGCGGCCCAGGCCCGGCCGATCGAACATCCAGTCGCCGCTCCAGGCCCAGCCCACCAGCAGCAGCCCCGCCGCGACGAACGGGAGATGCCAGGGCTCCAGGAGCTTGGACGCGAACAGCCCCGCGAGCGGGATGTAGAGCGCCAGGCAGGCCACCACGGAGATCGCCCCCGCCATGATCCCGCGCTTGAAGACCATTCCGCAAAGGGCGGACGCCGCGAAGCCGATCGACAGGAGGGTCGTCGAAGCGAAGAGGACATCACTTAGCCCGGCCGCCTGCGACCCTCCAGACCGACCGAAGATCGAGGCCCAGAGCGGATTGCCGCCCACGCACAGGATCGTCATCGCCACGCCCCACCAGATCAGCACCTTCACGCCCCAGACCAGGCCCGGCCGCGCCCCATGCTGGAGCAGGAACCGCTGGGTCCTGCCGCGGTTATCCCCCTGGAAGGCGGCTACGCCCGTCAGAAGGGCCGTCGCGAAGAAGCAGAGCACCACGATCGGGTCCAGTTCGAAGTGATTCACGTTCGCGAAGGCGAGCAGCGAGGGGAGCAGTCCCAGGGCCAGCAGCATCCCCAGGTTCGACCGCACCTCGCGCAGGCTCTGCCACGCGAGCCTCGTCGCGGTGGTGGGCCAGACCCGGACCGGCCGAGAGGGCCCGACGACCTCCACCGTCCCCGCCGGACTCGCCTCGGCGGTCGCGAGGACCCTGGGCCGCACCCGGGATCGCCGCGAGGGGCTCGGGGGGCCTGTGCGCCGGAAGATCCAGGCCGAGCCCCCCGCCGCCAGGCCCGCCAGGGTCAGCAGGGTGGGAGCGGCCTCGAACGTCTTCGGGCCGACGTTCAAGTCCACGAGCGCGAGCAGGCAGACGCACAGCGAGGCCATCGCCAGCAGCGCGGCGAAGAGCGCATTGGCCACGAGGGACGACCAGAGGAGCCCCCAGCCCAGGCCGTTCAGGGCCCAGACCGACCCCACCCCGCCCCGCTTCGCCCACTCCGAGGCGTCGACCCCGAACAGGCGGGCCCCAAGCCAGAGCAGCAGCCCCATCGCGGCCGTCGTGGCGAGCGTGAACGAGGCCTTGGCCGTCCAGACCTTCGGGCGGCCGATCGGGAAGACGTCGAGCATCCCCAGCGTGCCGTTCTCCCGCTCCCCCGCGAAGACGGCGGCGGCGATCAGGAACAGGTAGATCATCGTGAAGACGAGCGCCACGTTGACGTACCCGCCGGGCCCGGCCTCCTCGCCCCAGTACCATCCCACGAAGGCCTGCAGCGCCAGGCCCGACGCGGCCAGGAACGCCCAGATCGGCCAGGCCTGCCGCGCCTCTTTCCACCACAATCGCGCGAGCATGCGATCCTCCTTTCGGATCGAAGGACGAGGGGAGGCGTCAGGCGACGTGGACCGCGCCGGGGGCCGGCGGGGGCGAGGGCCGTCGGCCCCGCATGTAGCCGATGTAGACGTCTTCGAGCGAGGGAGCCTCGATCCGGAGCGAATCGACCCCCGGCAGGTTGCGGACCGCCTCGCACGCGGCGCGGTCGCGGGCGCGGACCAGCCAGTGGGCCTGACGCGGGGCGTCGGAGGCGTCGATCAGCTCGATCGGCAGGCTCGCCGGCGGGGCCGGGTGGTGGTCGCGGCTCTGGAAGCTCACCGCCAGCAGGAACGTGCTCGCCCGCAGCTCGTCGAGCGGCTCGGCCAGGATCAGCTTGCCCTGGTGCAGCAGGGCGACGTGGCTGGCCACCCGCTCCACCTCGCCGAGCTGGTGGCTCGACAGGAAGACCGTCCGGCCGTTCGCGGCCAGGTCCACCATGCTCTCCAGGAACTCGCGCCGGACCATCGCGTCCAGGCCCGAAGTCGGCTCGTCCAGGATCAAGAGCGACGGATCCGAGGCCAGCGCCAGCGAGAGCGACACCTTGGCCCGCATGCCCTTGGACAGCGCCTTGATCTTGCGGTCCGGCGGCAGGCCGAAGCCCCGGGTCGACTCGCCGTAGCGCGAGAGGAACCCGGCGGGGCCGACGACCGGCTCCGGGTGGAAACCGGCGGCGAACCAGCCGATCTCGGCCACGGTCATCCAGTCGTAGAGCGCCGGGACCTCGGGGACGTAGCCCACCCGCCGCCGGACTTCCAGCCCCTCGTGGGCGGGGTCGAGGTCGAGCACCCGCGCCCGGCCGGAGTCGGCCCGGATCATCCCCAGGAGGATCTGGATCGTCGTCGTCTTCCCCGCGCCGTTCTCGCCGAGCAGGCCGAAGACCGAGCCTTCGGGGACCCGCAAGGTGAGCCCGTCGAGGGCGACCTGATCGCGGTAGAACTTGCTCACGTCGTGGATCGCAATCGCGACGGCTGCTTCATCGGCCATGGCTCAAGCCCCCTTCCCGTTCGCCTGGACCCCGGTCCCCCGCTCCCACTCCTCGCGGAGGATCGCCTCGATCTCGGCGGCGGCGAGGCCCGTCTCGCGCGCCTCCTCGATCGCCGCCCGGAGCCGTCCCCGGACGTGCTCCACCCGCGCCAGGCGGCAGCGGTCGGTCGCCCCCGAGGCGACCTGCAACCCCGTCCCCCGCACCGGCTCCAGCAACCCCTCCGCCTGGAGGTCCCGATACGCCCGCGCGACGGTGTTCGGGTTCACCACCAGCTGCTTCGACAGCTCGCGGACCGACGGAGCCAGCTCCCCCGGCCGCAAGACCTCCCCCGCGATCGCGAACCTGATCCCGTCGGCGATCCGCCCGTAGATCGGCCGCCCGTCCGACTCGCTCAGATCGATGAGCATCGACTGGGCCTCCTGGTGTGATAGTCAACTAGTACAGTGTTGACGTGGGTCAGACGGCTGTCAAGGGGGGCGAGTCGGAATCCGAAGCGGCCTGATGCCGGCTCAGAGCCGATGGGCTTCGACGGCCTCGCGGAGGAGGCCCATCGCGCGGCCGACGGCGGCCACGTTGGCAGGCTCGTTGAGCCATCGGCTGACGCCGGAGGGGTGGGGAAGCGGGAGGTAGAGGACGCCGTCGCGGATGGTCGACGTGCCGACGACGGCGGCCAGCGACTTGACGGGCCCGAGGAACGTGCGGACGGCCAGCAGGCCGACCAGGAGGACGACCCGCGGGCGGACGACCGCCGTCAGGTCGTCGAGCCACGGCCGGCAGAGGGCCTGCTCCGGCGGCGAGGGGACGCGGTCCCCCTTGGCCCCCGGGAGCCGGCCGGGGTAGCACCGGGTGACGGCGGCGAAGTGGATCTTCCGCCAGAAGTCCTCGCGAGCGATCCCCCCTTGCTCGAACCAGTCGCGGAGCTTGTTCCCGGCCGCGCCGGCGAACGGCCGATCGGTGATCGTGGCTCGAAGTCCGGGCGCCTGGCCGACCAGCAGGATCCGAGGCGCCGGCGCGTCGGGCTCGGGGTCGCGCGCGATCGGGACCGATTCGATCTCGTCGAGGAACCCGGCCGCGTGGCATCGCCGGCAGTCGCGGATGGCGGCGTTGAGAGTCACGAGCCGTCGGCGTGTTCGCTCGGACGCGTGGACGGAGGCGTCCGACTTCATGCCGACGCCCCCTTCAGCCGCTCGACGAACGCGGCGTGCTCGGGCGAGGCGAGGCCGCGGTTCAGCGCCGCGATCGCGCCGGCCAGGTCGCTCCTCAGGAGGGCCGTCGGGTCCAGCCAGAGGCCGGGGAAGGCGCGGCTCCTGAGGAGGCCGTCCTCGTCGGGCGGCAGCGGCTCGTAACGGCCGTCGACCAGGACGAGCCAGTCGAACGCGGCGTCGAGCACCCGCCAGACGAGGTACTCGCGGACGCCGTTGCGGCGGTAGGCCTCCAGTTTGGGGCCGAGGTCGAGGCTGACGCTGCTGGAGGCGACCTCGGCGACCAACTCCGGGGCCCCCTCGACGTATCCGTCCGCCGAGATCCGCGACTGGCCGCCCGCACGGGCCTGGATCATCAGGTAGACGTCGGGCTGGATCTCGTTACCCCGGTCGAGCCGCACGCTTCCGTTGTCCCCCGCCTCGACGCCCGGCGTCCCGGCCTCATACACGCCGAGCCAGGTGGAGACGTGGAGATGGGGACGGCCGTGCTGCGGGTGGCGGACGGGCGAGGCCATGTAGACGACTCCCTCGATCAGCTCGGCGGTCACGCCGGGCATGGCCTCGTAGCGGCGTTCGAACTCGTCGCGGGAGAGGCGGTCGCCGTTCTCCAGCGGGGGGATCGCCGGCGTGACGCTCGGCCGGGTCGCGGTCGACATGGCGGCGCTCCTCGAAGTCCGGAGGGATCGTTCCATCAGCATTGTATCGCGGAGCCGAAAGGCGGGAAAAGCGGACGGCCCGCGCCGATGCGGGATCGGGGCGGGCCGTCGCGGTTCTTGGGCGGTTCCGGCGAGGCCGGGGGTTACTCCTTGCCGGCGACGGCGGGGGCCTCGTCGCGGTAGCGGGAGTACGGGGAGCCCTTCTCGGCCAGGGCCTCGAGGGCGTCGGGGTGGATGCGGACCTCGGCGTCGAGGTGGGCCTTAAACCCGGTCCCGGCGGGGACGAGGTGGCCCAGGATGACGTTCTCCTTGAGGCCGACGAGGTAGTCGCTCTTGCCGGCCAGGGCGGCCTCGGTGAGGACCTTGGTCGTCTCCTGGAAGCTCGCGGCCGAGATGAAGCTCTCGGACTGCACGGCCGCCTTGGTGATGCCGAGGAGCTGGGTGCTGGCCGCGGCCGGCTTGGTCCGGGTCCACTCGGCCTTCTTGCCGCCGCCGGCCTCGACGCGCAGGTTCTCCTGCTCGAAGTGGTCGCGGGGGACGATGTCGCCGACGCGGTAGTCGGTGTCGCCGGGGTCCTTGATCTTCACGCAGCCCATCAGCTCGTTGTTGACCCGGCGGAACTCGAACTTGTCGATGACCGAGCCGGGGAGCAACCCGGTGTCGCCGAGGCTGTCGACGCGCACCTTGCGGAGCATCTGGGAGATGATGATCTCCAGGTGCTTGTCGTCGATCTCGACGCGCTGGGAGCGGTAGACGTTCTGGATCTCGCGGAGGAGGTAGCGCTGGACCACTTCCTCGCCCGAGATGCGGAGGATGTCGTGCGGCACCAGCGGCCCTTCGACCAGCGGGTCGCCGGCGCGGACGCGGTCCGAGCCGTGGACGCGGAGGTACTTGCCGTGGGGGACCTGGTGCTCGCGCTCGATGCCGCTCTCGTTGCGGACGACGATGGTGCGCTTGCCGCGGCGCTTCTCCTCGAGCAGCTCGACGCGGCCGTCGATCTCGGCGATGACCGCCGGCTCCTTGGGCCGCCGAGCCTCGAACAGCTCGGTGACGCGGGGGAGGCCACCGGTGATGTCCTGGGTGCCGCCCACCTCGCGGGGGGTCTTGGCCAGCAGGGTGCCGGCGGTGATCTGCTGGCCGTCCTCGACCTCGATCGTGGCCCGCTCGGGGATGTACTTGTAGTCGAGCGTCTTGCCCTCGGCGTCGACGATGACGACCTGCGGGTGGAGGTCGCCCTTGTGCTCGATGATCGTGCGGCGGATGTGACCCGAGGGGTCGGCCTCGACCTTCATCGTCTCGTTCTCGACGATGTCGTCGAAGCGGATTTTGCCGCCGACCTCGGCGAGGATCGGGATGTTGTGCGGGTCCCACTCGCAGAGCATCTGGCCCCGCTTGATCTCCTGGCCGTCCTCGACGATCATCACGGCGCCGTCGGGGACGTCGTACTTCTCCAGCTCCCGGCCCTTGGGGTCGAGGATCTGCAGCTCGCCGTTGCGCGAGAGGGCGATCCGCTTCCCTTCGTCGTTGACGACGATGTTCAGGCCGACGAACTTGACCTTGCCCTCGCGCTTCGACTTGACGTCCTTCTCCTCGACGGCGCGGGTGGCCACGCCGCCGATGTGGAAGGTCCGCATCGTCAGCTGCGTGCCCGGCTCGCCGATCGACTGGGCGGCGATGATGCCCACGGCCATCCCCTGCTCGACGAGCTGCCCCGTCGACAGGTCCATCCCGTAGCAGCGGCGGCAGACGCCCAGCGACGCCTCGCACGTCATCGGGCTGCGGACCTGGATCTTCTCGACCTGCATCTCCTCGAGCTTGCGGGCCGCCGCCAGGGTGACCATCTCGCTCTCGCGGACGATGACCTCGTCGGTGATCGGGTCGATGATGTTGACGCGGCTGACCCGGCCCCGGATCGACTGGGCCAGGCTCACCTCGACCTTCTCGCCCTTGTAAATCACGCCCTTGGTGATGCCCTGAGACGTGCCGCAGTCCTCGATCGTGATGACCACGTTCTGGGCCACGTCGGCGAGCTTGCGCGTCAGGTAGCCGGAGTCGGCCGTCTTCAGCGCGGTGTCGGCCAGGCCCTTGCGGGCGCCGTGCGTGGAGGAGAAGTACTCCAGCACGCTCAGGCCTTCGCGGAAGTTGGCCTTGATCGGCGTCTCGATGATCTGGCCCGACGGCTTGGCCATCAGGCCTCGCATGCCGGCCAGCTGGCGGATCTGCTCGACGCCGCCGCGGGCGCCGGACTCGGCCATCAGGAAGATCGGGTTGTGGTAGCCCTTCTGGCCCTCGTTCTCGCGGGTGTCGTTCTTGAGGGCCTCCATCATCTCGGTGGTGATCCGCTCGCGGGCGTGGGTCCAGGCGTCCAGGACCTTGTTGTACCGCTCCTGGTCCGTGATGATGCCGCGGTGGTACAGCTTGTTGTTGCGCTGCACCTCCTTCTCGGCGTCGGCGATGATCGTATCCTTGGTCGCCGGCGTCCGCAGGTCGTCGGTGGCGAACGACAGGCCCGACCGGGTCGACTCGCGGAAGCCCAGGTCCTTCATCCGGTCCAGGAGCGCGATGGTCTCGCGGCGGCCGAGGATCTGGTAGCAGTCGGCGATGATCCCCTGGAGCTGCTTCTGGCCCAGGGTCAGGTTGTAGAACGGCATCTTGGGGTGGAGGATGTCGTTGAACACAACGCGGCCGACGGTCGTGGTGACCACCATGCCGGGGGTGAACTCCTTCTCGCCGTCCCCCTTGAGCTTGCGGCTGGCCGGCAGTCGCAGCTTGATGAGCGCGTGGACGGCCACCTTCCCCTGGCTCTGGGCCAGGAACACCTCGTTCGGCGAGGCGAAGGTCATGCCGTCGCCGGTCTCGCCGGCCCGCGCCACCGTCAGGTAGTACGAGCCCATGACGATGTCCTGGGTCGGGCTGATGATCGGGCTGCCGTTGGCCGGGCTGAAGATGTTGTTGGTCGCCATCATCAGCGTCATGGCCTCGACCTGCGCCTCGATCGAGAGCGGCAGGTGGACGGCCATCTGGTCGCCGTCGAAGTCGGCGTTGAAGCCGCGGCAGACCAGCGGGTGGATCCGGATGGCGTTGCCTTCCACCAGCACCGGCTCAAACGCCTGGATGCCGATCCGGTGGAGGGTCGGGGCGCGATTCAGGAGGACCGGGTGGTTGCGGATCACCTCTTCGAGGATGTCCCACACCTCGTCGGTCCGCCGCTCGAGCATCTTCTTCGCCGACTTGATCGTGTCGGCGTGGCCCAGCTCCTTGAGCCGACGGATGATGAACGGCTGGAACAGCTCCAGCGCGATCTTCTTGGGGAGGCCGCACTGGTGGAGTTTGAGGTCGGGGCCGACCACGATGACCGACCGCGCCGAGTAGTCGACGCGCTTGCCCAGCAGGTTCTCGCGGAACCGGCCCTGCTTGCCCTTGATCATGTCGGTCAAGGACTTGAGCGGGCGGTTCGAGCTGCCGAGCACGGGCCGCTTGCAGCGGTTGTTGTCGAACAGCGCGTCGACGGCCTGCTGGAGCATCCGCTTCTCGTTGCGGATGATGACCTCGGGGGCGTTGAGGTCGACCAGCTTCTTGAGCCGGTTGTTGCGGTTGATGATCCGGCGGTACAGGTCGTTCAGGTCGCTGGTGGCGAAGTTGCCCGAGTCCAGGAGCACGAGCGGGCGGAGGTCCGGCGGGATGACCGGGATGCACTCCAGCACCATCCACTCGGGGCGGTTGTCGCTGTCGCGCAGGGCCTCGACGACCTTCAGCCGCTTGGTGAGGTCCTTGATCTTCTGCTTGCTGGTGGTCTCCACCAGGCTTTCGCGGAGCTGCTTGGAGAGGCTGACCAGGTCGAGCCGCATGAGGAGCTTGCGGACGGCCTCGGCGCCCATGTCGGCCTGGAAGGTCTCGCCGTAGGTCTCGCGGGCCTTGCGGAAGTCCTCCTCGGTGAGGAGCTGGCACTCCTTCAGGGGCGTGTCGCCGGCGTCGACGACGACGTAGTCCTGGAAGTAGATGATCCGCTCCAGGCTGGACGTCTTCATGTCCAGGAGCGTGCCCAGGCGGCTGGGCATGGCCTTGAAGAACCAGATGTGGACGACCGGCGCGGCCAGCTCGATGTGGCCCATGCGCTTGCGGCGGACCCGGGAGTGGGTCACCTTGACGCCGCAGCGGTCGCAGATCATCCCCTTGTATTTCATCCCGCGGTACTTGCCGCAGGCGCACTCCCAGTCCTTCTCGGGGCCGAAGATCCGCTCGCAGAACAGGCCGTCCTTCTCGGGACGGTAGGTCCGGTAGTTGATCGTCTCGGGCTTCTTGACCTCGCCGAACGACCAGCTCCGGATGTCGTAAGGGCTCGCCAAGCCGACCTTGACGGCCCCGTAGTCGTTAATACGATCGTAGGCACTTTCGCCCATGCTCACGAGACACTCTCCTCCGCGGTTCCGGCGAGTCCGGGGCGGGGTGGCCGGCGGGCGGGGAGCGACGGTCGCCTTCGTCGTCTCCTCGCCGGGACGGCCTCCCGGACGAATTCAATCCAAGCCCATGGTCACGTCAGGGAGTGCGATCGGGCGGGGCCGGGGCGCCCCGTCCCGTCCCTCGTCGCTCCGAACAAAAAAAACCCGCGGACAGGCCCCCCGATGGCGTCGGGACGGCCCCGCGGTTCTTATGTAGGTCGTCCTGGGACCCGGATCGCCAAGGTCGGCTCCTCCCTGACCGGGATCCGCCGGATCCCGGCGTCTCCCGTGATGCTGCCGCCCTCGCTGGCCACGCGCGAAGGCGTTCCCAAGGCGCGGAAGATCGTTTCGCGACAATGTCGCATCCTCTGATCCTAAGCAATCCCAGGGCCGTTTCCAAGCGGAATCTCGGGAAAATGCCGAAGTTCCGGCCCGACCTTGCATTCGGGAACGCCGACCGTCCCGCCTCGGCGGTCCCGGAGGACCGCCGAGGCGGCGTCGTCGATCGGGCCGAAGGGGGCGGTCAGACCCGCTTCTTCTCGAGCTGCATGTTGAGCCCGAGGCCGCGGATCTCGTTCGTGAGCACGTCGAAGCTCGCCGGGGTGCCGGCCTCGAGGGTGTTCTCCCCCTTGACCATGCTCTCGTAGATCTTCGTCCGGCCCTCGACGTCGTCCGACTTGACGGTCAGCAGCTCCTGGAGGATGTAGGCCGCGCCGTAGGCCTCCAGCGCCCACACTTCCATCTCGCCGAACCGCTGGCCGCCGAACCGGGCCTTGCCGCCCAGCGGCTGCTGGGTGATCAAGGAGTACGGGCCGGTGGCGCGGGCGTGGATCTTGTCGTCGACCAGGTGGTGGAGCTTCAGCATGTAGAGGTAGCCCACCGTGACCCGCTGGTCGAACTTCTGGCCGGTGCGGCCGTCGTAGAGCTCCGCCTTGCCGTTTTCGGGCAGGCCGGCGTCCTTGAGGCACTGCCGGATGGTGGCCTCGCTGGCGCCGTCGAACACCGGGCAGACGGCCTGGAACCCGAGCTTGGCCGCGGCCCAGCCCAGGTGGATCTCCAGGATCTGGCCCACGTTCATGCGGCTCGGCACGCCCAGCGGGTTGAGCAGGATCTCGACCGACGTGCCGTCCGCCAGGAACGGCATGTCCTCCTCGGGGAGGATCTTCGAGATCACGCCCTTGTTGCCGTGGCGGCCGGCCATCTTGTCGCCGACCGAGATCACCCGCTTGGTCGCGATGTAGACCTTGACCATCTGCAGGACGCCCGACGGGAGCTCGTCGCCCCGCTTCAGGCTGTTGAGCCGACGCTCCTTCTCGTCCTTCAGGGCCTCGATCCGCGGCGAGTACTCCCGCACCACCTCGCGGGCCTTGGCCGCGGCCTCGGGGCTGCGGAGGTCGAGCGCCTCGAGCTTGAAGCGGTCGCTCTCGTCCACCAGGTCCTTGGCGTCCTTCGAGCGCCCCAGCGGCTTGCCGCTCGACGGGTCGGCGACCGGGCCGCCGACCGCCGTCTCCAGCGACTTGACCATCTGGCGGTACTCGTCGGCGATCCGGACGTTCTCGCCCGCCTCGGTGTCCTTCAGCTCCTTCTCGAAGGCCTTGCGCTCGTCCTCGCTGAGGCTCATCCGGCGGCTGAACCGCTGGGTGTTGATGACGATGCCCTCGACCCCCGAGGGGACCTCCAGCGAGTCGTTCTTGACGTCCTCGCCGGCCCTCCCGAAGATCGCGTGCAGCAGCTTCTCTTCCGGCGTCAGCTCGCTCTTGCTCTTCGGCGCCACCTTGCCGACCAGGATGTCCCCCGGCTTGACGTAGGTGCCGATCCGCACCACGCCGCTGTCGTCCAGGTTCCGCAGCGCCTTCTCCGAGACGTTCGGGATGTCCCGCGTGAATTCCTCGCGGCCCAGCTTCGTCTCGCGGATCTCGATCTCGAATTCCTCGATGTGGATCGAGGTGTAGACGTCCTCCCGCACCAGCTTCTCGCTGATGATGATGGCGTCCTCGAAGTTGTAGCCGTCCCAGGCCTGGAAGCCCACCAGGACGTTCCGCCCCAGCGCCAGCTCGCCCTTGAAGGTCGAGGCCCCGTCCGCCAGGATCGCGCCCCGCTGCACCTGCTGGCCGACCTTCACGATCGGCTTCTGGTTCAGGCAGGTCCGCTCGTTCAGGCCGACGTATTTGCGGAGCTTGTAGATGTGGTTGTGGTCGATGATCACCCGGGTCGCGTCGACGTAGGTGACCGTGCCGTCCTGCTGGGCCTTGACGACCATGCCGGAGTTGGTCGCCACGGCCGTCTCCAGGCCGGTCGCCACGATCGGCGGCTCCGCCACCAGGAGCGGCACCGCCTGGCGCTGCATGTTCGAACCCATGAGCGCGCGGTTGGCGTCGTCGTGCTCCAGGAACGGGATCAGGCCGGCGGACACGCCCACCATCTGCTTGGGCGAGATGTCCTGGTACTGGATGCTCTCCACCGGCACCGACACGAAGTCGGTCTGGTAGCGGGCGATGGTCGCCGGCCCTTTGAGCTTGCCGGCGTCGTCGACCGGGGCGTCGGCCGGGGCGAGGTAGTTCTCGCTCTCCTCGTCGGCCCGCATCCAGACGACGTTCTCGGTCGACCGCCCGTGCTTGATCTCGCGGTAGGGCGTGATCAGGAAGCCGTACTCGTCGACCCCGCCGTAGATGCCCAGCGAGCTGATGAGCCCGATGTTGGTCCCTTCGGGCGTCTCGATCGGGCAGATGCGGCCGTAGTGCGAGATGTGCACGTCGCGCACCTCGAACCCCGCCCGCTTCCGGTTGAGGCCGCCGGGGCCCAGCGCCGAAAGCCGTCGCTCGTGCGTGAGCTGCGCCAGCGGGTTCGTCTGGTCGACGACCTGCGACAGCTCGCCGCGGCCGAAGAAGTACTCGATCGCCGCGCTGATGCTCTTGGGGTTGATCAGCGAACGCGGGGTCATGTCCTCCGCGTCCTTCAGGCTCATCCGCTCCTGGACCGTGCGGCGGAGCTTGAGGAAGCCCTTGCGGAGCTCGTCGGCGGCCAGCTCGTCGATCGTCCGGAGCCGGCGGTTGCCCAGGTGGTCGATGTCGTCGATGTGGACCCGGGCGTCGGTCCCCTTGCGGAGCGCGAGGATGTACCGGATCGCGTTCACGTAGTCGAGCGGATCCAGGGTCATCTGGTCGTCCGGGATCGACTGGTTGAATTTGCGATTGATCCGGAACCGGCCGACCTTGCCCAGGCGGTAGCGGTTCGTGTCGAAGAACTTCTCGTGGAAGAGCTCGCGCGCCTTCTCCAGCTGGGGCGGATTGCCCGGCCGCAGCCGCTGGTAGATCCGCAGGAGCGCGCTCTCGTGGTCGGTGGTCGGGTCTTCCTGCAGCGACTGCAGGATCAGCGGGTCCTTCGCCTCCTTGAGCACGCGGATCGGCCCCAGGCCGCCGGCGTCGGCGAGCACCTGCGCCAGCGCCTTGGAGATCGTCGCGCCGCTGTCGACCAGGACCTCGCCCGTGGTCGGGTCGACCACGTCGCCGCAGGCGACCTTGTTCTCGAGCCGCGACGCGGCCTTCGAGTCGGAGGAATCGATCTCCTCGGACTCGTAGAAGGCCTCCAGCATCGCCTCGTCGGAGGAGAAGGCCGGGCTCATGGCGCGCAGCAGGGTCATCGCCGAGAACTTGCCCGACTGGTCGATCCGGACGCCCAGCGTGTCCTTCTTGGTGACCTGCAGCTCGATCCAGCTGCCGCGCTCGGGGATGACCCGGCAGGCGTGCAGCTTCTTGTCGGTGGACTCCACCTCGACCACGAAGTCCACGCCCGGCGAGCGGTGCAGCTGGCTGACGACGACGCGCTCCGCGCCGTTGATGATGAACTCGCCGCCGCCGATCATGACCGGCATGTCGCCGAGGTAGACCGACTCTTCGAGGGTCGTCTCGCCCTTGTTCAGCCGCAGCCAGACGTGCAGGGGCCGCCCGAACGTGAGCCGGAGCTGCCGGCACTCGTCGGGGTCGTAGCGGGGCTTGCCCAGATCGTAGCGGAGGTATTCCAGCTTCAGCGTCTTGTCATAGCTCTCGATCGGGAAGATCTCGCGGAAGACCCCCTCGAGGCCCGAGTCGAGCCGGCTCTCCACCGGGTCGTCGGCCTGGAGGAACCGCTCGTAGCTTCGCGTCTGGATCTGCGTGAGGTCGGGAACCTGGAACTCGTCGTGGATTCGTCCGAAATTCCGCCTCTGGGCGGGGACGATCCTCCGCACGGTCGTCGGAGTGGGCATTAAGGTCGCGCTCCTCGAGTAGAGAAAGGGGCACGGGCCGAGGTCACGGTCGTCGTCGATCTCGCCGGGGACGCTCCCGAATCCATCCGGGCCGGCCGGCGGCGGCGGGCGGCCTCCCCAAACGGCGACGGCCCGCGGGGGTCCGCGGGCGACTCGGCCTGGGGGCGGTCGGGGGTCTCGAGACGTTCCAGGACGGACGACGGGGCCGGGGAAGCGTGCGCGGGGGGGCGATCGATCCGGGGGGGGCCCGAGACGGCGTCGGCGAGTGCTGGTCGTCGGTGGCGCATCATGTTCCGGGCCGGGGGCCGTCGCGTTCGCGTCGTGATCGCGGTCCGAGCAGAGCACAGCGTAGAGGGACGGCGACGGGGGCGTCGAGCGGTACGGCGGTCTCGCCGTCGCCCGCGCCCCTCGTGTGTTTCGGGACCATGCGGGGGAGAAAACGGCCCGGGACGCTCGCGATCGAACGCCCGGGCGGCGGGTGCGGGAGGACGCGGGGGCGGCGGGCCGCCCCCGAGGGCTCACTTGAGCTTGACGGTGGCGCCGGCTTCCTCGAGCTCCTTCTTGAGCTTCTCGGCGTCGTCCTTCGAGAGGCCGGTCTTGACCTCCTTCGGGGCGGCCTCGACCAGGTCCTTGGCCTCCTTGAGGCCCAGGCTGGTGGCGGCGCGGACGACCTTGATCACGTTGATCTTGTTCGCGCCGACCGCTTCCAGGCTGACGTCGAACTCGGTCTTCTCGGCGACCGGCTCGGCCGGGCCGGCGGCCGGGGCGGCGGCGACGGCGACGGCCGCGGCGGCCGGCTTGATGCCGTGCACGACCTCGAGGTAGTCGCCGAGGGCCTTGGCTTCGAGGACGGTCAGCTGGACGATCGAATCACCCAGGGTCTTGATGTTGTCGGCGAACGTCGGGGCTTCGGCGGTGGCCATAGCGGGAACGATCCTTTCTTCCTCGATCGAGATAAGGCGAGTCGGTCGTCGGCGTGCGTCGTCGGACGCGCCCGATGGAAAATGAAGGTAAGCCTGCGGGGCGGGCGGCTCGGGATCCCCGGGGCCCCCGCCGGGTCGTCATGGTTCGCGGGCCCCGAGGGGCGGCCCGGTCGGCCGGGTCAGGCCCCTTCCGGGGCGGCCTCGGCCGGGGCTTCGGCGTCGTCCGCCGGGGCCCCTTCGCAAATCGTCTGAAGCTGGCTCGCGATCGAAGAGATCGGCGCGTTGGCCAGGCTGACCACGCGGGTCGCCGGCGCGAGCGCCAGAGCCGCCACGCGGCCGATCAGCTCCTCGCGGCTGGGGAGCTTGGTGATGTCCTCGACCTGCTCGGGGCCGATCACCACGCCGTCGACGGCGCCCCCCTTGATCTGCGGCTTCTTCAGCTTCTTGAGCTGCGCCGAGATCTCCTTCGCCAGCTCGGCCGGGCCGTCTCCGCCCCAGACCAGGACAGACGGCCCCTCCAGGTACTTCGACAGCCCGTCCACGCCCATGTCCGTCAGGACCCGGCGCGCCAGCGTGTTCTTCAGGGTCCGCACCTTGATCGACTTCTTGCGGAGGTCCATCCGGAACTGGTGCTCGCTGACCGCGTCCAGCCCCTTGAAGTCGAGGATCAGCATGGACCGACTCCCCGCGAGATCGTCGCGGAGCTGATCCATCATCATTTCTTTTACGTATTTACTCATGGCTGGGACCGTGGTTCCCGTCTCGTCGTGTTCGGTGGGTTGCGACGCCTCCGGCGATGGGCCGAGGGCCCGATCACGCGGAAACCCGGATTCCGGGGCTCATCGTGGCCGAGATCGTGACCGTCTGGATGTACGTCCCCTTCGAGGTCGCCGGCTTGATCGTCCGCAGGTAGGCGAGGAAGGCGACGATGTTCTCGACGAGCTGGTCCTCCGAGAAGTTGATCTTCCCGACCGGGACCGCCACGTTGCCCCCCTTGTCGTTGCGGAACTCGATCTTGCCCGCCTTGAACTCCCGCACCGCCGAGGCGATGTCGGTCGTCACGGTGCCGGACCGGGGCGAGGGCATCAGGCCGCGAGGGCCCAGCACCCGGCCCAGGGGGCCGACGACGCCCATCATGTCGGGCGTGGCCAGGGCGACGTCGAAGTCCATCGTCCCCCCCTTGATCTGCTGGGCCAGGTCGTCGGCGCCGACGATGTCGGCGCCCGCCGCCCGCGCCTTCTCGGCGTTGTCGCCCTGGGCGAACACGGCCACCCGCACGTCCTTGCCGATGCCGTGGGGCAAGGCCACGGAACCGCGCACGTTCTGGTCGCTCTGCCTCGGGTCGATGCCCAGGTGGGTGGAGACCTCGACGGTCTGGTTGAACTTGGTGGTGTTGAACCCCTTGAGGATCTTCACCGCCTCGGGCAGCGCCATGAGGGCGGTGTCTTTCACCTTCCCCGTAAGCGCGCGATAGCGTTTCGAACGGTAAGCCAAGTCGTCACCCCTTTCGCCCCCCTCGCAGGAGAGCTGCCGCCTTCGTCGTCAAGAAATCCGTCCGTCCCTCGGCGGGCGGTCGCGCCATGAGGAGACGGTCGACGCCCCGGCGAGGCCGGGACGCGGGGCTGGGGAGGGCCTAGCCCCGCCCCGACCCCCGACCGATGGCCGCCGCCCGGGGCCCTTCCCCGCGCGGCGGCCGTGTCTGAGTCGCCTTCGCTTCGATCAGCCCTTGACCTCGACCCCCATGCTCCGGGCGGTGCCGGCGATCACGCGGCAGGCGTGGTCCAGGTCGCGGGCGTTCAGGTCCTGGAACTTGGTCTCGGCGATCTTCCGGACCTGCTCGGCAGTCACGGTCCCAACCTTGGTCTTGTTCGGCACGGCGGAGCCCGCGGCGATCCCCGCGGCCTGCTTCAGCAGGACCGCGGCCGGGGGGCTCTTCGTGATGAACTCGAAGGTCCGATCCGAGTAGATCGTGATCTCGATGGGGATCGTCGTCCCCTTCATGTCCTTGGTCCGCTCGTTGAACTGCATCACGAACTGACCGATGTTCACGCCGTGCTGACCGAGCGCGGGCCCGACCGGGGGCGCCGGGGTCGCCTGTCCCCCCGGGCATTGCAGCTTGACCTTCGCCGTCATCACCTTGGCCATCGCGGATTCTCGCTCCCCTTGGGTCCCTTGCTCGGATCGTTCTCGTCTCGGACTCGATCCCCCCGACGGGCCGCCTCGCGACCCCGGGGGGGACGGCTCACAGCCGTTCGAGCTGCCAGTACTCCAGGTCGACGGGGGTGGGGCGGTTGAAGATGATGAGCATCACCTTGACCAGGCCGCGACCCTCGATGACCTCTTCCACCGTCCCCTCGAAGTTCTCGAACGGGCCGTCCTTGATCTTCACGCGATCGCCCCGCTCGACGTCGATGCGGACGGTCGGCGACTTGGCCGTCGTCTGCTCTTCCTGGTGGTTGAGCATCTGGTTGACCTCGGCCTCGGTCATCTTCGTCGGGGTCCCGTGGGCCCCCACGAAGTCGCCGACGCCGGGCGTCTCCCGCACCAGGAACCAGGTCTTCTCGTTCAGCTCCATCTGCACCATGATGTAGCCGGGATACGTCTTGCGCTCGACGATGCGTTTCTTGTTGTTGCGGATCTCGGTGATCTTCTCGGTCGGCACGACGATCCGGGGGCTCCCCTCCGGGGTCACGCCGAAAAAGCGCTCCAGGCCCTGGATCTTCACCCGACGCTGGAGGGCTTGCGCGATGGTGTCCTCGCGAGAGCTCTGAACCTTGAGGACGTACCAGACCAGATCGGGCGGGGGATCGGCGTCCTCGTCCACCTCGACCGCGGGTTCCTCGTCGGCCTCGACGTCTTCGTCGACCGGCTCGGGCTCCGGGGCGGGGGTCCGGGTCCTGGCGGAGGCCCTCCCGCCGCGCGCGACGCCGCCGTCCGGCGTCTCCTCCTCCACCTCGACGGCCGGTTCATCCGACGGGGCGTCGTCCGAAGCCGAGGTGTCGGGAGATTCGGGCTGCGGGGTCGTTTCGTCGAACTCGTGCGTCGGTTGGCTCATGGAACGTAATACGGCGCGTTTCGGTGTACGGGTCGGAGGGTCGGGGCCGGGGCGTTCGCAGCCGTCGGCCCCGATCGTCGGTCAAAGGGTCGCCGCCTGCGGCAAGCGTCCGGGAACGGGGCGGGAGGCGGGGAATCCACGAAGATACACGAGGAGCGGTCGTCGAGGGAAGCCCAGATTGTCGTGCGAAGGCCCTGCGAAGAGTCCCGGGGAGCCGCGGGGGGCTCGCGCCCGGGCGTTTTCGCCGTCCGGACGACGGCTCAGGTCAGGCCGTCGAACCGAAGCTGCCCCCGCCGCTGAACTGGAGCACGCCGATCACCCGCAGGAGGAACAGCCAGAACCAGTCGACCACGAACAGATAGACCGCCAGGACCAGGACCGTCGCCAGGACGACGATCGTCGACCGGTAGAGGTCTTCCTTCGACGTCCAGGAGACCTTGTTCATCTCCGCCTCGGTCGCGATCAGGAACTCGGCGAAGACCGGATAGTGGACGATCCGGAAGATCGCCCATCCCAGGACCGCGGCCAGGCCGGCGGGGATCGCGAACCTCCAGGCGGGCGGGTACTCCAGCGAGCTCTGGTAGACGTGCCAGACCGCGCCGAACGCCATCAAGCCCAGCGCCACGGCGGTGTAAAGGCGGGCGTACCAGCCCTGCATGGGCTTGTACAACTTGGTGCTGAAGAAATTCGCGAGGAACACGAAGAGAGCGCCCAGCGTCCCGCCCCTCGGCTTCCCCTGGGGGGGCTTGGTCGGTTTCTGCCCCGAAACTTCGTCTTTCACTTTACCCATGTCGACCGTTCCATTCGGAATGGGGAAACCGCAGGCTCCAGCGGGCCGGGATCGAGGGGGACGAGGTCCGTGGCGAGCCTTCGCCGAAGACCCGGGCCGGGGATGGAGAGTTGAGGGCCCGCAAGGCCCCGACGGCCTCGACCGCCACCCCATCCCCAAGGACCGCCGCGACTCCCGGCGGCGGTCGAAGCACGAGCGGAGGGAATCGAACCCCCAACCGCCGGTTTTGGAAACCGGTGCTCTGCCAATTGAGCTACGCTCGTGTGGGTCGGGACGACTCCCCGAAAGGGCCGTCCGGGGGAACCCCCAAGTCTATCGAAGATAGGACCATGAGGGTGGGCGTTCTCGCGTCGAGACTTCGGGCCCGCGGGCCGATTCACGACCGCTCCGGGCCGGTCACTTCTTGCGGGATTCCTTGTGCGCCGTGTGCTTGCGCTCGCGGCGGCAGTACTTCTTGAGGTCCAGGCGGTTGGCCCCGCGGGTCTCTTTCTGGACGCGGTAGTTCTTGTCGCCGCAGGCCGTGCACTCGAGCCAGACGTATTCACGCATCGCGATAACACCCCGGTACCGGCCGTCGTCTCGGACTCCGCCGGACATCCCCTGGAAAACTCGAGGCGCGGGGCCCGCCGCCCCGGATCACCGGGGAGTGCGGGCGGCCGCACCTTTGGAAACCGACTTCAATTTCGTTCGCGGGCGGAGATCGCGGCGACCCTCCCGATCCGGATGGATCGCCGGGCGGAGAGGGCCGTCGGATGGGAGAGACGGGTCTCGGGGGGCCGGAAGCCCCCCGATCCCGAGGTCACTCCAGGATCTTGGTGACGACGCCGGCGCCGACGGTCTTGCCGCCTTCGCGGATGGCGAACCGGAGGGCGTCTTCCATGGCGATCGGGCTGCCCAGCTCGACCGTCATCTTGATGTTGTCGCCCGGCATGCACATCTCGGCCTCGCTGCCGTCCTCGGACAGCAGGTTGAGGATCGAGCCGGTCACGTCGGTGGTGCGGATGTAGAACTGCGGCCGGTAGCCCTTGAAGAACGGGGTGTGGCGGCCCCCTTCTTCCTTGCTGAGGACGTAGACCTCGGCCTCGAACTTGGTGTGGGGCGTGATCGAGCCCGGCTTGCAGAGGACCTGCCCGCGCTCGAGGTCGTTCTTTTCCACGCCGCGGAGCAGCACGCCGACGTTGTCGCCGGCGACGCCCTCGTCGAGCGTCTTCTGGAACATCTCGACGCCGGTCACCGTCGTCGGCTTCTTGACGCCAAAGCCGATGATCTCGATCTGGTCGCCGACCTTGCAGCGGCCGCGCTCGACGCGGCCGGTGCCGACCGTGCCGCGGCCCTTGATCGAGAAGACGTCTTCGATGGGCATCAGGAACGGCTTGTCGATCTCGCGGACCGGGTCCGGGATGTACTCGTCCATGGCCTGGACGAGGTCGAGGATCGGCTTCGCGGCGGTCGGGTCCGAGGGGTTCTCGAGCGCCGGGCGGCTGCTGCCGCGGACGATCGGGATCTCGTCGCCGGGGAACTTGTAGTGGCTGAGCATCTCGCGAAGCTCCATCTCCACCAGCTCCAGCAGCTCCTCGTCGTCGACCAGGTCGATCTTGTTGAGGAAGACCACCAGGGCCGGCACGCCGACCTGGCGGGCCAGGAGGATGTGCTCGCGGGTCTGTGGCATCGGGCCGTCGGCCGCGGAGACCACCAGGATCGCCCCGTCCATCTGGGCGGCGCCGGTGATCATGTTCTTGATGTAGTCGGCGTGGCCCGGGCAGTCGATGTGGGCGTAGTGCCGCTTGTCGCTCTCGTACTCGACGTGCGAGACCGCGATCGTGACGGTCTTCGAGGCGTCGCGGACCGTGCCGCCCTTGGCGATGTCGGCGTAGGACTTGCTCTTGGCCTGGCCGCGCGCGGACAGCACGGCCAGCAGGGCGGCCGTCAGCGTGGTCTTGCCGTGGTCGATGTGCCCGATCGTGCCCACATTGACGTGAGGCTTGGTTCTGGTGAAAGTTTCCTTGGCCATGTGCTCAGCGCCTTTTCGGCAATCTCGAAGTCAAGTCTTCGGCGGGGATCCATCACCAAGCCCCACCCGCCGGCCAGGTCCGTTTCGGACGGCCTCCCCGACGACCGGGGCTGGTCGCGGGGCAAACTCCTCTACGCCCGATCACGGGCGACCGACCCGAAAGCTGCCGCTGGGATTTGAACCCAGGACCTCGTCCTTACCAAGGACGCGCTCTACCAACTGAGCCACGGCAGCGTGTTCGCAAGGAACGTCAAGGGCCTCTCACGGACGACCGAGCGGGCGGGCCTCGCCACCAGGGTGGTTCGGCCGGTCTCTCCGGGCCAGAGCGGGTGATGGGAATCGAACCCACACGACCTGCTTGGAAGGCAGGGACTCTACCATTGAGCTACACCCGCGTGCGTCCCTCGCCCCGGCGACCCTCTCGATCCCCTCCTGCAAGCCTCCCTGTCTTGATCCTCGACGTTCCGAGTGGGTGGAGCAGGATTCGAACCTGCGAAGGCTGAGCCACCAGATTTACAGTCTGGCCCCTTTGGCCGCTTGGGTATCCACCCGTCATTCGCTTGGTCGGCCGCCGTCGCGAAGCGGGCCCCGGGAGAGCTGGCGGTGAGAGTCGAACTCACAACCTACGGTTTACAAAACCGTTGCTCTGCCGGTTGAGCTACGCCAGCGGCGTTCAGGCCGGCAAGTCCCCATTCTAGCGGGCGGCCGTCCGGATTCAAGCTTGATTCACTCGCCGACGTCGTGACGACCACGGTCGGCGCGTTGGATCAATGTAGCGACCCCCGTCCCCGGGGGCAAGGGGTGGGCGGAAAAATCGCCGCCGCGGCCTCCGCCCCGCGTCACGCCCGGCGTCCCCCGAGCCGGGGCGCGGTCCCGACGGTCGGGAGCCGGATGTTCGCGGCGGCCTCGTCGACGTGCCCCTCGTTTCGGCCCCCGCGGCCCGCGTCCGGGGGCTTCTCCAATGAATCGAGGGGAAAGAAACCAAGAAATATGTGGAATTCGCTTGCATAAGTTCGGGCGGCGGCGTTGCGGTCTGCGATCGCGTCCATTCGTCGTCGGGAGCGCACGGGAGCGGCCGGATTGCGAGCGGGCGCGTTCAAGTTGGATTGAAAACGGTTCGCGTGCGACGTCGGGAGGCCCGGTTCCGGGGCGATGTCTCGCAATCGTGACGCGGGGGGCTCGAAGGTCCTGGTTCCGCCCGGCGACGCCGCGTGGCTGTGCGTCGTCGGGGCGGGGCCGATCGGGTCGTGTTCCTTCGCTTGGCCGAGCGGTTCCGATCGTCGGTTCCAGGGAGGCACTTATGAGTCGACTGGCCAGGATGATCGCGTCGTCGATCTTGCTCGCGTCGATGACGGCCGGGTTCGCCCGGGCGGAGATCATGATGACGCCCCGGGAGGGGATGAACGCCACCTCGCTGCTGCAGTCCGCTTCGATGACGTTGCGGATCCTGAATGAGACGACCCCGTTCTCGACGCAGGATGTGATCGAGTTCACGGGGAGCTACACCGACACCTCGGCCACGCTCTCGCTCTCGGGCCTGGTCGGCGGCCAGCAGCTGGCGCTGGACCTCTCGACGGTGCTGGTCGGCGACATCGGCGAGGACATCACGGTCTCGATCGCCGGCGGGGGATCCTGGGGTCTGGAGCCGATTTCCACGAACGGTCAGACCTTCTGGGTCTACGACGCGGGGATCAGCGACTATCAAGAGATGCAGTATGCGGACCAGGGGACGTTCGGGACGGGCAGCCGGAGCTGGGTCGTCCGGGGGGCGGAACTGGTGATCGGCGCGGGGGTGGGGGGCTGGATCGCGGGCTGGGCCGGGGCCTTCACGGGGGCCCTGGCGGCCTGGACGATCTCCGACATCGTCTACGAGGTGGTGGACAGCCTGACGCCTCCCCCGCCCCCGCCGACGCCTCCGACGCCGCCCACGCCTCCGGCCCCCGTCTACCCGCCCCCGGTCCCGAACAATGGGATCATCGACATCATCAACGGCTCGGGCAACACCGTCTACAAGAACAACGGCGGCAAGATCCAGGGGACCGGCGCGTTCAACGGCGGCAACCTGACCGGTCAGTTCGTCGCCGTGTCGGAGCCTTCCTCCGTGATCCTGCTGGCGGTCGCCGGGGCGTTCGGCGTCGGCTATCAGGTTTCTCGCCGTCGGCCGACGCGCCGGGCGTCCTGAGGGGCGGTCGCCGCGGATGAACAGCGACGGCCGGACGCACAGGAGCCTGGGGCTCGATCCGGGTCCGGCCGTCGTTTCTTCGGCGCGGGTCTCCGGGGCGGTCGAATCAGAGCATCGGAAGGTCGAGCTTCTGCTCGCCGGCGATGCGTCGGAGCTTGTCGACGCCCCGCGACTCGATCTGGCGGACGCGTTCCTTGGTGATGCCCAGCTCGCGGCCGAGCTGTTCGAGGGTCCGCTCGGAGGCGCCGCCGAGGCCGAACCGGCTGGTGATGATCAGCTTCTCGCGATCGTCCAGGCGGTCGAGCATGCCCCGGATGGCCTCCTGCATGCGCTTGAGGGCGCTTTCGTATTCGTGTTCGTCGATCCGATTGTCGGCCGCGGCCTCGAACATCTCCTCGTGGCCGGTGACGAACCGGTCGCGGCGGTAGTTCTCCTCGGGGATGGTCCGGGCGTAGTTCTTCATGATCGCCCAGGAGGCGTACGTGCTGAACTTGTTGCCGCGGGCGTAGTCGAACTTCTCCACGGCGCGGATGAGGCTCATGTTGCCGTCGGAGACCAGCTCGAAGAAGTTGTTCGAGGGGCCGACGTGCCGCTTGGCGATGGAGACGACGAGCCGAAGGTTGGCGCGGATGATCTGGTTCTTGACCGCCAGGGCCTGCTCTTGCAGGGCCTCGATCTTGTCGAGGGCGGCGGTCTTGGCCTTGGCCGGGTCGAGCTGCTCGCGGAGCTTGACGGCCTGGGACTTCAGGTAGTTCATCTGGCGGAACAGGTGGGCTTCCTGCTCGCGGTCGAGGAGCGGCACTTCATACAGGCTGGCCAGGTACGGCGGCAGCCCCTTGGGGGCCTTGGGCCGGCGCGGGGCCTTGCCGTCGGCCGGCGCGGGGAGCGGGGCCATGATGACGGACTTGGACTTGGGATCGTCGAACGAGTCGTTGCCGATGAATTCCAGCTTGGTTTCGAGGAGTCGCTTGGCGCGCACCTCGTTGATGAGGCGATAGACGCTGGATCGCGTGCGGCCGTACTCGATCGCCAGGTTCTCGGCGGAGACGCCCATGCGGTGCCGGAGATAGATCTGGGCCTTCGCGTCGTCGTCGAGCGGCGTCGTGGAGGGGCCGAAGATCGCCCGGTCGGGGTGTTCGCGATCGTACGCCTTGAGGGTCAATCTCACCGTCTCGGTCGAGCGTGCCATTTTCGTAGCGATCCTCCGCGCGATCTCGATCAGGCCGACCTCGCCCGATCGAAATTGCGACATGCGACGGGCGCGGCGGATGATCTCATCCCTCTCCGCGTCGGTCAGTTGTCGAAATCTCGAGCCCCGTTCCACCTGGCCGCGATGCTCGGCCACGAACCGTTGCAGGCTGGATTCCAAGAACCCGACTTTGGCCCGCCCGTCGATCACGAAACGACGCGCCACCAGGCCCTGCCGCCGCCACCGCGTCACCGTACGCGTGGAGACGTTGTACTTCTTGCTCACCTCGTCGACCGTGAGCACCGGCTCGGTCGCCTGCTCGACCGGCTGTCGGACGGTCGCCGAGAGGTCCTCCACGAACTGCCGGAGGTCGCGTCGCGCCTCGTCCCCTTCCAGCATCAGGACCGACCCGTTGTCGGGGCGGAACCCGGTGATCCGGAAGCAGAGGTAGTCGTAGGGGTACAGTTTATTGCGGTCGATCTCGCCCAGGAGCTGTTCGGCCCGCTCAACCTGCTCGAGCCGCTTCTCCTTCGGCGCGAATCGCGTCTGCTGATCCTTGAGCTGCTTCATCGCGGGGTGGCAGTAGGCCCGTCCCATCGTCCACCTCCCCGCTCGAGGCCCCGGATCGGGGGCCTTGGAACTTCCGGAAAACGCCGTGTGAACTTCCCGGCCGCTCGCCGCCCCGCTCCCGATCCGTCGGCCGTCCCCTCGGAGACGGCACCCCTCGCGGGGCGGAGATGGGCGAAGATGCCCAGCTTGTGGAAGCGATCATTCCCGAAATTTCGTGGAATTCGGTTTCACCACAAACCTAGATACGTCCATTCGGCGGATAAGGATCGAAATTTTCGCGTTGCTCGTCGTTATCGACGAAAAATAAATCCGAGATCATTCCGGCTTCCCGGAGCAGGAAGGGTCATGACCCCGCCCTCAGCAATTCCTGGGCCGATTCTCGTCGTTTTTGTGCAGAGATCTGGTCGAGGGCCTTCGTTCACCGGGACGGACTCGGGAACGGGACGTCGAGTTCGCAGTTGTTCCTGGGAAAGCGGGCGAGGCTCGCGAGGCCCAGGATGATTACGGACGATTGCATGAATTCAGACGCAGGAAATGGGAAGTGGTTCCCTCATTTCGAGTTCGACGCGAGATTGCTCGCTTGCGGCTCCCTTCGCGTGAGGCCGGTCCGCGGTCGTCGCCGTCGTTCGGCCGAAATTGACAGGTCGGGGCCGCCTCACATAATGGTCGCGGGTTTCGCCGGTCGGAGCCTTCATGGATCGGTCGAGAATTATCCGGGACGGGCGACGGCCGCCCGCCGGGGGAGGTCGAAAATGGACCTGCGCGGACGAGCGACGATCAGGATGCCGGCGCCGGTCGGGGGCCTCCTCGGCGTGGTGATGGCCTTGTCGACCTGGGCCGGGGGGGCGATCGCGGCCGAGGAGGGGGCGATCACGATCGCGGAGTCCGTCTCGCCCGACGCGGTCACCGCGGCCCGGATCGAGCTGAAGGCGAGCGGTTTGTACCGCCCTCCCCTCCCTCCGGACGCCATGACGCCCGACGCCAAGATGCCCAAGCCGTTGGACGTCGACATCCAGACTCGGGTCGTCTACTGGGAGCGGACCCTCAAGGGGCCGAAGCGGAGGGCGGTCCGGCTGGTCCGGCAGGCGGCCTCGGCGATCAACGGCGAGATCCGGCCGATCGCCCTGGAGCTGCGCCCGGAGCTGGCCCTGCTGATCGCCGAGCGTCGCGACCTCGACGGCTCGGTGACGGTGGCCAGCCCCGCCGGCTCGCTGACTCGGGGCGAGCTGGAGCTGGTGGAGGGGCTCGGCGATTCCCTCTGCCTGGCGGACCTCCTGCCGGAAGGCCCGACGGCGAAGGCGAAGCCCTGGCCCGTCCGCAAGTCGGCCCTCTGGGCGCTCACCGGCTATGACGCGATCGCCTCCACGACGGTCGAAGCCCAGATCGAATCGTCCGACGAGCAGCGTGTCCGGATCACGATCAAGGGGGAGGTGAAGGGCTCGGTGATGGGGGCCGAGGGGACGCTGACCTGCGACGGCTGGCTGACCTTCGACCGCAAGGCCGGGCTGGTCGACGGCCTGGAGTTGAATCGGACCGAGAGCCGACTGCCGGGGGCGGTCGAGGCGGGCCTGGACCTCAAGAGCACCCTGACCGTCGTCCGACGCGCTTCGACCGGCGTCCCGCCGGAGCTGGCCGACGCCGCCCTGGCGTCGCTCTCGCCCGAGCTGACGTCGGGCCGGCTCCTGCTCCAGCTGATCGCGCCCGACGGTCGCTACAACCTGCTCCACGATCGGAGCTGGCACACGTACTGGGACGACAAGAAGCTGGTGGTCCTGAAGCGGTACGAGAAGGGCCGGGTCACGGCCCAGTGCAACCTCGCCTACGGGCCGCCGGCCGGCAAGGGGAAGCATCAGGACGTGGAGTCGTTCCGCGAGGACGTGCGGCGGGCTCTCAAGGAACGGTTCGGCCAGTTCCTGGGGGCCGGCGAGGTCGAAGGCGAGGGCGACGGGGGCTTCCGCTACAAGCTGGGGGTGCAGGGCCGGTACAACGACCTGGGGCTCCTCTGGTACTACTACCTGATCGCCAGCCCCGCCGGCGACCAGCTGCTGGCCACGTTCACGCTGGTCGATTCCGACGCCGGGGCCTTCGGGAGCGAGGATGAGACGATCGTCGGCTCGCTCCAGTGGAACGATCCGCCGCTCCCCGTCGGCCGCTGAGCCCGAAAAGGGCGGCGGGGGTTCCCCCGAGCCCGGCCGGAAAGCTATGGTGGAACCGGGGAAGCGACCCCGACGACACCCGGAATTTCAACCTGGAGGGGCGCCGGCATGATGGGCGATTCGCGAAGTCGAGGGCCGTTGCGGGTCGGGTCGGGGGTCGGCCTGGGACTCTGGGCCCGCCTGGGGCTCGCCTGGTTGCTGCTGGCCGCCGGGGCCGCGTCGCGGCCCTCGTCCGCCCAGACGCCGCCGGCCGACCCGCCGGCCGTCGACGATGCGGTCGTGGAGGACGCGTCGCGGGGCGAGGTCCAACCCCTGAGCCTCCGCTACCGCTTCGCCGAGCGTTACATCGAGACCCCCGATCCCGCCCATCCGGAGTGGCTGACGCAGTATCAGGTCGGCGTCCGCGAGAAGGTCAAGGTCGTCCGCGAGAAGCCGCAGGGCGCCCCCGACCGGGCCGAGACGTCGCTCCAGACGATCTACACCGAGCGGGTCATGAAGTCCAACCCGAGCCGGGTGGCCACCGACGTCGTCCGGCGCTACGACCGGGCGGTGGTCTCGACGACGCTGCCGATGCGCCGCGAGTTTCAGAACCCGAGGCTCCTGGAGCAGTTAAGCCTCTGGTATCGCCTCCAGCCCGGCAAGGCCGTCGAGCTGTACAACCTGACCGACGGCCGGGTCCTCCGCCAGATCGAGTTCGACCGGATCGTCAAGAACCCCTTCCTGCCCCAGCTCGCGACCCTGCTGCCGACGACTCCCCGCCGCGTGGGCGACGTCTGGCCGGTCCCCCGCAGCTCGACGGCGGCCCTGCTCGGCGAGACGCCCCTGGAGGAAGACTACCAGATCGACGCCGAGCTGGTGGACGTCCGCACGACGGCCCCAGAGGCCGGTACGATGACGGCCGTCTTCGGGATCAAGGGGCAGCTCAACCTGATCGAAGGGCCGATCGCCCTGAACGCCCGGGTGCATTTCACCTTCCCCACCCCCAAGCCGGCCCAGCCCGGCGCCCCCCAGCCCAAGGGTCAGGCGGGCGTGGTCGACGCCGAGGGCTGGATCTCCGAGATCCGGATGGCGGAAGTCATGACCACCCCCCTCCCCGACGACGAGACCGACCGGCTTAATCAAACCCAGACCCGCGAGCTGATCGTCGCCCGTCGCGTCGGCCCGTCCGAGATCGGCCCCGAGGCGTCCCTCCCCCTGGTGGCTCCCGGGGCCCCTCCCCAGGACGAGGCCCACACCTGGGTGACTTACGACGACCCCGAGGGCCGGTTCCACCTGGCCCATCCCCAGGGCCTGCGGATCGCCCGGGCCTACCCCGAGGGGGGCGTCGACCTGGTCGATCGCCGGTTCGACGGCCAGGACGTGGTCTCGGTGGCCCTCGCGGCCAAGTCCGGCGACGCCGCGCGCGACCGCCTCGTCGCCGACCCCCAGGAGCAGCGCAAGGCGCTCGTGGAGCAGTGGCGGTCCCAGGGCCAGGAGGTCCTCATGGGCGACTCCGGCTGGCTGAAGGAGGAGGTGTGGGGGCCGCTGAACCGCAAGGTCTACCGGATCGAAGCCGCGCTCAAGCCCGCCGGCGACGCGCCGGTCGTCCGGGGCAACCGCATCTACCTGGACCGCTACATCGTCCAGTTCACCCGGAACCAGACCCTGATCGTCACGGCGATGACCACCCGCGACCCCCACGTCCCGTTCCGGGACCAGGTCGAGGCCCTGATCAAGAGCTTCACCTTCGGCCCCTCCGAGGGCGGCGCCCGCGCGTCGGAGGCCCCCGACGAGGGCGGACGGGCCCCGGACGCCTCCACCCTCCCGGCCGTCCCCTGATCCCGCTCCCGTCGCCGGGCGGAGCTTGCTCGCTTCAGTCAGGGGGGCAACCCTTCGGAACCCCCAGGGTCGCCCCCGTTCGCCGGGTCGATGAATGCTTGCCTGGGTTGAGAAAATAAGCGGGACGAGGCTCGGAATCTCGACGCCGGGATACTATGAAAGAGGGCCGATTTTTCAAGGGTTTCCTGGGAAGCGGCCGCCCCGATATCGGGCGGGCGACGTGGACTCGGCCGGGCGCGGAGCGTGGTCGGACGGGCGGAGTCGCTCGCTCGGTCGACTCCTGACGCCTCGGGTCCGCGCCCCTTCATGGGGATGGGAGGTCGAGGCCGTGCCGACGACTTGCACTTCTCGGGGCTCCGAAGGGCCGTCGATGATCTCACGTAATTCCACCACACGCGTGATCCTGGAGGTCGTGAAAGGCCCGAGGTCCGGCCGGACCTTCGTCTTCGACCGCCACGACACGTTCATCGTGGGGAGATCCCAGTTCGTCCATTGCCCGATCAACGACCCGGCCCTCTCGCGAGACCACTTCCTGATCGAGATCAACCCCCCGCAGTGCGAGCTTCGTGACCTGGACAGCACGAACGGGACGTTCGTCAACAGCACCCGGATCGATCGGGCGCGGCTCGCCTCCGGAGACCTGATCGCGGCGGGCCAGAGCGTCTTCCGGGTCCTGGTGGAGCCGGGCCAAGCGGCCAAGAAGGGCCCCGCGCCCTCGTCGAGCGTCGCCATCCCGGCGCGTGACCCGATCCTCTGCGCCGGCTGCCGGAGCCCGGCGCCGCTGAACCTCACGATTAACAACGTGGTCGGGGCGAACCCGCATGAGCCCATCGAATGGTGGTGCTCGGCCTGCCGCACCGAGGCGGCCGCCCTCCCCCAGCCGGTCCCGCACTACTCCACGATCCGCGAGCTGGGCCGCGGTGCGATGGGCGTGGTCTATCAGGCCCGCCACAACAGCAGCGGCCGGATGGTCGCCCTCAAGCTCATCACCCCTGAGGTCGCCACCACCCGCGCCGCCATCGAGCGCTTCCAGCGCGAGATGTCGGTCATCAGCCAGCTCCGGCACCCGAACATCGTGGAGTGGTACGAGCAGGGGATGTCGCGGGGCCAGTTCTGGTTCGCGATGGAGTACGTCTCCGGCTCGAACCTCGAAGCCCTCGCCAAGATGGACCCCGGCCGCTACCCCACCGATCAGGCCTGCCGGCTGGCCTGCCAGATCCTCAAGGGGCTGGAGCACGCCCACAACGGCGGCTTCGTCCACCGCGACATCAAGCCCGAGAACATCCTGATCGGCCAGACCAACGAGGGCTCGGTCGCCAAGATCTCCGACTTCGGCCTCGCCAAGAGCTTCCGCAGCGTCGGACTCTCGGGCCTGACGTTCTCCGGCGAGATGCGCGGGACCATCCCGTTCATGCCCCCCGAGCAGATGACCGACTTCAAGACGGTCCGCCCCCAGGCCGACCTGTATGCCACCGCCGCCACGCTGTATTACCTGCTCACCAGCCAGTACATCTACGACGAGCCCGAAGGGGGCGGCGACCTGATCAAGATGCTCTTGGAGGAGCACCCCGTCCCGATTCTCGAGCGTCGCAACGACGTCCCCCCCGGCCTCGCCGCCGTCGTCGGCCGCTGCCTGGCCCGGGATCCCGACGAACGGTTCCCCGACGCCACCTCCATGCGTCGCGCGCTGAAGCCCTTCTGCTGAGCCGAGGCCGGGCCTTCGCGATCAGGAAAACAGGCCGGGCGTCGCCGGCCGCTCCCCGAGGATCGGGGCCGGGTCGACCCCCAACCAGTCGCGCAGGACGGCCGCGTACACGTCGCGGAAGTCGACCCCGAACAGCGGATCCCCCGCCTCATCCAGCCGCCCCAGGTCCGGATGGGGGCCGTGCAGCCCCCCCTTCACGCCCGGGCCCACGAGCACCACCGGCCCGGCCGCACCATGGTCGGTCCCCCCGCTGCCGTTCTCTTTGAGCCGTCGGCCGAACTCCGAGAAGATCATCACAGCCGTCCGCTCGGCCAGGCCCCGCTCCCGGAGCCCGGCCAGCAGGCCCGCGACCCCTTTCCCGAGCGTCGCCAGCAGGTTTCGGTGCGTGTAGAGCTGCGCGGCGTGGGTGTCGAATCCGTCGAGCGAGGTGTAGTAGACCCGGGCCGAGGAGTCGGCGACGATCAGGCGACGGACGGCCTCCAGGCGCGTCTCGAACGGCTCTTCGGCGGGCTTCGCCTCACGAGCCAGTCCGCCGAGCCTCGCGATCAAGCCGTCGGCACCCCGGAACCGGGCGCGGACGGCGTCCAGCGCCGGGTCGCCGGCCGCCCCCATGGTGAGGTTGAGCTCGGCCTCCGGTTCCAGCCGCAAGTCGGCCAGCCCGGCGATCGACCGGGGGACGGCCCGGATTCCGCGCACGCCGAGGGGCGTCTCGGCTGGTCCGACGTGCAGCGCGGCCAGCGCGGGGTGGGCGTCGGCGGCCCGACCCAGCCATCCCGTCGGCAAGGCCGGCCCCGGCCGGCCCCCCTGCCAGATCGCCATGGATTCGAAGTGCGAGCGATTGGGGTCCGGATAGCCGACCTGCTGCACCACCGCCAACTCGCCGCGCTCCCAGGACGGGAGCAGGTCCTTGAGCGCGTCATTGAGGCCGACCCGGTCGTCCAGCTTGAGGACCTTGTCCGGACTCACGGCGAGGGTCGGACGATTTTTGCGATAGGCGTCGTCGCCGTGCGGGACGACCGTGTTCAGCCCGTCGTTGCCGCCGGTCAGCTCGACGACGACGAGGATCGTCCCGTCGCGACGGGCCTCGGCCGCGGCCGCGGCCCGGCCCCAGAACGACGGGACGGTCCCGCCGACCGCGCAGGCGAGACCCGACTCTTTCAGGAACGCTCGACGTGAACGCATGGCGAAGCCTCCGGTCCGGGAATGGGGCCTGTTCGATTCATCCGAGCTGCCCTTCGGGCGAGGCGAGGAGCCGCCGGACGATCCCGGCCGGGTCGTCCGCGGCGATGACGCGCGCCCGGGCCTCCGGGTCGAGGGGCGTGGCGAGGAGGAGCGCCGCGAACCCCTCGAAACGGGCCTCCGGCGTCGTCCATCCCCGGCGGTCGGCGAGGTCGCGGAAATGGCCGGCGGCGAGCCCCGCGCCCGGCCCGGTCAGCCAGGCGGCGAAATTCGCCCGGGCCACGACGGTCGAGTCGCCGAGCCAGCCGATCCCGCCCCGCCACCCCGCGACGCCGGGGGGATGGAACAGGCGCTGGCCCATCCGGGCGAGGTGGTTCTCCAACTCGGAGAGGTTCACCGGCGGCCGGAACGCCTCGCAGACGCGGACCGCACCGACCGCCAGCGTCGCCGGGCTCTTGATGCAGCGCCCTCGGCACGCGTCCGAGTGGAACATCCGGGAGCGGAGGATCGTCTCGATCCCCTTCGCCACGTCCACGTCGCCCTCGACGCGCATCAGGTCGGCCAGCGGGGCGATCAACTCGCGGGACGGCTCCTCGACGTCCGCGACGAACGTCCGGTAGAGTCGCCGGGCGATGTGCTCCGCGGCGGCCGGCCGTCGCACGGCGATCCGCACGACGTCCTCCTGCCGCCAGGCGCCGGACTCGCCGAGAATCGTCTTCGGGCCGTCGTCCATGTCGCCCGCCTCCTGGACGGCCCGCAACGGGCTGTAATCGACGCGACTCCATCCGGTGAACGCCCGGGCCGTCTCGCGGACGTCGGCCTCGGCGTAGTTCCCCGCGCCCAGGGCGAACAGCTCCAGGAACTCCCTCGCCAGGTTCTCGTTGGGCGCGGCTTTCGTGCTGCCGATCCCGTCCAGCCACGAGAGCATCGCGGCGTCGGACAGCATCGCCGAATGCAGCACGCTCATCCTCGCGCGCCAGTGGGCTCGGAGCGTGCGGTTCTGGTCGAGCATCGCCTCGGGCGACTGCACCTTGGCCTGGCTCGTCGCGTAGTGCGAGTGCCAGGCGAGCGTCATGACTTCTTCCAGCGGGTGCGGCGAGAAGACGAGGCGATAGACCCAGAGGAGCGACACCCGCTCCATCGAGGGACGCCGGCGGAACGACTGCTCCATCGTGTCGACGATCGACTCGAACTCCGACGACTCGCTGCCGTCGGGCCCGCGGGCCTCGCCGTCGAGCACGCGGCGGATCGAGGGCTCCGGCCCCTCGGCCACGTCGCGCTCGACCTGGCCCCAGGTCGCCGCGAAGCCGGCCCGTCGGTGGAGGTGGGCGACCCTGGCGACGTTCCAGGGTTCCTCGGGCGTCGGCCGGTAGGGCTCCCACGCGGACCGGGGGTCGTCGAACGGAGATCGCGCCTTCCTCATCGGGCCACCTCCTTCGGGGTGAGCGTCCCCAGGTCGCGGACCTCGCCCGGCTTCAGGTCCCACACCAGCTCGCTCACCTCACGATCGCCGAGCCCGCCCGAGACGTTGTAGCCCACGCCCGGGATCATCGCCTCGAACGAGAAGCTCCCGTCGGGGCCGGGCTGGCGGTCGTGGAAGTAGAAGTCGTCCTGCCCGAGGAAATTGGAGTAGTGCTGCGCGACGCTCGGTTCGAACAACTCGTCACGCGTGTACTCCTTGCGTTCCGATCGGAGGAGGAGCCGGATCGACGCGCCAGCTCCTTCCATCACGTGGCCGTCGGCCGTCGCGACCTTCCCCTTGATCGTGGCGGTCGGCAGGAGCCGGACCTCCAGCGGCTTGCCGGACGGATCGGCCTTCAGCTCGGCGACGGCCCCGAGCCGGCGCTCGACGTTCAGGAAGAGGACGCGATAGATCCTCTCCGGGTCGGCGGCGGCGATGCGGAACGTCCCCCCGGTGAAGGGACGTCCCTGGTTCCAGACGTCGACGAGGGCCGCGTCGATCCCGTCGTACATCGCCGTGACGCGATCGACCGGGAGGCCGTCGGGGCCGAGGAGCCGGGCCTCCAGCGGCTTGCCCCTCCGGAGGACGATCTCCGCAGGGGCCGGCTCGCCCTGCTCCGGGACGTCGATCTCGACGAGGCCGTGGGGATGGATCGCTTCGTCGCGAGAGGCCGACTTCCTCGACCTGCGGGCGTAGACGTCGGAGTTCCCCTCGACGGCCAGGAATCCCCGGCCCTTCAAGGCCGTGATCCGGAACCGGCCGTCGGCGTCGGCGACGACCGAGTTCCGCAGGTCATAGTCTCGGGTGTTGTTCGGATTCCTGGGTTCGGGCTGATACATCACGGCGGCCCCCGCGACCGGCCGCTTCCCCTCCAGGTCGACGACGCGGCCGGAGACCAGACGGCCGGCGTCCAGCGGCAGGTCGACCGTCATCGTGCTCGCCCCGGCGGGCCAGCCCTCGCGCCGGTCCGAGAGCGAGAGGTAGCCCGAGTCGGCCGGCGGGAACGCGGTGATGAAGTAGGTCCCGTCCGTCGAATGGCCGGAGACGCGGTAGCGGCCGTCGGCGTCGGTGCGAGTCGTGAACACCTGGCCGCCGTGCCGACGCATCGGGATCATCTCCACCAGGATCCCGGCCAGCGGCGCCCCGGACGCCTTGTCGGTCACCCGGCCCTCGACCGGCCGGGCCGGCTCCAGGGCGTGGGTGAACGTCGGCTCGACCGGGACGATCTCGAAGCCCTTGATCGACGGGGAGAGCGTCCGCTCCGGGATCGTGTTGACCGTCACCTCGTCGACGGCGTAGTCGGGATGATGGAACGCGATCGTGGCGTAGACCCCGACCGGCACCCCTTCGACCGTGAACCGCCCGTCGGCGTCCGTCTCCGTCGGTCGCGGCCAGAAGTCGGGGGTCGGCTCGCCCTGCGCCTCCCTGCCGACGAACAGCCCCTGTTTCGTCTCGTCGTTGTGATAGCCGTTGAGTAGGACCCGGACGCCGGCGGCGGGCATGCCGCCGGGGGTGAGCAGGCGGCCCCGGATCACCTCCTGACGCGCGAGCTTGAACGTCAATTCCCGGTCCAGGTCCTTCGCCGCGATCTTCTCGCTCAGGATCCCGTGCCCCGGCGCGACGACGACCATCTGGACCTCGACGCCGTTGTACTTCACGAAGTCCTCCGCGCGGAACGGGGCGGAGAGCTGGAAGCCCCCTTCGCCGTCCGTCTCGGCCAGCGCGATCGTCTCGATCCGGGGGAGCGCGTCGCGGTCGCCGCGCGGCAAGGCGACGTACGGCAGTCGCGGCTTGCGATTGCCGATCCAGAACACCTTCGCCCTCCCCACCGGCTTGCCGTCCGGGTCGAGGACCTGGCCGCGGGCGTGCGTGAGGTCGGGCCCCGGCCCGGGCGCCGCGGCCGCCTTCGGCGGCTCGTCGGATTTCGCGTTCGGCCGGGCCTGGGCGAGCGCGGCGAGCGACGCGGCCAGGATCATGGCGAGGCATGCGGCGGCGGTCCAACGCCGGCCGGCGGCGGGCTCGCGGCGGCGGTCGGACAGGATGCGGACGATGCGGCCTCGGAGCCCGTTCCCGCCCGACACGGCGGCCAGCGCGGGCGAGAGCCGCTGCGGCGTGAGGCCGAGGAGCGTCGCCGCGTAGTCCGACGCGGGCGTCCCGGCGGCCAGGACCCAATCGTCGCAGGCCAGCTCGGCCAGCTGCGCCAGCCGGGCGCGGGCCCCCCACGCCAGCGGATTCCAGGGAAGGACGCAGACGAGCAGCTCGCTCGCGAGCGACGAGAGGTGGTCGCGGCGCCGCCAGTGCGCCAGCTCGTGGCGAAAGACGGCGACCCAATCGATCGCGACGGGCTCACTCCCCTGCCCTTCCGGAAGGAGGAGCAGCGGTCGGCGGCCCCAGCACCAGACCGCGGGGCAGCGCACGGCCGGCGATCGGCCGACCGCCGGGTTGACGTGCAGCCTCAGCCCGCGGGCCGCCGCTTCGAGCCCGGCCCGACGGGAGTCGTCCTCCACGACGGTCGCCCCCCGAGCCAGCGACCAGCCCCTCCAGAACGACGCGGCCAGGCGGACGCCGAGCAGGCCGCTGACGACCGCCCAGGCCGTCAGGAAGGCCGTCCGCCAGGGGAACGACCACGCCGAGACCCGCGCGACGGGAGCGTCGTTCGCGGATGCGAGAGCGAGGGTCGGCGCCGTCCTCGAAGGCGGGACGGGGGCGCCGACCCACCGCGGCTCGGGCGAGGCCGCGGGCATCGGCCCGGGGCCCGGCTCGACGGGGCTTCGCGCGGCCGTCGACCTCACGGCCGTCGGCGTCGTCGCATTCCAGAGGCCCCAGCCGAGCCGCCGGCCGGCCTGCGTCAAAGTGGGCGCGGCGACCGCCGCGAGCATCGCCAGCAGCAGGGCCTGGTGCCCCCGCGCGGGGCGGCCTCGCAGCGCGAAGCTCGCGGCGAGGCCCAGGGCCAGGAAGGCCGACGCCTGCCAGGCGAAGGTCCAGATCAGGGTCTCGGCCGATCGCATCGCTTCCAGCTCAACCATGACGCCCCTCCTCCCGCCGTTTCTGGTCGATCATCCGCCTGATTTCCGACAGTTCCCGCTCGCTCAGCTCCTTGTCGTCCAGCAGGCGCTGGAACAGGAGCAAGGGGTCGCCCCCGAAGACCCGTTCGATGAACGTCCGGAGCGTGGACGAGCCGGCCTCGTCCCGGCTCCGGGTCGGGACGTAGACATAGCTCCTCCCCTCCGGCCGGTGGCTCAGCCACCCCGCCTTCTCCAGCTTCTGCATCACCGAGAGGATCGTCGTGTAGGCCGGCGGCGGCTTGCGGTCGAGCCGGTCGCGCACCTGCTGCACGGTCCCCTCCCCCAGCTCCCAGACGGACTCCATCACCGCCTTCTGAAGCTCCCCCAGCTCGTCGATCGAGACGCGACCCACCATCGAGCTCCTCTCGCCAGGGATCCGGACGGGTGTAATACTACGGATTGTAGTACTTCGTTGCATAGTAATTGCGGGCGGGTCGGCGTCAAGGCCCCATCGACCGCGACGGCGGATTTCGCGGCCGCCGGCCCGGCTCTGGCGAGGTAGCCTGGGAATCCGCCTTGCAAGCGCCCCTCCCCGCGAAAAGAATGGAATCAGAAGATGGCGACACCGCTTACGCCGCGCCGAGGCTTGGTCCCGCCCCGCGGATCTCTTTCACCAGGAGGGCGATTCATGCCGAGCCGATCTCAGGAGGGGCGATCCGCGACGGGCGGCGTGCCCCGTCACGCGTTCCGCGAGCAGGACGCCGTCTGGGCCGAGCTGCTGGCGATGGGCGAGGCCGTCGTCGGCTCGCTGGAGAAGAGCGTGCAGGCCGTCTGCGAGGGCCGCATCGACCTGATCGCCGAGGTGAAGGAGGAGGAGGAGGAGACCGACCGCAGGGAGGTCCAGATCGAGCAGGAGTGCCTGCGGATCCTCGCCCTCTTCGAGCCCGTCGCGTCCGACCTGCGGCGGATGGCCACCGTCCTGAAGGTCAACCGCGACTGGGAGCGGATCGCCGACCTGGCCCTCCGCGTGGCGCGTCGGGTCCGCAAGCTCGGCCGCAAGTTCCCCGACATCGTCGCCCCGGACTCGCTCAAGGAACTCGCCCGCGCCGTCCACGCCCACGTCCGGGCGTCCTACGTCGCCCTCGCCGAGATCGACGCCGCCAAGGCCCGCGAGGTCATCGCCGGCGACCAGGCGATCGACGAGAGCTACCGCGCCGTGCGTCGCCAGCTCAAGGAACAGCTCGCCGCCCACGCCGACCAGCTCGACGGCTGGCTGCTGCTGCTCAACTCCGCCCGCAACCTGGAACGCGTCGCCGACCACGCCACGGGCATCGCCCAGACCGTCGTCTTCCTCCAGGAAGGCACCATCATCCGCCACACCCCGCAGGGCTGAGGCCCGCGCGGGGCCGGATCACTCGATATGCTCGATGCGCCATCCGCCGCGTGCCGCCAGGTACGCGGCGATGGGTCCGCGGTGGCACTCCGCCACCCGCTTCTCGGCGCAGAGCAGGCAGAACGGCCTCGGCAGCGTGACCAGCCGCCGCGTCAGCAGGTCCCCCGCCGTCTCGATCAACTCGCCGTAAACCGCCGTCCAGTCGTCCATGTCCAGAAAGACGTTCCCCAGCTCCGGGAGCGAGCGGTAGCCGATCCCGGCGTCGGCCAGGAGCTTCTCGATCCCCTTGTCGGCCGTCTTCGCCTTCGTGTAGGCCCCCATGCTCGCCCGATCGGGCCGCAGGCGGACGTCGGCCACCGTCACCACGCCGTGGGCTTTCAGCAGGCCGACGAACTCCTCGGGAGGTCGACCGCCGTAGCCGATCGTGAACACATCGCGGGGCGCATCGACCATGGTTCAGGGGCTCCGTCGTGGGCGCGCCGGTCAATCATACCAGTAATCGTTCATAAGGTCGTCGACCCTGCCTTCCTTGAAGACGACCCACCGCCTCCAGTAGTCGCTCGTCGCGGTGGCTTGCCTGGTGTAAAGCCACACCTCGACGCCGTCGTCACCGGCGGGATATTTGGTCAGCGGCGGGCCGAGCGCCTCCTCGACCTCGACGGCGGGCGTCCCCATCCCGATCCGGTCGAAGCGGGCCTGATCAAACCCGGGCGCGTAGACCGTCTCCCTGTCGAACGACACCCAGCGCAACGTCGCGATCAGGACCGCGACTCCGGCGACGTAAGCGAGTCAACCCCGGGACGTCCGAGGGAAGACGCGGACGAGCGAGCCGTCACGAGGGCGGAACCAACCACATGCCGACAGACCGGCGCGCAGCAGGACGCCCACGACGAGGAGGAACGTGACCGGGAAGAAGTTCGTCAGGCACGCCCGCGCCGCCATCGCGTCCGGTTCGACGTAGGGTGGCTGATAGCCGCGGGCGATGGCCGCCAGGTGGACGAGGTAGAAGCTCGCACCGAGGGGGGCCCAGCAAACCCAGGCCCGGCCCGCGTGTCGTGCGCCGAGGAAGACGACGCAAGCGACGAATGCGAAGTCCTCGATGGGTGCCGAAGACGACCGATTGACGTCTCCGATCCCCGCGATCAGCCCGACGGCCGATGCCTCGAAGAACGGGAGCAGCCACCCGCCGACCTGCGTCAGCCTACGCTGCATCCTGCACCCTCCAGCGCGGCGGGGCGACGATCCACGTGCCCAGCACGGCGAGCCCGAACAGGACGTAGACGACCGTGAAGACCCAGGGTTCCGCTTCGAAGAAGATGAGGCGGTGGACCCAGTAGGCGATGAAGTCGCCTTCGAACGTGGTCTGGCCGGCGGAGACGCGGAGGCGGTGCTCCCAGATGGTCAGCGGGCACGGCACGCCGGCCATCGCCTCGCCGACGACGATCGCGATCATCCCCAGATGGATCAGCCGGAACCACCTGTTGCGCACCCAGCCCCAGCGGAAGGCGATCCCCAGGAGGATCGCCAGCAGGCCGAGCACCAGGAACGCCACCCAGGCGAAGTGGACCAGGGCGATCAGGTTCGCGAGCAGCGCCGGGTTCATGCGAGCCTCCGTGTCCGTCGAGTGAACCCGGCCGAGGTCGATCGTTCAGGCTTCGAGCGGCCGGCTCGACGCCCCTTCGGCGGCGCGGCAGACGTGGACCTCCGGCTCCAGGTTCTGGCGCTCGAAGTAGCCGCGGCGGACGGCCTCGGCGAAGGCGTCGGCCTTGTCGGCCTCGACCAGGTTCACCGTGCAGCCGGCCCAGCCCGCACCCGAGAGCTTGCCGCCCAGGAACCCGGGGGATTCCTCGGCCGCCTCGACCAGGGCGTCGAGCGCCGGGGAGCTGTTCTCGAAGTCGTCGCGGCTGGAGGCGTGCGAGGCGGAGATCAGCTTGCCGAAGCCCGCGAGGTCGCCGGCCCGGAGCGCGGCGACGCCCCGACGGACCCGCTCGTTCTCGGTCAGGACGTGCCGGGCCCGCTTGCGGCAGGTCGGGTCGAGGGCGTCCCAGTCGGCTTCCAGTTCGGCGAGGGACACGTCGCGCAGGAGCTTCACGTCGTCGCCCCGCTTCGCCTTGAAATGGTCGACGACGGCGTTGCACTCGGCGAACCGGCGGTTGTACATGCCGTCGGCCAGGCGGCGCGAGGTCTTGGAGTCGCAGACGACGATCGCCGGGCCGGGCGAGCCCAGGGGGACGCGGGCGAATTCGAGCGACTGGCAGTCCAGGAACAGGGCGTGGTCCTCGCGGCCGAAGAGGCTGGAGAACTGGTCCAGCAGGCCCGAGGAGACGCCGACGAACGCGTTCTCGGAGCGCCGGAGGACCATGGCGAGGTCCATGCGGGCGGCGTCGGAGTGCTCGCCGACGTACTCGTCGATCGTCTTGCCGGGGGCCACGCCGGCCTGGAGCAGGAAGAAGGCGACCGAGGCCTGGAGGCTGGCGGACGAGGAGAGGCCCGCGCCCAGGGGGACCTCGCCGGCCACGGCGATCTCGAAGCCCTGGGTCAGCTCGGCCCCGAGCGCCTCTTGCATGGCCCAGGCCACGCCCTTGACGTAGTTGGGCCAGGTGCCGACGGCGCCCCGGGTGATGTCGGCCAGGGGGAAGCGGGCGGAGCCTTCGAAGTTGGCGGCGTAGACGCGGCCCTCGCGCCCGGGGCGGGCGCGGCCGACGACGGCCGTGTAGCGGTCGACGGCGGCGGCCAGGACGAGGCCGCCGTTGTAGTCGGTGTGGTTGCCCAGCAGCTCGACGCGGCCGGGGGCGCGGGCGGCGACCTCGGCGGGCTCGCCGTACTCGGCCGCGAAGGCCCGCGCGGCGGCGGCTTCCAGTTCGAGGGGGGTCATCGTGAGAGGTCCTGGCGTGCTTCTGGGGCGGCGATCGGGGGCCGCGGCGGGCGGCCCCCGATCGGCGTCGTGGGGTCGACCCGGCTCAGACGCCGGCGGCGACGGGCGCGAGAGCCTCGGCGGCCTTGCGGAGCGCGTCGGCCTTGTCGGTCTTCTCCCAGGTGAAGTCGGCCTCGGTCCGGCCGAAGTGGCCGCCGCTGGCGGTCTTCCGGTAGATCGGCCGCTTCAGGTCGAGGTGCTTGATGATGCCCGCCGGGGTCAGCGGGAAGGTCTTGCGGACCAGGTCGGCGATCTGCGAGTCGGCGATCGTGCCGGTGCCGAAGGTGTCGACGTGGACGCTGACCGGCTCGGAGACGCCGATGGCGTAGGCGAGCTGGATCTCGCAACGCTCGGCCAGGCCGGCGGCGACGATGTTCTTGGCCACGTAGCGGGCCATGTAGGCGGCCGAGCGGTCGACCTTTGTGGGATCCTTGCCGCTGAAGGCGCCGCCGCCGTGGCGGCCCATGCCGCCGTAGGTGTCGACGATGATCTTCCGCCCGGTCACGCCCGAGTCGCCGTGCGGGCCGCCGATCACGAAGTTGCCGGTCGGGTTGATGTGGTAGGTGATCTTGCCCGAGATCAGCTCGGTCGGGATGCACGGGTCGATGACCTCGGCCTGGACCAGCTTGCAGATCTCGTCGTGGGTCACGCCCGGGTCGTGCTGGGTGGAGACGACCACGGTGTCGACCCGGATCGGCTTGAACCCGTCGTACTCGACCGAGACCTGGCTCTTGGCGTCGGGGCGGAGCCAGGGGATCGTGCCGTTCTGGCGGACCTCGGTGATCTTGTTGATGATCCGGTGCGCCAGGGCGATCGGCAGGGGCATCAGCTCCGGCGTCTCGTTGCAGGCGAAGCCGAACATCATCCCCTGGTCGCCGGCGCCGACGTCCTTGCCCTTCTCGGCGTCCTCGTTCACGCCCATGGCGATGTCGGGCGACTGCTTGCCCAGGGCCACCATGACGGCGCAGGTGGTGCCGTCGAAGCCCTGCTCGCTGGAGGTGTAGCCGATGTCGCGGACGACCTGGCGGACGATCGTCGGGTAGTCGACCATCGCCTTGGTGGTGATCTCGCCCGCCAGGACCACCAGGCCGGTCGTCAGGAGCGACTCGCAGGCGACCCGGGCGTGGGGGTCCTGCTCCAGGATGGCGTCCAGGATCCCGTCGGAGATCTGGTCGGCCATCTTGTCGGGATGGCCCATCGACACGGATTCGCTGGTGAACAGGTAGCGGTCTTTCTGTGACACGATCGATCGTCTCCTCGCGATGCGGCCTCGGACGCGCGCCCGGCCGGCTCGAAGTCGGCGGCGCCCCGGTTGCAGGACCTGTTGGAATCCGTCGCGAACGCCTCCCGAACCGGTCGAGCCGGCCCACCTCGCGGCGGGCGGCGGGGCGGGCCCCGGCGGGACTCAGACGCGCGAGCCGATAGCCATGGCTGAGGACCAAGTCTAGCAGTAAGCCCGAATTTTGGGAAGGACGGGCGCAACCCCGACTTTCGGCCCCTCAGGGCGACTCCTCGTCGGCTTCCGCCTCGCCCCCCAACGCCTGCTCCCGCCAGGCCTGACGGTCGCGGCGATACCAGCTCCACAGCAGCTGCAAGGTCGCGTGCTCCAGGAGCGCCTGCGAGCTGGGGAAGTCGTGCTCGCCGGGGTCGCGGGCCTCCCGCAGCGACCGCGTGGAGTCGCTCTGATAGGCGGAGGCCGCCTTGCCGCAGAGGTCGGCCAGGAAGATCGGGAAGTTCTCGGCGGCGGATCCCCGGAGGCGGTCGTCCAGGTAGGCGTAGTTCATCTCGTTCTCGACGAACCGGAAGGTGACCCGGGGGTCGCGGCGCACCACCAGGACCTCGGAGACCGGCTCGCGGGGCGTCTTCGCGGTGCGGAGGTTCAGCGGCCGGGGCTTGCGCAGGGCCAGCGCCCGCACCCCCGAGACCACGGCCGAGGGCCATTTCGGCTGGGGCGAGCCCCCGGGCTCCTCGCCGCCGATCCTCCCGGCGCAGATCAGCTCGATCCGGTCCCAGGGGACCCAGTGGGTCGGCTCGCCGCGGAGGCCCTCGATCCGGAGCCCCTCTTCCAGGCAGGCGGCGCGATGGATGGTCCGGGGGGGGCCGAGGTCGGGGAACTGGTCGACCCGCCGGGCCTCGGCCGCCACGCCGAACTCGTAGAGGCCGTCCAGGAGCGCCTTGGCCGTCGGCTCGTCGAGCGGCCAGGGCCAGGTGCCGGGCGTCTTCGCCAGCCACTGGACGGCGTCGGTCGGGTGCGCGCCGGTGGTCTTGCAGATCAGCTCGCGCAGCTCCCTGGGGTCGTCGATCGCGTCGAAGATCACCAGTCGGTACGACGACGGCGTGTTGGGCATGGCCGGTGGATCTCCGCGACGACGGGCTGCCTGGGGGCGTTCCCTCGATCGTAACGCGCCCGCGGTCGCCCGCCAACGCCGCCGCGAGTAGCGCGGAACGGGGTGGGACGACGCCGGCGGGCGTGCGATAATGGGCCCCCTCTCGGCCCTCACCGAACGCTCGACGACGGAAGGACGCTGCCTTGCGCCAGATCGGCGAACTGCCCAAGGACCTCGACCCCGCCGTGCTGGAGGACCACCTGCTGGGCCTCGGCGTGAAGTCCCGGTTCGATCGGCGTCCCGACGGCGGCTGGGCCGTCTGGATCATCGACGAGGACCACGTCCCCCGATGCCGCGAGGAGCTGGCGGGCTACCTCGCGGCGCCGGGCGACCCGAAGTTCCGGGCCAACGCGCAGGCGGCCCGCGAGGCCCGCAAGCGGCAGGCGAAGCTCGACCGCGAGTTCCGCAAGAACGACCGCGACGCCGGCGAGTTGTGGACCGCCCCCACCTTCCGCCGCCGCCCGGTCACGGCTGTCCTCGTCGCGATCGCGGTCGTCGTGTTCCTGCTCCAGAACTCGCTCACCCAGAACCGGACCGAGGCTTACCTGGCGTTCCTCGACGCGCCGATCCTCGCCGGCCAGGTCTGGCGGCTGATCACGCCGATCTTCCTCCACTTCGGCCTGCTGCACGTCGCCTTCAACTGCTGGATGATGCTGCTGCTCGGGACGCCGATCGAGGTGCGCCGGGGCTCGGGCAAGTTCCTGGCGATGGTCGTCGGCTCGGCGATCCTCTCCAACTTCGCGGAGTATTTCTACCTGGAGCACCTCCGCGGCGACCCCGACGGGGCGATGAACGTCGTGTTCGGCGGCCTCTCCGGGGTCAACTACGCCCTCTTCGGCTACGTCTGGATGATGGGCGAGAACCACCCCGAGGAGGGGCTTCGCATGGACCCCACCAACACGCTGATCCTCCTCGGCTGGCTGGTTTTCTGCATGACCGGCGCGCTCGGCCCCGTCGCCAACATGGCCCACCTCTCCGGTCTGGGCGTGGGCATGGTGCTGGGGATGCTGAAGTTCTGAGCCGGATCGAGGACGACCCCCGCGGCTCACCTCACGAGGTCAGGCCCGGGATCGGCTCCCAGCCGATCATCGTCTCGGAGAATTCGCGGGGCAGGCTGGGGACGAGCCGGAGCTGGCCGACGTCGAAGAGCGTGTGCATGATCGTGGCGATCAGGTGGCGGGAGGTCACGGCCTGGGACTGCGGGGCGGAGCCGTCGCGGTTGGAGAGGCCGATGACCTGGCCGGTGGGCAGGCCGCCGCCGGCGAGCAGCAAGGGGCCGAGGTTCCCCCAGTGGTCGCGGCCCCCCTGGCCGTTGATCCGGGGCGAGCGACCCATCTCGCCGCAGGCGACGAGCAGGATCTTCTCGTCCAGGCCCCGGGCGTGGAGGTCGTCGAGGAACGCCGAGAGCGCGTGGTCCAGCGGGGGGCCCATGTAGCGCATCCCCTCCTCCATCGTGGCGTTGTTCTCGTCGGCGTGCATGTCCCACACAAAGTTGGTCGTCACCGTGACGAACCCGCAGCCGCGCTCGCAGAGGCGGCGGGCCAGCAGCAGGAGCTTGCCGAGCGACTTGGCGTTGTCGGCGTAGTTCTTGTGGTTCTTCCACTTCTTGTCGATGGCGTCGGGCCGGACCAGCGGCGCGGTGTCGTATCGGGCCACGGTCCGGGGGTCCTCGCGACCGAGGTCGAACGCCTCGGCCAGCCCGCCGGAGAGCAGGCGGCAGGCCTGGTCCCACATCCCATCGACACCCGCGAGCGCCCGGTCGCGGTCGAGCCGACGCGCGAGCCCGTCGAGCGACGCGAGCAGCGCCCGGCGGTCGTCGAGCCGCTCGCGCGGGAACGCCAGGCTCATCGAGCCGGCGGAGTCGCCCCCCTGGCTGGGGTCGAACGGGGCGTGGGCCGCGGAGAGCGGGCCGGTGGCGTTGAACCGGCCGAAGCTCGTGGTGACCGGCCGCGTCGAGTCGTCCACGGCGCGGGGGAAGAGGACGACGTTCGTCGGCATCCCGGTGGCCGGGTCGTTGGCCCCGGCGACCCGCGAGTAGACCGAGCCGAGGTTCGACCCGAAGCTGTCGCGGCCCACCAGCGGCTTGAGGTCGTGGTTGGCGTCGCCCGGGACGTAGGAGCGGACGATGTTCAGGCGATCGGCCCGCGCGGCCAGGCCGGGGAACGACTGTCCGAACGTCACCCCCGGGATGGTCGTGGGCAACTCCCCGGTGGCGCTGCGGATTCCCGACGGCATCCCCATCTTCGGGTCGAAGGTCTCGAACTGGCTGGGCCCGCCGTGCAGGAAGAGGAAGATGACCGACTTCCCCGTCAGCACCCCCGGGATCGTCTCGGCCCTGGCCCGAAGCGAGGCCAGGTCCGACAGGCTCACCCCCCCCGCCCCGATCGCGGCCGCCCCGCCGATGCGGAGGAACGATCGGCGATTGCTGCGAGCGTCCCGGTCGAAGAGGTCCAGCATGGCGAGTCCTCGCTTTCACGACCGACACGGCCGTCGGCGGAGAGGTCGCCGGCGATCCCGTGAGTCGTCGCCCTTCGTGATTAGAGCCGATGCCTCGGCCCGACGCCACCGGCTGGCCCTCGCGGACCTCAGGCGGCGCGACGGCGGCGGAATCGGGCCGCGGCGAGGCCGCCGATACAGCCCAGGGCCAGCGAGCAGACGCCGGCCGGCTCGGGCACGGCGGGGGCGAAGGCGAAGCGGATCATCACCTGATCGCCGTCCTGATAGGTCAGGCCGTTCCAGTCGATCCGGATGTCGGCGGCCGTGAAGGACACGCGCGAGTCGTCGAAGCCCGCGAGCGTCGTCGAGGCTTCGACCGTTGCGCCGACGACGCCCAGCGGGGCCGAACTGCTGAAGACGACGCCGTTGAAGGCCGCGACGAGCCAGGTGGGATCGGTGAGCCTCGTGTTCAGCGTGATCGTGAGGGTCGAGTCCGTGAACTGGACGGGAAGGGTCGTGGCGCCTTCCACCGTGCCGACCGTCTCGAACCCGGGGCCGTCCGTCACCGTGAACGTGCTCGGCGCGAACGAGGCTTCGCTGTAGAACGTCCCCAGGTCCGGGTATTCATAGGTGACGGTCATCTGGGCTCCGAGGAACCCGGCGTGTGCCGCCGGGGCGAAGGCGGAGATTCCCAGGGCGACGAGGACTGCGAGCGGACGCGGCATGCGGCGGGCTCCTGCGAGTGGTTGTCGTGGACGGAGTCCCAGGATCATGGCAGACGCCCGTCGCGATTTAAATGGCTCTTTCGGAATGTCAATACCATCGATCGATCATGAATGGATTCGGCGGCGAGGGAGGGCCTTTGATCCGAGAACGCCTCGCCACGTCGGGCGAATCGCGGCCCGGCTTCCATCGGCCCCTGGTGATTCGCCGCCCCCCGCGCGGTAGGCTGGGACGGTCGAAACCGTGGGAACGTCGGTCCTGTCGAGGCGTCCGATCATGCAACTGGGATTCGTGTCGGCCATCCTGCCGGAGTACTCGCTGGAGCAGGTGCTGGCCTTCGCCGCGAAGGCGGGGTTCGCCAGCGTGGAGCTGATGTGCTGGCCGCCGGGGAAGGCGGAGCGGCGGTACGCGGGCGTCACTCACCTGGACGCCACCGACCTCTCGGCCGGCGCGATCAAGTCGGTGCACGACCTGCTGGAGAAGTACGGCGTCGCCATCTCCGGCGTCGGCTACTATCCGAACCCGCTCTCGCCCGTCGCCGAGGAGGCCGAGACCGCCCAGGCGCACATCCGGAAGGTCATCGACCTGGCCGCGGCGCTCGGGGTCGGCCGGGCGAACACGTTCGTCGGCCGGGACTGGACCAAGTCGATCGACGACAACTGGCCGCGATTCCTGGAGGTCTGGCGGCCGATCCTCGACCACGCCGACGCGAAGGGGGTGAAGGTCGGGATCGAGAACTGCCCGATGTCGTTCGGGGCCGACGAGTGGCCCGGCGGCAAGAACCTGGCGGTCTCGCCGGCGGTCTGGCGGCGGATGTTCGCCGACATCCCCAGCCCCAACTTCGGGCTCAACTTCGACCCCTCGCACTTCATCCTCCAGCACATGGACTACCTCGCCCCGCTGGCCGAGTTCAAGGACCGGATCTTCCACGTCCACGCCAAGGACGTCCGCATCGACAAGGCCCGGCTGGACGACGTGGGGGTCTTCGCGCACCCCAAGACCTGGCACTCCCCCAAGCTCCCCGGCCAGGGCGACGTCCGCTGGGGCGCGTTCTTCGCCGCGTTGGCGGATACGGGGTACGACGGCCACGTCGCCATCGAGGTCGAGGACCGGGCTTTCGAGGGCTCGCTGGAAGCCCGACAGGACTCGCTGGTGATCAGCCGGCGGTTCCTGGAGCAGTTCATCATCGGCAAGCGCGGGGGCGTCGAAGTCCGCTCATGACGACCCTCCGACAACCCCCCAAGCCCGGACCGGCCGAGCCCGGCGCGGCGGTCGACCTCTCGGTCCTGATCCCCGTCTACAACGAGGTCGACAACGTCGGCCCGCTGTACGAGGAACTGGACGCCGTGCTCCGGCTCTCCCCCTGGCGGTATGAGCTGATCTTCGTCGACGACGGCTCGACCGACGGCACCGCGGCGAAGCTCGAAGCCATCCACGCGCGCGACCCCGAACACGTCCGCGCGGCGTTCCTCTGGCGGAACTGCGGCCAGACCGCGGCGCTCTCGGCGGCCCTGGACCTGGCGCGCGGCGAGGTGCTCGTCCCCATGGACGGCGACCGCCAGAACGACCCGGCCGACATCCCCAAGCTGCTGGAGACCCTCGAGAAGGGCTACGACGTGGTCTCGGGCTGGCGGAAGGACCGGCAGGACGCGCTCCTGAGCCGCAAGATCCCCTCGAAGATCGCCAACCGGCTGGTCGCCCGGCTGTCGGGCATCCCGCTGCACGATTACGGCTGCACGCTGAAGGCGTACCGCCGCCGCGTGCTGGCCGGGGTCCGGCTCTACGGCGAGATGCACCGGTTCATCCCGATCTTCGCCGCGTGGCAGGGGGCGAAGGTCACGGAGCAGGTGGTCAACCACCGCGCCCGGACCGCGGGGAAGACCAAGTACGGCCTGGGCCGGACGTTCAACGTCGTGCTCGACCTGATCCTCATCCGGTTCCTCCAGAAGTACGCCCAGCGGCCGATCCACTTCTACGGCCGATTCGGGCTCTGGTCGTTCGCCGGGGGTTTCTTCTGCGTCGCGGCCATGCTCTACTTCAAATATGTGTTCCCCTGGCCGGCCCTGTTCTGGGCGGCCGACCTGCCGCCCAAGACGTTCGTGGAGACCCCCCTCCCCTCGCTGGCCGTCATGCTGTTCCTCGCCGGCTGCCTGAGCATCCTGCTGGGCATCCAGTCCGAGCTGATCATGCGGACGTACTACGAGTCGCAGGACAAGACGACGTACCTGCTGCGCGAGGTCCGCCAGGGGCCTCGGGGGCCGGCGTCGGGCGAGGCGGGCTGAGGAGGGGGCCCACGGGGAAGGCGTCCGGATCGGCATTCCCGAGACGGCGGGATTTGTCATACTCCGCTTCTCCTCCGGGTTTCGTCCCGTGGCCCCCCCCGCCCCACCCCCGATCGGAGACCTCCATGGCACGGATCTGCCTGCTCAACCCCCGGTTCGAGACCTCGTTCTGGGGGCTGAACCACGCGATGTCCCTGGTGGGGCGGAAGTCCAACATGCCGGTCCTGGCCCTGCCGGTGCTCGCCGGGCTGACCCCCCCCGAGCACGAGGTGGTGCTGGTCGATGAGAACATCGAGGAAATCGACTTCGACGCCCTGGCCACGTTCGACATCGTCGGCCTGACCGGGATGACCGTCCAGCGCGAGCGGATGCGCGAGATCCTGGAGGAGCTGCAGGCCCGGGGGATCTTCACGGTCGTCGGCGGGCCCTGGGTCAGCGTGGTGGAGGACGCCTTCGACGGGCTGGTCGACGTCGTCTTCGTCGGCGAGGCGGAGGAGACCTGGCCCCGCTTCCTCGAAGAGTGGGCCGCCGGCGAGCACAAGTCCCGCTACGAGCAGGCGGACAAGACGGACATGGCCCGCGTCCCGATGCCGCGGTACGACCTCGTGAAGTTCCGCGAGTACGCCACCGGCTGCGTCCAGACCTCGCGCGGGTGCCCGTTCCAGTGCGAGTTCTGCGACATCATCGTCATCTTCGGACGCCGGCCCCGGATCAAGACGCCGGAGATGGTCGTGGCCGAAATCGACGCCCAGTACCGCCTGGGCGTCCGGCTGATCTTCCTGGTGGACGACAACTTCATCGGCAACAAGAAGGCGGCCAAGACGATCCTCCGCGCCATCATCGCGTGGCAGCAGGCCAACGGCTACCCGATCGCCCTGTACACCGAGGCGTCGCTCGACCTGGCCGAGGACGAGGAGCTGATGCGGCTGATGACCGAGGCCGGCCTGATCGCCGTGTTCATCGGCATCGAGAGCCCCGACGAGGAGGCCCTCCGCGAGACCAAGAAGTTCCAGAACGTCCGGGGCGGGATGGCGGCGCGGGTGAAGAAGGTCCAGGACGCGGGGCTGGAGGTCTACGCCGGGATGATCGTCGGGTTCGACAACGACGACGCGACGATCTTCGACCGCCAGTTCCGGTTCCTCCAGGAGAATCGGATCCTGTTCGCGATGGCGGGGATGCTCTCGGCGATCCCCAAGACGCCGCTGTACGACCGCCTGGAGGCCGAGGGCCGGCTCAACAACGCGGCGGCCGACGACCCGAACGTCGCCACCAACGTCGTCCCCCTGCTCATGTCGGTCGAGACGATGCGGGACGGCTGGCTCGACCTGATGGACCGGCTGTACGACGCCGAGAACTACTTCGAGCGGTTCGAGTCCCTGTTCATCGAGGGCCGCCTGCAACTCGGCAGCGCCCGCATGAACTGGCTGCGCCGGAACCGGCCGCTGTCGTACCTCAAGGTCCAGACGCTGACGACCCTCGCCGGCGTCTGGCTGCTCGCCCGGGTCTGGCTCGACCCCCGGACCCGGCCGTTCCGCAAGGCCTACGCGAGGTCGCTCCGCAGGCTGATCGCCGCGCGCAGGCCGCCGCGCTACCTGTTCCAGTTCGCCATGAAGTGCGCCGTGCACCTGCACTTCGCGACCATGACGGGCCAGATGGTGCGGGGCGAGTCGCGGCTGGTCAACACCTGACCCGGCGCCCCCGGGCGGGGCCGTCTCAGCCCTCGCGGGCGGCGACGGCGTCGCCGCGGCCGCGACGGTCGGCCTCGGCGACGGCGGCGAGGATGGAGCGCAGGGCTTCGATCTCGACGGGCTTGACCAGGTGGTGGTCGAAGCCGGCCTCGCGGGAGCGACGGCGGTCCTCGGGCTGTCCCCAGCCGGTGAGGGCGACGATCATGGTGTCGCGGAAGTCCGGCGCGGCGCGGAGTTCGGCGGCGACCTCGAAGCCGTTGCGGTCGGGGAGGCCGAGGTCGAGCAGGATGACGTCGGGCGGGAACGCGGCGGCCTCGGCGAGCGCCTGGACGCCCTCGTAGGCCGTGTGGACGTCGTGGCCGTCGAGGGCGAGCAGCCGGGAGAGCGAGTTCGCCGAGTCGCGGTTGTCGTCCACCACGAGGACGCGGATCGCGCCGGCGGCCGACCGGTCGTCGTCCTCGGGGGCCTCTTCGCCGGGCTCGGCCTCGGCGCCGCCGGCGAGCGGGAGGCGGATCACGAATTCGCTCCCGCGACCGGCGCCCTCGCTGCGGGCCTCGATCCGGCCGCCGTGCAGCTCGACCAGGCTCTTGACGATCGTCAGGCCGATCCCCAGCCCCCCCTGCGAGCGGTCGAGCGAGCCGTCGACCTGGGTGAACATGTCGAAGATCCGCGGGAGCATCTCGGGGGCGATGCCGACCCCGGTGTCGCGGACGATCACGACGGCCTCCCCCCCCTCGCGGCGCGCCTCCAGGCCGATCCGGCCGCCGCGCTCCGTGTACTTGACGGCGTTGTTGAGCAGGTTGGCCAGCACCTGATTCAGCCGCGTCGGGTCGGCGTCGAGCGGGAGCGGCTCGTCCGGCAGCGCGACCGTCAGCGTGTGGCCGGCGGCCTCCGCCGCCTGACGCACGGACTCCACGGCCGCGGCGGCGATCCCCTGGAGCGTCACCGGTTGCTTGCGGAGGCTGATCTTGCCGCTCCCCACGCGGGCCACGTCCATCAGGTCGTCGATCAGGTGGACCATGTGGCCGACTTGCCGCGACATCATGTCGAGGGTCCCCGCCGCGCCCGCCGCCTCGGCCTGGCTCAGGCGGAGGATCTGCAGGCCGTTGCGGAGCGGGGCAAGCGGGCCGCGCAGCTCGTGGGCGAGCGTCGCCAGGAACTCGTCCTTGCGGCGGTCGGCCTGCTTGAGCGCCTCGGAGAGCCGCTTCACGTCGTCCACGTCGGTGTTGGTCCCGAACCAGCGGACGATCCGGGCCCGCGAGTCCTCCACCGGCAGGGCGCGGCCCAGGTGCCAGCGGTAGGCGCCGTCGGACGCCCGCAGGAGTCGGTACTCGATCTCGAACGGACGGCCCGTGCGCAGGGATTCCAGCCAGGCGGCGTGCGCCCGCTCGCGGTCGTCGGGGTGGATCAGCCGAGCCCATCGGGCGTCGCCCAGGACGCCCTCGGGGTAGCTGCCGTACTCGCGCCACTTGCGGTTGAAGTAGTCGATCGTGCCGTCGGCCTTGGCGGACCAGACCGCCTGGGGCATGGCGTCGGCGAGCTGGCGGAAGCGGGCCTCGCTGTCGCGCACGGCCTCGCGGGCGGACACCGTCTCGGTCACGTCCACGCCGTGGACGAAGATGCCCGAGACCTCGCCCTCCGGGTCGTGGACCGCCTGGTACACGAAGTTGAGGATCCGGGTCTCCGCCCCGGCCGATCCGTCGCGGCCGAACCGGATGGGCATCTCCTTGCCGAGGAACGGCTCGCCGGTGCGGTACACCTGATCCAGCAGCTCGAAGAAGCCCTGGCCTTCCAGGTCCGGGAACGCCTCGCGCACCGACCGGCCGACCAGTTCGCGCCCCCCCGTCATCTCCTGATAGAGGCGGTTGGCCAGCTCGAAGACGTGGTCCGGCCCCCGGAGGGAGCAGATGAACGCCGGGGCGTTCTCGATCACCGAGGCCAGCCGGCCCTTCTCGGTCTTCAGGTCGAGGAGCAGCCGCTCGCGCTCCTGCTCGGCCCGGACCTTGTCCGTGATGTTCTTGAAGAGCACCGCGACCTTGCGGCCCTCGAGCGGCAGGGCGTACAGGTCGAACCAGCTCCCGCCCATCTGCTCGGCCGTGGCGACGAACCGGATCGGCCGTCGCTCGGCCGTCACCCGGTGGTAGGTCTGGAACCAGTGGTCGTCGTGGCCGGGGACCATCTCGCGCATCCGGCGGCCCCGGGCGCCGACCAGCCCGGTGTGGGTCTCGAACGCGGGGTTCGTCTCCAGGAAGACGTAGTCGACCGGCTCTCCGGCCTCGTCGTAGACCATCTCGATGACGCAGAAGCCCTCGTCGATCGACTCGAAGAGCGTCCGATAGCGGGCCTCGCCGGCCAGCAGCTCTTGCTGGGCGCGCCTCCGCTCCGTCACGTCGCGGCGGATGACGTAGATCCGCTCGGGGGCGCCGTCGGCCGCGAGGATCGGGGCGAGGTCGACCTCCCAATCCTTGGGCTCGCCCCGGAGCGTGGGGCACGGGCCCTCGAACCGCGCGCGCTCGCCCTTCGCGGCCTTGCGGACGGCCTCCTGGGCCGTCGCCCTCACGGCCTCGGGCCAGGTCGAGGCCCAGTCCCGGCCCCGGAGCGGCCCGAAATCGTCCACCTCCATCAGCCGGCGGCCGTGGTCGTTCATCGAGAGCAGGCGGCCTTGCAGGTCGAGCATCTCCAGCAGGTCCACGCTGCCGTCGATGAGCTTCCGATTCAGCTCCTCGGACTCGTGCAGGGCGGCCTCGGCCTGGAGCCGGGCGGCGACGTCCCGGAAGCTGAGCACCGCGCCGACCCGCCGCGAGCCGTCGCGGATCGGCGCGACGCTCCCTTCCACGGGGCGGGCCTCGCCGTCGCGGGCGGTCAGGATTCCTTGGAAGTCACGCGGGCCGGCCTCCTCGCCGCGCGGCGGGGCGAAGTCGGCCCCGCCTTCCGGGCCGGGCCGCGGGTCGAAGACCTCGCGGAGCGGCATCCCCCGGGCCTCCCCCCGGGACCATCCGGTGAGCCTCTCGGCGGCCGGGTTGAGGAACGCCGCCCGGCCCTCGACGTCGACCGTGAGGATCGCGTCGGCCAGGCTTTCCGCCATCCACTCGAAGCGCTGGCGGAGCGCACGCTCCCGCTCTTCGAAGGCGAACCGGGCCGCCGCGCAGAGGCCGATCAGGGCCGAGACCGTCGCGAAGACCAGGATCGACCCCATCTCGGACGGCCCGACCTCGAACGAGTTAAACGGCGGGAGGAAGAAATAGGTCCCCGCGACCGCCGAGAGCGCCGTCGCCAGCGCGCACGGCCCGAAGCCGCCGAACCAGCCGGTCGCCATCACGGCCCCGAAGAAGAAGGCCCAGGGGGACAGCTGGCAGAGCGGCCACGTCGCGTACGTCACGCCGACCGCCGCGGCGACGGTCGGGAACGCGATCAGGTAGCGGCTGACCATCCGTCCGGTCGAACTCATGGGTCCCACGTCGCTCCCTCCCGTGTCAGGCCCCGCCATCCTACTCGGATCGGCGGGGGTCGGCCTAGACGGGTTGGGGCGAAACGGCGGGTCGGGCGGGTCGAGTCCGATCTCCCCGACGGGCGGGGTGCCGGGTTCAGATGTGGCAGCCCGCCCCGCCGTTCTTCTGGACGTAACGCTGATGGTATTCCTCGGCGCGCCAGAACGTCCCGGCCGGGGTGATCTCGGTCACGATCGGCCGGCCGAAACCGCCGGATTCGTCGAGCTTGCGCTTCATCTCGGACGCCTCGCGGGCCTGCTCGTCGTCGTGGGTGAAGACGGCCGAGCGGTACTGGGTGCCGCGGTCCGGCCCCTGCCGGTTGAGGGTCGTCGGGTCGTGGATCTTCCAGAACGCCTCCAGGAGCCGGGCGTAGGGGATCTGGGCAGGGTCGTACTCCACCTGGACGACCTCCGCGTGGTTGGTCCGGCCGGTGCAGACCTGCTGGTAGGTGGGCTTCTCGACGTCGCCCCCCATGTAGCCCGAGGTCGCTTCGAGGACCCCGGGGAGGCGCCGGAAGGCTTCCTCGACGCCCCAGAAACATCCCGCCCCGAACGTGGCCGTCGCCATCTCGACCGCTCCTTCCGCCGTACCTGGATCATCTCGGGCCCGCGCCGCGAACCCCCTGAAGCATTTGTAGGGGTCCTGGGGCCTTCGGGCAAGGTTCCCGGGCTGGTCTGTTGCTCGCCCGCCTAGAATGAGTCCGGGGCCACGGCCGCCCGTCGGACCGAAACCGCAGACTCCCCGAGGAATACCGAACGTGACCACACCCCCCGCCTCGCTCTACGACCCCCACCCGATCCGGGGCCTCACGCTCCGCAACCGGATCGTGATGTCGCCCATGTGCCAGTACTCGTCCGAGGACGGCCTGGCGAACGACTGGCATCTCACCCACCTGGGCACCCGCGCGTCGGGGGGCGTGGGCCTGGTGATCGTCGAGGCGACCGCCGTGACGCCCGACGGCCGCATCAGCCCCGGCGACATGGGGATCTGGGACGACCGCCACGTCGAGCCCCTCGCCCGGATCGTCCGGTTCGTGACCTCGCAGGGGGCCGCGGCCGGCATCCAGCTCGCCCACGCCGGCCGCAAGGCCAGCTGCGACGTCCCCTGGCGCGGCGGCAAGGCGATCCACGACCCGGCCCGGGGGGGCTGGCCGGTCGTCGGCCCCAGCCCGATCCCCTTCGACGACCAGAGCCCCGTCCCCCATGAGCTGACCGAGGCCGAGATCGACGGCGTGGTCCACGCCTTCGAGGTCGCCGCCCGCCGCTCCCTGGACGCCGGCTTCCAGCTCATCGAGATCCATTCGGCCCACGGCTACCTGCTCCACGAGTTCCTCTCCCCGCTCAGCAACAAGCGGACCGACCGGTACGGCGGGTCGCTGGAGAACCGCACGCGGCTGGTCCGCCGGGTGGCCGAGCGGATCCGCGGGATCATCCCCGACTCCATGCCGCTGTTCGTCCGGATCTCCGCGACCGACTGGGCCGAGGGGGGCTGGGACGTCGACCAGTCGGTCGAGCTGGCGAAGGGGCTGAAGGCGCTGGGCGTGGACCTGATCGACTGCTCGTCGGGCGCGCTCGTGCCCCACGTCAAGATCCCGATCGGCCCGGGCTATCAGGTGCCGTTCGCCCGGCAGATCCGCCGCGAGGCGGGGATCGCGACCGGGGCCGTGGGCCTGATCGCCGAGCGCGAGCAGGCCGAGCGGATCGTCGCCGAGGGGGACGCCGACCTCGTCCTGCTTGGCCGCGAGCTGCTCCGCGAGCCATACTGGGCGTTGAAGGCGATGCAGGAGGCCGGCCGCGAGGTCGCCTGGCCGGTCCCCTACGGCTACGTCTTCAAGCAGCGGCGCTGATCGATCGACCCGGCGACCGCGGAGGCCCCCGTCATGGCGATCAACATCCGGCTCGACGGCGACGTCACCATCCTGAGCAACTTCGCCCGGCTCATGAACGACCCCAGGCACGTCGACGCCGCGCGCGACGTCGAGGACCGGCTCGACCTCGGCGAGCGGAACTTCGTGATGGAGATGAGCAACGTCCACGAGACCGGTGCCGGGCTGCTCGGCCTGCTGGTGACCCTCACCCGGCTGATCCGCAAGAGCCGGGGGGACGTCGTCCTCGCCCACCCCAGCCCCGCCATCCGCCGCCTCGTCGACGAGATGCGGATGGACGACTTCTGGGACGTCTTCGACACCGTCCAGGAGGCGATCGCCTTCTATCGTCGCCACGACCCCGAGTGAAGCGGATCGGGTTCGTTCGCGCCGGGCCGGAAACGAAGCCAATCGGCCTAAGTCGTTATTAAGGAATATCTTGGCGTCGATTGCAGGCCTCCGGGATTGGCTTCATTCGGCGCGCTTTCGCCATCTTTGGTCCATGGCCCGCTCGTCATGAGGAGCCATCGCCCGTCGAACCGGGGCGAGGCTCGCGCGTCCACCCGGACCGCCGTCGCTAGGGGGCCGAGATTGGCTTCGTTCGCGGGGCCCGAAAACGAAGCCATTCGACATAAGGTTGATTAAGTTAATGGTTTGAGTTCTGAATTTCGGCCCGCGGATTGGGTTCGTTCGGCGCGCTTTCGCTGGCGGTCGTGGCTAGTCGCGAGGTTGTCCCATCCACCGGCCGCTCGGCTCCGCGCGGAGCATCCCTTATCAGAAGTATGGGCTGCGATCGCCGATCGCAGACGACCGTTCGGTCGATTCGACCCGGCGGCCCGGTCCCCGCTGGTTCCGACGCCGCCCTCGGATCAGACCTGGACGGATCGATCCTCGATCCTCGGCCGGTCGTGGGTCGTCGGCAGGGTCGGATGCGTCGACGGCGAGGGGGGCGTCATGAACGATGGCGAAGGGGAGGCTCGGCCCGAGGGGTCGAGGTCGAGGCGAGGGTTGTACCGGCTCGCCGTGCTGGTCGCGTCGGCGCCCCTGGCGTATTTCGCGGGGCTGGGCTTGCTGACATCGGCCTTCGCGTTAGTGGAAGAGGCGGAGTTGCCCGGGACATACATCGCCTGGAGGTCGGCCGAGCCGGACAGGCTCACGCTCCATCCCGGTGGGACGTACACGCGCGAGGTGACGTGGGAGGGGGAGGCCGCGGCCACCAAGCTGAGGAGCCGCTGGAGTTTCGAGGGCGAGGGGCTCGTCCTGCACGGCCTGGGGATGCCCGTCCGCGACGCCTCGACCGGGAGGCGGACCGGGATCAACCAGACGGACTGCCGCCTCGTCGTGAGCCGGTGGTTCTGGTGGATCTGGCTCGGCGACGGGGCGGATCAGCCCGGGCTGGAGTATCGCAAAGGATGAGGGCCGCCGACGCGGGTGGCGTCGGCGGCCCTGGTTTGGTCCTCGGTCGATCCGAACTGACGGCTCAGGCGTGGATCGAGAAGCCCTTGCGGTAGTCGCGGCGGATGTACTGGTCGGCGTCGGCGTTTCCCTTGACCTTCATGGCCTCGGCGTCCCACTCGATGCGGGAGCCGACCTTGAGGGCCACGACGCCCAGCAGGACGGTCTCGGTGAGCCGGCCGGCGTAGTCGAAGTTGGAGTGGGCCTTTTTCGGGTCGCCGGCCTGGATGGCCTCGACGAACTCCTTGAAGTGGCCGGGGGACTTCTCGAACTGGACCTCGGGCTTCTTGTAGTCCGGGCCGAACTTGTCCTTGGGCAGGAGCGTGTACTCCGCGCCGTAGTCGTTCTTGGAGAAGAACGAGCCCTTGTCGCCGACGATCAGGAGGCCGCTGCCGCTGGGGTCCTCGCCGTGGAGCAGCTCGCGGTAGGCGCGCTTCTCCTTCGGCAGGTTGTTGCCGCCGTCGTACCAGGTGAGGCTCAGCGGCGCGCGGCCTTCGCGCTCGCCGAAGTGGGTCTTGATGATGGACCAGGTCGGGTAGGTCTGGTTGTCGACGATGCCGGAGGTGTCGACGACTTCGGCCCCGATCGGGTCGAACAGGTCGAGGCCCTTGGCGGCGACGTTGATGGTGTGGCAGGCCATGTCGCCCAGGGCGCCGGTGCCGAAGTCGAGCCAGCCGCGCCAGTTGAACGGGTGGTATCCGGCGTGATAGGCGCGGTCGTGGGCGGGGCCGAGGAACTCATACCAGTGGACGTGGTTGGGGATGCCGGGATAGTCCTTGAAGCCGGCGATGCCCTGCGGCCAGACCGGCCGGTTGGTCCAGACGTGGATCTCCTTGATGCGACCGATGGCGCCGTGGCGGAGCAGCTCGGCCCCTTCGCGGAGGCCGCTCTCGGCGGTCCCCTGGTTGCCCATCTGGGTGCAGAGCTTCTTCTCGGCGGCCAGGTTGCGGAGCAGCCGGGCCTCCTCGATGGACCAGGTGAGCGGCTTCTGGACGAAGGCGTGCTTGCCCATCCGCATGGCCATGACGGCGGCCGGGGCGTGCGAGTGGTCCGGGGTGCTGACGGTGACGGCGTCGATCTTGTCGCCCATCTCCTCCAGCATCGTGCGGTAGTCGATGTACCGCTTGGCGTTGGGGTACTTCGCCCCCATCCGCTCCAGGGTCTTCTCGTCGATGTCGCAGAGGGCGGCGATCTCGCCGTACTTGCCGGCGTCGTCGGTGTCGCTGGTCCCCTTGCCGCCGACGCCGATGCACGCGAAGCGGACCTTGGAGTTCGGCGACTCCTCGGAGGCCCTGGCGATCGCCGGGGCGCCGCCGCTCAGGAACTTCCCGGAAACCCCCACGAGGGCCGACCGGCTCAGAAAATCACGTCGCTTCATCGGCGCACGACTCCTGGTAAGGCGAGGGAGGTCGGCCTCGGCCGAGGCCGGATGTTCTTGGGTATCAGGATGCCGCGCGCGCCATCCCGCCGCAAGCGGCCGCCGCTCCGTCGTCACTTCGGCGGGGCCGAGGCCCGGAGCATCGCGGCCATGCCCTCGAACAGGGCCCCAAGGGTCTCCGCCGCCTCGGCGGGGGCCTCGATGACGATCCCGCCGCCGTCGTTCCGACTGACCCGGAGTTGCGAGAAGAGGCGGCGGACCTCGTCGTCCGCCATCGGCGTCGCGGCGCAGCGCTCCGAGGCGACGGGCCCGGCCGGCTCCGATTCGGGCGCGGGCGAGGGCGCGGTTGCGTCGGCCGGCTCGGGGGGCCCCTCGACGTCCTCGGCCGCGCGGGCCAGCTCGTCGAAGGGGTCGGGCGCGTCGTCGGCGATCTCCAGGTCGGACGGGTCGAACGCCTCGATCTCCCCATCGCCGCCGCCGTCGATGCGTCCGGCGTCGGCCGCCTCGGCCTCGTAGAGCTTCTGGGCGCGGCTCAGGAACGAGCCGGCCTGATCGAAGTGGATCACGTCGCTCTCGCCGTCGAACAGCCCCTTGAAGAGCGCCTGCTTGGAGCCCACGAGGTCGGCGATGCGGGATTCGATCCCCTGCTCCGAGACGAGGTTGTAGACGTCGATGGGGGATTCCTGGCCCATCCGGTGGATCCGGCCGATTCGCTGCTCCAGCACGGCGGGGTTCCAGGGGAGTTCCAGGTTGACGACGCCGTTGGCCGCGCGCTGGAGGTTCAGGCCGACGCCGCCGGCGTCGGTGGCGAAGAGGATGCGGAAGGCGGGGTCGTCGTGGAACTCCTCGACGTTCCGCGTCCGCTTGCGCGAGTCCTCGGCCCCGGTGAAGAAGCCGGCGCGGGCGCCGGCCTCGGCCAGCAGGTCCCCCACGGCCCAGTGCGCCAGGTGGAGCATCCGCCGCCACTGGCTGAACACCACGATCTTCCGCCCCTGGTCGACCACGAGCTGACGGACGAGTTGGCGAAGCTCGACGAGCTTGGGCGAGGCCAGGCTCTGGAGCGTCGCCTCGTCCGCCTTGCGGCGGCGGATCGACGGCCAGACGTCGTCGAAACGGAGCTGCGCCAGGCCGTTCGAGACGACCCGCTGGGCCGTCATCAGGCTCATCAGCCGCAGGAACTCGGGCTGCCGGAGCGGCCGCCTGGCGGCGCGGGCGAGGAGCTGCGCGATCGGCGGGTTGAGCGCGTCGTGCTCCTGACGCTGGGCCTCGGTCATCTCGATCGGCACCCGGACGTCGGTCCTCGGCGGCAGCTGGCCGAGCACCTCCTTGCGGATCCGGCGGAGCATGCACGGGGCGAGGCGCTCGCGGAGCGTCTCCAGGTTGCGGACGCCGGTCGTCTCCTTGCGGCCCTCGGCCCGGATCGCGTGGACGGAGGGGAGCCGCCACTTCGGCTCCAGGGCGTCGTCGTCGACCCACTCGACGACCGACGCCAGCTCCTCCACCCGGTTCTCCATCGGCGTGCCGGTGAGCACCAGGCGGTACTTCGGGTCGAGCCCCTTCACCGAGAGCGCCGTCTTCGTCTGCCAGTTCTTGATCCGCTGCGCCTCGTCGAGCACCACCAGCTCCGGGGCCCAGCCCTTCGCCAGGTCCAGGTCGCGCAGCAGTTGTTCATAGTTGATGATGAGGAAGCCGTCGGCCCGTGGCGCGTAGAGCGCCTGGCGCTCGGCGGCCGAGCCCTCGACGACCCGGATCGGCAGGTCGGTGAACTGCGCCCATTCGCGGGCCCACTGGGGCTTGAGGCTCGCGGGGGTGATGATGAGCCCGCGCCGCACCCGGCCCAGCCGCTTCAGGATCGTGCAGCACGCGATCGCCTGCGCCGTCTTGCCAAGGCCCATGTCGTCGGCCAGGAGCATCCGGGTGGTTCGCAGGAACCGCTCCACGCCCTCCTTCTGGTACGGATAGAGTGGACGGGACAGGGTCCGGAAGGCGGATTTCAGCTCCGACGGCCAGACCGCGGCGCCGACGACGCGGTCCAGCCGGGCCTTCTCGCGGGTGAGGACGGCGAGCAAGGCCGGGTCGAACCGCGGGGCCTCGGGGCCGGCGGGAACGGCCTTCAGCAGCGACTCCACCAGATTCAGCCGCTTCTCGGGGGCCTCCGGGTAGGCGTTGCGGAGCACGGCCCGGCCGGGGGACTCTTCCCGGAACAGGTAGCGGACGTCGCCCTTCCCCTGGGAGTCGCGCGGAAGCTTCGCCGCGTTCTCGTAGATCACCCGGTCGAGCGAGTCGCCCCGGCCGACGAGCGGGCGGATCGGGTCCCAGGCGAGGCCCTCGGACGGCGCGGACTCGGTCTGTTCCCGGGCCGCCTTCGCGAGCAGCCGGGGCCTGGCGTGGATGTGCTCCAGCACGGCCAGGACGTGTTTGCAGACGCCGAGCGCGTTCTTGAGGTAGTCGGGGCAGTCGCAACGGCCGTCGATCGGGTCGACGCCCCGGATCAAGGTGCGATAGGGTCGCGCCGACGAGCCCTTTCGCTTGGTGCCGTAGAGGCCCAGGGCGCGGCCGTCGGCGGGGCGGGACTCGACCTTCAGCTCCTCCTTGCGCGCCGAGTCGAGCCGTCGCGCCAGGGCGTCGACCGCGTCGACGCGGATCATCGGCTCGTCGCCCGGCACGATCTTCATGACGTGGCCGACGAGCAGGTCGGCCGGGATCGAGCCCCCCTTGCGGCCGAGCTGCGTCCGCAGCCCCTCCAGCGCCTCCAACTCGCGGTCGATCTCGACGACGTCCCGGGCCTCCAGGACCTGTCGGGCCTTCTCCAGCAACTCGACGATGGAACTCATGCATGACTCGCGCTGGCAAGGATCGACATGTTTCCCCTTCCCCCCTGGTGGGGGAAGGTGGCCCGAAGGGCCGGATGAGGGGGATCATCAAGGCGGATGTATCAAGAAAGCGAAGGCTCATCGAGGCACCCCCCCTCATTCGCCATTGTATAGACCGGGGACATGGGTAATACGGCCTCTATTTAGTTTCGACGCCGCTCGCGCGTCAGATACGGGGCGGCGCAGACCGACTTGATCAGCTCGGGGTCGGCCAGGGCGACGTCCATGGCGGCGACGGCGGCCTCCATCAGGTCCTCCCACGTCGGGG
>NZ_JAALJI010000028.1 GCF_011064595.1 Paludisphaera soli | reverse complement strand
AGGTCGGTCGAGTAGGCATTCATCCCGGGGGTCCTCCAGAGCTACCCAGGAATAACCGCGTCAACCGACACAATCAGCGGGAAACGGCTCTAACCCTTTTTCATGCGCCTTTCAGCTCTCCGTCTGCTGTCCTCCCAGAGTTCTGCTCCGGCGAGCCTGTCGACTCAGGTTGGAAGGGCGGGGCCAGGAAAGCCGCGAGTGGGCGATGCCCTGACGGACTGGCAGTGGTTCGGGAGTGCGTCGGAGGATGGCCTCGGAGGAAAGCGAGCGGCGGGAGCACGAGGCGGTGGTCGACCAAGGTGCGACACTGCACGACGACGAGTCGTCGCCTCGCCGCCGAGCGGAGTGGGCGGTTCCGCGAGGTGTAGCGGTTCCGGGCCGGAATCGAAGCCTTACGAATTCTTCCCCGCCCACTTCGCGTCAGGCTACGCCGACGGCCTCGCGGGCCTCGCGGAGCATCTCGCGGGCTTCGAGGCGGGTGCTCTCGGCGGCGGAGTCGCCGCGGAGCATGGCGGCGAGTTCGGCAACGCGCTCGGTCTCGGCGAGCGGGGCGATGGTGGTCCGGGTCCGGCCGCGATCGACCTGCTTGCGGATCACCCATTGCTTCCGAGCATAGCTGGCCATCTGCGGCAGGTGGGTGACGCAGACCACCTGATGGTGCTTGGCCAGGTCGGCGAGCGTCTTGCCCAGGGCCGAGCCAAGCCGGCCGCCGACGCCGGTGTCGATCTCGTCGAAGACCAGGGTCGGCACCCGGTCGACGGCCGCCAGGACCGCCTTGGCGGCGAGCGTCACGCGCGAAAGCTCGCCGCCCGAGGCGATCTTGCGGAGCGGCTGGGGAACCTCGCCGGGATTCGCCAGGAAGATCATCTCGACCCGGTCGGCCCCGGACTCGGGGGGCGACGGAGCGGTCGGATCGTCCCCCAGCGGACGCGGCTCGACCTCGACGGAGAGCTTCGCCCGGTCCATCCCCAGGCACTTCAACCGCGCCTGGATGGCCTTGCCGAAATCCTTGGCCGTCTTGCGACGCCCGTCCGTGAGCGCGGCGGCGGCTTTCTTGACGGCTCCCCAGGCCTCGGCGAGGGGCCGGTCGAACTCCTTCAGGTCGCTCTCGTCGCGCTCGATCGCGGCGAGCTTGGCCTCGATCTCGGCCTTGAGCGCGGCCAGGTCGTCGGGCTGGCAGTGGAAGTGGTTGGAGAGCTTCCGGTACTGGGCTAAGCGGGTCTCGACGTCTTCGAGCCGCTCGGGGTCCTCGTCCCAGCCCTGGCCCAGGTCGCGCAAGGTGTAGGCGACCTCGCGGGTCTCGTCGGCCAGGCGCTCCAGGGTGGCGGCGGCCTCGGCCAGTTCGGGGACCTCCTTCGCGAGCGGTTCGAGCGACCGCGCGACGCGGCAGAGGATCTCCTGGGCCGAGCGGTCGGCCTCGTACAGGAGCCGATGGCCGTCGACGGCGGCGGTGCGCAGGGCCTCGGCGTTGGCGAGGATGTGCGACTCCTGCACCAGCTCCTCGTGCTCGCCGGCCTTGGGATCGGCGGCGGCCAACTCGTCGCGCTCGAACGCGAGCAGGGTCCGCTCGCGCTGACGGGCCTGGGACGAGTCGAGGAGCGCCTGGCGGGCGCGTCGGAGCTGGTCGTGCCGGGTCCGGGCCTCGGTGTAGGCCATGTGGAGTTCCTCCAGGCCGCCGAAGGCGTCGAGGAGGTCCCGCTGGCGGTCGGGGTCGACCAGCGCACGGTTCTCGAACTGGCCGTGGACGTCGATCAGCCGCTCGCCCAGCTTCTGGAGAGTCGCGATCGTCACCGGCATGCCGTTGACCTGCGCGGCGCTCCGCCCCTGAGCCGAAACGCGGCGATTGATGATCAGCGTCCCATCTTCCAGCGCGGACCCGAGGACCTCCTCCAGGTCGGCGCGCAGGGTGGGGTCCTCGATCTCGAAGACGGCCCCGGCGCGGGCCTCGGGCTTGCCCGAGCGCACCAGCTCGGCCGACGCCTTGCCTCCGAGCACCAGGCCGAGCGCGGAGAGCAAGAGGCTCTTGCCCGCCCCGGTCTCGCCGCTCCAGACGCAGAAGCCGTCTTCCAGCTCGATCTGGACGTCTTCGATCGTCGCCAGGTTCTGAACCGAGAGTTCGCGCAGCACGTTCCGGGCCTCCAAGCCCCCCGCCGAATCCAGGGTCGGGGTGAAACCCTCTCGCTCGGACTTCATTGTGCCAATCGTCGTCGAACTATCCAGATGTCCTCGATGAAATTTTGGCCACTCCTTTTCCGGTGGCCCGGGTTGCGGAAAGCCGGCCGACCCGGCGTGGAGCCCGACGGGGCGTCGGCAGGCCGAGGCCGTCCAGACATAATCGAAGCTGACGAAGCGGTTTGCAACCACCCCGAAGGTGATCGAGCCCGAGATCGCCGTGCTGTTTCCGATTCGCAACACGGGAGCGGCCGGACGGACCTCTTGATTACGGATGATCCGGCATGCTGTATGCAGTGTGGCCGCTAAGAGGGCCTGCCGGCCATCGGCTCGGCGTCCTCGACGACATCCATCCGAGGACGCCGTAATGCCCGTCCAACCGTTCAAGGGAAGCGATTGGCCCACCCTGGGCGTCGAGCTGGAGATGCAGATCCTCGACCGCGATTCGCTGGACCTATCTCCCGTCGGCGACGACATCCTGGAGACGGTGCCGGCCGAGTTCGAGGAGTCCGTGAAGCCCGAGCTTTACCAGTGCTGCGTCGAGGTGAACACGGCGATTTGCCGCGACGTGGACGAGGTCGGCCGCGACCTGGCCGCCAAGCTCGCGCTGGTCTCCGAGCGGGCCGGTCGGTTCAACGCCCGGATGGCCTGGGGCGGCTCGCACCCCTTCGCCTACTGGATGGACCAGGACGTCTCGATCAGCGACCGTTATCACCAGCTGCTCGAGGACAACCAGGACACGATCCGCCGCCAGTTGACGTTCGGCCTGCACGTCCACGTCGGCGTGGCCGACGGCGACACGGCGGCGCGGGCCTGCACCCGGGTCGCGCACTACCTCCCGACGCTCCTGGCGCTCTCGGCCAACAGCCCGTACTGGTGCGGTCGCGATACCGGGCTGAGTTCCTATCGGTTGGACGTCATGGGCGTCTCGCCGACCGGTGGGCAGCCGCCGTTCCTGCGGGACTGGGATTCGTTCGTCCGGCTGGCCGAGCGGCTTGCCGAGGTGGGCTCGATCAAGACGACCAAGGAACTCTGGTGGGACGTCCGCCCCAGCGACCGCCACGGGACCGTCGAGGTGCGCATCTGCGACATGCCGACCGACCTGGCCTCGGTCCAGGGGCTCACGGCCCTGATCCAGTGCCTGATCCACAACATCGCAGAGGACACCGGGAAGCAGCCGGCCGAGCTGAACGAATTCGGGCGGCTGATGATCCGTCAAAACCGTTGGCGCGCCGCGAGGCACGGCATCGAGGCGATGCTCGTCGACCCGGAGACGGGCCGCAACGAGGTCGCCCGCGACGCCGTCCGACGCATGACCGACGTCCTGGCGCCGACGGCCGAGAGGCTCGGCTGCTCGCACTGGCTCGCACACGCCCGGGCGATGGCCGAACGCCCCGACGGCGCGACCCGTCAGCGCGAGGTCTTCGCCAGCACGGGCCGGCTGACGGACGTCGCCCGCTTCCTCGCCGGCGACGACGTCTCGGGCCCGGACCAGTCGGCTCGGGAACCAACCGCCGGGTCGGACGTCGAAGTCACGGCTTCGCAATCTTGAGATTCCGGGCGTGGAACCTGATCGCCTCCTGCACATGCTGATCCCAGTACGGCCAGTTGTGGGAACCGGGGAATTCCTCGTACTCGTGCGGCACGCGACGGTCTTCCAGGAACTTGTGGAAGTCGCGGTTGTGCTCGATGAGGAAGTCCTCGGTCCCGCAGTCGATCCGCATCGCCGGGATGCGGCCGTGGTCGATCCCTTCGAGGATCGCGAACGGGTCTTCCGGGCCTCCCTTCGGCTCCTTGCCGAAGATCCGCTCGAACTCGGGGCTCAGCTTCTTGTTCTCGGCCGGGTCGGTGCGGAGGAACGCCAGGGCGCCGGAGTGGGAGTTGACGCTGCAGAACGTCTCGTGATGCTTGAGACCGAGCTTCACGGCGCCGTAGCCCCCCATCGAGAGCCCGCCGACGGCCCGGCCCTCGCGCTCGGCCCTCACGGGGAAGGTGCGGTCGACGAGGCCGACGACGTCCTTCATCAGGTCGTCCTCGTAGGCGTAGCCCTCGACGGCGTTGGTGTACCAGCCCCGGCCGCCGTCCGGCATGACCACGACGATCGGCAGGTCCTGGACGTAGCGCTCGATGCTGGTGCGGCGGGCCCAGATCGTGTGGTCGTCGGAGAGGCCGTGGAGCAGATAGAAGGTCGACCAGGGGCGGGGGACCTCCGGGCCGTCCGGGAAGATGACGTTGAAGGCCGAGGCCTTCGCGAGCGAGCGGCTGAAGTACTGGATCGTGGCGAAGGCCATCACGAGTCCTCGGCGGCTGGGGGGCCTGGGTCGCGGTCGGTCGACTCGGGGATTCGATCCAGTGTCGGGCCGCGTCCGGGGGAAAGCAACGGGGCGAGACGCTCGATCTCGGTTTCAACGGCGTCGGCCGCCGTCGCGAGCGCGGCCCCGGCCCAGCCGAGGTCGTCTCGGAGCGCCTCCACGGCACGCGCCCGGAGAGCCGGGCGGTCCCCGCGCTCGAGGACGGCGCCCAGGTCGATCGCTCGGAGCAGGGCCTTGGTCACCGGCCGCTTCGCCTGCGCGGGGGTGAAAGCTGCGAGCAGACCTCGCGTGATCGGGTCGTCCCCCAGCGCGGCGAGCACGGCGGCCTCGACGGCCGAGCCGCAGGGGAGCAGGTAGCAGGTGTCGTCCAGGACCGTCGGCCGGCCGTCGATCGGGCCGAGCGCGCGGAACCGCGTCGGCCGGTGGAGCCCGGCGACCGCCGCCTTGTACGGGGCGAACGTGTACGGGCCGACGCCGAACATCGCGAACGGCGGCCGCCCCTCGTAGATCGACGACCGCCGCCGGGCGAGACGATCGGCGTGGTCGCTGAGGTAAGTCCAAAGCTTCGGAGCGGTCTCGGCGAGCCGGCGGGTGTCCTCGCCCAGACGATCCTGCGTGACGATCAGCGCGCGGCGGGGCCGCTCGGCCGCCGGCCGTTTCAGGTCGGCCCCCTTCACGAGCGGGTAGACGCGGTCGGCTTCGACGTCCACGACCTCGCCCAGGCCGTTGCGGAGCGGGCCGTGACCGTCGGCGGTCAGCTCCATGACCTCGGCGGCGTCGTGCTTCACTCCCTGTCGCCAGTCCGCGGCGCTCTCGCCAAGGGCGAACTCGTGGGCCGTCGCCGCATCGAGGTCGGTCGCATAGAGTCCCTGGATCGTCCCCATCGTCCGCGCCGGCAAGGCGGCCTCCGGGCCGGCGAACACCCGGACTCGGCCCGAGGCGTCGGGCGGCCCGCCCAGGGTGATCGTGAGGAATCCCGCGCCGACGGACGCCCCGAACCAGCGCTGGGCGTCGATCTCGACGAGTTCGGCCGTCACGGGCGGGCCGGCTCGATGCAGTTGCTGGAGGACGGCTCGCGCGACGCTCGTCTTGCACAGGAGCGCGATCGACGACGGCGGATCGGCCGACTCGGCGATCAGCTTGAGCCAGACGGCCTCGGCCAGGTCGTAGTTGGCGGCGCCCGTGCGGGCGTCGAGCCCGGCGAGCTTCTTGGGATTGCGCCGGGGCGGGAGGTTCGCGCTCTCCAGCTTCCCGAGCGCCGCGTTCGTGACCCAGGGCGGGTTGCCGATCACAAGGAGGGGACCGCCGCCCGACCAGGGGAGTCGGCCGAGGTCCAGCCGAAAGACGTCGGCCTGGAGGATGGTCGCGCGACCCTGGAGGGCGGCGCGGGCCTCGTCGCAGTACGCCTCCTGCAGCTCGACGCCGATCGCCTCGCGCGGGGGGCAGGGGGAGTCGAGCACCGCCTGCAGGAAGGCCCCGCGGCCGCACGTCGGCTCCAGGACCCGAGGCCAGCGCTCGCCGATCGGGCCGAGCCGCCGGACGAGCGCGGCGGCCAGGTCCGGGGGCGTCTGGAAGTCGCCGAGGTCTCGACGCAAGGGGGGGCGTGCCTCGACTCGGCGCCTCTCGAGGGATGGCTTACTTGATCTTGGCCCCGGGGATGCACTCGGCGTCGTCGACGGTCAGCAGGACGACCTTCTCGCCCGAGGTGGCCGCCAGCAGCATGCCGTTGGACGTCTCGCCGCGGAGCATCGCCGGCGCGAGATTGTTGACGATCACGATGTTCTTGCCGACGAGGCTCTCCGGCGTGTAATGCGCCCGGACGCCCGCCACGATCTGCTTCTGCTCGTCCCCCACGTCGACCTGCAGCAGCAGCAGCTTGTCGGCGTTGGGATGGGGACGGGCTTCCAGCACCTTGGCCACCCGGAGTTCGATCTTGGCGAAGTCGTCGTACGTGATGGGGTCGGCCACGGTCCTCGGTCTCTCGCAAAAAGGGTCGGTCGTCGCTGGAATCGGCCCCTGATTCTGACCCGGACCGCTCGGAAAGCCAAGATGAAAGGCGGAGGAAACCCCGAGCGGCGTCGATCGAGCCGGGATCGCCGTCGCCCCACCCTCGGACCGACGCCCGGTGGCCGGTAAGATGGCACGCGGACATTTCGGGCACGGAGCGTCAACACGATGTCGAGAACGTCCGGCAGATTGCGGCGGGTCGACTCCTGGATGCGGCGGCCGCTCGGCCGGTGGGGGCGGCTCACGCTCCTGGTCGCGATGCTGAGCGCGCCGTGGGTCCTGTTCTTCGACCCGATCGCGCCGTTCGCCGGGGCGCACATCCCGCGCGACCCGTTGGCGATCTCTCGGGTCTACAGCGACGACTTCGCCTTCGTGGCGGCCTCGCGCGACCTCTCGCGGACGATCGGGAACCTGTTCGTCCCGCACATCACTCACATCGTCCCGGCGTGGCGGGCGCTGACGTGGTTCCTGGTGACGTGCGCCGGGAGCCTGGAGCGTGTGCCCGAGGTGCTGGCGGTGGCGTCGTATGGGATCCTCGTCGCGACGATGGGGCTGGTCGGCCGATTCGTGGCGAGGGAGACGGCGAACGAAGTCGCCGGCGCGGCGGCGGCCGTGGCGACGGGGACCACGTCCCTGATGCTGGCGTCGGCGACCTGGTACTCGGCCGGCCAGCCGCTCTGGGCCTCGTTCGCGGCGGTCGCGGCGCTCTGGTACGCGCAGGACTGGCGGCGGTCGCGATCGCGGGCGGCGCTCGGGCTCTGCATGGCGTCGACGGCCTGCGCGGGCTGGTTCTGGACGATCGGGCACCTGGCCGGGCCGGTGTCGGCGCTTTACCTGTGGGTCGACGGCCGGCGGTGGTGCCGTTGGGCCGCGGCGGCGCCGATCGCGGCGACGACGCTGGCGGTGGGGCTCTCGCTGGGCCTGGGCGCGGGCCGGATGGACAGCCGGGTCGGCTTCCACGGCCGCACCGCCGCCGAGGCCGCCCGGCCCGTCGCCGGGCTTTTGCACACGATGCAGGCCATCCCGGAGAGCCTGGTGCTGGGCAACCTGGGGCTGGCGGCCGAGACCACGCCGGGGCAGGGGGCCTTGCTCACGACGGGCCTGGTCGCTCTGTGGGCGTCGCGACGCCTCCGCCGGGGGGGGCCGGCCGCTTGCAACCCGCTGGAGATCGCCGGCGGAGCGCTGATGGTCGGGAGCTACCTCGTCGAATGGACCATGCGCGGCTACCTGGATTACCAGTACCTGCGCACGATCAACGCTCACATGCTCGTGCCCTGGTATCACGTCGCGCCCCAGGTCGGGTGGGTGCTGTTCGTGGCGGGCTGGTGGTCGGGGCCGAGGACGGTCGATTCGACGCGGCGGCCGTCGAGGCCGCCGGTCCGCCTGAGCCGCGGCGCGGCGATGGGCGTGCTGGGGTTCTCGGCGGTTCTGGTCACGCTCAATCGGCCTCGCGTGGAAGGCCTCTGGATCGCGAGCACGCCGCCCATGACGGCCTCGGAGGCGGCGCGTTTCCCGATCCCCGAGCTGCAACGAATGCGGGCCAACGCGCTGATGCTCGATCGCGCCGGGCACCAGCGCCGGCACCTCCGGCGGCTCGACCTGGCGGAGAAGGCGGCACGGTCGATGGGGATCGGCCTCGACGCCGTCCACGTCGCGTTCGGCCGCGTCGATGCGCCGGAGCTGCCGGACGACTACGACGCGGCCGACCTGCTCGATCTCCCCGAGCGGGGGAAGGTCGTGGACCCGGCCCGCGTCCGCCAGGCGCTGGGTCGCTACCTGTTCCTGGAGCCGCCCCCCCGGCCCGCCTGGCTTGAACCGGGCGAGGCCTGGCCTCCCGCCTCGCCCCGGGATGGGGCCGAGGCGAGGGACGCCGGCGGGCGCTGATCCGACCGCAATCATCGATCGCTCAGAACGGCCGGCCCGCGTCGATTGGGGCCTCGATTTCCGCCAAGGGCTCGAACAAGGTGAGATTCTTGGTGAACCGCATCTTGGCGGTGTCGGTCCGCCCGGCCCGGTTCTTGGCGACGATGACCTCGGCGATGTTCGGCTGATCGTTCGGGTCGTAATAGTCGGGGCGATGGAGGAGCAGCACGAGGTCGGCGTCCTGTTCGATGGCACCCGACTCGCGGAGGTCGGCCATGCGCGGGCGACGGTCTTCCCGGTTCTCGACGGCGCGATTGAGCTGGGAGAGGGCGACCACCGGGACGTGCAACTCTCGGGCGAGCATCTTCAGCCGGCGGCTGATCTTGGCGATCTGCTCCTGGCGGCTGTCCCTCGACTCGTCGGAGTCGATGAGTTGGATGTAGTCGATCATGATCAGGCCGAGGCCCTGACGCATCTTCAACCGGCGGGCCGAGGCCATGATCTGCAGCATGTTGCGCGAGGGCGTGTCGTCGATGTGGATGGGCGCGGTGGCGATCTCGCCGTACGCCTTCCCCAGCTTGCTCATCTCGCGGTAGTCCATACCACGCCCGGTCCGGAGCTTGTTCGAGTCGACCCTGGCGTGGGCGCTGAGGAGCCGCTCGCCGAGTTCGAGGCGGCCCATCTCAAGGCTGACGATCAGGGTGGGGATCCGATATTGTATCGCCGCCGTGGCGCAAATATTCAGGGCGAAGGCCGTCTTGCCCATCGCTGGCCGGGCCGCCAGGATGATGAGCTGCTCGGGCTGGAAGCCTGTGGTGATGTCGTCAACGTCCACGAATCCGGTGCTGACGCCCGTGACGACGTGGGTGTCCTCGGTCCGCTTGGTGATGCGGTCCATCGCCTCGGACAGGACCCCTTGCAGCTCGTGGACCTGCCCCTTGATCTGATCCTCAGCGATCGCGAAGACCTTCTTCTCCGCGGCCTCCAGAAGTTGCTGTGAGGTGTAAAGGTTGGAGTAGCCGTCGCGGATGATCTCGGTCGCGCTCTGGATGAGCTGGCGGCTCACCGACTTCTGGCGGACGATCTCGGCATGGTACCGCGCGTTGGCGGCGTGGGGGACGCTGTTGGCGATCTCCGACAGCGCGTCGTCACCGCCGACCTGCGCGAGCTGGCCCCGGCGGTCCAGCTCGTCGGCGAGCGTCACGACGTCGATGGCCTTGCCTTCGTCGTACATCTCGCGGACGGCACGATAGACGAGCTGATGCGCGTCGCGGTAAAAGTCGTCCGGGGTGAGGAACGAGACGATGTCGTGGAGGATGTCGTTGTCGAGGAGGATGCCGCCGAGGACGCTCCGCTCGGCGTCGAGGTTCTGGGGCGGCAGGCGGTCGACGGACACGGCGGATTCCCCCCTGGAATACGACCCAGCGCCCCCATTGCTCTCCCTGCCGATGCCGTTGCTGTAGCCCGGGACGACGGATGCCATGGCCAGATCCACTCCTTGGAAGCCGAACGGGCGACCCCTAAAAGCCGGCGCGCGGGGCGTCGCTCGGGAACCAATCGCCTGAACGATTGTATCGGCGGGCGCGGAGGTCGGCATCGCCGAAAACCCGATTCCCGAGATGCCCCAGTTCGGATCGCGAGGGGACGCGGGGATATGCGGGCCGCGGGAGGGAGGTCAGGCCCGGGGCCGGGGATCGGCGTCGACGCCGACCGGGAATGAAAAAGGGGCGTCGGACGCAAGAATCGCGTCACGACGCCCCGGGATGGCACGAGGGGGAGGGGTCAGGAGGTCCCTTCCTCGGTGTGGGTGGGGACGACCCAGAGCTTGACCTCGGTGAAGATGTCCTGGCCGAGGTGGACCTTGATCGTGTAGAGCCCCAGGTCCTTGAGCGGGCCGTCGATCCGGATGTTCTCGGTGGTGATCGGGAAGCCTTCGCTCTTGATCGAGTCGGCGATCTGGTCGGCGTTGACCGAGCCGTAGAGGTGGCCTTCCTCGTTGGCGTTGGCCTCGATTGTGAGCGACCGCTGGGCGATCTGGGCGGCGAGGTTCAGGAGGTCGGCGCGACGGGCCTCCTCCAGCTCGCGGAGCCGCTCGCGGTGCTTCTCGACGACCCGCAGGTTGTGCGGGGTCGCGAACGTGGCGAAGCCCTGGGGGAGGAGGTAGTTGCGGGCGAAGCCGGGGCGGACCTTCACCAGCTCGCCGGGACGGCCGAGGAACGGGACCTCGTGGGTCAGGAGGACGCTCATGTAGCCGTTCTTGGCGCGGAGCGGGTGGTTCTTGCGGCGTTCCACGCCGGGCTGCCTGGGCGGGCCCGCCGTCGCGGCCTTCTTGGCACCGTCCCCTTTGGCCTTGCCCGAGGACTTAGGCTTCGAGGTCTTGGATTGAGTCTTCGCCATTGTCGATTGTCGCTTTCGATCCTGAAGGCACGCGCTGGGCTTGAGGAGCGTCGGCCGTCCTCCCCCATCCTCTCATCCGCAGAGCCGCGCCGAGCCGTTAACGAACCTCTGGGAACTCCGGGCGGGCCGCCCGAAGGGTCGCGCGGCGGGAGGCCCGGGCCATCCCCTCAACCGCGACGCGCAAGCAGTCGATTGAAACCGATCGGGACGAAAACTCCAAGCGGGACGTTTGTGCGCCACCCCGATTCGGCCCCGACGGCCGCCCGTCGGGCGTCCGCTCAGAACGGGATGTCGTCGTCGCCCTGGTCGGGTGCGACGGCCGCGCGGCCGCCGGCGTTGTTCGGGGCGTAGCCGCCGCGCGACGGCCCATTGTCGTAGCCGCCGCGATCCGCGACCGGTTCGGGACGCCCGCGGCGGGGCGGGGCCGACTCGCGGGCCGGCGGGGCGCCGGAAAACTCCTCGTCGCCGCCGACGCCGCCGCCCCCGCCGCCTTCGCGGCGGCTGTCGAGGAACTGCACGCGGTCGGCCTGGACGCGGATCTTGGAGCGCTTCTCGCCGGTCGTCTTGTCGTCCCACTGGTCCATCTTGAGGGCGCCTTCGACGAAGATCAGGCTCCCCTTGCGGAGGATCTGGCAGCAGGTCTCCGCCTGGCGGTCCCAGACCGTGACGTCGATGTACAGCACCTCTTCCCGACGGTCGCCGTCCCGGCCTTGCCAGGAGCGGTTGATCGCCATCCGCAACTCGCTCACGGCGGTCCCGTTGGGGATGCGTCGCAGTTCGGGGTCGAACGTGAGACGACCCATCAACTGCACGCGGTTCAAGTCCGGCATGGCCCCGCTCCTTTCCTGTCCGATTCCCGAGGCGCGAAAAGACCCTGGGATTAGGGTAGACGGTTGTTCCCTATATTGCAAGTCGATTCGCGCGTCGATGGATGCGGTCGCGACGAGGGCGCGGGTCGAGGCGGGTTTGCGGGGGGCGTCGACGTCAGTCGTCGCGGCGGCGGCGGCGGGGACGGTCGTCCATGTCGTCGCCGTGGCCGCTCTCCTCGTCGACGTTGGGGTTCGAGGTCATCGCCTGGTTGACGAGCTGTTCCTCGAGCTTCGGGTGGACCTTGAGGATCAGCTCCCGGAGGATCACGTCGCTCAGGTGGCAGTCGGAGACGATCTCCTTCAGCTTCGAACCGTCGGTCCGGAAGTAGGTCAGGAGGTAGGTCCCCTTCTTGTGACCCTCGACCGGGTAGGCGAGCCGGCGCTCGTCCCACTGGCGGCTGGCGACGATCTCGGAGTCGTACTTCGCGAGGATGTCGTGGACCTGCTTGACGGTGTCGTCCCAGGCGGCCGCGGCCTTGGTGCTGTCCAGAAGGAACATGCCTTCGTAGGTGTTGACGGGCAAGGGTCGAGTCTCCGTTGATTCCGCGTTCGGTGAAGTCGGGTTATGTTATGGGGTCGTGGATCCGTTGTAGCGGTTCATGGCCTCGTGGACGCCCTGGGTCGCCCACACGGCCACGGCTTGCGAGGCGAGGATCAGGGCGTCGTCCATCCGGGCCCGCTCCGCGCCGCGGAAGCGTCCCAGGACGTAGTCGACGGCCTGGCCTTCTCCGGCCTCGCCGATGCCGATCCGGAGCCGGGGGAACTCGTGGGTGCCGAGGTGGGCGGCGACGTCGCGGAGCCCCTTCTGGCCGCCGTCGGAGCCCCCCTTCCGCATCCGCAGCTTGCCGACCGGCAGGTTCAGGTCGTCGCACACCACCAGGACGTCGGACAGGTCGAGCTTGTGGAAGCGGACGGCCTGGCCGACGGATCGGCCGCTGAGGTTCATGAACGTGTCGGGCTTGAGCAGCAGGACCCGGCGGTAGTCGATCTCGACCTCGGCGACCAGGCCCTCGAACTTGCGCGTGAAGGCGGCGGCCCCGGCGCCGGCCGCGAGGCGGTCGACCAGGTCGAATCCGATGTTGTGCCGGGTGCCGTGGTACTTGGGGCCGGGATTCCCCAGCCCCACCACGAGTTTCAAGGTCGCCAAGGGGGCGGCTCCGGGCGGCGTGCGGGGGGACCTTCGGCCGTCGACGCGTCACCCCGGCTCCGTGTCGGGGCCGGGGACGCGTCGGGGAGTGGGCCCCGCGTCGCGGTCAGTCGGCCCCTTTTTCCTTGCGCTCGGGCTTGATCACTTCGGGCTGGATGGCGTCGGCGCCGGGCTCGGCCTCGGTCTCCTGGGCCGGCGCGACCACGTGGACGAGCAGGACGTCGGGGTCGGCCTCGGCCACCACGCCCGTAGGGAGCGTCAGCTCGCGGACGTGGATCCCCTCGCCCAGCTTCAGGGCGGAGACGTCGACCTTGATCGAGTCGGGGATCGCGCCGGCGGGGCACTTGACGGTCAGCGAGCGGACGACCGGCGTGAGCAGGCCGCCGTCGTTGACGCCCGCGGCGTCGCCCTTGTAGTCCAGCTCGACTTCGGTCTCGATCAGCTCTTCCTTGTCGACCCGGGCGAAGTCGATGTGGAGGATCTCCCGGCCCAGGTGGTCCCACTGGACGTCGCGGATCAGGACCGTCTCGGTCTGACCCCCGAGGTCGAGTTCGGCCAGGTGGCTGGCCCCGGCGATCATCGTCCGGGCTTCGATCGCGCCCAGGGTGATCGGCACCACGGCCTGCTTGTGCCCGTAGATCACGGCCGGGATGCGTCCGGCCGCCCGCAGCTTGCGGGACGCCCGGGTGCCCGTCCCCTTGTTCTTGGCGGGGTCGCGCGTCTCGACCCGTAACTTGATTGCTTCGGACATCGTCGCTCGCCTTGACCGGACCCGCGCTGGCGAGGTCCCGTAAAACCTGAAGACAGTTGGGCTTGCCTCGACGCATCCTGCGCCGACGAACCCCTGGGGAGGGTCGCCGCGAGCGGTCGCTCGTCGCACTTCGCCCGTCAAAATGCGGCCCTTGCGACCGCGCATCCGACCATTATGCGAACTGGCGCCGGATCGTTCAAGACGGCAGGCCGCCTCCGTGCGACGAATTCCGGGCCTCGACCTGGCGGACGGCCTCGTACAACCCCACGGCGGCGGCGTTGGCGAGGTTCAGGCTGCGGGCCTCGGGCCGCATGGGGATCCGCAGGGCGCGGTCGCCGGCCTCGGCGACCAGGCGGGCCGGGAGGCCGCGGCTCTCGGGGCCGAAGACCAGGGCGTCGCCGGGGCGGAACGTCGCCTCGGTGTAGGGGCGGGACGCCTTGGTGCTGAACCACCAGAGTCGGTCGCGGCCCAGGGCCTCGGCGACCTCGTCGAGGCCGTCGACGACCCGGAGTTCCAGGTGCTCCCAGTAGTCCAGCCCGGCGCGGCGGACGTAGCGGTCGTCGAGGCGGAAGCCCAGGGGGCGGACCAGCCAGAGCGTCGCCCCCACCGCGACGCAGGTCCGGCCGATCGCGCCGGTGTTGGCGGCGATCTCGGGCTGGGCCAGGACGAGGTGGAGGTTCCCCGCCGGCGCGGTCGGTCTGTCGGACATGGGATCTCCCGTTGCTCCCGGCTCGAGAGCGTGGCCGTGGCCCGCTAGGCCGCCCACGGCCCCGGCGGGGGTCGGAGTCAGCTGGCTTTCGCGAGGTCGGCGGGATAGGATGACTCGCCCCAAGGGAGCCGAGCCCAGCAGCTCATCTCTTCACGCAACAAATTCGGCGTCGGCGTCTTGCATCGTCCGAGAGGGGCCCTGGCCCATTCGAGGATGCACCGGGGCCCGACGGCCTCCACTCCCGTGCGACCATCCCCAACCTCGTCTATCGGAGCGGTTTCGGGGCGGCCGGGTTCCGAGGATGAAGCATACATGAGGATCTTTTACTGCGCGGGCCCGGGGGATCTGATCGGGACGTACCGGCATTATCTCAAGGGTGAGCCCGACCCCGGACAGGTTGCGGTCACCTATTCGTCGCAGTTCTTCGACGTCTGCCGCGAGTTCGGGCTACGGGCGAAGGTCGTCACGGTCCATCCCAGGGCCGCCGATTCGTTCGCGGCTGAGCGCGTCGAGATCGTGAACTGGCCGTCGCCCTGGATGCGGCGGCGCAAGTTTGGCTATTACCTGGGGAGCCTCGGGTATCACCTCCGGCTGATCGCGGCGATTCTCGCCTTCCGGGCGAAGGTGGTGGTCCACTTCGACTTCATCCACTGGTTCCTGCTGGCCCCGGTCGCCTGGCTCGGGGTGAAGGTCATACCGACGATCCATTGCCGATTGTGGACGGGCGACGCCCCGGCGGGGCGGGTTCACGGGCTCGTCATGCGACTCAACGGCTGGTACTTCCGGCGATGCGTCGTGGGGGTGATGTGCGTCTCCGACGAGATCGCCCGGCAAGTCCGTGAGATCGCCGGGGAGGAGCTGCCGATCGTGGTCTTCTTTCCGAGCTACCCTCCCGGGACGTTCGACGTCGCGCCCGAGGCCGATCCCCCGGGGGGCACGGAGAGGCGTCGGATCCTCTTCGTGGGGCGGGTCGAGGCCTCGAAGGGGGCGTTCGACCTGGTCGACGTGGCGGCGATGCTTCGCGACCGGGGCTGCGACGACCTGGTCTTCGACGTCTGCGGAGACGGCGGGGCGCTGGCGGAGATGAAGGCGATGGCGCGGGCGCGGGGGGTCGAGGATCGCTTCGTGTTCCGGGGGTACGTCGACCGCGACCGCCTGCCGTCGATCTTCCGCTCGAGCTTCGCCGTGATCGTCCCCACCCGGAGTGAGTTCGCGGAGGGGTTCAACAAGGTCGTCGCCGAGGGGGTTTTGGCGGGCAAGCCGGTGATGACCTCCCCGACCTGCCCCGCGATCGAGAGCCTCGGCGACGCCGTGCTGGTCGTCCCGGCGGATGATCCCCGGGGCTACGCCGACGCGATCCAGAGGCTCCGGGACGACCGCGGATTCTACGACGCGATCGTCCGGGCGGGCGACGCGCGTCGCGGGCCGTTCCACGACCCGGACGCAGGCTGGGCCCACGCATTTCGCACGCTGCTCCTCCGCGCGGTCCCCGCCCTTCGCGGGCAGAACCGAGGCGAGGCGGCCGGCCCGTTCCGGCCCTGAGCCGGCCTCGTAGGGGCGATGGATCGGGCCTCTCCGATGACGGGGCGGATCGGCCTGGCTACGGCGTGAGAAAAGACGCCAGACCGGCGGGTTGAGCCCCCGCCGGTCTGGCGTCGCGGCTATCGCGTCGAGCCGCCGGAAAAGGCCTCAGAGCTGGTCGGCGCTGATGATCTCGCCGCCGTTGCGGGTGGAGAGGGCCTGGTAGACGCCGATCTTCGAGCCCGGGGCGATATTGTACACCCGGTTCGAGGAGTCGTAGGTGACGCCGATCGGGTCCGAGGAGGTCCCGTCGATGGTCCAGGAGTCGATCGTATCCTTGAGGAAACGGACCGAGCCGTCGCAGAGCGCGACGTTCGCGCCGCCCGGGTGGAAGCTCGAGACGGACATGGCGACGTCGTCGCCGGTGGGGGACGTCCCGATGTTCTTCCGGTGCGAGTTGATCGAGTAGAAGGCGTGCGAGAGCGTGTCGGTGTAGTACGCCGAGTTCCAGCCGTGATACGTGTTGCGGGTCGCCGGGGCGACCAGGCCGTGGCCCACCTCGGTGAAGAGGATGGTGTTGCTGGTGCCGTCGGTGATGGAGCTGATCGTGACGGCGCTCTGGCCGTAGATCGTCCCGTTCATGATCGCCATCCGCTGGGCGTGGGTGGCCGCGTTGGTCAGGAGCCGGAGGCCCCACAAGCCCTGGTTGCCGCGGTAGCTGGTGTACGACTGCCTCCAGCTCCCGGGGGGGAGCGAGGTGTAGCCCAGCGAGGCCCGGAGGGCGTCGTCGATCGCCACGGGCTGGGAGACCGTGGCGTCGCTCGGGCACCAGAGGCTGCTGACGCCGATCCCCGCGAGGGTGATGTTCTCCAGGTTCAGCGACCGGAACGAGAAGTTCGCCACGTTGAAGGCGTTCGCCTGCTCCATGTACGGCGCCATCCGCACGAAGACGCTGTAGTTCTCACGGGTGGCCCGGGAGTAGAAGTCGATCGTGTTGTACTGACCGCCGGGGAAGCTCCCGTTGCTGCTCTCGTAGTTCGCGGCGGCCAGCCCGAGCTGCTTCAGATTGTTGGTGCACTGGGCGCGGCGGGCGGCCTCGCGGGCCGACTGCACGGCCGGAAGCAGCAGCGCGATCAGGACGGCGATGATGGCGATGACCACCAGCAGTTCGATCAGCGTGAATCCACGCCGGCGAGAGATAGTCCGATGCATGCAAATCCCTTCGAGAATGAGGGGGACGAAGAAACAGGGCGAGAGGAGGGGACGGAGGGGACGTCGAGACGCTTCGGGCCGAGAGCGGAGGCTCACCGGCCTTCCGCCGCGTCCGCCTCGGTGGCTCGACGCTTCTTGGCGCTCGGCGAGGTCTTCTTGGCCGCCGCGTCGGCGTCGGCGACTTCGCCCTTGCGCGCCGGGAGGTCGATGGTCCCTTCCTCGGGGTGGCTGCCGCAGCCCATCGGGACGAGGAATAAGGCGAGGATCAGGCCGCACGGGAGGACGCGGCGAGGCGAGGCATGCCCCTTCATGAGATCGGCGGACTCCGGGAGATCGAAGGATGGAAGCCGGCGAGCCGACTCGGCAGGGGGAAGAGGCGCCGGAGGAGAGAGGGGCGGGGGAGGGGAGGATTCGCCGTGAAGGCACCGCCAGAGTGCATGGTAACAGGTCTTCACGATATTGGCAGCGCGCGATGAGGAATTCTGGATCTCAGGGGATCGCGGCTCGCTTCTGCAGGTTACGGGCCGTCGTCACGGCCCTGGCCGGGGCGCAAGGGACCGCCCAGGAACTGGCGGGCGCGAGGTCCTGGGCGGCGTGGTTCGGGATCGAATTCGGGCGGACCGGGTCAGAAAGAGTCGGCCGAGACCACTTCGCCGCCGGCACGGGTCGTCAGCGCCTGGAAGACGCCGATCTTCGCGCCGGTGCCGATGTTGTAGGTGGAGTTGGCCCAGGTGACGCCCGGCGGGTCGCCTGTCGTGGGGTTGGGCTGCCAGGTGTCGATCGTATCCTTGATGAACCGGACGGAGCCGTCGAGCATCGACGCGTTGACGCCGCCGGAGTGGAAGCTGGAGAGGAAGATCGGCAGGTATTCCTCGAAGGCGTCGTTCGTGAACAGGCCCTTGACGGTCGACTTCTGGGCGTTGATCGGCCAGAAGCTGTCGAAGGTGTTGTCGGTGTAGTAGCCCGACGACCACCAGTGGTAATAGTCGCGGATGTTGTTGGCGAGCATCGAGTGGGCGTGCTCGCTGAACGCCATGGTGTTGCTGGTGCCGTCGGTCACGCCGGCGATGGTCACGTTGGAGTGGCCGTACATCACGCCCGACATGCTGGCCAGGCGGCCGGCGAAGTTGGTGTTGTTGGTGCGGATCGAGAGCGACCACATCCCGGAGTTGCAGGCGTAGCTGCTGTACTGCATCCGCCAGGAGCCCGGCGGCAGCGAGGCGCCGAAGTTGGTGCCGACCGGCGACGATTGCGAGACGACCGGGTCGCTGGGGCACCAGAGCGACGAGATGCCCTGGTTGATGACGGTGAGGTTCTCGACGTCCGACTGGCACAGGAGCATGTTGGCGGCGTCGTACACCCCCTTCTGCTCGATGAACGGCGCCAGGCGGAACCAGATGCTCAGGCTGTCGCGGGTGGTGCCGTCGCGCCACCGCCGGGTCGTCAGGTTGCTCGGCGGATAGCAGCCGTTGCTCGACTCGTAGTTGGCCGCGCCGAGGGCGAGCTGCTTCAGGTTGTTGATGCACTGGGCGCGGCGGGCGGCCTCGCGGGCCGACTGCACGGCGGGGAGCAGCAGGGCGATCAGGACGGCGATGATGGCGATGACCACCAGCAGCTCGATCAGCGTGAAGCCACGCTCGGCCGGCCGGCGTGGCGAGAGGGCGGCGGAAGGCATCCAGGATCTCCTGAATAAGGACCGGGAAAGCGGGCGGATCGCGGCTTCGAAGCGGGACGGGTCGGGGGGCGGTCGACTCGACGTCAGCGGCCGATGCCGAGGGCCTCGCGCGCGCTGACCGACTTCCCTCGGACCTTGACCGGCGGCTGGACCTGCCCCCCCTTGACGACGGGGGCCGACGGGTCGGTCTCGGGCCCCTTCGATTCGGGGGAGCCGATCGTGCCGACTTCGGAGGGCTGGCAGCCGGCGATCAGGATCGTCGCGGCCAGCACGAGGGCCGATCGAAGGAACGGGGAGCGGGGCGACATGGCGGACAACCTCCCACCGCGGGGTGAGTCTCGCAGGCGATGGTGCAAGTCGGACGAATTCGGAACGAAGGATTCATCGACCACCGCCCGACGTCGGGGGTGTGGCCGGTCCTTCAGCGGGCGGACGGCGCTTGGTCCACGGATCGAGGGCTCGCCGGCCCTGGGAGAGGGGAAGGGGCCGGTTCATCCTCGATCGGCAAGGTTCTCTTTTGCAAGAGGCCACATCCTACCATGGTCGCGAGGCCGGTTGTCAAGGGACGTGGCGGGGCGTCCGCAGATCCGTGGCGGCGAAGCGACTCGCGCGGCAGCGATCGCGACGCCCTTCCCGCACGCGCGAAAGAAAGCCTCCGCGGGCCGGGCGGAGGCCGACTCGCGGAGGCTCGCGGGTTGCGTCGGGGTCGGCCGGGTCGGCCGCGTCAGTAGGCGTCGGCCGAGATGACCTCGCCGCCGGCGCGGGTCGTCAGCGCCTGTAAGACGCCGACCTTCGAGCCGGGCGCGAGGACGGGGGGGGTGAAGGAGTTCGTGTAGGTCACCCCCAGCGGGACCGCCGTGGTCGGGTCCAGCGCCCAGGTGTCGATCGACTCCTTCAGGAACCGCACCGAGCCGTCGAGCATGGAGACGTTCGCCCCCCCGGGATGCAGGCTGGAGAGGTAGATGGCGGTTCGTTCCGTGAACGTGCCACTGGTGAGGACGCTCTGCGGGAGCCGCTTGTGGGCGTTGATCGGCCAGTAGCTGTGGAAGCTGTTGTCGGTGTAATAGCCCGACGACCACCAGTGATACTCGTCGCGGATGGTCTGCCGGAGGATCGAGTGGGCGCGCTCGCCGAAAGCGATCGTGTTGCTGGTGCCGTCGGTGATGCCGGCGACGGTCACGTTGGAATGGCTGTACATTGGGCCGGTCATGCAGGCCATGAGCGCCGCGAAGTTGTTGTTGGTGCGGATCCGCAGGTTCCACAGACCGGCGTTGGCCGCATAGCTGCTGTATTGCATCCGCCAACTGCCCGCCGGCGCTCCGGTCCAGTTGAGGGCCACCGACTGCGAGACCAGGGGATCGCTCGGGCACCAGAGCGACGTGATGCCCTGGCCGATTACGGTCAAGTTCTCCCAGTCGGACTGGCAGAGGAGCATGTTTGCGGCGTCGTACACCCCCTTCTGCTCGATGAACGGCGCCAGGCGGAACCAGATGCTCAGGCTGTCGAGGGTCGTCTGGGACCGCCAGCGGAAAGTCGTCAGGTTGCTGGGCGGGAAGCAGCCGTTGCTCGACTCATAGTTGGCCGCGCCTAGGGCGAGCTGCTTGAGATTGTTGGTGCACTGGGCGCGGCGGGCGGCCTCGCGGGCCGACTGCACGGCCGGCAGGAGCAGGGCGATCAACACGGCGATGATGGCGATGACTACCAGCAATTCGATCAGCGTGAAGCCGGAGCGGCGGTCGGGCCGGGTCGGGGGCATGCGGAACTCCTGGTGAGGACGTCGAGGAAGGATCCGGGGACGATGATGAGAACGTGGCGTCGAGGCCGGCTCATTTGCGGGACTCGCGGGTCACGGGCACGACGGCCCCCTTGCCCTTCCCCTTGGCCGGCACGTCGGGATCGGCGACGGCCGCGTCGTCCGGCGGAGCCTCCGGCCCGACCGTGCCCACTTCCTCGGGCTGGCAGCCGATCAGGACGAGGGCTGTCAGGCCGATCGCGAACCAGCGACTCTTCGAAGGACGAGGCATGGATCCGGCTCCAAAATGAGGACGTCGCCCGCGCGCAAGGACGGCGTCGCGAGGCTCGACCCTCGCGGCGTGGGGAACCCCCGAAGCGCGCGGAGGCGCCCTGGGTCGAGGTCTGTCGGGACGAGCGGGCGCTCGAGCCATCCGCGCGCCGGAGAGGAGAGGGGGGGGCGCGGACGGGACCAAGGGCTTGCGGGATCGATCCAGGGGCGTCGATCCCGGCAGGCCGTTATAGGCGATAGCATGGATCCGCGTCAAGCCGGCGAACCGAACGGATCCCGCGATTTCGGGCGAACGGATTCGTGCGTGAAAGGCCGTTAATGAGAGCGGACGAGATCCTCGTCGGACTCGGCGTCGGCGTGTTCGGCGTCGCCGTTCGAGCCGGGCCGATGGGCGAGGGCTCGCGAGGCGTCGCGGCGCTCGTCGGGGGGGCGGCGCTCGTCGCGGCGGTCGGCCAGGCGCTGGATGACGTAGTAGAAGACGGGCGTCAAGAAGATGCCGAACAGGGTGACGCCCAGCATCCCGCTGAAGACGGCCACGCCCAGGGTCTGGCGCATCTCGGCGCCGGCCCCGGCGGCGAGGATCAGGGGGACGACGCCGAGGATGAAGGCCAGCGAGGTCATGATGATCGGCCGCAGCCGGAGTTCGCAGGCCTCCAGGGTCGCCTCATACGCGGAGGAGCCGGCCTCGCGCCGGGCCTTGGCGAACTCGACGATGAGGATCGCGTTCTTGCACGCCAGGCCGACGAGGACGATGAATCCGACCTGCGTGAAGATGTTCACGTCCATGCGCCAGAGGTTGACGCCGATGGTCGAGCAGAGCAGGCACATCGGCACGACCAGGATGACGGCGAGCGGCAAGGCCCAGCTCTCGTACTGGGCCGCGAGGACGAGGAAGACGAGGACCACCGCCAGGGCGAAGGCGAACATGGCCGTGTTGCCGGTCTGGCGCTGGAGCAGGGCCAACTCGGTCCAGTCCGAGCGCATGGCCTGGGGAAGCTCCTCGTCCATGATCCTCTGCATCTCGTCGAGCGCCTGGCCCGAGCTGACGCCCGGAGCGGGGTAAAGGTTGATCGCGGCCGAGGGGTAGAGGTTGTAGCGCAGGTTCATGACCGGCCCGCTCACGTCTCGGGTGCGGACGAGCGACCCCAGCGGGACCATGCCGCCCTGCTCGTTGCGGACGCGGAGCCCGGCGAGGTCGCGCATCTCCTGGCGGAAGTCGGCGCGGCCCTGGACGTTGACCTGCCAGGTGCGGCCGAACCGGTTGAAATCGTTGACGTAGAGCGAGCCGAGGTAGACCTGCAGGGTGTTGAACAGCTCCGAGATGGAGACGCCCAGCAGCTTGGCCTTGTCGCGGTCCACGTCCAGGAAGAGCCAGGGAGTGTCGGCCCGGAAGCTGGTGAACAGCCCCTGCAGCATCGGCGAGGCGTCGCCCGCCGCGACCAGCCGCCGGGCGGTCGCCTCCAGCTCGGCGGGGCCGAGGTCGCCGCGGTCCTCGACGACGATCTTGAAGCCGCCGGCGGTCCCCAGGCCGTCGACCGGCGGCGCGTCGAAGACGTTGACCGTCCCCTCGTGCACCTGCTCCTGGAGCGCCTCCTGGAGGCGGGCCGCGATGACCGGGCCGGACAGCCCTTCGTGCGCCCGGTGGTGGAAGTCGTCGAGCATGACGTACATCGCGCCGAAGTTCGGGGCGTTGGCGTTCATCAGGATCGACTGGCCGGCGATGGCCAGGGTGTGCGTGACGCCGGGGAGCTTGAGCGCCAGGGCCTCGGCCTGCATCATGACCGCCCGGGTCCGCTCCAGCGAGGAGGAGTCCGGCAGCTGGACGTTCACCAGCAGGTAGCCCTTGTCCTGCGACGGGATGAACCCGGTCGGCGTCCGCGAGAACCCCCAGTAGGTGACGTAGAGCAGGCCGCCGTAGAGAAGCAGGACCAGGGCGCTGACCCTCAGGAGGCCCCCCACGATCCGCGTGTAGGAGCCGGTGGCGGCGTCGAAGAAGCGGTTGAACGCCGCGAAGGCCCAGCCCAGCAGGCGATTCAGCGGGAAGCCCAGCAGCAGCCCCGCCGCCGCGCCGGCGGCCCCTCCCAGGATCATGCCGAGGCGGTCGTGGGTCAGGATGGTCGAATCCCGGAGGGCGGCCGGCTGCGGGAACATCCCGGCCGCCGCCGGTCCCAGCCAGACGGCGCCGGCCCAGGCCCCGACCGCCAGGAACGTCCAGATCGGCAGCGCCTCGAACGCCCCCTTGCGGCGGGGCTTGAGCAGCAGGGCCGCCAGCGCGGGGCTCAGGGTCAGCGAGTTGAACGCCGAGATCAGCGTGGAGGTCGCGATGGTGAGGGCGAACTGGCGGAAGAACTGGCCGGTGATCCCCGAGATGAACGCGCAGGGGACGAACACCGCCGTCAGCACCAGCCCCACCGCCACCACCGGCGAGGAGACCTGCTCCATCGCCCGGATCGTGGCCTCCCGAGGCGCGAGGCCGTGCTCGATGTGGTGCTCGACGGCCTCGACGACGACGATGGCGTCGTCGACCACGATGCCGATCGCCAGCACCAGCCCGAACAGCGTCAGGTTGTTCAGGCTGAACCCCATCGCCGACATCACGGCGAACGTCCCCACCACGGCGACCGGCACGGCGATCAGGGGGATGAGGGCCGACCGCCAGTTCTGGAGGAACAGCAGGACGACGATCGCCACCAGGATCACGGCGTCGCGCAGGGTCTTGAAGACCTCGTTCACCGACTCGGTGATGAACGGGGTGGTGTCGTAGGCGATGGCGTAGTCGACGCCCTCGGGGAAGCGGTCCTTCAGCTCCTCCATCTTGGCGCGGACGGAGCGGGCGGTCTCCAGGGCGTTCGAGCCCGGGCGCTGGTAGACCGAGAGGGCGACGGTGGCCCGGCCGTCGAGCGTGCAGGCCTGGTCGTAGCCCTGCGCGCCCAGCTCGACCTCGGCCACGTCGGAGAGCCGGACCACGCCGCCGGCGGGGTCGGCCTTGAGGACCATGTCGGCGAACTGCTCGGTGTCGGTCAGCCGGCCGAGGGTGGTGATGGTGAACTGGAAGGCCTGGCCGGTGTCGACCGGGGGCTGGCCGAGCTGGCCGGCGGCGACCTGGATGTTCTGCTGCTCGATCGCCCGGACCACGTCGGACGCGCTCAGGTTGCGGAACGCCATCTTCTGGGGGTCGAGCCAGACCCGCATGCTGTAGTTGCGCTGGCCGAGGTAGGTGATGTCGCCGATGCCGTCGAGCCGGGCCAGCTCGTCGCGGAGCTGGATGGTGGCGTAGTTGCTCAGGTAGAGGTTGTCGCGGGAATCGTCGGGCGAGTAGACGTTGATGATCATCAGGATGCTCGGCGACTTCTTGGTCACCGAGACCCCGCGGCGCTTGACCAACTCGGGCAGGATCGGCTCGGCGAGGGCCTCGCGGTTCTGCACGAGGACCTGGGCCATGTTCAGGTCGACGCCCGGCTTGAACGTGACGGTCAGCGTGTAGTTGCCGTCGTTGGTGCACTGCGACGACATGTAGAGCATGTTCTCGACGCCGTTGACCTGCTGCTCGATCGGCGCGGCGACGGTGTCGGCGACGACCTGCGCGTTGGCCCCCGGGTAGTACGCCGAGACCTCGACCGTGGGGGGCGTGATGTCGGGATACTGCGCGACGGGGAGCGTCCAGAGCGTGACGCCGCCGGCGAGCGTGATCACGATCGAGAGCACCGAGGCGAAGATCGGTCGGTCGATGAAGAATCGGGAGAACACGGCGGCCTCACCTCTCGTCGGGGTGTTCGTTGCGGGCGGGCTTGGTGCGGGTCGCGACGGCGGCGCCGCGCTTCGCCAGCGTCCAGGCGGGACGCCAGAGGAAGCGGAGGGTCAGCAGGTCCAGCGTCGTCCGGCCGAGGAAGCGGACCCAGGGCGAGCGGAAGAAGCGCGATTCGCTCGCGGAGTCGATCACGTAGAAGAAGACCGGGGTCAGGACGACGCCGAACAAAGTGACGCCGAGCATGCCGCTGAACACGGCCACCCCCAGCGACTTCCGCATCTCGGCGCCCGCCCCGTGGGCGTAGAGCAGGGGGACGACGCCGAGGATGAACGCCAGCGACGTCATGATGATCGGCCGCAGCCGGAGCCGGCAGGCTTCCAGGGTGGCCTCGCGGATCGACCGGCCCCCCTCGGTGTGGATCAGCTTGGCGAACTGGACGATGAGGATCGCATTCTTGCTCGCCAGGCCCACCAGCACCACCAGGCCGACCTGGGTGAAGATGTTGATGTCGGCCGCGGCATTGTGCACGCCCAGCGAGGCGCTGTTGCGCACCCCGACCACCGCGCTGAGCATGCAGAGCGGGACCGACAGGATGACGGCCAGCGGCATCGACCAGCTCTCGAACTGGGCCGCGAGCACCAGGAAGACCATCGCGATCGAGAACCCGAACACGTAGAGCGCCGTGTTGCCCGCCTGTTGCTCCAGGAAGGCCAACTCGGTCCACTCGTAGCTCATGGCCTGGGGGAGTTCGCGGGCGGCGAGCTTCTCCATCGCGGCGATCGCCGTGCCCGAGCTGACGCCCGGCGCGGCGGCCCCGTTGATCGAGGCCGCGGGGTACATGTTGTATCGCGTGAGGATCAAGGGACCGTTGATCTCCTCGACCCGCGCCACGGCCCCGATCGGCACCATCGTCCCCCGGTCGTTGCGAACCTGGAGCCGGCTGATGTCTTCCTTCTGGTCGCGATACTTCGGCATGGCCTGGACGACCACCTGCCAGGTCCGGCCGAACAGGTTGAAGTCGTTGACGTAGAGCGAGCCGAGGTAGGCCTGGAGGGCCTGGAAGACGTCGCGGAGCGCCAGCCCTTTGACCAGGCAGGCGTCGCGGTCGACGTCGAGGAAGATCTGGGGGACGTTGGCCCGGAAGACCGAGGTGAGGCCGTCGATCGCCGGCGTTCGCGCCGCGGGCTCGCCGTCGAGCCAGGCGCGGAGCCTCGCGGCGAGGCCCTCCCTGGACGGCACTTCGGCCTCGGGCTTCTTCGCGGCCTCGGGGGGGATCGGCTCGCCGTTCACGTCGATCCCGGGGTTGGTCGGGCTGACGTTCGCGGCGGCCGCCAGGCGCTCGATCTCGCGCTGGAGCCGGATCGGGCCGAGGTCGCCCCGGTCCTCGACCATCAGCATCCAGCCCCCGGCGCGGCCGGCGCCCCGGATCGGCGGCGGGCCGAGGATCGCCACGTTGGCCTCCGGCACGGCCGTCGCCAGCCGCCCCCGGAGCTTGTTCATGATGACCTCGTAGTACAGCTCGTCGCTCGAACGCTTGCTGAACGGATCCAGGGTGATGAACATCGTCCCGAAATTCGACCCGAAGGCGCTGAGCAGGAGCGACTGGCCCGAGATCGCCACCGTCGCCGCCACCCCCGGCTCCTCGCGGACGATCGAGGCGATTTTGCGGAGGGTGGTGCGGGTCCGCTCCAGTGAGGCCGAGTCGGGGAGCTGGATGTTCGCCAGCATGTAGCCCATGTCCTGCGACGGGACGAAGCCGCGGGGCGTCTTCACGAACGTGTCGTACGTCAGGAACAGCAGCCCGGCGTAGACGGCGAAGACCAAGAGGAAGACCCGGAGCAGCCCGCCGACCAGCCGGGAATACAGGCAGGCCGTCGCCAGGAAGCCCCGATTGAACAGCGTGAAGAACCCGCCCAACACCCAGTTCAGCGGCCCGGCCAGCGTCCAGAGGGCCAGCCCGCCGAGGACGGCGCCGAGGCCGTGGGCCATCTGCTCGGGCGTCGCCCCGAGCCCGGCCAGGAGGTCGCGCGCCGAGTCGAAGACCGCGGCCCGGTTGACGGCCTCGGTCCCGGCCCGTTCGAGGTAGGGCTGGAGCCGGGGGCCGAGCGAGGTGTATCCGACCCAGGCCCCGATCCCGGCCAGGACGATCCGCGGGAGGGCCTGGTATTCCCCCTTCGCCCGGGGCTTGAGCAGCAGGGCCGCGAGCGCGGGGCTCAGGGTCAGCGAGTTGATCGTCGACAGGACCGTGGCCGAGGCGATGGTGAGGGCGAACTGACGGAAGAACTGGCCGGTGATCCCCGAGATGAACGCGCAGGGGACGAACACCGCCGTCAGCACCAGCCCCACCGCCACCACCGGCGAGGAGACTTCGGACATCGCCCGCAAGGTCGCCGCCCGAGGCGCGAGGCCGTGCTCGATGTGGTGCTCGACGGCCTCGACGACGACGATGGCGTCGTCGACCACGATGCCGATCGCCAGCACCAGCCCGAACAGCGTCAGGTTATTCAGGCTGAACCCCATCCCCAGCATGACCGCGAACGTGCCGACGATCCCCACCGGCACCGCCACCAGCGGGATCAGGGCCGACCGCCAGTTCTGGAGGAACAGCAGGACCACCAGGGCCACCAGGATCACCGAGTCCCTCAGGGTCTTGAAGACCTCCTGGATCGACTCGCGGATGTACGGGGTCGTGTCGTACCGGATCATGTAATCGAGGCCTTCGGGGAAGTCCTTCTTCAGCTCCTCGATCTTGGCGCGGACGACGTCGGCGGTCTCCAGCGCGTTGGAGTCGGGGAGCATGAAGATGGCCATGTTGGCCACTGGCTTGCCGTTGATCTCGCTGTCGATGTCGAGGCTGCGGGCGCCCAGCTCGATCTCGCCGAGGTCGCGGATGCGGACGATCCGGCCGTCGGCGGTCCGCTTGACGATCACGTCGGCGAACTGGTCGACGTCGTCGAGCCTCCCCAGCGTGTCGATCGTGAACTGGGTCCGCGAGCCGCCGGCGCCGGGCGACTGGCCGACCGAGCCGGCGGCCACCTGCGCGTTCTGCTCGCGGAGGGCGGCCGTTACGTCGCCCGGGTTCAGCTCACGGGCGGCCAGCTTGTCCGGGTCGAGCCAGATCCTCATGCTGTAGTTGCGCGTCCCCAGCACGCCGACGTCGCTGATCCCCGGCACCCGGGCTAGCTCCTCGCGGACGTGCATCAGCGCGTAGTTGCTCAGGTAGAGCTGGTCGTACCGGCCGTCGGGCGAGAAGAGGCCGATCGACAGCAGGATGTCGGGCGATCGCTTGCGGGTGGTCACGCCCGTGGCCTTGATGACGTCCGGCAGCATGGGGACCGCCAGGGCCACCCGGTTCTGCACCAGGACCTGCGCCAGGTTGAGGTCCACACCCTGCTTGAACGTGACCGTCAGCGTGTAGTTGCCGTCGTTGGTCGACTGCGACGACATGTACATCATGTCGTCGACGCCGTTGACCTTCTGCTCGATCGGCGAGGCGACCGTGTCGGAAACCACCTGTGCGTTGGCGCCCGGGTACTGGCAGGTCACCATCACGGTCGGGGGCGCGATCTGGGGGAACATCGCGACCGGCAGGCTGTACAGCGACAGAGCGCCGGCCAGCGTGATCACGATCGAGATGACCGAGGCGAAGATCGGCCGGTCGATGAAGAAGCGCGTGAACAAGGGGTTGCGTCTCGCCGGGGTCGGGGGGCTTCTCGCGTGACGGTCGGACGATCAGGGTGCCTTCGCGGGGGCGGCGGCTTGCGCCGGCGCCGCGGCCGGCGCGGGGGGCGAGGCCGCGGCGGGGGCCGCTTCCGGCTTCGAGGTCGAGGCCGCGTCGGAGTCGGGCTCGAAGGGGCCCGCCGCGACGGGCGCGTCCTTGCGGAGCTTCTGGAGGCCGCTGACGACCACCAGGTCATCGGGCCCGATCCCCTCCTCGACCTCGCGGTAGCCGTCGACGAGGACGCCGATCCGTCCCAGGGAGACGAGCGAGTGGGTGTACTTGGGGATGGGCGATCCGTCGCGGCCGACGAGGGGCTTGCCCGACTTGTCGGTGAAGAACTCGGGCTGGCCGTCCTTCATCGCCCGCTTCACGACGTAGACCTTCTTGGCGCCCTGGTCCGAGGTCAGCGATTCCTCGCGGACCAAGAGCGCGGGGTGGGGCTCGCCGATCGGCAGCTTGACGCGGACGAACAGGCCCGGCGTGAACAGTCCGTCCGGGTTGTCGAGCCGGGCGCGGAAGCGGAGCGTGCCGGTGTTCAGGTCGACGCGGTTGTCGGTGAAGTCGACGACCCCCTTGTGGCGGAAGTCGGGCTCGTCGGACAGGGCGATCTCGACGGGGACCTCGCGTTCGCTCTGGGCCTTGATCCCCCCCTCCTGAAGCAGGCGGCGGATCCGCAGCATGGCCGCCTCGTTGACGTCGAAGTAGACGTAGATCGGATCCTGGCTGACGATGGTGGTGAGCGCCGTCGTGTCGGACTCGACGAGGTTGCCCGGGTCGACCAGCCGACGGCCGAGCCGGCCGGAGATGGGGGACGACACCCGGGTGAACTGCAGGTCGAGCTGCGCGAGGTCGTGGGCGGCCTTGGCGGTGCCGATCGCCGCGACGGCCTCGGCGTGGTCGTAGGCGTAGCGGTCGTATTCCTCGCGGCTGATCGACATGCCCCGGTCGTACAGGACCTTGGCCCGCTGGAACTCGCTGTTCAGCCGCTTGGCCCGGGTCTCGGCCTGCTCCAGGGAGGCCTGGGCCCGGTCGAAGGCCGCCTGGAAGGGCCGATCGTCGATCTGGAAGAGGACCGCATCCTTCTCGACGTGCTGGCCGTCCTGGAAGTACACCTGGTTGAGGTAGCCGGAGACGCGCGACCGGATCTCGACCGACATCACGGCCTCGGTCCGGCCCGGGAAGGTCTCGAAGTCCCTCACCTCGCGCGAGATCGGCTTTTCGTAGAGGACGAGGTCCGGCGGACGCGCCGCCGGGGACGTCGAGGACGCGGCGTTCCCGCATCCCGAGACCACCCCGCACGCCAACACCGCCAGCCCGACCCAGATCCGACGATCCATACCGCTCGCTCCTGCTGTTGACTCATTCATCGCCCCGCCGCCTCCCCGCCCGCGGGCCCCTCGGCCGCGACTCCGACCGCCGCCGAGCCCGGGCCGGCCAGGAGGTCCGCGTCGCGGAGCCGGGCCCGTTCCCGCTCCGAGAGGATCCCCCGGAAGACGACGTCGAGGATGTCGCGCGCCTGCTCGGCGACGGGCTTCGCCGGGCCCGCGAAATAGTTGGTGAACATGGTGCCGTAGATCAGGTTGCCCACGACGTCGCTGATCTGCTGGGGGCTGATGTCCCTCAGCCTCCCCTCGGCGGTCAGCTCTCCGTAAAGCCGCCGCCACTGCTGGCCGTGGACCTGACGATGCTCGATGTAGGTGGGGCGGGTGCGGTCCTTGAACTGCGCCCGTTCCTGGATGAGAAGCTCGACGTACTCGGGATGCTCGGCGAAGAAGGTCAGGAACGCCAGGATGCCCCGGGCGATCCGCTCCAGGCCGTCCTCTATACCAGCGATATTCGCCTCGACCTGGGCCGAAAGCGTTCGCATCACCCGGTCGGCGGCGGCCAGGAACAGCTCCCGCTTGCTCGGGAAATAGCGGTAGATCGTCCCCTTGCCGACCCCCAGGCGGTCGGCGAGATCCTGGGTCATGGCGTCGGAAAAGCCTTGCTCCGCGAAGAGTTCCGTCGCCATGCGCAGGATCTCCTCGCGCCGGGCTTCGGGGCCTTTCGCCGACGTCCGACTTTTCACCTTGTCATCGGAAGCGGGGGGCATGGCGGGCTCGCCTCGTGAGTGGACTGACCGGTCAGTCCGTGAATTATCGGGAGCTGGAATGTAAAATCAACCTTTAACATTCGGGGTTGATTTCGAGGGGGGGCCGGTCCATGATGAGGTCGTAAGGCCCTGGGCGATGCGCGCATCCTGCCCGGCCCCACGCCCCCCCCGCCGCGAGCGGACGCCGCCCCCGCCGTCGACGACCGGTCGACTGGACCATCCACGCCTCCAGCCGAAGAAGCGGAACCGAGCCATGTGCAGACCCGACGACATCCGGGGACGGCTTCGACGACCCTTCGGATCGGCCGCCGTCGCCGCGGCGATCCTCGCGATCGCACCTCCCTCGGCCCTGGCCCAGGAACCGTCGGCGGAAAAGCCCTCGCCCGAGGCGGTCGCCTTCTTCGAGACCTCGGTCCGGCCGGTCCTGGTCGAGTCGTGCCAGAAGTGCCACGGGCCCGAGAAGCAGAAGGCCGACCTGCGGGTCGACAGCCGCGAGGCGCTCCTGAAGGGGGGCTCGCTCGGCCCGGCCGTCGTCCCCGGCGACCCCGGCGAGTCGACCCTCGTCCAGGCCCTGGCCCATGCCGAGGATCAGGATCTCAAGATGCCGCCCGACGGCAAGCTCGGCGACCCGGCGATCCAGGCCCTCACCCGATGGGTCGAGATGGGCGCCCCCTGGGGCGAGGCGCCGTCGGACCGGGCGTCGGCGGGCGACAAGGCCGAGGACCACTGGGCCTTCCGCCCCCTGCAGGCGACCCCCGTGCCCGAGGTCCGCGACGCCGCCTGGGTCAAGTCGACGATCGACGCCCGGATCCTCGCCAGGCTGGAAAAGGAAGGGATGACCCCTTCGCCGCCCGTCGACCGCCGGACGCTCCTCCGACGCGCCTCGCTCGACCTGCTGGGCGTGCCGCCGACGTTCGAGGAGATCGAGGATTTCGAGTCCGATCCCTCGCCCGACGCCTTCGCGACGGTCGTCGACCGGCTGCTGGCCTCGCCGATGTACGGCGAGCGTTGGGGACGGCACTGGCTGGACGTCGCCCGATACGCGGACACCAAGGGCTACGTCTTCCAGGAAGAACGCAAGTATCCGTACGCGTTCACCTATCGCGACTACGTGATCGACGCCTTCAACGCCGACAAGCCGTTCGATCGGTTCATCGTCGAGCAGCTCGCCGCCGACCAACTCCCGGCCGACGGCGACCCGAGCAAGCTGGCGGCGATGGGCTTCCTGACCGTCGGCCGCCGGTTCCTCCAGGACAAGAACGAGATCATCGACGACCGGATCGACCTGGTCGGCCGCGGCCTGATGGGGCTGACCATCGCCTGCGCCCGCTGCCACGACCACAAGTTCGACCCGATCCCGACCGACGACTACTACTCGCTGTACGGGGTCTTCGCCAGCTCGATCGAGCCCGCTGAGCTGCCCCGGCTGGACGGCGGCGACGCCGCCGACGCCGCCGAGTCGGCCGAGGTGCAGGAGCTGGAACGACGGCTGGCCGAGGCGCGCAAGGTCCGCGACGACTTCAAGGCCGCGCGACGCGCCGAGGTCGTCGGCGACCTGACCGCCCGGGGCTCGCTGTATCTGAAGGCCGCTTACGACATCGGCTTCGACCCTCGCGCCGGCGGCGCCGACGAGCGGGCCGCGAAGGACGGCCTGAAGTCGCTCCCGCTCCGGCTGGCCGCCCGGCTCTGGAAGCAGAAGCTCGACACGCCCGCGACCGACGCCGACCCCGTCCTCGCCCCCTGGCGACTCTTCCGGGCCCTCCCCAAGGACGAGTTCTCCGCCAGGGCTCCCGAGGTCCTCGCGAAGCTGGACGAGCGTGCGACGGCCGCCCCGGGGTCGATCCACCCCCTGGTCCTGGCCGCCCTCCGCGAGGCGAAGCCGACCGACATGGAGCAGCTCGTCGCCTGCTACGCGAAGCTGCTGGCCGGCCTGGAGGAGAAGCTCCACGCCGCGGGCGAGAAGAAGGCCGAGCCGCTCGCCGAGGCCGACTGGGAATCGCTCCGCCAGGCCTTCCACGCGACGGGCGGTCCTTTCGTCCCGGGCTCCGGCGACGAGCGGGGCCTGATCGACCGGGCGCAGCGGGCCGAGCTGCAGAAGCTGGAGGCGAAGGTCGCCGAGGTCGACAAGCAGTCCGCCGGCAAGATCCGGCGGGCCATGGTGATGAACGACGCGCCGAAGCCCACCGACCCGAACGTCTTCATCCGGGGCAATCCCGGACGGCCGGGCAAGCCGGTCCCTCGCCAGTTCCTCAAGGTCCTCAGCGGCCCCGACCGCAAGCCGTTCGAGCAGGGGAGCGGCCGCCTGGAGCTGGCCCGCGCGATCGTCGGCCAGGCCGCCCCGCTGACCGCCCGCGTGATCGTCAACCGCGTCTGGCGATGGCACTTCGGCGAGGGCCTGGTCGACAGCCCCAGCGACTTCGGCGTCAAGGCGGACGCCCCGTCGCACCCCGACCTGCTCGACGAGCTGGCCGCGGGCTTCCTCGCCGACGGCTGGTCGATCAAGGCCTTGCACCGCCGGATCATGCTCTCGAACACCTACCAGCAGGGGAGCTTCCTGCGGCCCGACTGCCTGGACAAGGACGCCCGCAATCGCCTGGTCTGGCGGTTCAACCGCCAGAGGCTCGACTTCGAATCGCTTCGCGACTCCATCCTGGCCGTCTCCGGCTCGCTCGATCCGTCGCGCGGGGGGCCTTCGGTGGCCTTCGACGGTTCGTCGAACCCGCCCCGACGCACGGTCTACGGTTTCATCGACCGCCAGAACATGGACGGCGTCTACCGCGCGTTCGACTTCGCCATCCCCGACGCCACCAACCCCCGACGGTTCGTCACGACGGTCCCCCAGCAGGCCTTGTTCCTGATGAACAGCCCGTTCGTGCAGGAGCAGGCGAAGCGGCTGGCCGCGAGCGTGGACTCGGCCGACCGCGCCGGGGCCGTCTCGGCGGTCTATGAGCGGGTGCTCGGCCGTCGCCCGGACGAGCGCGAGGCGGCGCTGGGGCTGGCCTTCGTCGACCGGCCGACGGTCGACGGGGAGCCGACGTCGCCCCCCCTCGCGCAACTCGCCCAGGTGCTCATGCTCACGAACGAATTCCTCTACATCGACTGATCCGGCCGACCGGGTCCGAGGGCTCCTCTCATGTCGCACGTCCCCAACCGGATCGAGGACAGGGTCTCCACCCGCCGCGAGATGCTCTGCCGCTCGGGCGTCGGCTTCGGGTCGCTGGCCCTCGGCGCGCTGCTCTCGGAGTCCGGCGGCCTGGGCCGGGCCGCCCGCGCCGCCGAGCCGATCAAGGGCGGGGTCGGCGTCAACCCGCTCCTCCCCCGGTCGGCCCCCGCGCCGGCGAAGGCCAAGCGAGTCGTCCACCTGTTCATGAACGGCGGGATGTCGCACGTCGACACGTTCGACCCCAAGCCGGCCCTCGCCAGGCACCACGGTAAGGAAGTCCCGAGCAACCTCCCGACCGAGCGCAAGACCGGCGCGGCCCTGGCCTCCCCCTACAAGTTCCGCAAGTACGGCGAGAGCGGCCTGGAGGTCAGCGAGATCTTCGAGCGCACCGCCCAGATGGCCGACGAGATGTGCGTGATCCGGTCGATGCACGCCGACGTCCCCAACCATGAGCCCTCGCTGATGCTCATGAACTGCGGCGAGGCGCGGCAGGCGCGGCCCAGCCTGGGGTCGTGGGTCCTCTACGGGCTGGGGACCGAGAACCAGAACCTCCCCGGGTTCCTCGTCATGTGCCCCGGGGGATTCCCGATCGCCGAGTCGCAGAACTGGCAATCCGCTTTCCTGCCCGGCGTCTACCAGGGGACCTACCTGGACAGCAACAACACCGACATCGAGAAGCTGATCGCCCACATCCGCAACCACGGCGTCGGCCCCCGGACCCAGCGAGCCCAACTCGACCTGCTCGCCGAGCTGAACCGCGAGCACCTGGACCGCCGCAAGCACGAGGCCGATCTGGAGGCGCGGATCCAGTCGTTCGAGCTGGCCTATCGGATGCAGTCGGAGGCGGCCGACGCGTTCGACGTCGACCGCGAGCCGCAGCACGTCCGGGATCTCTACGGCCCCGGCGTCCACGCCCGGCAACTGCTGGCGACCCGCCGGCTGCTGGAGCGCGGGGTCCGGTTCGTCCAGCTCTGGCACGGGGCGGGGCAGCCCTGGGACAACCACGACGACCTGGAGACCGGCCACCGAGAGCTGGCCAAGCAGTGCGACCAGGGCATCGCCGCCTTCCTGTTCGACCTCAAGCAGCGCGGGATGCTCGACGACACCCTGGTCGTTTGCAGCGGCGAATTCGGCCGCACGCCGACCGTCGAACTCCCCACGCCCGGCGCCAACGCCGGGAAGATGAACGGCCGCGACCACAACCATTACGGCTTCACCGCCTGGATGGCCGGCGGCGGCGTCAAGAAGGGCCACGTGTACGGAGCGACCGACGAATTCGGCTTCCAGGCGGTCGAGAACAAGGTCCACGTCCACGATCTGCACGCGACGATCCTCCACCTCCTCGGCTTCGACCACGAGAAGTTCACGTTCCACTACGCCGGCCGCGACTTCCGCCTGACCGACGTCCACGGCCGGGTGGTCCACGAAGTGATCGCATGAGCGGGAGACTCCTCAGCCCCGCCCGGCTCCAGGCGCTCGGCATGGTCGTGATCGGCGTCCTGGCAGGCTACGCCGTCGCCTCGGCCTGGAACCGCCTCGGGTCCGAGCCCGCACGGCCTGCGCCCCCGCCTGCCGACGCCCGCGACGCCGGCCCGGAAGCGACGTCGCGTCCGGGCCTCGCACCCTCCCGGTGATCGCCGGGGCGGTCTGTTGGCGCGGGGGCCGGGCGGCCATACCATGAGGGTTGATCCGGCCCCCGAGCGCGTTCGTCGGCGGAGGGTCGTGGGGCGTCCGTGGCCGCCACGCCCGTCCCTGGCCCGGGCCCCGGGCGCCCGGAACGCGGCGACGCGGCATCCATCCCGGCCACTTCACGAGGACCGCCCCGTGCGACGACCCCTGTTCGCTCCGCCCGCTCCCGCCGTCCGCCTGACCGCCGGCCTGCTGGCCTCGGCGCTCGTCGGATGCATCCTCCCCGCCGAGGCGCAGGCCCAGACGGCTCCGGCGTCGGCCCCGCCGACGACGTCGGCCTCGGCGTCGGCCCCGTCGAGCGAACCGGCGGCCGCGCGGCCCGCGACGGCCTACGCGGCCCGCGAGAAGCTGCTGATGTACGTCGAGTTCGACGGCCTGGACGCCCACGAGGAGTCCTGGCGCAAGACCGCCGCCTACCGCATGCTCAACGACACCCCGCTCGGCGGGATGCTCGAAGAGGTCGGCGTCGTGCTCTTCGAACGCGCCTCCACCTGGCTGCCGAACCGCAAGATCAACGGCGCCGACGCGGTCGCGATCGTCAAGCACCTCGCCCGCCACGGGGCCGCGCTGGCGTACCACGTGGATCCGTCCGCCCCGAAAGGCGTGCGCGGCGTGCTGGTGCTCCGGGGGATCACCTCCAAGGAGACGAAGTCGCAGTTCAGCCGGCTGGTGATCTCATTCATGGACCCGGCCTCGAAGCACAAGCTGGTGACGAAGGGGGGCGCGCAGGTCGTCGTCGTCCCTCCCCCCCAGTCCGACGACAAGAACCCCGACCAGGGCTGGGCCTGGTGGGCGGCCGGCGGCGACCTCGGCGTGGCCCTCTTCCAGCCCTCCGACGCCGACGCCGTGCTGGCGGTCCTGGAGGGGAAGACGCCGAGCCTGGTGGGATTCGAGCCGGTCGAGGCGCTCAAGAAGCCGGAGGGGGGGCTCGACCCGGTCCTCACCGCGTACATCGACCCCTCCATGAAGCCGGCCGGCGCGGAAGGGGGGCCGGGGATGATCCCGTTCGACGCGAGCGTCCAGCGGGTCGAATATCGTTGGGGATTCCAGGACGACGCCCTCGCGAGCGTCACCCGGATCGTGGCCCCGAAGCCTCGCAGCGGCGCGCTGTCGTTCCTGGACGAGCCCGCGTTCGAGGCCAAGAAGCTGCTGCCGATCCCGGACGGCGTGGAGTACTTCGCGTCGGCCTCGCTCAAGCCGGAGCAATGGGCGACGATGATCGCCGGCGCGATCGGCGAGGGGGAGGGCAAGGCGCGATACGACTCCATCGTCGAGAGCGTCCGGACCCGCAGCCGCATGGACTTCGAAAAGGACCTGCTCGGCAACATCGGCCCCCGGGTCGTCGCCTACCTGGCCCCCGGGGGCTCGGCCGCGACCGTCGACGACGCCCCGGCGCCGGGCCTCGGCGACCCGCTCGCCATGCTCAGCTCGATGGGGCCGCGGATGCCCAGGCCGGTCCTGGTCGCCGAGGTCGTCGACGAGGCCCGGTTCAGCCGGGCGCTCGACGCGGTGATGCTGGAAGTCAACAAGCAGATCAAGACGGTCGCCGCCGAGCAGATCGCCGAAGCCGTCAAGGCCGAGGCCGCGAACCCGGCCCCGGGGCCCGGCGGCCGGGGCGAGGAAGGGGGACCGGGAGCCGACCGCAAGGATCGCCGCCGCGACGAGCCCACCACGCCCGAGTTTCGACTGATCCCCGCTTCGGGGGGCGAGAGCGCTCGCACCTACATGTTCAACGTCCCCACGTCGTCGCCGATCAAGGGGCTGCCGGCGGGCTTCAAGCCGACCGTCCGGCTGGAAGGGGGCTTCCTGGCGATCTCGACCTCCCCCGAGGCCGCCCGCCTGGCCGTGGAGTCGCTTCGACGTAAGCCCTGGACGCCCGCCGAGGACCTCGCCCGGGCCGTGTCCAGGACTCCGGACGACGCGGTGCTGATGCTCTACGGCGACTTCCGCGAGTCGACCTCCGCCGTGCTCGCCAGCCTGCCGGGCACCCTGCAGACCGGAATCAACACCGCCATCGCGGCCAGCGAACGGCTGATGACGCCCGCCGATCCCGCCGCCACCCAGGCCCAGCGCGGGCCGGGCTCCATGCCGGGCGTACTCAGCGGTACGGGCGGGCCGGGCGGTCCGGGCGGGCCGGCGGGCTCGTCCTCGGCGGGGATGTCCTCCTCCCGCGGTGCCTCCTACGGCTCCATGAGGGGCTCGGGCGCGATGGCCGGCATCGCCCCCGGCGCGGGCGCGATGGCCGGCATGCAGCCGGGTGGCCCCGGTGGCCCGGGGGGGCCCGGCACGCCGGGCGCGCCTCGCACGGGCGGCGACGCCTCGATGATCCAGATCCGGGTCGATCCCGCGAAACTCCCCAAGTCGGACGAGCTGCGGGCTCTGATGTTCCCCTCGACCACGACGGTGGCCGTCGACGACCAGGCGATCCGGATCGAGACGCGCGGAGCCTTCCCGGACGCGACGGCCCTCCTGGGCGCCAAGGGGGTCCTTCCGGCCCTGCTGGCCCCGGGCATCGCCGCGGCCCGCCTGGCCGCCAAGAACGCCGCGGCCGCGCCCGACGCGGGCGGCCAGCCCCAGCCCGGCGGCCCTCCGGGGATGATGCAGCCGGGCTTCGGCCCCGGCGGGCCGGGTTCGCCGGGGGCCCCGGGGTCGCCGGGAGCCCCGGGCGGCCCTGGCGCGAGGGCTCCGGGCGCGGACCCGGAGAAGGGCGGCCGAGCCGGCCGCGATCGATGATCCCGAACTTCCCGTTCGCCTCGGTCGTCTAGGCGTCGAGATCAATCGGCCCGCCCCCGCCGCGCCGACCGGGGGCGGGCCTCCGCCCGGTCGGTCGGCGCCCCGATCCCGCCGTCGTCCCGAATCCTCTCCCGAATCGGAGGACGTCCCCATGGAACTCGTCAACGAAGTCACCGCCCATCTCGAGAACAAGCCCGGCCGGCTCGCCAAGATCTGCTCCGCGCTGGCGGAGGAGAAGGTCGACCTGCTGGCCGTGAGCGTCATGGAGACGGCCGGGCCCAGCGTCCTGCGATTCGTCGCCTCGGACCTCGAGGCCACCAAGCGCGTGCTGACCTCGCTGGGGACCGAGTACACGGTCGCCGAGGTCCTGGCCCTCCAGGTCGAGAACCGCACCGGCGCGCTCTCCGGCGTGCTGGAGAAGCTCGCCCAGGAGCACATCAACATCGACTACGCTTACGTCTCGAGCGCGTCGAGCCAGGGCAAGGCGATGGGGATCCTGCACACGACCAACCCCAAGAAGGCCCAGCAGATCCTGCGCGACCAGGCCGCCGCCTCCGAGAAGTCCGGCGGCCGCCGGCCGCTGCACACGCGCTGAGCCCGGGGCCCGCGCCGCGACGCCCCCGATGAATCGAATTGCGGGCGTCCCGGCGCGTCGCCCTCCTCAACTTTCCTTGCGAAGGCCCGACGTGGCGAACAAGAAGAAGAAGATCCGGATCGCGCTGAACAAGAACCGGCAGAAGCGGACGAGGTCGAACGACTTCACCCGGGCGTTCGGCGACCAGACGCCCGCCGCGGCCGAATCGGTCTCCGGCGAGCGGGTCCGGCCCAAGGGCGAGATGTCGCGGCATCGGACCATCATGGCCGACGCCGCCGAGGCCACGGCTTCCGACGCGTCGAGCGGGCCGCCGGACGAATCGTCCAGCCGCCGGGCCGTGGACCAGGCGGCCTGGACCGCGGGCCGCGTCCTCCGCGTCCACGGCCTGGTCAGCGTGGTGGAGACCGAGGACGGCCGAACGTTCCCCTGCCACGTCCGCCGGCTCCTCAAGAGCATGGCGATCGACGGCCGCAACGTCGTGGCCGTGGGGGACCGCGTCTGGTTCCGGCCCCCCGAGAAGGGGGGCGACGAGGGCTTCATCGAGCGCGTCGAGGCCCGGCAAGGCGTGATGACGCGAGGCTACCGAGGTCGTCGCCACGTCCTGGCCGCCAACGTCGACGCCGTGTTCATCGTCTCGGCGCTCGCCGAGCCCGGCGTCAAGATCAGCCTGATCGACCGCTACCTCGCCGCCGCCGAACTGGGCGGGGTCCGCCCGGTGATCGTGCTCAACAAGGCGGACCTGGTGGACGTCTCGCTGTACCAGTGGGTCGTCGGCCTGTACACCCAGCTCGGCTACGAGACGATCGTGACCTCGGCGGCGGACGGCCGGGGGATCGACCGGCTGCGGGGCCTGCTGCGCCAGGGGGTGACGGCGATCTCGGGCCAGAGCGGCGTCGGCAAGAGTTCGCTGCTCAACACCATCCAGCCGGGCCTCAACCTCCGCGTGAACGAGGTCTCCGACTGGACCTCCAAGGGGAAGCACACGACGACCACGGCGGAGCTGATCCGGCTGGAAGGCGGCGGCTACGTCGTCGACACCCCCGGCCTCCGCCAGTTCGAGCTCTGGGGCGTCCTCCCCGGCGAGCTGGAAGGCTGCTTCATCGAGTTCCGCCCGTTCATCCCCCTCTGCCGGTTCCCCGACTGCTCCCACACCCATGAGCACCGCTGCGCCGTCAAGGACGCGGTCTACTGGGGCTGGATCCACTCCGGCCGCTACGAGAGCTACCTCAAGCTCTATCATCAGAAGCCCGACGACGGCTCCTGACCCCGGCGCGATCCCCGGGCCTCGGCCGCCCTTGCCGGCTCCCGGCCCCTCCGATACCATGCGACTCCTTTTCGGCGGCCGGAGGCCCCCGAAGAATTTCGCGGCGCTGACGGGGCCGATCCTGCGACTACAGACGTGGAAGGCGGATCGCGCCCACGGCGGCGAGGGCCCGACGTGCGAGGTCGGGCCGTCGACGCGAGGGCGCCCCGGCGCGATTCGAGGCGTGCCCGAGCGGTCTCCTTCGCGGGAGATTCACGCGAACGGGCCCAAGAAAATCGAACCGCCGTCGAATCCCCCAACGTTGGATCCGCGGCCCGCGACCCCGGACGGTCGCGGGCGGGAATCGGCGGACGGCCACGGCCCCGGAGGCCCTGCCGGCGGAACGATTCCGCACCAGGCGATCGAGAGGAGATGGGAGACCCATGGACCACGATCAAGGGCTCGACCAGATGCGGGACGACGGGAACGACGGCTCGCGCCGCGTCCGCGGCGGTCGGGTGCGGCTGGCGTGGCTGAGCTGGGAGGCGGCGATCGTCCTCGTCGTCTCGGCGATCGTCGCGATCATCCTCTCGGCCCGGCTCGAGGTGGAGGAGCCCGACGGCCGCAAGGGGGGGGCGACGGTCGGGGGGCACGACCTCCTGCTGGAGGCGATGGCCCTCGGGGCCGACCGGGACGTCTTGATCTCGTCCGGGATGGACGGCTCCGTCCGGTTCTGGGACCTCGACCCGGCCAAGGCGAGCTGGTGCGAGGAGGTGTTCAGCCTCCCCCACGGCTCGCAGCCCTACGCCCTCGCGCCGAGCGCGGACGGCCGCTACCTGGCGGTCGGCGGAGCGAGCCACCTCACGGTCTGGGAATCCGGCCCCGACGGCTGGCGGGCCGTGGTGACGAAGGAAGGGGCCGAGTTCCGATACCTGGCCTTCGCCCCGGATTCGCGGACCCTGGCGGCCGGCGGCGAATCGGGCGGGATCCGGCTGCTGCGGGTCCCGGACCTGCGGGAAGAGGCCACGCTCGACGGCCTGGGCGACATGGTGCACTCGGTGGGGTTCTCGGCCGACGGCAGCCGGGTGGCGGCCTCGTCCTTCGCCGGCGACTTCCTGATCTGGGATCGGGCGACCGGCCGCGAGGATCGGCTCTCCCGCAACTTCGGCCGCGTCCACTGCTTCGCCTTCACCGCCGACGGCCGGTCGCTGGCGACGGCGCCGTGGCGGGCGGGGCAGGGGGGCGCCAAGATTTGGGACCTCCGCACCGGCGAGCTGAAACACCGGCTCGGCGGCGACGTCGGCTATAACGCGCTGGCCTTCTCGCCCGACGGCGGCTCGCTGGCGGCGGCCGGGGTGGACCAGGCGATCCAGGTCTGGGACGCCCGCAGCGGCGTGCTTCGCGGCCGCCTGAGCGAGGGCGTCGGCTGGGTCAAGGCCGTCCTGTTCACCCAGGGGGGCTCCCGCGTCGCCTACGGCGGCCGCGACGGCGGCATCCGGTTCTGGGACGTGCCCGGGGCCAAGCCCGAGGTCGAGGAGAGCGTCGGCGCGACGACCGAGCCCGCCGACGCACCCGCGGGCTGAACGAATCCGCGGGACTGGAAACGACCGATCCCGTACAATCGGGAAGATCCCGTTTCGCCCCGCCCGGCCCTCGGCGGGGCCGTCGAGAGGCGGCGACTCACCCCTCGGAGCCCGGCCCGATGAGCCGCGTCGGCGAGACCTGTCCCCCCATGGAACGGCTGCTGGACCGGGCTCGCCAGGGCGACGGTGCGGCGCTCGGCCTGTTGCTGGAGCGCTACCGGAACTACCTCGCGCTCCTGGCCCGGGTGCAGATCGGCCGGCGGATCCAGGCCAAGATCGACGTCGCGGACGTGTTGCAGGACGTCTCGCTGGAGGTCCATCGCCGGATCGGCGGATTCCGAGGGGGCTCCGAGGGGGAGTTCCTGGCCTGGCTCCGCCAGATCCTCGGCGGCGTCCTGGCGAACCAACTTCGGCGCTACTTCGGCGCCAAGCGGCGAGACGTCCGCCTGGAGCGCGACCTGGGGGAGGACCTGGACCGCTCCTCGCGCGCCATGGCCGGGCCCCTGGCCGCCGCGGGAAGCTCGCCGAGCGCGCAGGCGTCGCGACGGGAGCAGGCGGTCCTGCTCGCCGACGCCATCGACGGCCTCTCGCCCGACTATCGCGAGGTCATCATCCTCCGCCAGCTCGAAGGCCTCAGCTTCCCCGAGGTCGCCGATCGGATGGGGCGGACCCAGGACAGCGTCAAGAACCTCTGGGCGCGCGCCCTCGCCAAGCTCCGACGCGGATTGGAGGCCCTCGATGGGGCTTGATCGCCCGGACGACGCGACCGAGCTCCTGTCGCGCGACGACGGCGACGCCGAGGACCCCCGGCTCGCCCGGGCGCTCGACGCGTACGAGGCGGCCTGCGCCCGCGGCGAGCGCCCGCTCCGCTCGGCCTTCCTGCGCGAGCACCACGAGATCGCGGGCGAGCTGGAAGAGTGCCTGGAGGGGCTCGAACGCCTGCGGGGGGCCGGCGTCTGGTTCCAGGGGGACGTGCCGATGCCCCCGGAGCGGCTCGGCGACTACCGGATCATCCGCGAGCTGGGCCGGGGCGGGATGGGCATCGTCTACGAGGCGGAGCAGGCGTCGCTCGGCCGCCGCGTCGCCCTGAAGCTGCTGCCGTCCACCGCCGCGATGGACCCGCGCCACGTCCAGCGGTTCCAGCTCGAGGTCCAGGCGGCCGCCCACCTTCGGCACCCGAACATCGTGCCGATCTACGCCGTGGGCTGCGACGCGGGCGTCCACTACTACAGCATGCAGTACGTCGCCGGCCGGCCCCTCTCCGCCCTGATCGACGACCTGCGTCGCGAGCGCGAGGCGAGGCCGGGCTCGCTCCCCGCCTGGGAACCTTCGTCCCGAGACTCGGGCTCGCCGGAATCGCGCGAGAACCGCTCGTCGCGTCCCGGAACCGGGTTCTTCCGAGGGGTGGCGAGGCTCGGGCTCCAGGCCGCCGACGCCCTGGAGCACGCGCACTCGCTGGGCGTGATCCATCGCGACGTCAAGCCGGGCAACCTCCTGATCGACGAGCAGGGGGACCTGTGGGTCGCCGACTTCGGCCTGGCCCGCCTGCATGGGGCCTCCGGGCTGACGGCGACCGGCGACCTCGTGGGCACCCTGCGCTACATGAGCCCCGAGCAGGTCATCGCCGATCGCGGCGTCGTCGACCATCGCACCGACCTGTACTCCCTCGGCGTGACGCTCTATGAACTGGTGGCCCTTGAGGCGGCCTTCCCGGGGGGCGACATGGCCGCTCTCGTCCAGCGGATCAGCGACGAGGAGCCCGCCCCCCCCTCGCGGCACACGCCCCAGCTTCCGCGCGACCTGGAGACGATCATCCTGAAGGCGATGGCCAAGGACGCTGGGGGCCGTTACGCCTCGGCCCGCGAGATGGCCGAGGACCTCCGCCGCTTCCTCGACGACCAGGCGATCCTCGCCCGCCGGCCGACCCTGGGCGAGCGGGCGGTCCGCTGGACGCGCCGGCATCGGCCGATCGCGGCGGCGCTGGGGGCGGTCCTCGTCCTCGCGACGGTCTGCCTGGCGATCAGCACCCTGGTCATCTGGAACGCCAAGTCGCGCATCCAGAGCGAGTCCGACGCCCGCCGCATCCAGCTCGAACGGGCCGAGGTGAACCTGGAGGTGGCCCACCGCGCGCTCGAACTCTACCTGGACTCGGCCGAATCGTGGTTTCCCCGGGGGCCGGGCGACAGCCGCCGCGACGTGGACCTCCTCCGCACCGCGTTGGAGTTCTACGAGCGGATCGCCGCGCGGAACGATGCCGACGCCCGGGTCGTGCAACGCACCTTCAGCGCCTACGGCCGGATCGGCGACATCCGGCTGACCCTGGGGCAGATCTATGAGGCGGAGGACGCCTACCGTCGGGCCCTGCAGGTGATGCTCTCGCTCCAGGAGCGAGGCGGCGACGATCAGGGGGCGTTCCAGCTCGCCGCCGTTCTCCGGAAGTACGCCGACCTCCTGCGGCGGCAGGCGGTGTACGGCCCGGGCGAATGGGCCGTCGACCAGTCGATCCAGCTCTTCCGCAAGATCCCGCCGTCGCCCGACGACCGCAACCGTCGCTTCGCCCTCGCGCAGGCCCTGAACCTGAAGGCGCACATCGAGGGCGAGACCGGGCGCGTCGAGAAGGCCCTGGCCGATTCGAACGAGGCGCTCGGCCTCCTCGTCGGGCTCCAGTCCTCCGCGGGATCGGCCTTCCCGCCCGCGATCGACCTCAAGAACGAGCTGGCCGCCATTTACACCGGGATGGGGACCTGGCTCCAGCTCGCCCGCCGCCGGGGCGAGGCCGAGGAGGCCTATCGGAAAGGGCTGGAGCAGGTGGAGGAGTTCCGATCCGCGACCCTCTCCCAGCCGGCCGGCCGCGAGTCCCTGGCCCGCTGCCAGGCCCGGCTGGGCGACCTGCTGCTGGAGTCCCGACGCCATCCGGAGGCGCTCGAGTCGCTGGAGGCGAGCGTCGCCGTGCTGGAAAGCCTGATCGCGGACTACCCTCGCGTGCCCCGCTACAAGCGCGACCTGGCCCGGCTCTACGAATCCTTGAGTCGAGCGTACTGGGAGACCGACCGGCCGGAGGATTCCGAGGCCGTTCTCAAGAAAGCCTACGCGCTGGACCCCAAGCGCGAGGCGTTCGAGCAGATCCGGCTCAACAACATCGCCTGGTATCTCGTGACAACGCCCGACCTCTCCTCGCGAAATCCCGCCAGGGCCGTCGAGATGGCCGAACTGGTCGTGGCGAACGCCCCGGAAGCCTGGGCCTGCTGGAACACGCTGGGGGTCGCCCGGTATCGGAACGGCGACTGGGACGGCGCCCGCGCCGCGTTCGAACGCTCGCTCGAACTCAACGCCGACGACAAGGCGTTCGACGGCTTCGGCCTGGCGATGGCCCTCTGGCGGCTCGGCCGCAAGGACGAAGCCCAGGACTGGTATCGGCGGTCGGAGGAATATCGGCTCCGGGAGCGTCCCAACGACCTGGAACTGCTCCGCTTCCTCGCCGAGGCCCGCGCCCTGATGGGCGAGGCGCCCCGCGGTGCGTCCGACCCCGCGCCGCCTTCCCCTTCCCCTTCCACGATCGCAGAGGTCCTCGCCAGCCCCTGGTTCGGGCTCCCCTCGCGCCGGGTGGAGATCCCCAGGACCTCCCGACCTCCCCTGCCGGTCGAGCGCGATCCCGGCGAAGGGACGACAAAGGCCCAGCCCGCGGCCGGGTCGAGCGGGGCCTGAAAGGTGCCTGGGAACGAAAAGGCCGGCCCGTCGGGCGACGGGCCGGCCTCGATCCCAGCCGGCAAGGCTGGGGGCTTTGCTCCGTTCAGTCCTGGCGGACCTCGATCTTCTTGATCTGCGCCTCGGCCCGCTTCCGGAGCGTCAGATGCAGGACGCCGCTCGCGAGTCGGGCGTCGACCGAGTCGGCCTCGACGGACTCGGGGAGACGCAGCGAACGCTCGAACTGGCCGAACGTCCGGCCGTTGTAGGCGTACTGGCGACCTTCCTCGACCTGACGCCGAGCCTTGATCGTCAGCACGTCCTCGTGGATCGTCACCTCCAGGTCCGGGAGGGCGACGCCCGGCAGGTCCACCTCGATGTGGAAGTGGCCCTCATCGGCCCAGAGGGAGAGCGGCAACGGCTCGACGGCAGGGCGTACGGCTCGCTTCGTCTCCGCCCCTTCGCCGAACAGCTGGCCGAACAGAGCGTCCAGCGGCGTATCGAATCGCCCGAGACCGTTGACTGCCAAACCCGACCGATTCCTCATCGACGTTGACATGGATCAACTCTCCCCGTGCTAAGAATCGTCGCGATCCCGCCCTGGGATGACGCGATAGTATCGTCGCTGCCGGCGTCGTTCACCGGTCGACGCCTTCGTGTTATCCTATAGGCACTCGGGGTGCCAAAGTCGATTAGAAACCGCAAGTCGTACGAGGAAATAGGTTTGCGGGGATGTTTTGTCTAAATGGTCACACAAGGCTTGATGGAAATTGGCAGTCTCTGTTGCCCGGTTGTGTCAAAATGGCATGGGTTCGAGTGGAGTCAATGCGACTGCCGATTTAGGTCGGGGCGTCCGCATCCGAAGATCCCCGGCGTAGGCTTTGCATCAGAAGGTTGGATGATTTTCACCGAACTTGACGATTGTCGCCAACCTCCGATAATTTGGAAACTCCGTAGAAATTAAGAGTCTGGTGAGCCGCAGGCTCGTCAGGGTTTCGGCCACCCGGCCGGAAGTCGTGCAAGGTTGAGTGGGCGAGGGGACGCCGGAGTCGGCCCTTGCCCGGCGAGGGAGACCGCCCGCTGGGGCTTTCCCGATAGCAGATCGGGATCGATGACCGAACGGCCCGAGGCAGGTCGGTCAGCAGGGCACCCGACGGGTGTCGCCGCCCCGTCGCGCGCCGTCGGTTTCGAGGAGGCTCCCGGCGACCCGTCGGGCCAGAGGAGGTGGTCAGTGCAACGCGGATGGGCGGTGGACGTCGATGAGTCGGAACTCTTCGAGGAATCCTCGGAGGATCGGTTCCGGGGCCGAGGGGTGCGGCTCGGTTTCTTCACCTGGCAAAGCCTGGCGGTGGTGGTTGGGACGCTGGCAATCGCGGCGGCGCTGGTGGAGGAGGAGCCGGTGCCCCCGGTCGGGAGCGAGGAGGCTCTCGCCCTGGCGGGGCACCTCGGGCTCGTCGAGTCGATCCGGTTCTCCCCCGACGGCAAGACCCTGCTGAGCCTGGGATGGGATAAGACGGTGCGGATCTGGGACGTCGAGCATGGTCCGGCCGAGGAGTTCGGCCAGGAGCTGGCTCGTCTGCGGGTGGACACCGAAATCTACGCGGCCGGGCTATCGCCGGACGGCTCGACGGTCGCGATCGCGGGGATCGACGGCGTGACCTTCTGGGATTGGCGGGACGCCTCTGTGCCGGTCAGGAGCCTGGAGGGCGTCGGGCCAAGCCGCGCCTTGACGTTCTCTCCGGACGGCCGCACCCTGGCGCTGGGCGGTTTCGACCACCTGATTCGGCTCATCGACGTGGGAGCGGGGAAGGTGACGACCTCGCTGAAGGGGCATCGGGACGTCGTCCGGAAGCTCGCCTTCACGCCGGATTCGCGGAGCCTGATCTCGCTCAGCTTCGACGGCTCGCTCAAGTCCTGGTCGATCCCCGAGGGCCGCGAATCCTCGCGCTTCCGTGGGCTGGAGGACGCCAGGCATCCGATCCTGACGTTCGCCCTGGCCCCGGAAGGGGACGTCCTGGCCCTCAGCCGGTTCCACGTCCCGTCGCAGCGGATCGAGATCTGGGACGTCCCGAAGGGCGTGCTCAAGCGGTACTGCGGGGATGGGGATGCGGCGGCCCACGCCCTGGAGTTCTCGCGGAGCGGGGGGATGCTCGCGTCGTCGGGCTCCGACTTCCGCATCCGCTTCTGGAACGCGGAGACGGGCCGGGCGGCCGGATCGTTCGAGGAGAATCTGGGCTGGGTCCGGACGCTGGATTTCTCGGTCGACGGCCGCTGGATGGCCCTGTCGAGCAACCCGGACCAGGTGCTCCTCAAGCCGATCATGATGCCCAGCCTGGCCTCGCATCCCGCCGCCGAGACGCCCCGGCCCGAGCCGCTCCGGACCCCGGGCGAGGCCTGAGGTGAGGCCGACAGCGGGCCGCCCGCGCCGGGGACGAGGCGGCCCGTCGTGATCCGAGGATCGCCGTGCGTCAACCGTGGCCGTAGCCCCGGTCGAAGGCGTCGAGATCGCGCATGTAGGACGCCAGCGTGGTGCGGAAGGTGTCGTAGTCGATGGTCCAGCGGGGCTGGTCCTCGGTGTGCCGGTGGCAGTGCTCCTCGATCAGCCTGTGCAGGAATTTGAACAGGTGCCGGGGCGTGCGGAGGTTGCCGAGCGACTCCTTGAGGTAGTCGTCGCTGACCGTCTCGTCGATGAAGGCCCGGAGCCGGACCCCGTCGCCGTTGGCGGAAGGGACCTGGCAGGCCCGGAGCCGGTCGCTGGCGAGGTCGTAGAGCGACGGGCCCGTCCAGCGCAGAGGCTTGATCATGTTGAGCTTGTCGGGCCGGGCGCGGTCGTAAAACTCCTTGTCTTCCTTCTCCAGGTAGTACGCCAGCTCGATCGGCAGCAGCAGCTTCATGCCGATCCCCGGGTGCCGCAGAAACTTGTGGTCGAGCAAGGGCCACATCAGGGCGCGCATCTTGCGCGGATCGCCCTCGATCTGCTGGGGTTCGTCGACCCGGTCGATGAGGACCACGACGCCCCCGTAACCCAGCGTCTTGAGGACGCCCTGGAACTTGCGGAGCAGCTCGTAGCGCTCCTCGGCGCGGCCGCGGCTGGCGGTGGGCATCGGCTGGCCCCCCAGCTCGCTGGGGCGGAACCAGAGCAGCTCCCACCGCAGGGCGGAGGGGTCGCGGTCGAGGACCTTCAGGCCCTTGCGGATGTCTCGCGAGTACCACTCGGCGCGGGCGATCCGCCAGGCCCAGTAGACCCAGCCGGCCACCAGCGGCACGAGCAGCCAGGGGAGCAGCGACCAGGACCGCAGGCCCGGGAACAGGAAGACGAGCGCGACGACCGCGAGGGTCGTGCCGAAGCCGATCTGCAGGTCGCGACGGCTCCAGAGCGGGCGGAAGCCCGAGCGGCGGCGGAGCCGGCTCCACCGACGCTCGATCGGCTCGCCCGTCGAGGCGTCGTAGAGCGCCGCCAGGAGCAAGAGGTCGCGGCGCTGATCCAGGCTGAGGACCGAGAGGTCCACCTTCTCCGACGTCAGCAGGTCGACGAGCTGCGTGACGCCCAGCGAGAGGACGGCGTCCATGTGGTCCGAGAGCTGCCAGCGCTTCAGGACCTGGTTCGTGTCCGTGGCCCGGATCGCGGACCGGAAGTTGTCGAGGTACGGGTTGAAGTCATCGTACGAGATGACGAAGACCCGATCCGACGGGTTCGCCTGGTTGTAGTCCTCGATCTCCGAAGTGATCTGGAGGCGCAGGGCCGTCTTGCCGCTCCCTTTCTCGCCGAACACCAGGGCGGTGGAGGGGTTCTCGGGCTGGCCGAAGACCTTGCTCCAGGCAGGGTGGTGGATCGTGGAGAGGCACCGCCGCTTGAAGACGGTGTCGGTCTGGGCGTCCTCCTCGCTGAACGGATTGCCCTTGATGCCGTGGTGGTCGAGAAACTGTTCCGTCTTCATCCTTGGCGGGGCCTTTCCTCAAAGAAAAGACGGCCTGCGCGTCGTCCCTCCGCCTCGGGAGGAGAACGACGGCCGCGTCCGTCGCGACGCCGGGCAACGCTCGTTCGCCGTCGCATGGACGATTCTCTTCCAGCCCCCGGCGCGGGATCAAGTCGAGGCGGAGGGAGGGCCGCAAGGCGCCCCGGGGGACGCTCGCGGGCCCGGCCGGGCGGAAGGACGGCGCATCGCTCGGTCTTACCCGATTCGCCCGCGCATCGCAATCTCAGCGGGAGGCTCCGGGGCTCCGGGCTCGAGATTGACGGGGCGACGCGGCCCCCCGTAGGATGCGCCGTCGCGAACGATCGAGCCCCCTCCGAGGATCTCGTTGGATCATGAGCCGCGGAACCAGTCCGGCGTCGCCCCGGGGGCTGCTCGCCCTGGCGATCCTCGCCTTCTCCCTTGGTTGCGATGCGTCCAAAGAGTACGTCGGGGGCGTCGAGCCCTTGCGGATCGCGGCGGCGGCGGACCTCCAGCGGGTACTTCCCAAGCTCCTCGAAGCTTATGAAGGCCGCGACGGCCCGGTGGTCCCGCCGACCTTCGGGGCCTCGGGAAACCTGGCCGAGCAGATCCGAGGCGGGGCCCCGTTCGACGTTTTCCTGTCGGCCGACCTCGAGTTGCCCAGGGAACTGGAAGGCGAGGGGCACGTCGTCGCCGGGTCGGTCGCCCCCTACGCCCAGGGCTCGATCGTCCTCCTGGTGCACCCCGAGGCCGCCGGCACGGTCGCCAGCCTCGGCGACCTGACCAGGCCCGAGGTCCGCACGATCGCCATCGCCAACCCCGACGCCGCCCCCTACGGGAAGGCGGCCAGGGAGGCGTTGGAGAACGCGGGACTTTGGGCCGACCTCGGCCCGAAGATCGTCCCGACGGCCTCGGTCTCGCAGGCCCTGCTGCACGTCGAGCGAGGGGACGCCGACGCCGCCCTGGTGAGCCGGTCGCTCGTCGCCGGGGCGGGCTCGCGCGTCGTCGAGATCGACCCGGCGCTCTATCCGCCCCGGATCCAGGCGTTGGGGATCCTGACGCGATCCCCTCGGAAGGATCGGGCCTCACGATTCGCGGCCTTCCTCCTGGGGCCCGAGGGGCGGCGGATCCTGGGCGAGCACGGCTTCGGCTTTCCGGGCCCTTGACCGAACCATCGTCCTCCGAGCGAAGGTCCCCCGCGTGATCGAGATCCCCGACGTCGGCCCGCTTTGGCTGTCCCTGAAGGTGGCGACGGCCGCGACCTGCGTCGTGGCGCTCGCGGGCCTGCCGGCCTCGCTCCTTCTGGCGCGACGGAGCTTCCCCGGGAAAGGCCTGGCGGCGGGAGTGCTGGTCTCCCCCCTGGTCCTGCCCCCCACCGTGCTGGGGTACCTGCTGCTCCGGGCGTTCGGCCGGCGGGCCTGGCTCGGGGCCTGGCTCGAGTCTCAGCTCGGGCTCGTGGTGGTCTTCCACTGGTCGGGGGCGGTCCTGGCGTCGGCGGTGGCGGCCTTCCCGCTCTTTTTGCTGCCGGCGCGGGGCGCCTTCGAGGCCGTCGACCCCCGCCTGGAGGACGCGGCGCGGCTCCTGGGCAGGGGCGAGGCCTCGGTCTTCCTGACCGTGACGCTCCCCCTGGCCTGGCGGGGCCTGGCGGCCGGTCTGGCGCTGGCCTTCGCCCGGGCCCTCGGCGACTTCGGGGCGACGATGATGGTGGCCGGCGACATCCCCGGCCTGACCCAGACCGCCTCGCTGGCGATCTACGACGCCGTGCAGGCGGGCGACTCCTCGCGGGCCGCCTGGCTCTCGCTGGGCATCGCCTCAATCGCCGTCGCGGCCCTGACCTTCGTCCAGCGCACGCTCCCCACGCGGGCGGGGCGGCCGTGAACGACACCGTACCCCCTTCGATCCTGGACGCCCATGTCGTGCACCGCGTCCATCCGGGGCTGACGATCGACGCGACGATCCGGCTGGGAGACGAGATCGGCGTCCTGTTCGGGGCGTCCGGGGCCGGCAAGTCGACCCTGCTCCGGCTCCTCGCCGGCCTCGCCCGGCCCGACGCCGGCCGCGTCATCCTGGCCGGCGCGTCGCTGTTCGACGCCGATCTCGGGGTCGACGTCCCGCTGCGTCGGCGACGCGTCGGCATGATCTTCCAGGACGACCTGCTGTTCCCCCACCTGGATGTGGCGGGGAACGTGGCGTTCGGCCTGCGCGGGGCCTCCCGAGCGGAGCGGGACGGACGGCTGGAGGAGGTCGCCGCATCCTGCGGGATCACCGGGCTGATGGACCGGCGCATCGAGACGCTATCCGGAGGGGAGCGTCAGCGGGTCGGCCTGGCGCGGGCCCTCGCCCCCCGTCCAATGCTCCTGCTCTGCGACGAGCCGGTCTCGGCCCTGGACCTCCCCGGGCGGCGGACGCTCCTGGATCGCCTGCGGGGCGTCCAGCGCGCCGAGAGGGTGCCGATCCTCTATGTGACCCACAGCCCGGCCGAGGCCGTCACGCTGGGGACCCGCCTGTTCCTGCTCGAAACGGGCCGGGTCGTCGCCGAAGGGGCCCCGGCCGAGATCCTCGCCGACGAACGACGCGCCGAGTTCCGGCATCTGGAAGGGGTCCGCAACGTCTTCTCGGCGCGGGTCGCCGGGCATGGCGAGGGCCGCGAGTGGACCCGGCTGGACCTCGACGGCGGCCCCGCGCTGACGGTCGCCTACGTCGATGAGCCGCCCGGGGCCCGGGTCGGCGTCGAGGTCGACGGCGACGACGTGCTCCTGGCCGCCGGGCCGGTGCAGGGCCTGAGCGCCCGCAACCAGATCGAGGGGCGGGCGGAGGCGATCGCCGTCCACGGCCGGGAAGCCGAGGTCGTCGTCCGCACGGGCGAGCTGCGGTGGCTGGTCGGCACGCTCGCGTCGACCCCCGACGTCCTCGCCCTCGCGCCCGGACGGCCGGTCTGGATGATCATCAAGGCCCGGAGCGTCCGCGTCGAACGGACGCCCGGGTGATCCGGCTCCCCGCCGGTTTGGCCGTCGGTCAGTGGAAGGAGCCCGCCACGGTCTCCGCGCCGACCGCCTGGCCTTCCGAGACTCGCCGCTGATCCTCGGGAAGATACCGCGACCCCAGCAGGAAGAAGAACGCGCCGACGGCCAGCACCGGGGCCACCAGCAGCATGGCGACGGTCAGGTTCTCCTCGCCGACGGGGGAGGCTCCGATCGAGCTGAAGAACTGGCCAATCCAGGAGTTCGCCACGCCCGGCCGGCCGAAGAACGTCGAGATCCAGCCCAGGATGATCGGCGAGCTGATGTCGCCGAAGACGTGGATCAGGAAGATGTAGAGGGCGTATCCCGACGCCCGCTTGTTCGCCGGCACGACGTTGGCGATCACCGTGTTGCACGGCCCCAGCACCATCGACAGCAGGATCATCGCGCCGAACAGCATCGCCATCGAAAAGGCGACCTTCGGCTCCAGGATCGCGAACAGCCCCAACGGGACCGCCGCCGCCGTCACCAGGGCCGCCAGCAACAGGTAGGCCCGCTTCGTGAACCGGTAGGTGTAATCCGCCAGGCCCGAGCCCAGCGCGATCCCCAGCAGCCCGGCGATGGCCGTCAGGATGCCGATCCAGAACGTCGCGTTGGTCATCGACATCCCGCGAACGGTCTGGAAGAAGTTGGCGCCGTAGACCGCGTAGGCCCCGGTGGCGAACGTCACGGCCGCCATCCCGATCGTGTTCAGGACGTAGGTCGGGATCGTGAAGAGCCTGAGGTAGTCGCCCATCTTCGGCCGATCCGCCTTGCCCGCGTACTGCTTCCCCTCGGACGCCCCGCGACCGGGGTCGTGGATCAGCAGCCCGGCGGCCGCGAACAGGAGCCCCGGGAGCCCGACCACCAGGAAGGCGTTCGACCATCCCCAGTGATCCCCGATCCAGCCCCCCAGGCCGTATCCCAGCGCGCCGCCGAGCGGCAGCGCGAGGTAGTACAGGCCCATCGCCCGGCCTCGCTTCGCGACCGGGAACAGGTCCGCGATCAGGGTCGGGGCGATGACGCCGTAGCTCGCCTCGCCGACCCCCAGCAGGGCCCGCCAGAAGAACATGTGGCGGTAGTCCAGCGAGAACGCCGAGCCGACCGTCGCGAAGCTCCAGAGGGCCACGCCCCCCGCCAGCAGCATCCGGCGGTCGTAGCGGTCGCCCAGCCAGCCCATCAGCGGCGAGACCACGGTGTAGACCACCATGAAGGCCACGCCCAGGATGCCGTACCAGAAGTCGTCGATCTCGAACGACTTCTTGATGTCCACACCCACCGCGAAGAACGAGTAGCGGTCGATGTAGTTGAGCAGGTTCATCCCGAAGAGCACGGCCAGCGCGAAGAGGGGGCCGCCGATCGTGGGGAGGGTGCGCTGGCGCGTGGACGCGGAGCCCGCCGGCTCGGATGCTGGGGACGACATCTTTAAAAAATAGCCTCGTCGGTGATAATCGCGCGGAGATCGATCCTGAGTTATACCCGGCCGGGCCCTCGCCTGACGAGACCTGACGCTCCGCGGCTTCGACTCCCGAGTTGGACCCTGGGGATCGCGGGCGACCGGCCGCATTAGATACGTCGAGGCCACCCGCTTCACCCGTGCCATCGCTGGCCAAAAGGGCCGGGTCGACCTCGAAATCTCGTCGTTCCCGGGCGGTCCCCGGGATCGGCTTCGTTCGACGCTCTCCGGAAACGAACCCATCGGACGCAAGATCTTAGGGGTAAACGGCTTGTTGAGGTAAATCGGCTTCGGAGATTGGGTTCGTTCGGCGCGAAACGACCAGGATTTTCGCGGAATCGCGACGAATCGAGACCTCGACGAGGTCCTGGGACGAGGCCGACGATCGATCTCCAGGTTGGGAGAATTCCGGTCATTCGACCCTCGCCCTTCGACGGCCCCTGTCCCCTGGCATCCCGCGAGGAGCGACGAGGCGACCGAGCCATTTCCTCACCGGCACGAACCGACGGCCGGTGACCCGCGGAATCCCTCAAGGATCACCATGGGCCGGGTTCGTCGAATACCGACGCCGAAATCGGAGGAATTCCGACGACCTCGCTCCATCCGTCTCGACCCGATCCGGACGCCGGGAGGGGCCCCTCTGAAGTCGCCGAGTCGGACGGCCGATCCTGGAGTGAGGAGGGTCACCCGGTCCCTCCGGACGCGGGCGATCTGACACGTCCCCCGGATCGACCTCCCACCGAAGCGGAGCGCCTCGTGAAATCCGCCTATCGTCCCGGCCGCCAGCAGGATCCGGTGGGTCCGTTCCTGCACTATCTGATGTCGGAATGCGGGGTCTCGTCGCACACTCTTGCGGCGTATCGGTCGGACCTGATGCGGTTCCTGGGCTGGCGGAAGGTGCATGCTCCCGGGCCGATCGGCGAGCTGGACGTGGCGGTCCTGCGCGGGTACGTCGACGTCCTGGTGGAGTCCGGCCTGGCGCCGAGCAGCGTGGCGCGGCATCTGGCGAGCCTGTCGACGTTCTTCCGCTACCTGGTGCTGGAAGGCAAGCTGACGGACAACGTCGCCAAGCTTCTCACGGCGCCGGCGGTCTGGGATCGGCTGCCGGTCGTCCTGGGCCCGGCCGCGGTGGAGAAGCTGCTGGCCGCTCCCACCACGACCACCCGGCTGGGCCGTCGCGACCGGGCGGCGCTGGAGACCCTCTACGCCACCGGCTGCCGCGCCTCGGAAGTCGTCGGCCTTCGGCCAGGCGACCTGGACCTGGAGGCCGGCCTGGCGCGCTGCATCGGCAAGGGGGACAAGGAGCGCTGGGTCCCCATCGGCTCGCGGGCCCGCGACGCGCTGGCCGCCTACCTAAGGGACGATCGGCCCGCCCTGATCGCCCGCTATCCGGACACGCCGACGGTGTTCGTGACCCGGGCGGGGAAGGCTCTCTCGCGCGTCGGGCTGTGGCGGATCGTGAAGCAGCACGCGATGGCGGCCGGCCTCCACGCCGACGTCAGCCCGCACACCCTGCGGCACAGCTTCGCCACCCACCTGCTCGCCGGCGGGGCCGACCTCCGCGCCGTGCAGGAGATGCTGGGCCATTCCTCGATCGCGACGACGCAGGTCTACACGCGCGTGGAACTCAGCCGACTCCGCCAGGTCCACGCCCGGTTCCATCCCCGGTCGGCCCCAGACTCCTCGTCGACATGAATCGATTCAATCCCCGTCGGCGTCGGACGCGGCCTGGCTGACGCCGATGCGTTCCTGGAGTTTGCGGAATCGAGTCCTGTACTTGGACTCGAAATCCTCGGGCACGAACTCGCCGGCGGCCCTGGTCAGATCGAACCACATCTCCATCGGCGCCTTGGCGTCGCGGCAGTCGGCCTGGGCGAGTTGGATCGATCCGGCCTGGCAGTGCAACTCGCCGCGCGTCAGCAGCACTTCCGCTTTGACGGAGTAGTAGTGGGGTAGCTGAAACTTGGAGATGGACCGTCGCGAGCAGATTTCCAGGTCCTTGAGAGCATCGTTGACGAGGTCCATCGCTCGGTGAGGATCGGCGGGCCTGACCGGGCCCGGCTCCGCGACCTGTCTGCCGAGACCGGTGACGACCCGCGCCCGTTGGATCCGCCAGGAGACCAGGAGAGGGCCCCGGACCTCGATCTCGCCGTTCTCAGCCCGCTGGATGAGCCGGCAGAGGAAGTCTCGCGCCAGCTCGAACTCCTTGCGATGCTCGGCCGTCGTCGCCAGGCCGTGCAGGGCCGCGATAGACGAGTCGTCGGATTCCAGGACGTAAGTCAGGGCGTGGTTCGCGACCTGGTAGATGCGGTCAAACATCGCGGCCTTGTCGTCCCGGACCGTTTCGTCGCGGGCGTTCTCCGTCAGTGGGGCTTTCGCCCGGTCGAGGCGATTGGTCCCCAGCATGGCAAGCTGCTTTAGGAATCGGGGGTGGCTCCTGGCCCACTCGCGCAACTCGCCGTCCGCACCCGGCTTATGCATCGCCGCGAGATAATGACGCTGCGCGTCGTCCTCCGGCTGGGTGTTGATCCCGACGTGTGCGATGCTCAGATAAGCGGAGGGCAGGGGCGAGTCGGGATAATCCTTCTCGAGTTTCGTGAAGAGGCCGATTGCGGCGGCATATCGGCCGTCGTCCACCGCCGCGACCCCCAGTCGGTATTCTTCGCGCTCTTTCAGGGGCGGCAGGAGCAGCAGCCCGATGCGTTCGATCAGCATCGGCGAGATCAGCGCGAGCACCGTCAGGTAGAAGACGTTAACCGCCACGAGGCGGCGGTGGCGCGTCGCCCAGTTCCGGGCCCGCTCGGTCTTCGAGGGATTCTCGGCGTAGGCCATGGGCCGATGCTGGAGGAGGCGCTCCAGGTCCTCCGCGAGATCGGCCCCGCTCGCGTAACGCTCGGCGGGGTCGTGGCGCAAGCACTTCTGGACGATCGCCTCCAGGGCATAGGGCACCTCGCGGTTGTACAGCCGCACGTCCGCCGAGAGGCACAGCCGGCGATCCAGTAGCTCGCAGAGGGCCCGGGGAGGCGGCAGCTTGGAGTCGGGCATGTCGAGGGCCTGGCCGGTCAGCAACTCGCGGAGGACCAGGCCGAGCGAGTAGATGTCGGCCGCGGCGGCGACGTCGTCCCAGCGGTCGGGGTTGAGGAAGGCCTCGATCTGCTCGGGGGCCATGTAAGGCAAGGTCCCCCCCTGGAAGGCCGATCCCGCCTCGGAGGGGGCGTGCGGGGACTGGGCGAGGTTGAAGTCCAGGAGTTGGGGCCCGTGCTGGATGGTGAGCAGGACGTTGCCGGGCTTCACGTCGCGATGATACGTCTTGCGATCGTGGGCGTACGCGAGGGCCCGGGCGATGACCAGTCCGATCCAGGCCACGCCCTGCGCGAACGAGCCCTGGAGCGGGAAGCCGCGCCAACCGTCGCTGACCGGACCGGCCTTCAGGGCGGCCGCCAGGTCGTCGTCGAGGGGGGCGGTTGCCGAGCCTTCGCGGACGCCCTCGACGAGGGCCTCCCAGAGCGATCGAGCCGAGGGAGGATGCGCGCCCGGTCGCCGAACGCGCTGGATCACCTCGTCGAGCGGCAGGCCGGGCCGGTAGGGCATCGAGAGGCCGCGGAGCTTCTGAGCGGGCTGATACACGACCGCGTTGACCGGGACGATGTGCGGATGGTCAAGAGCGCCCTGGGTCTCGGCCTCCTGGCCGCGGTCGATCGAGACCTTCAGGACCACGCGCTTGCCGCCGAGCGAGCGGTCGGCCGCGAGGAAGACCCGGGAGTATCCCCCCTTGCCGATCTGCGCAAGCAGGGAGAATTCCTCGAATTCGTCGCCCACATCCGGAAAATTGGGCTTTGGCGGGGCCAGCCCGGCGGCCAGGCTGAGAATCCGGTGATAGCCGAGCTGAGAGACGAGGGAATCCTTCCAGTCGGGATACCGGTCGCAGAAGGAGTCGACGTCGAGGACCTCGCCGCGCTCTTCGCGGAGGCAGAACTCCTCGTAGACCAGGCTGACCACCCGGCTGTCGGCGGCGCGGAGCTGGGGGAACTGGTCGAGGTAGGCGGACACGGCGACGGGCTCGCCGAGTTCGAAGCGGCGTCTCAGGTCGGCCTTGATGAGGCCGCTGAGGCAGACCAGCCGCTCCAGCGGGCTCAGGGAGGCGTGCGGCTCGCGTTCGCTCCAGTAGGGGCGGAGCGCGAGATCGCGACGCCCCTCGGCGAGGCGCTCGAAACGGTGGATTTCGCGGCCGACGCGCGCCAACGCGTCCTGGTCTAAACCGTCCGGGTCGGCGAATTCCATGTCATCGCCTCTCGCCGCCGAACGAGTCCTGGAGATTCTTGAGGAACCGCTGCACCTTGCGGATGTTCCAGCCGATGTGGCCGGCGATGTCGCTGTTGTCGTGGCCGTCCTGGCGCATCTGGACGATCAGTTCCTCGGTCGCGTCCCGGCGGTCGAGCAGCCGGTCGGCCGCCTCCTTGGCCTGGGCGAGCTGGCTCGCGGTCGGGTCGGGCGAGGCGAGCTGAAAGGGGGTCGACCCCGCCGTCCCTTCCAGGGGACGCTCCCGTGTCACATCCCGCTTCAAAGTCCGCTGACGGCGGTGCTCGTCGATCACCTTCTGCTCGGCGACCTTCGCCAGGAACGCGACCAGATGCTCGGAAGAGGCGAAGTCCAGCTGGCTCAAGTTGGCCGCCAGGCTCTTCATCACGTCGCTCGCGAAGTCGGTCGAGTCGTAAAGCGAGCGCATGGATGTGCCGAGCTTGCGGCGCACGACGCGGCGCACCTTGGGATAATACTCTCGGAAGAGCCTCTCCCAGGCTAGTTGATCGCCTTCTTGAGCGTTCTTGAGGATTCTCGTCAGCTCGTCGTCGATCCCGCGATTCGACAACGCAGTCATTAGTCGCCTCCCATTCTCAATTGGGAAGCCTCGTCGGAAGACCTCGGCGATCCAATCGTGTCCGATCCGGCGATCGTTGGGCCTCCCGCGCCTCCCCTCGTCGAATTCTCCATCCTGGCATCAGGTCCAACAAGGGAAGTGTACCCACAAGATCCCGAAGGATGCGAGGCTCCTTATTACAGGAAGTCGGCCTGGAGCGGAAAAACCACGAAATGAAATCTTATAAATGGCCGGATTGGCAAAGATGTTCGCAAGATGCCAAAAAAAAAGGAGGGAATGTTGATTTGCATCAACATCGCCCTCGGCGAACGGTAACGGAAGAGAGGTGAGATTCGGTGGCCGGCTGGGGCGGTGTCGCCAGACAACGCATCAGCACGGGAGCGTTGCGGTCGGGTCGGTCGTATCGGGGGCGTCCGGGCCGGCGTAGGGATCTTCCTGCGGGAAGGGGTTGGTGATGTGATAAGGATCGGTGGGGAGGAGGTAATTGGGCCGCGGTTGGGTCGGAACCATGATCGGCGCCAGCGGATCGGTGACCACGATCGAGCTCGGGACGTCGCGACGGGGCATAGTTTCCAGGCTGGGGCGGAAGGCGCGGCGCGTACGCATGGGACGACTCCTTGAATGGATGATTTAGGAGTTAGTTGAATCGAGTTATGGCGTGGAGAGTGGAGCTGTGAGCGACTGGCGGGGGGGCGACGCTCCTGGACGCGGGGTCGACTGGTGGCCGGACGGGGGCCGGGTCGTCGCCGACGCTTGCGGGGCGTTTGTGAAATCGATCGAATCAATCCGTGTCGAAAATCAAGTTTTCTGGGGCCGAATTGTCCCGACGGGCACCGACGCGGTTCATCAGGCGGTTAATTCCGGGACGTCGACAGGAGAGTCGGCGGGGAGACCAGCTTGGGCGACCCGTCGAGTTTCCTTCCCGAGGGATATTCCTCGTTCGACAGATACTCAAGGCTGGCGTGGCGGTAGAGCGGACAGCATTCATGCTGGACGAAGGCGTCGTGATGCCAACGCTCAGCCAGGTCGGGCCGGGCGGCGCGACGGGCGACGATGTAGCGGCCCATCGGCGAGAGCCGGGAGTTCCGGTCGCACAGCACGGTGCCGAGCGAGCGTCCCTGGAGGACCAGTCGCTCGGCGAGTCGGATCTCGCGGCCGAGCTCGGAGCGGAGCTGACGGACGATTCGGCGGACCCGGACGCGGTAGGCCTCGGCGGCCCGAGCGGAGGCGAGGTCGGTCCAGGGGTCGGCCTCGGCCGGCCGGAAGCGCTGCGAGGCCACGAACAGTTCGGGATCGATCGGGACCGCGGGGTCGTCGACGTGGCACTGCCAGAGGGTCATCGCGGCCGCCGTCCAGACGCGCGACGTCGAACGGCCGTCGTTCCAGCGCACGCCCCGGCGGTCGTAGGCGACCCGAATCCGCCCGGCCAGACGATCGAGCTCTTCCTGACTGGCTAGTGACACGGCCCGGCCCCTGATTTCCACGGTCTCGGTGACGGATATGGTTGATTTCGAAGGCGGAGGAGGGGGTGCGGGTTTCCCCTCCTTCATCCCTCGTCACTAGGCACCGTAATCCAGGCCGGCCCGCGTCATGCTTTTTCCGAAATTTGCAAAGAGCGCCCGTCGCCGCGGGGAGTCGGTGTTTCGACGACGCCGGCCGCGGGATTGGCTGTCGGATTTCCCCGACCGGCCTTGATCGTCGGGGGCGCGACCCTGGTAGACTTGGGTGGCGTCGCGACTGTGGTCCCCGCTGCCTCCGAGAGGGCGGTGCGACCGAAATGGGCCTCGGAGACCTCAGGCTTGCCGGGGGTCGGATCCCTCGTGGCGGCCGGCCAAGTCGTCGGGACGATCGAGATGCACGATCCAGAATCCGATTGGCAGGCGATCAAGGAGGGGCTCTCCCAACGATTGCGGGAGATCCGCCTCGAGCTTTACGGGGAGAACGGCGGGCCGATCCTGGCCGCCGAGCTCAAGATCCCCTTCCGCCGATGGGCGTTCTATGAAGCCGGGGCCTCGATGCCCGCCCAGGATCTCCTCCGATTCCTCGAGCTGACCGGGGCCAATTCGAACTGGCTGCTCACGGGAGAGGGGACGAAGTATAACGAGGCTCGCCGGCGGGAGTGACCGGGATCGGGCCTCCGACTTCGGGAGCGGGGGGCATCGAAGCCCCCTCGCGGAGGAGGATCGGCCCCCCCGGCGGCAGCGGCAGGTTGCGCCAGGTCTCGACTCCTCCCCACGGCCAGGACACCTCCAGCGAGTCGATCTGGGGGGCGTCTCCGAGCCCGAAGGCCAGCCGGGGGGGGGAACTCGACAGGTAGCTGCCGCCGCCGGCGAGGTCCTGGACGATCACTCGGCCGGCGATCGTCGCGCGGGCCCGCGCCCCGAAGGCGGGGAGGCCGTGACGATCGATCAACTCCAGGCTCGCTAGGGGGGCCCCCCCGGAGCGGTTCAGGAGCAGGGCGAAGGGGACGTCCAGGGCGGCCGCCGCGACGTCGAGCCGGCCGTCGCCGTCGACGTCGCCCACGGCCAGGCCCCTCCCCAGGGCGGGCCGGTCGAACCACGGCCCGGCGCGGTCGGACGCGTCCTCGAAGCCTCCCCGGCGTCCCTTCAGCAGGAGCGGACGCATGGCGAACGGAACCCCGAGCCGTGCTCGCTCCAGGACGTGACCGTCGGCCTGGAGGAGATCGACGCGGCCGTCGCCGTCGAAGTCGGCGGCGACGATCCCGAATCCCAGGACGCGGCGGGTGGCCTGGGCCAGTCCCAGGCGCTCGGAATCGTCGACGAAGCCGCCGCGCGCGACGAGGGCGCGGAAGCCGACGGTCGACCGGCCGAGGAAGTTCGTGACCGCAAGGTCGGGGAGCCCGTCGCCGTCCAGGTCCGCCCGGGCGACCCCCATCCCGGCGAGCGGCCTCCCCAGGCGGTCGCGGGCGACGCCGGCCTCCTCGGCGACGTCTTCGAAACGGAGGCCGCCGCGGTTGGCCAGGAGTCGGCAACGGCCGCCGTCGTTGGCGACGAAGACGTCGGGCCGGCGGTCGCCGTCGAAGTCGGCGATCAGCACGCCCAGCCCTCGCTCGCGCCGGAGCGGCGGCCCGGTCGTGGGGGAGACCTCGTGGAATCGGCCGCCGTCGTTGCGATAGAGCCGATCGGCCTGGGCCTCGAAGTCCTCCGGCGCGCAGTAGTCGCGCGCGCCGTCGGGCGCGGCGCAGTAGGGCGCGGCGTCGGGGTCGTAGTCGAGGTAGCAGGCGACGTAGAGGTCGAGGTCGCCGTCGCCGTCGAGGTCGGCCCAGGCGGCGCCCGTGGACCAGTCGTCGGAGGCGAGCCCCGAATCCTCGGTGACGTCCCCGAACCGGGCGTCGCCCAGGTTGCGGTAGAGGCGGAGGCCCCGCCATCCGGTGACGAGCAGGTCGACGCGGCCGTCGCCGTCGAAGTCGCCGGCCGCCGCGCCCATCGCGTAGCTCGGGCCGGGCGCGCCGGCGGCCTCGGTGCGGTCCTCGAACCGCCCGCCGCCCCGGTTGACGAAGAGTCGGCAGGGGGGATCGGGCCCCGGGGCGTCGGCCGCGATCGGGCCGCCGTTGCACAAGAACAGGTCGAGGCGGCCGTCGCCGTCGGCGTCGAAAAGGGCGACGCCGCCCCCCATGATCTCGGGGAGGTCGCGGCGGCCCCGCGACCCGTCGGTGAACCGGAAGTCGACGCCCGACGCGGCGGCGACGTCCTCGAAACGGATCGCCTGCGCGGCCGCCTCGGGGCCGAAGGCGAGGGCCGCGAGCAGCGTCAACGCAGCCGCCCGGGGCCGGCTCACCGCGAGGCGGGGCCGGCCCGCCAGAGGAAGACCTCCCCGCTGTGGCTGCAAGAGGCGAGCGTCTGGTCGTCGGGCGAGAAGGCGACGGCGTTGATCCGCCCGTGGTGGCCCTCCAGGACCAGGACGACCTGGCGCGTCTCGGCGTCGCAGATCCGCACGGCGCCGTCGTCGCAGCCGGTGGCCAGGCTCACGCCGTCGTGCGTGAAGGCGAGCGAGCGGATCGCGGCCGGGTGGCCGCGCACGGGTTTGAGCGCGTTTCGCATCCCCACGTCCCAGACCGAGACCAGCCGCTGGTCGCCGCTGGCCGCGAGCAGCGCGTTGTCGGAACGGCTGACCGGGGAGTACGCCAGGGTCATCAGCGGGCCGTTCACGGGGAGGTCGCTGATCCGATCGCCGACCTGGGGGTCCCAGAGCCGGAGGCGACGGTCGCAGCCGGCGCTGGCGAGCATGCTGGGCCGGGAGTAGGAGAAGGCCAGGGCCGTGATCATCTCGGAGTGGGCCCCGGCGATCACCTTCGGGGCGGCGTAGGACGTCGTGTCGTAGATCAGGATGTCCGGCGTCAGGCCGGAGGCCGCGATCAGGCCGCCGTCGAGCGAATGGGCGACGCAGCGGAGCTGGCTGCGGCCGGGCTCGCGGAGCGTGCGGGCGTGTTCCAGTCGGACGTGCGGGGGCTCCGGGGCGTCGCGGACGAGCCGCCAGATCTTCCAGGAGCCGTCGAGGCTGACGCTCGCGAGCTCCTCGCCGTCGGGCGAGAAGGACAGCCCCGTGACGGTCTGCGAGTGGGCCTCGATCGCCCCCAGGTCGGAACCGTCGGCGACGTTCCAGAGCCGGATCTGATGGTCGTCGGCCCCCGAGGCCAGGATCGAGCCGTCGGGGGAGAAGGCGAGCGACCAGGCCTCCTTCTGGTGCCCCCCCAGGCTGGTCCGCGGGTGGGGGGCCGCGGGCAGCGTCCACAGGAGGATCGACTCGTGGTTGAAGTTCATGAAGAGCGTCCGGTCGGCGGGCGAGAACCTCAGGCGGCTCGGGGACCCCAGCTCGAGGAGTTCGGCCGGGGTGGCTGAGCGGTCGGCCAGGTCCCAGATCCGGACCGGCCGCGACTCGTACGCCGCGACGAGCGAATCGCCGTCGGGCGACACGCCCAGGCTGGTCGGGATCGCGTCCGGGCCTTCGAGGACCCGCCGCGACCCGTCGCCCCGGAGGTCGTGCAGGGCCAGCGTTTGCGGGCCCTCGCGGATCACCAGGCCGCGGCCGCCGAGGCAGAACGCCAGCTCGGTCGGCGGTCCGTCGACGCAGTCCAGCATGCTCGCCGGGTCGCCCGTCCGGACATCCCACACGATCACCCGGCCGTCCTCCCAGCCGCAGGCGAGCCACGCGCCGTCCGAAGAGAAGGCCAGCGAGACGGGCCGCGAGGGCTCCCGGGGGAGGAGGGCGAGGTCCTCGCCGTCGGCCCGGCCCCGGACCAGGATCGAGCCGTCGCCCCGGCCGAGCGCCATGGCGCCGGCGTCCGGCGCGAACGCGGCGCAGGAGACGTCGGCCAGTTCCGCCGCCTCGCGGGACCAGGACCCCTCGGCCTCGGCGAAGAAGATCGTCCGCCAGGCGGCGCCCGGGCCCTCGCGGCAGCGGACCGCGAGCAGGGAGCCGCCGCGGGCGAAGCCGACCTCGGCCACCTCGCGCGTCGACTCCTGGAAGCTCCAGGGGCCCTCGGCGTCCCGGAGGTCCCAGAGATTGACGAACGCCCGGTCCTCCTCGACCTGGACGGCCGCGACCACGGCGGTCCGGCCCGTCGCGTCGCCGGCCGTCGCGAGCCCGCGAACCGGGATCTCGCCGCTGATCGGGGCGAGCGCCTTGGGCGACCGGGACGCGAGGTCCCATTCGAGGACCTTCCCCCCCTCGTCCCCCGAGACGAGGGTCCGGCCGTCTCGCGAGGGGCAGAGGAACCCGACCGGGGCCATGTGGCCCGCCTCGCCCCCCAGGATCCGCGCCGAACGGTGGATCAGGCGGTCGACGTAGGCCCACTCGAAGCCGAGCTTCCGCGGGGCCGTGCGACGGAGGATGTCGAACGCCTCGACGGCCAGCTCGGTCTGATTTCGGAGGGCGTGGTCGTGGATCCGGCCCAGCTCGTAGCCGTAGCGCTCGCGCCTCGCGTCCTCGACGCTCCGCTCCGTCAGGACCTTGGTGATCTGGCTCGAGTAGTCCACCTCGGCGAGCTGCTTGTAGCGCGACTCGAGCTCGTACTGGGCCGTGGTGAGCCAGATGCTGTAGACCGAGGCGACGGAGAGCAGCGAGAGGAGGAGCAGGAAGCTGAGGATCAGCAGCCCCGAGGCCACGGGCTCGCGGCTGGCCCACTGCAGGGCGCGTCGCAATCGGGGGGTGCGGCGCGCGTGGATGGGCTCGCGGTCCTGGAACCGCCGCAGGTCGTCGGCCAGCTCGCGGGCGTCGACGTAACGAGCCGAGGGGTTCCGATCCAGGCACTTCAGGCAGATGGTCTCCAAATCCTGGGGCAGGCCGTGGCGGAGCCGGGACGGGGGCACGACGTCCCCCTCGGCCACCTGGCAGAGGGTCTCCATCGGGGTCAGGCCGCGGAACGGCGGCGAGCCGGTGAGCATCTCGTAGAGGATGGCCCCGAGGCCGTAGACGTCGGTCCGCCGGCTCACCCCCCGGCCGCCGTCGCCGAGCTGTTCCGGGGCCATGTACGACGGCGTCCCCAGGAGCCGGCCGGATTGCGAGGTCCCCTCGTCGGTCATGAGGAACTTGGCCAGGCCGAAGTCGCCGATCTTGGGGACCCCGTCCTGGGTCATCAGGATGTTGGAGGGGTTGAGGTCGCGGTGGACGATGTCCGACTCGTGGGCCTCGTGGATCGCCCGGGCCAGGGTCTCGATCATCCGGGCCGACCAGCGGATCGGCTGGGGCATCGCCCGGAGCATCCGCGCCAGGTTGCCGCCGTCGACGAACTCCATCGCCAGGAAGGGGAGCCCCTCGTGGTAGTCGGCCTCGATGATCTGGACGATGTTGGGGTGCGTGAGCTTGGCGGCGGCCTCGGCCTCGGTGCGGAGCCGGGCGCGCTCGCGGGCGTTGGCATGGTCGCCGGCCAGGATCATCTTGATCGCGACGATCCGCCGGGGGCTCAGCTGGCGGGCCTTGTAGACGACCCCCATGCCCCCCCGGCCCACCTCTTCAAGGATGTGATACCGGCCGACCCGGCCGCGGGGGGCGACCGGGATCGCGGCCCGCGCCTCCTTCGTCAGGGTCGACTCCGAGAGGGTCACCATCTCGGTCGACAGGAGGGCCTGGATCGACCGTCGACGGTGCGGGTCGGGGATCATCCCGCGGATCCGCTCTTCCCACTCGGCGACCGTTGCCGTCTCGCCCAGCTCGCGGCGGGTGTCCGTCTCCGCCAGGATCAACTCGAGCAGCGCGTCGTCGTCGCGGGCGAGTTCGGGGTCCTCGGCCAGCAGGTGCTCGACGCGCGTAGAGCGTTCGGACCGGATCCGCTCCTTGAGCCGCTCGCAGGCGGCGCGACGTCGTCGGTGGGACTCGTTCTGGGGCGCGCTGGTCGACATGGCGGCGTGGGGATCCCAGGGCGAGGGGTCCGGGCCTTTCGGTCGCGCGAGGCGACGCCGGACCGTAGTTTAGCACCCGCGCGCGATCGTCCACAAGCGAGGCCCGGGTGGCGCGGCCCGTCGCCGTCGGTCGGGTCGAGACGCCCCCACCCCCCGTCGCGGCCGCGTCGGGGGGCAGGGGCCCGGGTCGGGCGATGGGTCAGCTTTCGAGATCGTCGTCGGGCTCGAGGAGCGAGTCGACGTCGGAGGCCCGCTGGCCGCGGCCCGGATCGAACCAGGCGTAGGTGGCGGGGATCACCAGGAGCTTCAGGCCGGTGCTGGTGATCAGGCCGCCGATCACGACCGTGGCGAGGGGGCGCTGGACGTCGGCGCCCGAGCCGGTGGAGAAGGCCATCGGGATGAAGCCGAGGCTGGCCACGAGGGCGGTCATCAGCACCGGACGGAGCCGGCTCATCGAGGCCCCCGCAACCGCCTGCCGCATCGGCTCGCCGCTCTCGACCCGCTGGCGGATCGCCGAGACGATGACCAGGCCGTCGAGCACGGCGACCCCCGAGAGGGCGATGAAGCCGACCCCCGCCGAGATGCTCAGGTTCATGTCCCGCAGCCAGAGCGCCAGGATGCCCCCCATCGCCCCGAGCGGGACCGAGAGGAAGATCAGGGTGCCGAGCTTGACCGACTGGAACGTGCCGTAGAGCAGCAGGAAGATCAGCACGAGGGCCACCGGCACGACGATCGTCAGCCGCTGGGTGGCCGACTGCATGTTCTGGAACGTCCCGCCCCATTCCAGGAAGTAGCCGCGGGGGATGTCGACCTCGGCGAGGACCCGCTGCTGGGCCTCGGCGACGAACGTCGCCAGGTCCCGGTTGCGGACGTTGGCCTGCACCATGGCCCGGCGCTGGCGGTCCTTCCGCCAGATCTCATAGGCACCGTCTTCCTGGTGGAAATCGGCCAGCTCCGAGAGGGGGATCATCCGTCCGTTGACGTCGGCGATCTTGAGCCGCTTGATCGAATCGATGTCGTCGCGTGCGGTGGGGTCGAAGCGTACCTGGAGGTCGAAGGTGCGCTGGCCCTCGATGACCTGGCCGACGACCCTGCCCCCCAGCGCCGAGACGACGTCGAGGATCGACGAGGCGTTGATGCCGTAGCGGGCGATGTCGTCGCGGTTGATCTGGACCCGGAGGAACGGCAGGCCGCCGAGCACCTGGGCCCGGACGTCGGCCGCGCCGGGGATGTCCTCGACGGCGGCGGCGATCGCGTTGACCTTCTCCTGGAGGACGTCCAGGTCGTCGCCGTAGAGGCCGATGCCCAGGTCGGCGCGGACGCCGGCGAGCATCTCGTTGAAGCGGACCTCGATCGGCTGGCCGAAGTTGAAGAACGCGCCGGGCAGCTCGCGGCGGCAGATCTTCTCCATCTCCACGATCAGGTCCGCCTTGGACGGCCCGTGATCCCCGCCGTCGAACAGGGCGATGAGCGGGTGGATCGGCTTGAGGGCCAGGTCGACGTAGGTCTCCTTCGGCTTCTTCAGGTAAACGAAGACGTCGGTCTGGTTGACGCCGGCCGGGTCGATGCCGATCTCCGGGCGGCCGGTCCGGCAGACGATCGAGTCGATGTGCTCGGGGAGGGCGGCGAGGAGGGCCTTCTCGATCCGCGTCGAGTCCTCGAGGCTCTCGGAGAGCGAGGCGCTGGGGGGGCGGGTGACGACGATGAGGACGTCCCCCTCGTCGAGACGGGGGATGAACTCGCCGCCCAAACTCATCGCCACCGGCATGGTCGCGAGGAAGGCCGCGAGCGAGACGGCGACGACGGTCACCGGGTGGTCGAGCGAGAACTTCAGGAACGGCCGGTAGATCCGCTTGCCGATCCGGACCGGCAGGGTCTCGACTTCCGAGGTGCCGGGCTTGAGGATCAGCGAGGCGAGGACGGGGGTGGCCGTCAGGCTGAGGATCAGCGAGCCGATCAGGGCGAAGACGACCGTCAGGGCCATCGGCCGGAACATCTTCCCCTCGACCCCTTCCAGGGCCAGTAGCGGCAGGTGGACGATGGTGATGATGGCCACGCCGAACACGACCGGCTTGCGGACCTCGAAGGCCGCCTCCCGCACCACGTCGACGGCCGACCGCCGCTTGTCGGCGTGGGCCAGGTGGCTCACGCAGTTCTCCATCATGATGACCGAGCTGTCGACGATGAGGCCGAAGTCGATCGCCCCCAGGCTCATGAGGCTGCCGGCGATGCCGTAGTAGACCATCATGTTGATGGCGAAGAGCATCGACAGCGGGATGGCCAGGGCGACGACCAGGCCCGCCTTCAGGTTGCCGAGCATCGCCAGCAGGACCGCGACCACGAGGATGCCGCCTTCGGCCAGGTTCGAGGCGACCGTGGTGATGGTCCGGCTGATGAGCACGGCGCGGTCGTAGAAGGGCTCGACCACGACCCCTTCGGGGAGCCGGGGCCGGATCTCGTCCAGCTTGGCCTTGATCCGGTCGACGACGGCCCGGGAATTCTCGCCCGCCAGCATCATGGCGGTCGCGGTCACGATCTCCCCCTCGCCGTCTCGGGTCACCGCCCCGTTCCGAATGAGGGGGGCGAAGCGGACGTCGGCGACGTCTCGGATGTACACCGGCGTGCCGGTCGGCGTGGTGGCGAGGACGATGTCGGCGAGGTCGTCGAGGGTGCTCACCAGGCCGACGGCGCGGATGACGCGCTGCTCGCCCAGACGTTCGAGGTAGCCGCCGCCGGCGTTGCTGTTGTTCTCGCGGATGGCCTCGAAGACCCGGTTGACCGAGATGTTGCGGGCCATCAGCCGCTCCGGGTCGAGCCGGACTTCATAGGTCTTCAGCTCGCCGCCGAAGGCGTTGACCTCGACGACGCCGGGGACGCTCTTCAGCGGCCGGGCGACCTCCCAATCCAGGATCGTCCGCAGCTCCATCAGCGACCGCGGACGCGACGCGTCCGGCGCATTCTTCACCTCGAACTGGAAGATCTCGCCGAGGCCGGTCGAGATCGGCCCCATTTCGGGCTGGCCGAACTCCGGAGGGATCGACGATCGGACCTCCGCCAGGCGCTCGCCCACCTGCTGTCGGGCCCAGTAGATGTCGGACCCCTCCTCGAACACGATCGTCACGCCCGAGAGGCCGAACTGCGAGAACGAGCGGACCTCCTGGATCTTGGGGATCCCGTTCATCGCGTTCTCGACCGGGATCGTGATGAACTGTTCGACCTCGACGGGCCCCAGCCCCGGCGAGCTGGTGAGGGCCAGCACCTGGACGTTGGTGATGTCGGGCTGGGCGTCGATCGGCAGCTTGACGAGCGACCGCACCCCCCACAGCACCAGGCCGACGAGGAGCAGCAGGACCATGGGGCGGCTGCGCAACGCCCAATCGATGAGGCGGTCGAACATGGGTCGGTTCGGCGGGGGTTGGGGGGAGGCGTGGACCTCGGTGGGCACGCGCCCCGCCGAGGTCCGCTCGCTCGGACGCCTTGAGACGACGGGTCAGGAGTCGGAGGAGGCCAGGCGGATCCACTCCGACTTGAGCTTGAAGGCTCCGCGGGTGACGACCTCCTCGCCCGGCCGCAGGCCGGAGAAGACGGCCGTCCGGTCCTCGCCGGGGCCCCGGGTCTTGACCTCGCGCATCTCGAACTCCTCGGGCCCGGTCCGCACGAAGGCCACCCAGCGCTCGTCGTCGGACAGCAGCGCGGAGCTGGGCACCGACGGCATCTGTTCGGTCGACTTGACCGCCAGGGCGACGTCGATGTACATCCCCGGCTTGAGGAACCGGTCCGCGTTCTCGGCCCGGGCCAGCAGGGTGAGGGTCTGTGTCTTCTCGACGACCAGGTCGCCGGTGTAGAGCAGCCGCGCCTGGAACTGCTTCTCGGGGTAGGCGTCGGAGCTGAACGTGATCGACACGTTCGCGTCGTCGTGGATGTAGGGGAGATTGCTGGGGTTGATGTTGGCCTCAACCCAGACGTTCTCCAGGTTCGCCAGCGTGAAGATCCGGTGGGTGACGTCGACGGCCACGCCCGGCACGACCAGCTCGCGGTCGAGGATCGTGCCGGCGAACGGGGCCTTGAGCTTGTAGAGGCTGGCCGGCTCCTCGGGGAGCGGCTTGGGCTCGGCGCCGGTGGCCGGGCGGGTCCCCAGCGACATCGCCTCGGCGACCCCCAGGATCGACGACTTGTCGCCGGCCGGGTCGGCGGGGCCGGGGGTCTTCACGGCCGGCACGTCGGCCGTCAGGGCGTTCTGCTGGCGGAGCGTCTTGGGGATGTATTCGTCGTCGTCGGGGTCGACGCCCAGGACCTGGAGCTTCTCGCGGGCGACGAGGACGGAGGTCTCCGCCTGGCGGAGCGCCTGCTGGGCGCGGGTGTTCGCCAGGTTCGTCTCGTAGCCCATCTGGTCCAGCAGGGTCTGGTAGGCGGCGAGGTCGGCGTCGAACCGGGCCTTGCTCTCCTCCATCAGCTGGCCCCGGATGATCTCCTCGTCGTACAGGGCGTTCTTGCGGCTGAGGTTGGCCTTGGCGAGGCGGTGGGCCGTGTAGGCCGTCATCAGGCGCTCGCGGTTGGTCCCCACCGGCTTGTCGAGGAACCTGGCGTTGATCTGCTCGGGCGTGTCCTCGGCCTTGAGCCGCTCGATCAACTCCAGGGTGTTCTTGAGGATCGTCTCCTGCCAGCGGGCCTGCGTCAGCGCGATGTCGAGCGACTGCAGGTTCATCAGGAGGTCGAGCCGGGCCTGGCCGACGGCCGCGCTCTCGATGGTCGCCAGCACGTCGCCGGCCTTCACGTCCTGGCCGATCCGCACCGCGACGCTCCGCACGATGCCCGGCGCCCTCGGCGTGATGAACGCGAAGCGGTTCTCGTCCGGCGCGATCCGCCCCGGCACCCGGACCAGGATGGTCTCGGGCTCGAGCTTCACGGTTTCGACCTCCACGCCGATCAGCTTCTGCTGATCGGCGCTGATCCGGACGATCCGATCGCGGCCGACTTCCGCGTCGGGCTGCGTCGCGGCGGCCGGCTTCGTCGCGGCCTCGGCGTGGTCGAGGTTCGCCTCGGAGGTCGGTGCGGCGCCCATGTACTTCCACGCGGCCAGGCCGACGGCGACCGCGAGGATCACCCCGCCCAGGGACAAGGTCTTGCGCGACGTCAAACCGAGGGGGATACGTCGTGTCATGGTTCCTCGATGCGGTTCGTGGGGCCTCGGCGGCCTGCGATCGGCGCGTCGCGGCGATGCGACGACGCCTCATCCGGAACGCGAAGTCCGACACGCTGGGAGCGCGCGGCCGACGCACGGTCGGAAGTCTTCAGGGAGGGGCGCGGTGGGAGGCTCGCAACCCCTGGATTCGACGCGGACCGTCTTACGGTGCGTTCGATCCGAGACCCTGCATCGGCCGCCAGCATAAGTCGGACGACCCAGTATTCGACTCCTCAATACTATCCGCGCCGCACACCGGCGTTGTCCACCGCCATTTCGGATTGTTAACCGCTTTTAACGCCCTGGCCGTCTCGAGCCGCAGGGTCGAAGCCTTCCGGGAAGATGGCCTGGTCAAGCCGGGGGATCTGCCTTAGAACCAGGGGGGCGAGCCTCGCTCGCTCGACGGGCCGTCCGGCCTGGAAGGCTTCTTAGGGGAGGGGCGGGGAAGATGGCCGAGGAACATCGTGCGGCCCGCGCGGGGGGCGGCGTCGGCCTGCTGCGCCGGCTCGGCCTGGACCGACCCGAGTTGCGGGCCTGGGCGTTGTACGACTGGGCCAACTCGGCCATGGTCTGCACCATCATCACGGCCGTCTTCCCGATCTACTATTCCGAGGTCGCCTGCGCCGGGCTCGACCCCAAGGTCGCCTCGGGTCGCTATGCGATGGCGACGACGTTCGGCATGGTGATCGTCGCCTTGATGTCGCCGATCCTGGGTGCGTACGCCGACCACACCGCGAGCAAGAAGCGGTTGCTGGGGTGGTTCCTGTCGCTGGGCCTGGCCTCGACCGCCTCCATGTTCTTCATCCACACCGGCGACTGGATCCTGGCCTCGGCCCTCTTCATCCTGGCGAACATCGGGGCCAACGCCAGCTTCGTCTTCTACGACGCGCTGCTGCCCCACATCGCCTCCGACGACGAGATCGACCGGGTCTCGACGGCGGGCTACGCCCTGGGCTACGTCGGCGGCGGCCTGCTGCTGGCTCTCAACCTGGCCTGGATCCAGTTCCCGGCCTGGTTCGGGCTCCCCTCGGGGCCGGGGCTGAGCGAGTCGCAGGCGACGCTCCCGGCGCGGCTCGCCTTCGTGTCGGTGGCCGTCTGGTGGCTGGTCTTCTCGATCCCGCTGTTCCGCCGCGTCCCCGAGCCGCCCGTCTCCGGCGGCGAACGCTGGGCCGGGATGAGCCCGGTGCGGGCCGCCTTCGGCCGGCTCGGCGAGACCGGCCGGGAGCTGAGGCGATGCCGACAGGGCTTCCTGATGCTCCTGGCCTTCCTCATCTACAACGACGGCATCGGCACGATCATCCGGATGGCGACGATCTACGGCACCGAGCTGAGGATCGACTCGACGGTGATGATCGCGTCGATCCTGCTGGTGCAGTTCGTGGGGATCCCGTGCTCGTTCCTGTTCGGGTCGCTGGCCGGGGTGCTCGGCGTCAAGCGGTCGATCCTGCTGGGGCTGGGGGTCTACACCCTGATCTGCCTGGTCGGCTACTCCATGAAGACCAATCGCGACTTCCTGATCCTGGCGGTGCTGGTCGGCGTGGTGCAGGGGGGGACGCAGGCGCTCTCGCGGTCGCTGTTCGCCAGCCTGATCCCCAGGTCCAAGTCGGGCGAGTTCTTCGGCTTCTTCGCCGTCGTGGAGAAGTTCGCGGGGATCTTCGGCCCGGCCATGTTCGCGATCATCAACGTCGCGACGGGATCGAGCCGGGGCGCGATCCTGGGCGTGATCGGCTTCTTCCTCGTCGGCGGCCTGCTGCTGATGCTGGTCGACGTCGAGGAGGGCCAGCGTCAGGCCAGGGAGTGGGACCTCAGCGAGGGGTCGCCGGCGTCGCCGACTCCGGCCGCGGTCCCAGCCACCCCCGGAGAGTGAGATACCACGACGTCCCCATGTAGAACGCCGGGTAGATCAGCGTGACGTAGGCCAGGGTCCGGGTTGAGTCCGTGAACTCCGGGTTCGACGACGTGGGCAGGACCCAGACGAGCCAGACGACCAGGATGCCCCAGAAGACCCCGGTGATCGTCGCGAAGCGATTCAGCCGTCCCGGCTGCGACGGATACAGGTGCTTCACCGGGACGAACGTCAGGAACGCCAGCACCAGCAGGATGGAGAGCGCCGGCCAGGGAGGTATGGGCAGGACGTAGAGGTAGAGCGCGACGATGTTCCAGAGCGACGGGAAGCCCAGGAAGTAGCCGTCGTGGGTTTTGATGTCGACCTGGCAGAAGCCGTAGGCGCTGGCCAGCAGCGGCGCGATCAGCCAGGCCTCGTATCCCGCCGGGACGAGCCCCGCGCGCCAGACGAGCATGAGCGGCAGGCAGGTGTAGGTCAGGAAGTCGGTGATGTCGTCCAGCCGCCGGCCGTCGAAGCTGGGGACGGCCTCCTTGATCCGCACCGCGCGGGCGAAGGTCCCGTCGACCGCGTCGACCAGGGTGGCGACGAGCATCAGCAGGAACGACCAGCGGAAGGCGTCCGGACCCCCCCGGACCAGGAGCGCCAGGATCACCGCGGCGATCGCGATCCCCGAGGCCGTGAAGGCGTGGACGCACCAGCCGAGGAAGCGACGGAGCGGGCTCGGCGCGCCGGCGTGGGCGGCGGGGGGGGCGGGAGAGGCCAGGGTTTCCACCATCGCGGGCGTTCCTCGGTTCTTCAGGACGACTCGCCGGGCGCGAGCAGGTCGATCATCGACGGGTCGTCGAAGCCGAGCCCGACCGACGGGGCCTCGACGTGGGCCGCGTGCTCGGGGAGGACCCCGGCGCGGAGCCGGCCGACCGCCAGGTAATAGGTCGCGCCCACGGCCGTCAGCGCGAGGGTCGCCAGCAGGGCGGTGTAGCGGCCGACGGGGTCGTCCCCGTAGATCTCGGGCCGGGGCCAGCCCATGTTGACGATCACGAACAGGCCCCAGGCCGACGCCGCGGCGTTCACGGGCAGGCCCCAACGCCCCAGGCTGAACCGCTCGCGAGTCGGGATCGGCCCGGCCTCGTCCGCCTCATCCTCCAGTCCCGCGTCGTCCTCGACGCGACGGCGGCGATCGCGGAGGCGGCCCAGGAGCATCGGCAGGGTGACCATCAGGTAGGCGAGGTTCGCCCAGACCAGGGCCACCGAGCAGAGCCGCTCGATGATCCTCGGCGCGTTGACGTTGACCAGGAGGATCGCCGAGGCCAGCAGCCCGGTCACGATCGCCGGCGCGATCGGCGTGCGGGTCTCGCCGGTCACCCGGGCCAGCGACTCGGCGAACGGCAGGCTGTTGTCGCGGGCCATGGCGAAGATCAGGCGCACCGTCCCGGCGTGCACCGCCAGGGCGCAGACGGCCACCGCGAAGACCACCTCGATCAGGAAGACCGTCCCGACCTTCGGCCCCAGGACCGACTTCACCACCATCGGCAGGCCGCCCGAGACCTGGCCCATCGCCGGGTCGGCGGGGTTCGGCATCGCCAGCAGGCCGACGAGGATCAGCAGGCCCCCCGCGATCCCGGCCGCGGCGAGCGCCCGGAGGATGGCCCGGGGGGCGCGTCGGCGGGGGTCGGAGGTCTCCTCGGCCAGGGTCCCGGCCGTGTCGAAGCCGTAGAGGACGTACGACGCCATCACCGCCGCCGCCAGGAAGGCCGCGAAGTAGCCGCCGGGCTGGCCCTCGCCCCGGCCCTGGGTCTCCAGGAGGATCGCCGGCCCTCGGGTCGCGTTCAGGCCCAGCAGGACGATCAGCAGGATCACCCCGGCCAGTTCGGCGCACACCCCCACGTTGTTGACGACCGCCATCAGGCGGACGCCCACGGCGTTGATGATCGTTGTCAGGGCGATCAGCGTGCAGCCCAGCAGCACGGCGTTCTTGGCCTGGTCCACGGGATTCGAGCCGTCCCCGACCACCTGGAACCACGCCGAAATCTGCGGCATCGTGTTCTGGAGCGCCAGCGCCACGGCCGCCAGCGAGAGGATCGAGCAGGCGAGGTAGATCCAGCCGGTCAGCCAGCCGCCCAGCGGCGTGCCGACCTTCTTGGACCACTGGTACACCCCCCCCGAGAGCGGGTAGGCGGAGGCCACTTCGGCGAAGCAGAGGGCCACCAGGAACTGGCCCAGGAAGACCATCGGCCACGTCCAGAAGAACGCCGGGCCGCCGGAGGCGTATCCCAGATAGAACATCTGGAAGACGCCGGTCAGGATCGAGATGTACGAGAAGCCGGCCGCGAACGAGGAGAAGCTCCCCAGCGAGCGGTCCAGCTCCTGCTTGTACCCGAAACCGGCCAGGTCACGGACGTCGTCGCTCGCGCTACCCGGCATGCGGCCTTCGCCTCCCCATAACGATGACTTGCGCGTGCATGAATCCCCCGGCTCGTCTCATCTCTCGGGACGGGCCGGGGCCGCTTCGGGATGTCGGGTCAGGCGGGGCGGGTGCCGACGTAGATGCCCCACTTCATGTCGCCGGCCTGGCAGAAGCCGATCTTCATATTCCAGCGGTCGACGAGGTAGTTGAGGTCTTCCTCGGAGAAGTGGGCCAGGAAGTGCTGGCGCTCGTTCACGAGCCGGCCTTCCTCGCGCTGGAGGATGTCGATGAAGGTGGCCGTGGCGTCGTCGACCACGACGTCGGTGAAGCCGGCCGCTTCCAGGACCTTGCCGTACTGCTCCGGCTCGATGACGCTGTAGCCGGTCTTCTTGATGTATTCCTCGAACTCAGGGGAGCCGGGGGTCTTGCCGCGGGCGTAGTCGGTGATGATGATCTTGCCGCCGGGGGCGAGCAGGCTGTACAGCTTGGCGAACAGCCGGGCCTTGTCCGGGATGTGCATGAAGGCGTCGCGGCTCCAGACCAGGTCGAACTTCTCGGGGAAGTCGGTCTCGAGCACGTCGCCGAGGATGAACTCGACCTTGTCGGACATCCCGGCCGCCTTGGCGCGGTCGTGGCCGATGGCGACCATCTCCTCGGCCAGGTCGATGCCGACCACCTGCGCCCCGTACTTCTCGACCAGGTGGAACGCCGCGCCGCCGATGCCGCTGCCGACGTCGATGACCCGGACGCCCGGCTTGAGGAAGCCGACGAGCCGCGAGGTCAGGTTGTCGGTCGTCTCCGCGCCGCCGGTGCTGATGTAGTTGTCGCCGAAGATCTTCTCGTAACGGAGGATCGAGGTCCGGCTGTACTGGCCGTTGTTGTCGAACTTCTGCTTGGAGGCGTCCGACGCGGCTTGCGTGCCACTCATTGGTGATTCCGACCCGGGTTGCAAAGGGGGGAGACTTCGGGCGCCTCGGGGTTCGGCGGGGGCCGCCGGGTCCGGCCGGGCGCACGGCAAGACCGTATTGTGGGGCAGGGGGGAGAGCCTTGTAAAGGGATCATCGAGCCGCCCGACGGGCCCCCGCGAGGATTTCGACGGTCGTCCGTCCGTGGCGGTCGGGAGCGGTCGCGGAGAGTTCTCCGTCCGGTCAGTCGGGGATTTCGTTCGCCGCCGGCGCGTCTCGGGGATCCGACGTTTCGACGCCGTCCAGCAGGCGGTCGACCTTCGGCCAGTCGATGACGTCGAGCATCAACGGGAGCACTCGACGGCTCTGGATGACCATCGCGACGTGGCGGGTGACGCCCCCCGCGGCGAAGCCTCCGAAAAAGCAGGCGAGCCACGCCGGGGAGCTTAGCGCCAGCACCGTCACCAGCGCGATAAGGATCAAAAGCCAAGGGAGAGCAGGCCTGAGCATCGAGCCGACGGACCTCGGCCGGCTTCTCGCCTCGCGGAGCCGGGTCAAGTACCTGCGTTGAGATGGGGAGAGTGCCAAGAACGCCTCCGGCTGCGTGGTCGATCTGGTCGCAAGGGCCGCATTCTCGCCCGCGGGGGCGGCTCGCTCAAGCGGGAGGATGGTTCCAGGGACCGACGTGAGGAGTCCTCCGTGGCGATGACGAGATCGGAAGCCGGGATGTACGATTCGCGACGCGGCGAAGAGTCCTCCTCGACCGGCCGTTTCACCTGGACGGCGAGTCTAGCGAGCCGGCCCGGACGAATCGGTTCGCCGTCTATCGGCCCGGATCGGGGTCGGGGAGCGTCGCGGTCGACGCCGCCCGTCAAGAGTTCGGGCCGAGGTCGATTGATCGTGCTCGACGGCCTCCTGCTGTGCCTGCACCCCAGGCTCCCCCAGGCGGCGGCCGCGGGGAGCTTCCTCATCTTCGTGATGTCGTTCGTGACGCTCTCGTTCGTGATCACGACGCCCGACTGCTGGGTGCCGGATCTGGGCGACCCCCGCCACGGCTTCCCCTACCCGAGCGGCGCGGGGACGCTGGTCCTGAAGGACGCGATCAGGATGGGGTCGGCGCTCGTCACCATGGCGGACTCGGCGAAGGCCTACCTGCGGAAGCGTGGCGAGGCCGTCGCCTGACCGAGACGGTTCACCGGGGCGCCGTGACGCCCGCGATGAAGTCCAGGATGATCCGCCGGTAGCGGTCGGGTTCAACCGAGGCGAGGTCGTTGTGCCTCGCCTTGGGGAAGACTTCCAGCGTCCCGTGAGTGCGGACCCGATCGAAGATGGCCCGCGCCTCGGCCGCCGTCGCGAGGTCGTCTGAGCCCCCCGCGAGGATCAGGACGGGCACGTCCTCGGGGACGCCCCCGATCGCGCGGACGGGGGAGATCACGTCCAGTTGCGGCAGCAGGACGAGCGCGGAGAGGCGGAGGCCCAGGTAGGCGACCCGGTCGAGGGGGGTCGGCAGCGCGGCCTTCGTGCGGTTCCAGACGGCGGTCTTCAGGTCGCCGTAGGGGCTCTCCAGGACGTAGCCCGCGACCTTTCCGCCCAGCTCCTCGGCCGCGAACGCGGCGGCCGCCGAGCCGAGCGAGACGCCGAAGACGATCACGGGCCGGTTAGGGCGTCGCCCTCTCAGGAAATCGACGGCCGCCGCGACGTCGCGCCGGGCGCTGTAGCCGATGTCGTTGAAGTCGCCGTCGGAGTCCCCGTGCGCCCGGAGCGTGATGAACATCGCGGCGCATCCCAGCTCGGAGGCCAGGATCTCGGCCCGTTCCAAACAGTGGTGGCGATCGCCGCCGTTGCCGTGGAGGAAGAGGACCGACGGGGCCTCGGCCCGGCCCTCGGCGAACCAGGCTCCGATCCCCAGGCCGTCGACCGAGACGAGGCGAAGCCCTTCCATCGTCCCCCAAGACACCCGGGGCGGGGGCTCCGGATACGGCGCATGGTGACGGCTCGTGAGCCGGTAGGCCACGGCGAACGAGATCGCCATCCAGGCCGCGACGAGCAGGCCGGCGGCGGCCGCCCCGCGGCGGAGCCGACGTCCGGGGCGTCGTCGTGTGTGTGGAGGGGCGGGCTCCACGGGTGTCGGGCTTGGCTCGGGTTCGTCCATGCGAGTATCTTATCCGGGGCGTACGTCCGCGGGGCAAGGGCCGACGGGAAGTCGATACCCGGCCCGCGGGCGGCGTGTTTCGGAGAGGCATCACGATGGGCGAAGTCGGCAAGACCCGGATGATCGGCGGCGTGACGCTCCACCTGAGCGAGCCCGTCGCGGCCGACCAGGGGTGGATCGGCCAGGACGAGGTGCTCAAGCAGCTCTCGGCCTGCTGGCTGACGGTCGACCCTCGGGACCGGCCCCTCTCGCCCCGGCTGATCGGCCCGCCGGGCATCGGCAAGACGACGCTGGCGACGGCCGCCGCCAAGCTCCGGCGGAGGCCGCTGTTCATCGCCCAGTGCACGGCCGACACCCGCCCAGAGGACCTCATCGTCACCCCGGTCCTGGCCGAGAACGGCAAGATCGCCTACCACGCCTCGCCGCTGGTGACGGCCATGCTCGTCGGCGGCGTCTGCGTGCTCGACGAGGGGAACCGGATGAACGAGAAGTCGTGGGCGAGCCTCGCCCCCTTGCTCGACCATCGCCGGTACGTCGAGAGCCTCGTCGCCGGCATTTCGATCCCCGCCGACCCGGAATTCCGCGTCTGCGTGACGATGAACGAGGACGAATCGACCTACGAGGTCCCGGATTACATCCTCTCGCGGCTCCAGCCCACGCTGGAGCTGGGCTTCCCCGACCGCGACGACGAGATGGCGATCCTCCAGTACCACCTGCCGTTCGCCGAGCCCGAGCTGCTGACCCTGACCGTCGAGTTCCTCCAGCAGGCGCACTCGCTCAAGCTGGACTTCTCGCCGCGCGACGGCATCAACATCGTCCGCTACGCCCTGAAGCGCATGGCGCAGGACCCGGAACACCCACTCGGCCGCGACGCCGCCTGGCGGGAGTCGCTCGCCAAGGTGCTCGGCGACGAGGCGACCGACCTGGACTCACTCGCCCGCAGCAAGCGGCGGTCGATGGGGGGCCAGCACGCCCCCTTCGGCCTCGGCGACCTGTTCTTCGACCCGGAGGACCCGCTCCACCCCGACGCCCTGGAAGACGAGGAAGACGACGACGAGTGATCCCGACGAGTCTCGGGCTCAGGTCGCGGCCCGCGTCGGGGCGTCCCACGAGGCGAGGACGGCCTCGTCGAGGCAGGGGTAGCAGTCGACGAGCATGGTGAGCCGCACCTGGTCCAGCAGGGCCATGATGCGGGGGTGGATCTCGCACAGGCGGACGCCGCCGCCGGCCTGTTCGAGCCGCAGGTGATGCGCCAGCACCACGCCGATCGTCCGCCGCGAGAGCCGGCCGACGAACTCCAGGTCCAGCACCACTTGACGCGGCAGCGGCTGCTCGGCCAGATCGATCAGCCGGAGTCGGAGCGCCTCGTTGGCCTCGTCGCATTCCAGATCGGTCAGGACCGGGGTGACCACCAGGACCCCCTGGACCACCTCGTGCTTGATCCTCGCGGCGGGGCTCTCCTCATCCGGGTCGTAGGTCGCGAGTTCGGCCGTGGCGGGGGCCTCGACCTCGGGGCCTCGGGGCTCGTCGACCGGGATATCGGGCGCGTCCCAGGACGAGGGCTCGATCGCTCCGAGGCGCTCCATCTCGTCGCGGTCGACGTCGACCCAGATGCGGCAGTGGGCCGGGCCGACGACCACGCGGTCCTGGGTGTGCAGCTCGGCCTCGGCGTCCCGGAGGGTCTCGCCGTTGAGCTGGGTCCCGTTCGTGCTCCCCAGGTCGCGGAGGAACACGCGGCCGCCGCGGATCTCGATCGTCGCGTGCCGCTTGCTGACCTTCGCCGACCCCAGCCGCAGGTGGCTGCCGTGATCCCGGCCGATGACGAACCGGCGCCTGGCGATGGGGATCATCCGGCCTTCGGACCCCGCGTACTCGACGCGGAGCCAGACCTTGCCCCGGAGGTCGTCGGCCGATCGCGGCGGGCGGGAGACGTCCCGCGAGGGCCCCCGTTCGGGGGAGCCCCCGCAGAGCGGAGGCAGGGACGAGGCGTCGACGAGCGCCGCCAGGATGTCGACCGGGAGCAGCCGAGGCGGGGCCGAGCCGGGCCAGGGGCCGTCGACGGCCTGGGCCTCGTCGGCGCAGGCGACGATCCGGCGTCCCACGTCGATCAGGCGGAAGATCGCGGCGAGCTGGGGCTCCAGGCCGCAGAGCTTGAGCCGGCCCCCTTCGGCCGACTCGCAGCGGCGGTGGGCCTCGACGGCCGCCGCGACGATCCAGCTCCCCAGCCGCTCGACCTTGGCGAAGTTCAGGACGATCCGGTGGTTGCCGGCGTCGATCAGGTCGCGCAGGTCGTCCGCCAGCTCGTTGATGTCCGCCTGCTGCACGAGCGAGCGGTCGGTGAGCCGGACGATCGTCACCCCGCGCTTGTAGACGACGCTGAAGCGCTCCCAGCAGCCTCGGGACTTGTGCCCCTTGTCGGCGCGATCGCCCGGTCGGGACGGCCTTCGGGCCGCGGGGAGTGCCCCGACGAGCTGCGTCCAGAGGTTGGTCGCCGGCCGCTCGACCTCGGGGTCGAGGTTCACCGCGATCCAGTCTTCCAGCCGACGGTCGTTCTTCGGGCCGTCGACCGGGGCGGTCAGGCTCACGCTTCGCGGCTTCCGCGTCGCGGTCGCGTCGCCGGTCGCCAGGGTCAATTCACCTTGAGCCATCGCCAGGCACTCCCGCTGGGGTCGCTATGCGGCGTTCGAAGCCCGGAGGACGATCGAGGACGCCCGGCGCGCAGGGCGACGACGGGCCGCCGGGCGTCCGGGCGTCCGGGGCGGACACGGTGGAACGGATCGGGGGCGCACGGGCTCGCTCGCCGGGATGTTGCGTCGTTCTTCGACACGAGAGCCCGCGCCGGCCGATCGCCGGGCGGCCCCCCGGAGGGGCGGGACGTTTGCAGTGGCCCCAGCGGCGTCGCTCGCGGCGCCACGTCCGGCTCACACACTTCCTAGGCGACATCCCCCGGCCGGTCGTCCCGGCCGGTTCGCAATTTCTTGGGAGGCGTGGGGAGGACGCCCGAGCCGCTTCGCCGCCGACCCCCGGCTCTGGTAGACTGGGGTCGCGCCTGGATCGCCGAGAGCGGAGGCGGGGATCCACCCGGATGAACCACGAGGGGCCGCATGCCGAACGTCGCGGACGACTTCCTGACCATCGCCCCGGGGATCCGCGTCCTGCCGATCGTGCACGGCTCCGGCGACTTCGCGCTCCAGGCCCGCGAGGAGCTGCTGTCGCGGCCCTACGACTGCCTGGCCGTGCCGCTGCCGCCGTCGTTCCAGGAGGACGTCGAGGCGGCCGTCGAGCGGCTGCCGGCGATCTCGGCGGTCGTCCGCCGCGACGTCGACGACGGCGAGGGGTTCAGCTACGTCCCCATCGACCCCTGCCAGGGGGTCGTCGCGGCCCTGCGGACGGCAATAGGCGACCGCATCCCTCGCGAGTTCATCGACCTGGACGTCCCTCGGTTTCATGCGGTCCACGGCGTCTTCCCCGACCCCTACGCGCTCAAGCGGGTGTCGGTCGAGCGCTTCTCGGCGACCTTGCTCTCCGCCATCCCGCGACCGGCGGCGGGATTCCACGCCGACCGGATCGCCTGGATGGCGGCGAGGCTACGCGAGTTGGCGAAGCGTCGCAAGCTGACGCTCCTGGTCTGCTCGATCCTCGACTGGCCCTGGATCCGCGAGGCTTACCACCGCCGGGTCGAGCCCCCCGAGCCCGAGCCGGTCTATGAGCCCACCTCGACCTTCCGCGTCGACCCCGAGACGCTGGCGTTCTTCCTGGGCGAACTGCCGTTCGTCACCGCGCTTTACGAGCGCGGCCGCCGCGAGCTGACGCCGGACGACAACCTGTCGGTCGACGGCGTGAAGGAACTGGTCCTGCAGGCTCGCGAGGCGCTCCGGGCCGATCGCCCCCGGATCGCGCAGCGGATCACGCCTTCGCTCCTGTCGACCCTCTTCCGGTACGTCCGCAACCTCGCCCTGATCGACCGCCGGCTGACCCCCGACCTGTTCACGCTGGTGACCGCCGCGAAGCAGACGGCCGGCGACGACTTCGCGCTGGCGGTCGCCGAGACGGCCCGCTCGTACACCTACGCCCGGGAGCCCGAGGGCGAGGACGAGCCCAGCAATCTCAGGATGGGCCTGGGCCGCGGCGACGTCCCCGGCTGGGGACACGCGCGGATGGTCAGCCGGCTGCCGGGCCAGGCGATGTCCTGGCGGACGTTCAAACTCCGCCCCCGCCCCAAGGAGCCGGAGCGCAAGCGCTGGCTCCAGCGCTGGGATCCCTACGGGATGTGCTCGTGGCCCCCCGAGGACGACCGGATCGAGAGCTTCCACCGCCACGTCAAGGAGCAGGCGCGGGCCATCCTGGGCGCGGACCTCGCCCGCTCCGAGAAGTTCACCACGAGCGTCCGCGACGGCCTGGACATCCGCGAGACCCTGCGCAACTGGCACACCGGCGACGTCTACGTGAAGGTGCTCCCCCCCGGGCGCGGCTCCATCGAGGTCGTCGTCTTCCTGTTCGAGGTTCCGGCCGACCCCAAGCTCTTCACGAACCGCGCCACCTGGTACGCCGAGCACTCCGAGGAATCGACCCTGGCCTTCTACGCCACCGACCCGTTCCGCAACATGGTAGGGCCCGGGATCGCCCAGGCGCAGTACGGCGGGGCCCTGTTCCTCTACCCGCCCCGGCCGATCCCCGAGATCTGGAGCGACCCTCGCTTCGACCGCCACGATACGCTGGAGGAGCGGCTGCTCGCCGCCGCGTTCGCCCACAGCCGCGATCGCCACGTCGCCGTCGTCAGCCCCGGCCCCCCCTCGGCCGCCTGGCGGAGGCTGGCCCGAGCCTACGGCCGCAAGATCGTCCACCTGCCGCTGAAACGCTTCAGCGGCGCGATGATCGAGCGTCTGCGAACCTTCCACGTTCTCAACGGCAAGCACGTCCGCACCTACGCCGCCGACTACATCCGGGATCTCTGACCCGCTCGCCCGGGAAGAGCCTCTCCGAGCGAGCCTTCCTCGGGACGCCCGGCCGGCCGAACGAGCTGCACCGCCAGGAAGCCGGCCAGGAGCGGCGGGATCAGGTAGGCGAGATAAGCCGCCGGTTCGAAGCCCATCGCCCGGCCGACCGCCGCCAGGATGTATAGCGCCAGGGCCCCGACCAGGGTGAGGCAGCCGGTCGCGATCATCGAGGACTTGAATCGGGCCTCCACTCCCCTCGGCTCGGCGTGAAGGTCGATCGTCCGGCCTCTTCTAAGGCTTCGCACGACGGCTTCGGCCAGTTCCATCGCCCGGATTCCGTCCAGGAGCGACGGCCCGTGCGGCCGCCGGGGCGCATCGAGGATGGCTTCGCGCGGGTCGAATGGGCCCGCGACCTCTTCGACGACGGGCGTCGAGACGCCGCGACGAATCACGAGGCGGGCGCCTCGTTCATGCCCCGGGTCGTACTCCAGGGCGACTGATCCCTCGGTCCCGATCACGATGAGGCGGGCGAGGTCGTCGGCCGCGGACGCGACGCGAAGCTCGGCCAGGCGGCCCCCCCGGGCGCGGAGGCGGACGAGGAGGTCGTGGACGGGCTCCGCCCCTTCGGAGTCGCCGGATGCGGTCAGGCCTTCGAACTCGCCGAGCAGGTCGCGGAGCACGTCGACGGCGCGAGCGAAAGTCACGCGGGCAAGGTCCTCGCCCGCGACGAGCGGGACCTCATGGCGGACGGAAAGGTAAGCGCCCGGCGGGCCGTCGGCGATCGCGGACCGCAGTCGCGCGACGCCCGGGTGGAGGCGCAAGGGGAGGTCGGGGACGATCACGGCGCCGGCGGTCTCGGCGATCGCGGCGGCCTGGTCGTAGGCGAAGGCGTCCGGGCCCGGCGGGTGGAGGGCGACGAGGACCAGCCTCTCGGCCGAGGCGCGACGCAACGCCTCGCCCCGGTCGGACATGCGGCCGCCGACGATCGCCGCGTCGAGGCCGGGGGCGGCCAGGCTCTCCTCAAGGTCGCCCGTCGCGGCCAGGACGTGATCGGGACCGCCGCGGATCCAGCTCGCCCACGCCCTTTCGGCCTCGCCGTCGCCGATGACTGCAATCCGCATCGCCCGCCCCAGCCCCCTCGCCGTGATCGGGCCGCATTGACCGCGCCCGGTCGTGCCGGCGATAATCCATCCAGCATGGCCCGGCGTATCGGGGGATTCAAGGCTGCGTCCGGCGCCGGGCCCGAGGTTGCGAGGACACGCGTCGGTGATCACGATCGAGAACGTCCGAGACTTGCCGGCCCGGGCTCGCGGCGCGTACGTCACGATCGGCAACTTCGACGGCGTCCATCGCGGGCACGCGCGCCTGATGGCCGAGCTGGTCCGTCGGGCCGAGCATGCCGGCGTCCCGGCCCTCGCGGTGACGTTCCACCCCCGACCCGCGGCGCTCCTCCGTCCCGAGCAGGCCCCGGAGCCCCTCGTCCGGCTGGAGCGCGAGATCGAGCTGCTGACGGCCACCGGCGTGACCGACGTCGCCGTCTTCCACACCGGCCCGTGGCTGCTGGAGCTTTCCGCCCGCGAGTTCTTCGAGCAGGTCGTCCTCGGCCAGTTCGCCGCGAAGGGGATGGTGGAAGGGCCGAACTTCTTCTTCGGCCGGGACCGCCGGGGCAACGTCGAGATCCTCGGCCGATGGTGCGACGAGGCGGGCGTGGTCCTGCACGTCGCCGAGCCCCTGATGACCGACGACGGCCGGATGATCTCGTCCTCGCGGATTCGCCGCTGCCTCGTCGAGGGGGACGTCGCTGAGGCGCGGGAGCTTCTCGGGCGGCCGCATCGGATCCGAGGGATCGTCACCCACGGCGCGGGGCGTGGGGCGGGGATCGGCGTCCCCACGGCCAACCTCGACGCGATCGACGTCCTGGTCCCGGCCCCCGGCGTCTACGCCGCCCGCGTGATCGTCCCCGGCGCGGAGCCCGGGTCGCCGTCCGCGTCCTGGCCGGCCGCGTGCAACATCGGCCCGAACCCCACGTTCGGCGAGCAGCAGTACAAGGTCGAGGCCCACCTGATCGGCTTCCGAGGCGACCTGTACGGCCGGTCGATCGAGATCGACTTCCTCGAACGCCTGCGCCCCACCCGGGCGTTCGCCGGCCTGGACGACCTGCTGGAGCAGATCGCCCGCGACGTCGAGGACGCGAGCCGGATCGCCGCGTCGGGATGAAGCCGGCGGGGCGGGTCAGCCCAGGCGGCGGACCTCGTAATACCGGCTGATGACCCGGATCCGCTTGACCAGCCGCGCCACCACGAAGCCGGTGAGCAGCAGGCAGACGACGAAGATGTTGCCATAGGGGAGGATCCCCGGTTTCATCCAGCCGGCGTGCGTCCGGCTCCAGTCGACGGCCGCGTATCCGAAGAGCGCCAGGTAGCCGACGACCGCCAGGCCGGTCGTGAACCAGACGACGCCCTCGCGGAACCACAGGCCCGACGCGGCGATCATCAGCGGGTAGCCGATCAGCAGCGGCGTATCGAGCTCCTCCATGATCCAGAGCAGGAGCGTCAAGCAGGCCATGTCGCCGAAGATCCAGAATCCCCGGAGCGGGTCGGACCCCCAGCCTCGTTTTTGCAATTGCTGGAAGAGGAGCGTCAGAGCGGCCCAGAGGCCCAGCACCATCTGGACCGAGCGGTGGGCCAGCGCGTCGGGAGCGGGGGAGAGGACGCGGTAATTTAGCTCCGTCAGCAAGCTGACGAGGGCCAGGCCCGAGAGCCTGGCGACGATCTCCGGCTCGCGACGGCTCCATCGCTTCAGCTTCTGCAGCGGGCCGGTGGCTCCGATCGCGTCGCCTTGCAGGAAGCGGGAGAGTTCCTCGGAGAGCTGGTCGGCGGTCGCGTAGCGGTCCTTCGGGGCCTTCTCCAGGCACTTCAGGCAGATATGCTCCAGCTCGCGCGGGACCTGCGGGCGAAGCTCGCGCGGGGGGATCGGGTCGCAGTAGATGGCCTGCATGACGGTTTCCATCGTCGTCGCCATGCGGAACGGCGGCCGGCCGGCCAGCAGTTCGTAGAGGATCGCCCCCAGGCCGTGGACGTCGGTGGCCGGGCCGATGGCGTCGCGCTCGCCCGAGGCCTGCTCGGGCGCCATGTAGCTCGGCGTGCCCAGGACGGCCCCGGACGCGTTGATCGAGTCGTCGCGCGAGGCCTGGCGGGCCAGCCCGAAGTCGGTGATCTGCGGGACGCCGTCGCGGTCGATGAGGATGTTCGACGGCTTCAGGTCGCAGTGGATGAAGCCCTGCTCGTTGGCGTACTGGACGGCCCGCGCGAGGACCTCGATCAGCCCGGCGGCGGCCATGGCGTCGTCGCGATAGCGGTCCATGCGGCTCGCCAGGCTCCCCCCCTCGACGAGCCTCATGGTGAAGTAGAGGAACCCGTCCAGCTCGCCGACCTCGTAGATCGGCACGACGTTGGGGTGGTCGAGCTTCGCCGCCAGCGCGGCCTCGCGGCGGAACCGCTCGCGCTCGGACTCGGTGGCCATCGCGCCGCTGAGGATCATCTTGATCGCCACGACCCGATTCAGGGCCGTGTCGCGCGCCTTGTAGACGACCCCCATCCCGCCGCGCGCCAGCTCGGCGATCAGCTCATACTTGCCGAGCCGCTGGCCCTGGGCGGGGGGGGCGGAGGAAGACAGGGACGAGGGCCGACGCTCCTCGGCGGTCCCGCCCTCCCGGGTCGGCGGCGGCCAGACTTCGGTCGCCGCGAGGCCCCCGGCGGCGTGGAGGGCCTCGAACAGCCGGACGATGACTTCCGGATGGCTCGGGAACCGTGAGTGGTACTCGTCGGCGGTCGGCCGCTCGCCGGCGGCGGTCCTCAGTTCGATCTCCAGCCCGGCCAGTTCTTCCAGGAGTCGGGGGCGGGCCGGGTCGTCGGCGTGGCCGAGATAGTCCTCGACGCGGGGCTGCTTGCGCGCCCGCCAATCGGCCTCGAATCGCTCGCACGCATGATGGATCCGCCGCGCGACCGCCAGCGACTCGGGGCCGGGGCCCGGGCCTTCGGTCTTCGACAGGGCCTCCGGTCCGTTCAGCATGGAGGGGCCTCGTCGCCGTGCGTCCAGGTCTTGCGGATCAGGTCGAGCCGGCGGGCGACGGTTCGGCGGGCGCAGCCGAGGCGCTCGGCGATCTCGTCGCAGGTGTAGCCTTCCATCCGGCTGACGGCCACCTCGCGGAGCCCGTCGTCTCCCAGCGCGTCGAGCAGGCGCTGGAACTCCTCGGCGACCATCGCGGCGAACTCGGGGCTGGGGTCCGGCCCGGCGAGCAGGTCCAGCCCCTTCGGGTTGCGATCGGGCTCGGACGCGCGGCGCCCGCCGCCCCGCTTGAGCCGGCGTTCCCGCCCCGCCTGGGCGAAGGCCTTCCGGGCCGTGATGACGACCAGGAGCTTCCAGAGGTCCTCGCGGTCGTCGAGCTTGGGGAATTTGCCTTTGGCCGCGCCGGTGCAGAAGCTGTTGAAGGCGGAGATCGCCGCGTCTTCCTCGTCCTCGTCGGCGCCGGCCTTGTTCAGGCCTCGTAGCTTGGCGCGGGCCAGCACCACGAGCTTGCTGAAGTAGCGCTCCCAGAGGGGTTGCGCGGCGGCCAGGTCCCCGACCTTGAGGTCGTCCAGCCAGTGCGTCACCGACCCTTGATCGTCCACGGTCATGGCTCGACTCGGCCTCTCCGACGAAGAAGTGCTGCACGACCGCGCCCGGATCGCCGGGAGGTCACGGGGCCTCGACGGCGTTCTCGGCGACCTCGGCCGGGGTCAGAGGCCGGATCGCCACCTTGCGGACGAGACCGGCGGACTCCCAGGTGGCGAAGCCGAGCGGCTGGCTCGCGCGGACCTGGATCCGGGTCCCGAGCCGGCGGCCCCGGACGTCGACCTTCACGACCTCCTTGTCGTCGATCCAGCAGCGCACGGCCGCCTCGGTCACGCGGACGCGGAAGCGATACCAGGTCCGGTCGCGATACTTAAAACCGACGGTCGTCTCGTTCTCGGAGGCGTCGGCGCCGTCCAGGCTGGAGAGCCCGGTGATGTTGCCCCCCCAGCCGCCGTTGACCAGCGTGAGGAAGCCGTCGTTGGCCGGGAACGTGGCCGCGGCGAAGAAATCCGACCCCTCGGTCCGCATCGCTTCGTAGGACAGCTCGTAGTCCGACTTCGGGAGGTCCTCGATCGTCGTGGTCACGCCCGACATCGACTTGCCCACCGGCAGCACGATCGCGCCGTCGTCGACCCGCACGTCGATCGCGTCGGCGCCGTAGAACGGCGTCTTCTTCCAGCCGTCGAGGGTCGCGCCGTCGAACAGGGGCCGGGGCTTCGGGGCGGGGGGCGGCTCGTCCGCGAGGCTCGCGGCGACGAGGCCCAGGCAGGCCGCGAGTCCGAGGGTCCGGGCGAGCGACGTCGACATGGCCGTCTCCTGCTTCGATCCGCGTGGTTCTCTGCGCACAATCTAACATATCCCCGAACGCGGTCGGGGTCGACCGCCGCGCGACGACCCGAAGTCGGCCGACGGGCCCGGAATGCGACGAGATACGGGGGGACGATCGCCGGTGTGTCGCGCCTCGGCCCGGTCGGCGTCCTACAATCGTTCAAGATCGGCCGCGCGGCGGCCGGACAAGCTGGGCCGTCGTGAGGGACCGACCATGAAGGGCCGAACGGCCGAAGGCGGCTTCCGCCGTCGCGATCTGCTCGGCGCGACCGCCGCCGGGCTCCTGGGGGCCTCGACCTGGTCCGGGGCTCTTGCCGAGTTCCAGGCTCCGGCGAGCCTCGGCGCGACCCCGACCCCTGCGCGCGACGCCGACGAGGCCGAGGTCGGGCGAAAGCTCCGCGAATGCGGCCTGGGCGAACCCGGACGGCTGCGGTCCAACCACTACCTCGCGCTCGGCGATGCGTCGGAGTCGTTCATGCGGTCGACCCTGACCGACTGCGAGCTGCTCTCCATCGCCTACTTCCGGCATTTCGAGGAACGGGGTTTCGAGGTCCGCCGACCCGAGCGTCCGCTCCTCGTAGTCGCCTTCCGCGACGAGCGATCGTTCGGCCGATACCACGGCATCCCGCCGACGGGCGGCGCGCAGCCGGTTGGGATCTACGACAAGGTCGCGAACACGCTCAGTGTATTCGACTGGCGGAACGTCCCGATGGCGAGCCGGGCGTCGAACAAGAACGTCCAGACGGTCTCGCACGAGGGCACCCACCAGCTGACCTTCAACTCCGGGCTGCTGGACCGGCAGGCCGACGTCTCGCTGGCCATCGTCGAGGGCCTGGGGACGTATGGCGAGCCTCGCAAAGTCCTCGGGGAGAGCGACCTGGGCCGGCTGAACGTCCAGCGCGTCGACGACCTGGCGAAGCTCCGCCGGACGGTCGCCTGGATCCCGGCCCGCGACCTGCTGATGGACGACGCGATCCTGCGGCAGGGACTCTTCGGCCGGGTCCTGCTCGCCTACGCCGAGTCGTGGGCCCTGGTCCACTACCTGCTCAACGACAAGGAGCGTCGCCCCGGCTTTCGCGACTATCTGAAGCTCGCGCGGACGCGGACCACGCCCGAGCATCGCCGGGCCGACCTGGAACGGCACCTGGGCGACCTCGACGACCTGGATCGGGAGCTGCAGGCCTACGCCGTCCGGCTGGTCCGCTCGCTCTGATCGCGTCGATGTTTCGAAACGACGACGCGGGCGGAACGGGTTCGACCCGTCGCGCCCGCGACTCGGTTCGTTCGGAGGTCGCTTCGGCCGGTCGGCCTCAGTTCGCCTTCGGGTTCAGGAGGGACGATCCGGGGAGCGGCGGCAGCGAGGCCGTGGTCTCCTCGGCGGAGGGCATGAGCTTGACGGCGGCCTCGCGGACCTCCGGCGATGCGTCGGACTGGGCCATCTCGACGATCCGTCGCTTGACGGAGACGTCCTCGGTCTTCTGGGCACCGAGGGCCTCGACGGCGTGGATGCGGACGGTCTCGTCGGCGTCGTGGGAGAGCTGGAGGAGCCAGACGACCGGGTCGATGTCGGTGCGACCCTTGATCAGCGAGATCACCGAGGCCCGCTGATCCGCGCGGGGGCTGGTCATCAGGCCGCCGAGGCCGATCAACTCCTGATTGAGGCCTCGGAGCTTGAGGGTCGCCACGGCCGCGTCGTGGATGGCGGCGTCGGAGTCGTGCAGCCGCTTGAGCAGGAGGTCCTCGGTCAGCAGGCCCGGGCGGCCGGCGAACGAGACGACGGCCTGGCGGCGAACCTCCACGGCGGGGTCGTCGAGGTAGGCGATCGCCGGAGCGGCGGCCGAGTCGATGAGCAGGTAGCCCAGCGAGTAGATCGCGGCGGCGCGGGTGCGGACGTCGGTGCTGGCCAGGCAGCGGACGACGGGGCGGTGGACCGCCTCCTTCCAGTCGGCGATCGTCCGCTCCTCGTCGGCCGACGGCGTCCGGCCGGGGATCCAGGCCCAGAACCGGTGCGACTCGCCCAGGGCGACGAAGCGGACCTCGGCGTCGGGATCGGCGAGGGCGACCGAATAGATGTCGTGGATCGGCTTGAGGGCCTCGATGTACCGGGGCGGGGCCGGGTCGACGCCGAACTTTTCGAGGACCGCCGCGGCGACGACGGCCGAGGCGGCGCGGCCGGGGGCCTGGAACTGCAGGAAGCCGGCGCGGACGGCCGTCAGGATCTCCAGCAGTTCGGCGGCCTCCGACTCGGTCGCGGCGACCTTCGGCGCGTCCTCGGGCTTGGCGGTCAGACGCTTGTGGACGACCTCCAGGGCCCGTGCGTCGCCGGCTCGCAGCCCCCGGACCAGCTCGGCCGTCGTGCTGGATTCGCCGTAGGCCGCAGCCGTCTCGACGGTCGCCTTGGCTCCGGCCCCCGGCCGCCGGGCGGACGTCGCCCAGTACAAGCCCGCGCCGGCCGCGACGACGGCCAGGCCGCCCGTGATCCAAAGTCCCGCCCGACCTCGCTCTGGCATGGTGGCCTCCCTGCGTTGTTCGGAACCCATTCCCTTGATTCCCGCGCCCACGGCGCGGCCGCTTGCCGTCTCAACCGCCGACCTCGGGAGGATTCGCCGAGCGGCGAAGGGCGATCGAAAGGACGAGCGTCCGCGACTTGACGCCCGCCTTCCGGGGCGGACGGCGCGTCCTCGTGATTTGGGGTGGATCTTAGTGAGTCTCGGCGACCCGGCAAGAGCGATCTCGAATTCGACTGCAGTTTTCGACGCCCCCTGCCGACAGGTCTCGCGTGGGGCCGGAAAGGCCCGATCTCAGGGTTTTCCCAGATCGCCCGTCTTTTCTCCGGGATCGGAAATTGCCCGTTTTACGCGGGAGAGGGTCAGGAATCGCGGGCGAGAGTCCGATTCCTAATCCAGTCAAGGGGAGTCGGGCGTGGTCTCGGGAAGGAGTCCCGGGGAGGCGTCGCGCCCGATGCGTCCGAGTTTGAGGAGCGCGGCACATGAGCGGACCTGGGATGCACCGATCACGCTCGGAAATCGGCAAGGCGCTGGGGCGTGGGCTGCTGCTGGCGCTCTGCGTCGGCCTCACGCACGCCCCGGCGGGGGCGGGGATCGGCTGGTCGAAGATCGACCCGGCTCAGGTGGTCCCGCTCGAACAGATCCCGGCCGAATATCGCGAGCAGGTCAGCGAGGTCATCCGCGACCACACGTTTCACCGCAGGGGGGAGGCCGAGGCCTTCCCGTGCGACCCCTCGCTCTACCTGGCCCTCGTGAACGAGCCCGCCATCACCCTGGCGCTCTGGAAAGATCTGGCCGAGTCGCCGGTGCGGATCAAGCGGACCGGCCCGGACAGCTACCAGGGCGATGACGGCTCGGGGTCCTCGGCCGCATGGCAGTTCCTCGTCCGCTCGGCCAAGGTCCACGTCCTGCTGGCCGACCTGAACTTCGTGAGCCCACGCGGCAACACCCGGATCGACGCCCGGGTCGTCCTGGTCGTGCGCGCCGGGTACTACCGCGAGGTGAACAAGGAGCCTTACGTCCAGCACGACCTGGAAGCCTTCGTGAAGGTCGATTCCAAGGGCTGGAAGACCCTGGCACGCACCCTCCGGCCGGTGGTCGAGCGATTGCTGGAAGACCAGGTGAAAGAGGCCGGCCAGTTCGTCTCGCTGATGAGCAAGCTGGTGGTGAGCTACCCCAACTGGGCCACCGAGGTCGCCAGCCGGGAGCCCGAGGCCACCCCGGAGACCCGCGCCCAGTTCCGCCAACTCGTGGCGATGAACCGCCGCCCCGACGCCTCCGAAGGCCGGCCCGTCGTCATGGCCGACGCCTCTCAGGCGGCCGATTCGCGACGGCGTTGAGTCGGTTAAGGCAGCCCGGCCCGATCGACGCAAGTCGCGGGCCGGGCCGGGGTCGTCAGGCGTCCACGTCGTCAAAGACCGGCTTGCGATGCGGCGCGTCCGGGTCGATGCCGGTCCGGATCATCGCCATCCGCTCGCGATGCATGATGAGCATCTTCACGACCCCGCTGAAGGTGCCGCAGGCGATGGCCGCCAGCGCGATCCAGGCGAACCAGGGTATGCTGTAAGCCATGTGCGTGCCGACCTCGACGATCTGCATGGGGGCGTTCCTGTAAACGTCGCGACTTCGGGCCGTCCCGGGACACGTTCGTCCGCCGGTTCGGAATATCCGCCCGCCCCGCCTACTTGACCGGCGGCCCGCCCATTTCGTGGAGGCGTCGCCGCATCTCCCATCCGGCCAGCGAGTCCAGGGGGCGTACCACGTCGCTCGGGTCCACGTCCAGATCGACCGCGACTCGCACCCAGCAGCCGATGCGCTCGACGTCGCCGACCGCCGGCGCGGGGGTCATCCAGGCCCGGACCGAGCCGTCGGCGCAACCGGCGGCGAGGCGGCGGCCGTCCGGCGAGAACGCCAGGGCCTGGACGCGCCCCCCCTGGTCCAACGGCGGGCCGACGGCCAGGCCGGAGCCGGCGTCCCAGAGCCGGGCGAGGCCGTCGCGCCCCTGCGTGGCGATCAGCGAGCCGTCGGGATGGAAGACGGGGGCGGCGTCTCGGCCGTCGTGCTGGAACGGCTCGCCCAGCGTCGAAGCGTCGCGGGCCGACCGCATCCGGACCTCGCCGAACTTCGAGACCAGGGCGGCCGCCTCGCCGTTCGGGCTGAATCCCGCCCAGACGATCTCGTCGTGATACGGCCGCTCGGCGACCGGCGAGGCTTCGCGCGCGTCCCAGAGACGAATCATCCCGTCGCGGCAGCACGTCAGGATGCGATCGCCCGCCGGGTGGACCGCCATCGCGGTCAAGGGGGCCGGATGGCGGCGAGGAGGCTCGTTCCAACGCGGGCCGTCGGACTCCCAGCAGTGGACCTCGCCCGCGTCGGTCGCGAACGCGACGAGCCCGCCGCCACTGGCGAGCGCCGTCCTGGTTTCGAATCCCGTCGGCGTCGGTCCCGACGAGAGCGGCTCGCCCGTCTCGGCGTCGTGGAGCCAAGTCCGGGCGCCGCGATCGAGGATCGCCCGGAACGAGCCGTCGGAAGCCGGGTGCAGCATCGCGACCGCCGCGCCGAGGGCCTTCGACTCGCCCAGCAACTCGCCCGTGAGGGCGTCCCATCGCCTGAGGACGCCCCCCTCGCAGCCCGTGAGGAGTCGTCGGCCGTCGGCCGTGAACCCCATCGCGCGGACGGGGCGGGGGTGGGGCATCGTCGGCCCGAGAGGCGTCCCCTGCGATACGTCCCAGATCCGCACCGCGCCGTCGGCGGCGGCCGTCGCCAGGCGTCGGCCGTCGGGACTGAACCGGATCGTCCGGACCTCGCCGGCGTGGGCGAACGTCCGCTCCAGCGTCCGGTCGCGGCGGTGCCAGGCCGCCAGGCTCGCGCGGATGCCTCGCTCGCGATCCGACGCCCCTTGCTCCAGCGCCCGGGCCAGCCAGAGCATCCCCTCGCCTTCGCGGCCCCGGTTGAAGCACGTCGACGCCCGCTCCAGCGCCAGCCTCGCCTGCGACTCGCGGACCTGATCGAGGGCGGCCTGCTGTTCGTCCCGGTAGCGGATGGCCGCCAGCCAGGCTTCCAGGGCCGCGGCCAGCTCCAGGGGGGAGGCGTGGCGATCTTGCGGGCGGGCCGACATGGCCTTGAGGCAGATCGCCTCCAGATCGGCGTCGACGGTCTTGCGGACGCGTCGCGGGGACGGGAAGACGCCGCGCCGGACCTGCACCAGCATCGCCTCGACGTCCGTGCCGACGAACGGCGGCCGGCCGGCGAGCAGGTAGTACAGCGTCGCTCCCAGGCCGTACACGTCGCTCGCCGGGCCGATCCGGTCGGCGTCCCCTTCGGCCTGTTCCGGGCTCATGTACTGCGGGGTGCCGATCGCGGAGCCGGGACGGGTCATGTAGGGGACCTCGCGCGCCGGCCCGTCGAAGAGGGGCAGGGGGGAGGGGTCCGGGAAGTCGAGCGACTTGGCTATCCCCCAGTCGACCAGCAGGGTCTCGCCGAAGCGCCCGAGCATGATGTTCTCGGGCTTCACGTCGCGATGGACCACCCCCCGGCTGTGTGCGTAGCCGAGCGCGAAGCCGACCTCGACGACGGATCGCAGCAACCGCCGGAAGTTCAGCTCACGTTCCTCGGGACGGGCGGCCTTTTCGCCGCGGTGGAACCGATCGACGGCCGCCTGGAACGTCTCCCCCTCGATGAATCGCATGGCGTAATAAGGCCGGCCGTCGGGGTGTCGGCCCAGGCCGTAGACCGGCACGACCCCCGGGTGTTCGAGGCGGCCGGTGATCTCGGCCTCCTGGAGGAAGCGGAGCTGGCTCATCTCGTCGTGGGCGTGGCGGGGCTGAAGCTCCTTGAGGGCGACCCGGCGGTCGAGTTCGGTGTCGAGCGCCGTGTAGATCTCGCCGAGGCCTCCCCGGGCGTGCAGCCCGAGGACCCGGTAGCGGTCCATCGGCGGGACCGTCGAACCGCCTCCACCGTCGCCCGGGGGGGGCCCCGCGTAGCCCACCGTCGCCGAGGGCAGGCCGATCGTCAGGTCGGCGGGGGGCTCGTCGCTCAGTCGGGCCGCGTCGTCGGGGGCGAGGCTTCCCTGACGGCGGAGCACGTCGACCAGCGTGGATTCGGGCTCTCGCTCCCAGGTCTCGAACGCCGCGAGCAGGGCCCCCTGGTCGACGAGGCCTTCGCGGAGCGCCCGGAGGCCCACGGCCAGGTCGGTGTCGTCGCGTCGAGGCACGGGGATGCTCCCTCTTGGCGGTCGGGGCGGGGGCCGCTCGGGTTCACGATCCCCGAGCCGGCTCGCCGATAAGGCGGAAGTCGAAGGTCGGACGGAACCTCGGGGACGCCGGCCCGGATCGTTCCTCTAGGAGGAAGCGGGCCCGTTATGAGACAATCACCGCCCGGAAAAAGCTCGACCACCACGCGAAGGGATGAGTTCGAAGATCATGAGTGAAGGCAGTACGCCCGCCGGGCCGATCCCGATGGCCTGCGATTTCTGCGGACGGCCCGGTTCCGAGGCCGGCCCGATGATCGAGGGCAAGGCGCTCCAGGCCGTCGCGCAGGGCCATGAGATCGCCCACATCTGCAGCCAGTGCGTCGACGTGTGCGAGGGGATCTTTCAGCAGCATCAGCGCGCCAAGGCCCAGATCGAGAAGCTCCCCACCCCGCGCGAGCTGGTCGCGCACCTCGACGATTACATCATCGGCCAGGAGAACGTCAAGAAGACGCTGGCCGTCGCCGTCGTCAACCATTACAAGCGCGTGCTCGGCGGCGAGATCACCGACCCCGACCTCCAGGACGTCGAGGTCGCCAAGAGCAACGTCCTGCTGATCGGCCCCACAGGCTGCGGCAAGACGGCCCTGGCACAGACCCTCGCCCGACGGCTGCACGTCCCCTTCGCCATCGGCGACGCGACCACGTTGACCGAGGCCGGTTACGTCGGCGAGGACGTCGAGAACCTGATCCTCAAGCTCGTCATGGCGGCCGACTACGACATCGCCGCGGCCGAGAAGGGCATCATCTACATCGACGAGATCGACAAGATCGGCAAGACCAGCCAGAACGTCTCGATCACCCGCGACGTGTCGGGCGAGGGCGTCCAGCAGGCCATGCTCAAGCTCCTGGAAGGGACCGTCGCCAACGTCCCGCCCCAGGGGGGCCGCAAGCACCCGGAGCAGCAGTACCTCCAGGTCGACACCTCGAACATCCTCTTCATCTGCGGCGGCACGTTCGTCGGCCTGGAAGAGATCATCGGCAAGCGGCTGGGCCGCAAGATGATCGGCTTCGGCCGGGGGAGCGAGGCCCAGCAGGACCGCGAGCTGGAGCGCAACGAGCTGGTCGCCCAGGTCACGCCTGAGGACCTGGAACGCTACGGCATGATCCCCGAGCTGATCGGCCGGCTGCCGATCATCGCGACCCTCGACCAGCTCTCCATCGCCGACCTCGCCCGCATCCTACGCGAGCCGAAGGACGCCCTGACGAAGCAGTATCAGGTGCTGTTCCACCTGGACGGGGCGAAGCTGGAATTCACCGAAGGCGCCATCCACGCCATCGCCGAGCTGGCCAAGGCCCGAGGCACCGGCGCGCGGGCGCTGCGGTCGATCATGGAAAACCTGATGCTCGAAGTGATGTACGAACTGCCCGAGCGCGAGCCCGGCCAGATCTACGCCATCACCGACAAGATCGTCCGCAAGGAAGAGAAGCTCTTCGAACCGGCCGCGAGGCCCTGAGGTCGCCGCCATGAGCGAGGGATGCGTCGAGCCCGGATCGGGGCCGCGAGACGCGGCGGGGATCCGCCGTCGCGCGGTGCTCGGGGGGCTCGCCGCCCTCGGCTTCGGCGGCCCCGTCTTCCGACGCGCCCTCGCCGCCCAGGCGGCCGAGAAGGGCGCCGTCACCGCCGAGATGGTCCGCCAGGCCGAGTGGATCGCCGGAGTCGCGTTCACCGACGACGAGCGAGCCCAGGTGGCCGAATCGGCCGCCTCCAGCCTCCGCCGCTTCGAGGCCCTTCGCAAGGTCGAGATCGCTTACGACGTCCTCCCCGCCCTCCAGTTCAACCCCGCGCCAGGCCTGGCGCCCGCCGGGCCGGCGGAACGCAACCGGGCCGCGCCGATCGCGACGGGCCCGATCGGCCGTCCCGCTTCCGAAGAGGATCTGGCCTTCCTGCCGGTCGCTCGCCTGGCCGAACTGGTCCGCACGCGGCAGGTCACGTCGGTCGAGCTGACGAATCTGTACCTCGGCCGGCTCAAGCGGTTCGACCCGATCCTGAAATGCGTGGTGAATCTCACGGAAGAGCTGGCCCGGAAACAGGCGGCCGGGGCCGACGCCGAGATCGCCGCCGGGCGTTATCGCGGACCCTTGCACGGGATCCCCTGGGGGGCGAAGGACCTCATCGCCCACCCCGGCTATCCGACGACCTGGGGCGCGCCGCAGTTCCAGGACCGCGTGATCGACGTCAAGGCGACGGTCTCGGCCCGGCTCGAAGAGGCCGGGGCCGTGATGGTCGCCAAGCTCAGCATGGGCGCCCTGGCGATGGGGGACCGCTGGCACGGCGGCATGACCCGAAGCCCCTGGGACCCTCGCCGGGGATCGAGCGGCTCGTCGGCCGGATCGGCCTCGGCGGCGGCGGCGGGGCTGGTCGGCTTCGCGATCGGCAGCGAGACCCTGGGGAGCATCATCTCCCCGTGCCGGGCCTGCGGCGCGACGGGGCTCCGCCCGACCTTCGGCCGGATCAGCCGCCACGGCTGCATGTCGCTCTCGTGGACGATGGACAAGATCGGCCCCATCACCCGATCGGTCGAAGATTGCGCACTCGTCCTGGACGCGATCCACGGCCGCGACGGCCTCGACCCCACGGCGGTCGACCGGCCCTTCGCCTGGCCGCCGACGATCGACGTCGGCCGGATCAAGGTCGGCGTCCCGAGCCTCGACGGCAAGCCCGCCGAAGACCGACCCGAGGCCCGGACGCTCCGCGCGCTGGGCTTCGAACTGGTCCCCATCGAGCTGCCGACGAAGTATCCCCCCTGGGCCGTCTCGCTCATGCTGGGCACCGAGGCCGCCGCCGTGTTCGACGACCTGACGCGCCGACACGTCACCGAGGGCCTGAATGAGTGGCCCGAGACGTTCCGTGTCGGCCAGCTCACCCCGGCCGTCGAATACCTCCGCGCAGCGCGGGTGCGGACGCTCCTCATGGAGGAGATGGCCCGCGTCTTCGAGCAGGTCGACGTATTCCTCGGCTGGGGCGGACCCGACCTGACGATCACGAACCTGACCGGCCATCCTTCGGTCATCTTCCCCGCCACGCTCCGCGACCGCGACGGGCACCCTTCGCCCTCCACGATCACGCTGACCGGCCGCCTCTATGACGAGTCGACGCTGCTCGCCGTGGCCCTCGCCTGCGAGGCCGCCGTCGCCGACGCGGGCCGACGCCCGCCGCTGGAAACCTACCTGGCCGCGGGACTTCCCCCGGCGTCCGACTGAACCGACGAGCCGCCGCGCCGGGGAGATCCCGACGCGCCGGCCGTTCCTGGCCTCGTTCAGTCGTCGTCGTCGTCGCGCTTGGGCTTGGGCAGGACGAAGGCGGCGCGGACGGGGGGCGGCATCACGGAGTCGGCCCCTCGGACGGCCTTCCAGATGATCTCGTTGAACACGAGGTCGTCGGCCTTATCTTCTTCGTCCAGGTCCAGCTTGAGCGACGCCTCGGCGCCGGGGGCGTCCGCGGCGTTCCGCTGATTGATGTCGATCCGCGCGGGGACGTGCCGATACGGGGCGAGGTCGGGCTGCTCGGTGAAAGAGGCCCACATCGGCCGGGCGGCGGCGTCGAACTGGCTCATCGGGTCGAGGCCCAGGATCAGCTCCATGGTGCGGAGCATCGACGAGGTGGAGTACATCGTGGAGTCCACGGACTTCCGCTTGATGTACGGGCTGATCGCCAGCGCGACCGTGCGGTGGGCGTCGACGTGGTCCGACCCGTTCTGGGCGTCGTCCTCGACCACGAACACCGCCATCTCATTCCAGAACTTCGAATGACTGAGCCCTTCGACCACCCGGCCGAGGGCCAGGTCGTTGTCGGCGACCATCGCCTGCACGGTCGGGACGCCGGGTCGGGTGCCCGACGTGTGGTCGTTCGGCAGGCGCATCACGATCAGTCGCGGCAGTTCGCCCTTCTCCTCGAACGCCTTCAGCTCGACGAGGAAGCGGTCGGCTCGTTCCTGATCGGGGACCGTCAGGTCATACACAGGGTAGTCCGGGTCGAAATTCCCCCTCAGCGACTCGATCTTCGTCGTCGCGACGGCGCCCGGCCCGGAGCCCTTGGAGACGAACTCGCCGTAAGAGCGATAGGAGACGCCTTTCTCCTTGGCCTTGTCCCAGAGATATCCGCCGGAGGGGAAGGCGATGTCGAGCTTGCCCTCGGCGGGGTAGGGGACGCGGCGGTCGCCGCGGTAGCTGAGCGGCCAGGTCCGCTCGACGAAGTCGGTCGCGTAGGCCCCCATCGTCCATTCATGGCCGTCGGCGCTCACCTCGCCGTCGACGTAGAAATTGTCGAGCAGGACGAACTCGCGGGCCAGGGCGTGGTGGTTCGGCGTGATCTCCTCGGGGAAGAGGCAGAGCTGGGGATCGCCGTTCCCCTCGGGCATGTCGCCGAAGACCTGGTCGTAGGTGCGGTTCTCCTTGATGATGTAGATGCAGTACTTGATCGGCGAGGGGTCGCCGACCTTGCCGGGGATGGGGTTGCCGGCCGGCGCCTTCGGCCCCGACGCCGTCGCCGCCCCCTCGGCGGCCAGCGGGCAGGACTCGTAGACGGTTTTGGTGTACCCCGCCATCTGCTGGGGAGTGGGCGTCGGGAGGGTGGAGAGCGTCCCCTTGAAGAGCCCGCCGATGTACTCGCGGATCGAAGGGGTGGCGACGCCCGGGGCGGGGCCTTCGCGATTGGCCCGGGACGTGGTCCCCTTGCCGTTGGCGATCCAGAGCGACTTCCCGTCGCGCGACGACCGCACCGAGGTCGGATACCACCCGGCGGGGATGAAACCCAGCGGGGCGCTGTGGGCGGGGTCGGCGATGTTGACCACCGCCACGTCGTTGGTGTCGGCATTGGCCACGAACAGGATCGACTCCTCGGGCGTGGTCGCCAGCGAGTTCGGCGTGCTCCCCGAAGGGGCCTTGGGGTGGATCGCCGTGCCGATCGTCGCCAGCGGTCGTCCGGCCTCGGCGTCGAAGACGCTCACCGTGTTGCGGTTGGCGTTCGCCACGAACAGGAACCGGCCCCCCTTGGTCAGGAGCATCTCGTTCGGGTGCTCCTCCGTCTTCCACGACCCGACGACCATCCGTCCGGCCGTCTCGAGGACGGTGACCTCGGCGCGTCCCCAGAGGCTGACGTAGAGTCTGCCACGCGACTCGTCGAGCGTCAGGCCGTAAGGGTAACTGTCTTTCGGCAGGGCGATCTCCGCGACGGCCTTTCCGGCGTTCAGATCGAGTTGGACGACCTGATGGGCGAAGGCGTCGGCCACCCAGAGCGTCGAGCCGTCCTTCGACGGCGCGAGTCCGGCCACCGCGCCCTTCGCCTCGTCGGCGCCGCGTCGCGAGCGGGGCAGGGGGGTGGTGGCGTCTTCCACGGTCGGCGCGCCCCCCACATGCAGCGAGAGCGTGCGCCGGTTCGTGAGGAGGCCGTCGGCGTGGTCGAACGCGTAGACGACGTCGTCGAACCCGCCCCCCACGAACAGCTTCGCGCCGTCGGCCGACCAGGCCATCCCGCCATAGGTTTCCGGGATCGTCGCACGCCCGATCACGCGGCTCGTGCGGGCGTCGAGGGTGACGGCTTCGTGCTCGCCGTAGCCGGCGTGGAGGATGGCGAGGATCGGCCGGGAGGGGTGTTCGGCGAGCAGGATCGGGAAGTCGCCGAGCGGCGTCTGGCGGCCCACCGGCTTCAGCGACCAGCCGTTCGGCAGGAGCACGGACCCCGAGGGCTTCAGGCCCGGCCAGACGATTTCCACGGCCCGCGCCGGTTTCTCAGGGACGACCTGCCCCACGACCGTCGCCGCCCGCCCCACGAGCCCGAGACAGACCGCCAGCCTTATCATCCGTCGCATCATGTTGCTCCGCTTCGCCATCGGCCGAACGACTCGCCGGCCGCTCCGGTCGCATCGTAGCAGGCGGCGACACTCCCGGCGCGTGCCGGACGCCGGCTTGACGGGCTTTTCATAATTCCCTCGCCGTCCGATCAATCTCGACGCGGGCGACGAGCCGACCCACCGCCACGGGCGCGCGGAAACGGCCAGGGAGGGGGCTTTGGGAGCCCCTCCCTGGCCGTTTCCGACGATCGATCGGAGGGAGTCGGCAAGGATCAGGTCAGGTCGTTCAGCGGGCCGTCGCCGCAATGGTCGGGGTTGCCGAACTTCGTAAGCTCGGTGTGGCCCATGCCGTGGGCGATCGAGAGCAGCAGGCGGTTGTGGGCGACCTTCTTGTACTTGAGCGACCGCCCCATCTTGAAGTCGAGGCCGTTGCCCACGAGGACGAACGGGATGTCGTTGAGCGTGTGGGAGTTCCCCTTGCCCAGCTCGTTCGTCCAGATGATCGTGGTGTTGTCCAGGAGCGACCCGGGCCCGCCGGGCTCGGGCGTCTCGGCGAGCCGCTTCGCCATGTAGGCCAACTGCTCGCAGAACCACTTGTTGATCTTGATCAGCTTCTCGACTGACGCCGCGTCGCTGTCCGGGTTGTGGGACAGCTCGTGGTGGCCTTCCGACACGCCGAGCCAGTTCATCTTCGCCATGCCGACCGAGTTCGTGTACTGGAGCGTCGCGATCCGCGAGAAGTCGGCCGCGAAGCTCTGGACCATCAGGTCGATCTGGGTCTTGCTGATCTTGGGGATCTCGTCGTTGACCGTCTTGATGCCCGGCTCCAGCTCCGGCACGGGATGATCAAGCCCGGCGCCGTCGTCGTGCTTCAGCTCCTGCTCCATCTCGCGGACGAAGGTCGCGTGCTCTTCCAGGATGCGGCGGTCCTCGACGCTCACGGCGGACTCGATCTTCTTGAGGTCCCCCTTCACGTCGTCGAGGATGCTCTTCAGGCTCTCCTGGTCCTTCATCCGGCCGTAGAGCTTCGAGAACATCTGGTACGGGTCGTCGATCGGGGCGATCGGCTTGTTCGGCCCGTCGTACACCATGCGGGTCCAGGTGTCGGCCCGCTCGGGGACCATCACGCCGAACTCCAGCGAGCCGAACCGCGTCCGCGTGGCCTCGTCGGCCTGATACTTCTTCTTGATCTCCTGGTCGATCGACAGGCCGCTCGCCCAGCCGGCCGGCGTATCCGACCCCCCCTGGATGTTGCCCGGGAACAGCTCGATGCCCGTCAGAAGGCAGCCCATCCCGCGCATGTGATTGTCGCCGTCCCCCCGGACCTTGTCGCAGACCCCGTTGAGGATCAGCGTCTTGTCCTTGAACGGCTCCAGCGGGGTGAGGATCTCCTTCAGTTTGAAGTCGGCCCCTTCCTCGTCCGGCCAGAAGGCGTCCGGGATGACGCCGTTGGGGCTGAACATGACCACCAGCCGCTTCTTCCGCGCGGTCGTCCCGGCGAAGCCCAGGCTCGGCAGGTTCAGGACGAACGGCAGGGCCGCGGCGCTGAGGCCGAGGTCTCGTAGGAACGTCCTTCGTGTTCGGGTCCGGGCCATGTTTCGTCTCCGTGGGGAACGTGGCGACGCATCGCCGGGGGATGATCGGATCGATTCGTGTCACGCGAGGCGGGGGCGAATCAGGGGGTCGTCGCGACGGCCGGGGCCGACCCTTGATTGTTGTCCGACGGTCGCCGCGGGGTCAACGCCGAGGCCGCCATCGCGTCCACCATCAGGCGTCGCATGTTGAATCCCTGCTCCTCGAACGCCTTGGTCAGCTTCTTCAACTCTTCGGGTCCGAACGCGTTGATCGGCTGCTTCACCAGATAATGGAACAACTGCTGGGTGAAAGCGGTGTGAGACTCCTCGGTCTCGGCCAGATACCTGGCCAGGTCCTGGGGCCCGTTGAAGACGACCGACTCGCCCGATCGCGAGTGGTACTCGCCCGTCGGGTCGATCGGCTTGCCGTTCTCTTCCTTGCGGAATCGGCCCACGGCGTCGTAATTCTCCAGCGCGAAGCCGACCGAGTTGATCATGGTGTGGCACATCTGGCACGCCTTGGGACTCGTCTGGAGGGTCACCCGCTCCCGCGTGGTGAGCCCCGCGTGCAGGTCGGGGGCCAGCGGCGCGACCGCCTCGGGGGGCGGCATCAGCGAACGACCCAGGACCCCCCGCGTCAGGAACACCCCGCGATGGATCGGCGAACTGGTCGCGGTGTAGGCGTTGCTCGCCATCAGATAAGGATGGGTGACCAGCCCCGCCCGAGGCTCCTCGCCGAGCTTGACCTTCTGGAAAGGCGCGTCCGCCGGCAGCGAGGCCCCGTAGAACTGGGCCAGCCGACCGTTCAGATGGATCTCGTCGACCGAGAGGAAGCGCCGGAAGTCCGACCCCTCCGACCACGAGACCTCCTCCAGGAACATTTCCAACGACGTGCGCAGATCGCTCGCGATCTGCTCGTCGAAGCCCGGGAAGACCTTCGGGTCCTTCGACAGGTCGGTCACGCGGTCGACCTTGAGCCACTGGAGCAGGAACTCCCGGAACTTGGCCTTCGTCCGCAGGTCCTCCACCATCCGCCCGGCCTGCTCTGCGACCTTCTCGCGGGACTTCAAGTCGTCGCGCGACGCCGCTTCCAGCAAGGTCGAGTCGGGCAGCGAATCCCAGAGCCCGAACGACAGCCTCGCGGCGACATCGTAGGCGTCGAGCGTCCCGCTCGGCTCGTGGTAGAGGAAGTTCGGCGACTTCAGGGCCGCCAGCACCACCTTCTTGACCGAGGTCTCCAGATCCACGCCCTCGCCGAACCGGCGATCGACGTACGCCGCCTTCTGCTCGTCGGTCAGCGGGCGACGGAAGGCCCGCTCGACGAACTTCGCGCAGAACTCCCGGACCTTCGCCTCCCGATCGGGGGCGTCCGGCTTCATCTGCGCGAGCTTGTCGAGCCGGCTCGACACATAGGCCGCCGCCTCCAGAGCCGCGTCGGTCGTCGCGTCGTCCCATGCCCTGGAGACCGACGTCCCTCGCTCATAGCCCATGCTGCGATCATCGGGGGGGAAGGGCGTCTGGAGCACGAACAGCTCCGGCGTCCGCTTCGGCGAGAGATGGCGCTCCGTGATCGGCTCGACGACCGCCTTGGGCCGCTTCCAGAGCAGGGCGATGCTCGCCTTGGTCGGCTCCGGCGTCACCTTCTTGCTGTCGTCGACCCCCTGCTTCCCCTTCGAGAGCTCCAGCCGGATCGGGTACACCCGCCCGCCGATCAGTCGAATCGTCTCGCGGAACTCCGTGTCGTTCCCCGACTTCACCCAGCGGTCGATCAGCGGCTTCTCCAGGTCGTTGATCCAGAGCCGCGTCGAGTGCTCGGTCCTGACCACGAACTCGTAATCCCCCGTGTCGGGAGCGAGGACCCCCCCCTCCCACCGGATGAAGAAGCGATGACCCACCTCCTGCGAGTCGGGGAGATTCACCCCGAAGTCGAACTGGATCCTCGGATCCACCCGATCGATGATCCGATCTTCCTTCTTCCAGTGCTGATGCGACTTGGAATAAACGCCCTGCAAGCCCTTCGGACCGTCCCACTCCATCGGCCCTCGAAAGCCGCCGATCAGGTCGGTGAGGGCGTTCTGATACTGGCGAACCGTCAGCCGTGAAAGCTCGATCCGCGCCGGCTTGTTCCGCGCCTGGGCGATGCTGGAATAGAAGGCCTCGTGGATATAGCTCGCCACCGCTTCGGCGTCCTCTCCGACGCAGGTTCCCGGGTCGTCCTCCGGCATCGTCTTGGTGATGTAGCTGGACAACTCCTTGACGGACTTGTCCCCCACCAGGGCGTAGGGGTAGTCCTCGCTCCCCTCGCCGGCTGCGCCGTGGCAGGACAGGCACTGCTTCGCGTAGAGAGCCTGGCCCCGCGAGGGTTCGTCGGCGAAGGCCCGATCAAGGCATGTAACGAGGACCCCCAATAAGGCCAGGAACCTCATCGAGGGAGGCGAGATCAAGATCCCGATGGAGAGCTTCATGGCGTCCCGACCCTGCGAAGGCGAGTGAGCGACGACCGAAAGCGACGGCGAACAGGGCGTCACGTATCGTCGCGGCGAACGAGGCGTGGACCAGGAGGGGGCGATGGCGGGGTGACGGAGTCGGTTGCGGGCGAAAACCGAGATTAAGCCGAGGATCAGCTGGAAAGATGTCGCAGCCTCAAAGGCGTTCAACATCTGTCCGACACACTCCTTTGTACGATACCACTGGAACCAAGACAAGGTCCTGAACCGTATGTGAAAGAAGCTCCATGGAAGGACGAAAACGCAAAGGCCCGCCGAATGGATGACCCGTCGCTCGATCAGGCGCTCCCTAATCAAGAAAAGAGCGTTCCACCGCACGCGGGTCCTTAGTCTGCTTCCGTATGGAAGGGGCTGTAGGTTGAAACAGGGGAAACGGGGGATCGGATCTCAGGAAACGCGGCGAGTACCATGAAAAAGACAAACCGAGTCGGAGGGACGCTGCACCGAGGCCCAGTCACCAGGTGGCACGAGGAATTCCTTCGGATTGAAAAACGAGGTGTCGCAGAAGTTTGGAGCGAAGCGGGCACCAAAAATCAAAAACACGCGCGGTGGGTTGTTGACGGTCGGCGATGGTCTGGTAGTATTTCCCT
>NZ_JAALJI010000027.1 GCF_011064595.1 Paludisphaera soli | reverse complement strand
GCCATGATGCCCGAATGTGTCACCCATGTCCCCGAACACCTGTTACCCATGTCCCCGGTCTATACACCCCCCCGCCGGGGGGGCTATGCGATATCAGACGGAAAGTCCCTCGCCCGCCGGATCCGTGCGGCGAGGGCTCGTTCTCACCCCCTTCGGGACCCGTCAGGCGATGGGGAGCGTCGGCGCGGCGCGGAGGCTCGCGTCGTCGTCCTTCTTCATCTCGCCTTCGTTCTTGTCGTCGTCGTCGTCGTCGTCGTCCTTGTCGTCGTCGCCCTTGGGCTCGGACTTCTCGGCCTTGGGGCCTTGAAGCTGTTCGAGGAGGCGGTCCATCTTGGCTTCGAGGGCGTCGAGGCGGCGGTCGGTCTCGGCGGGGCGGGCGGCCGGGCCCATGCCCATGCCCATGCCGGGACGGCCGGGGCCCATGCGCATGCCGGGGCCTCCGGGGCCTCCGGGGCCGAAGCGGGGGCCGGGGCCCATGCCCATGCCGGGGCCCATGCGGCCGCGGGGGGGGCCGGGGCGGCGGGCTTCGCGGCCGCCGCGTTCCTTCTGCTGGAGGTCGCGCTGGGCCTCGCGGAGCTGGGCCTGGAGTTCGCGGACGCGGTTGCGGGCGCTGGACAGGTCGTCGCCTTCGCCTTCGTCTTCATCCGCGTCTTCGTCCATGTCGGCGTCGGGCTTGGCCTCGTCCTTGTCGGCGCCTTCGAGGCGTTCGCGCTCGGCGTCGAAGCGGCGGCGGAGGGCCTGGCGGGCCTCGCGGCGGGGTTCTTCCAGGCTGTCACGCAGCTCTTCCTGGGCCTTGCGGAAGGCCTCGCGGGCCTGGCGGTCGACGGGGCCGCCTTCCTCGAAGGCGCGCTTCAGCTCCTCGCGGGCCTGTTCGAGGGCGGCCTTCACGTCGTCGGTGGAGACGTCGTCGCGCTTGAGGGTCTCGCTGACGGCCGAGGCGGCCTCGCCGAGCGCCTTGCGGACCTCCTCGGCGACGGGGGCGGCCTCGTTGGTCAGGCGTTCGGTCAGCTCCTGGATGCGCCGGGCGAGTTCGTCGGCGGTGGCCTCGGGCTCGTCCTGGTCGTCGGGCGGCTCGGGGGGCGTCGGGGCCTCGGGGGCGGCCGGCGGGGCCGGGGCCTCGGGGTGCTCGCGGGGTGGGCCGGGTTCCTCGAACGACCGGGCGATGACCGCCGGGGCGAACAGGACGGCCAGGCCGAGCAGGCCGAACCCTCCCAGCTTCTTCCACTTGCTCGAAACCTTCGGACGGGCGTGCATGTTCGTCCTCTCCTGGATGGGGGGTCGCTCCGATCCGGCCGCGTCGAGGCGCGGTCGTCGGACGTCGTCGCACGAATGGGGGCGTCGCGAAGGCGGGCGCGAGCCTTCAACGGGCCGCGCGCCGTCTCCGTCCACGATGGGGCCCGGGCCCGGCCGCGTCAAGCGGCGAGGTCGTCCGGCCTCGGTCGGGTCCTTCCCCGTTCGAAGGCATTCGCCGCGCCGTTGCGATTCTTGAGGCTCCTCGCGGAACGTCGCCGGTTTGGGACCGTCGACGGGCTCGGGGTGCCACGGGTTCGGAGAACCCGTGGACCGGCTTGGGATCTCGGCGACGGCCCGGGAACGGCCCGACGCCGATCCACGGGTTCACGGAACCCGTGGCACCCTAACCATTTCCCTGGCGACCCGTTGGCATGCGCCGCGGAGTCCCCGATCTTTCCCTTCGAAGCGCCGGCCGGACGGGCGTCAGGAAATGCCCAGGAGCTTCTCGACGGCCGCGCCGATGTCCGGGGCGCGCATCAGGGACTCGCCGACGAGGATCGCGTCGACGCCGGCGGATTGCAGCCGCTCGACCTGGGCGCGGTCGTGGATGCCGCTCTCGCTGACCAGGAGGACGCCGTCGGGGATCTGGTCGCGGACGCGCAAGGTCCGGTCCAGGTCGGTGGTGAAGGTGTGAAGGTCGCGGTTGTTGACCCCCACCAGGTCGGCGCCGGCGGCCAGCACGCGGGGGAGGTTCTCGGGGTCGTGGAACTCCACGAGGGCCGCCATGCCCAGCTCGCGGGCACGCTCCAAAAGCCGGGCCATGGTGGCGTCGTCGAGGATCTCGGCGATCAGCAGGATGGCGTCGGCGCCGGCCACGCGGGCCTCGACGACCTGGTACTCGTCGATCAAGAAGTCCTTGCGCAGCAGGGGGATCGCCACCGAGGCCCGGATCCTCGCCAGGTAGGAGAGGTGGCCCTGGAAGTAGGGGACGTCGGTCAGCACGCTGAGGCAGGCCGCGCCGTGGTCCTGGTAGGCGCGGGCGATGGAGACCGGCTCGAAGTCCTCGCGGATGACCTTGACCGACGGGCTGGCCTTCTTGACCTCGGCGATCAGCGAGATCGCCCCCTTGCCGTCGAGCGCCGCGCGGAAGTCGCGGACGGGGGGGGCCTCGGCGGCCTGGGCCTCCAGCTCCTCCAGGGGCATCCGGCGGCGGTCGCGGGCGACCTCGCGGCGCTTCGATTCGACGATCTCGTCCAGGATGCTGGCGGTCATGGGCCCGTCTTGAGGTTGAAGGTTCCAGGTGGCTCGGTCGGCCGTATCGGGGGATCGGTCGGAGACCGTGCGGTTTCGAGCGTCGGGGGCCTGAGTCTGGGCAAGCCGTGCCGGTCTTGAGGGTGGATCGGAGAAAACTTCGGCTTGACGTCTTGCGAAGCCGTCGCGCGCCCCGCTAAAGTCGGCAACATCATCAGAAGTCGCGAGATCAGGGCGTTTTCCGTTCCCGCAAGTCGTCGCGCCGAAGCGACGGTTGGCCAGCTTAGCGAATCGCGAGGTTTCCAGCAAACACGGACGTACCCGGAGCGTCGGACCGACGGACCGCCCCCTGCGCGGAGGCCTCGGCCCGAGGGCGAGATAAGGAGATCAGGATGACCACCATCGCGCACTGCCCCAACCCCTCCTGCGGCCGCCTCTCGCCCCTGGGGGACGACCCCCTGGGCCGGATCTTCCGCTGCCCCCGCTGCCTGACGAAGCTCCGCGCCGGCGAGCCGACGGCGTCGGACTCGGGCTGGACCGTCGCGGCGGCGCCCGCTCCGCGACGCGCGGCGGCCGCCTCGCGCCCGCATTCCTTCGCGTCCGCCCCCCGGGGCTTCGGTTCGGGGTCGGGCTCGGGAGGTGTGGCCGTGCTGGCCCGCCCCGTCCCGACGACCGGGACCGCGGCGCCGGCCCCGGAGAGCGGCGAGTTCCGGGTCGGCGCGTTCGACCCGGGGGGGGACTTCGACGAGCCCTGGGACGACCTGGCCGAGGCGGCCTCGGGCTTCGAGTGGAACGAGAGCTCGTACAACGTCCCGGCCCTGGGCGGGGGCGCGGGGGCCGACGCCTCGCGGACGGCGGTGTTCGCCGCGCCGAGGCACCTGGACCTGGAGCGTCGGGCCGCCGAGGGGGCCGACGAGCGGGGCCTGGCCCGGTTCCGGATCATGAGCCTGCTGGGCGAGGGCCGGCACGCCACGGTCTACCGCGCGTTCGACCCGACGCTGGAGCGTCAGGTGGCCCTCAAGCTGATGCGCGACGAGGCCCCGCGCTCGTCGCGGGCGCAGGAGCGGTTCCTGGGCGAGGCCCGCGCCCTGGCCCGGCTGAAGCACCCGGGCATCGTCTCCATCTACGAGGCGGGCCGCGACGGCGACCGGCTCTACCTGGCGCTGGACCTCATCGAGGGCCGGGGCCTGTCCGACGTGCTGGCCGAGGGCCGGCTCTCGCACCGCCGGGGGGCGGAGGTCGTCGCCGACCTGGCGGAGGCGCTGGCGTACGCCCACGGCCTGGGGATCGTCCACCGCGACGTGAAGCCGGCCAACGTCCGGATCGACGCGCGGGGGGGCGTCCACCTGATGGACTTCGGGATCGCCCACCGGCCGGACTCGGCCGGCCCCGCGTCGGCCTCGGCGCCCGGGTCGATCGTCGGCACGCCGGCGTACCTCGCCCCCGAGCAGCTGGCCGGCGAGCGCCCGGAGGCCCTGCCGGCGAGCGACCAGTACAGCCTGGGCGCGGTCCTGTACGAGCTGCTCTGCGGCCGCCCGCCGTTCGAGGGCCCGGCGTCGTCGGTGCTCGCCCGCGCGGCGGCCCACGAGCCCCCCTGCCCGGCCGTCGTCGACCCGCGCGTCCCCCGGCCGCTGGCGGAGATCTGCCGCCGGGCGACCGCCAAGAAGCCCGAGCGGCGTTACGCCTCGTGCGCCGACCTCGCCGCCGACCTCCGCCGCTGGCTCCGCGGCGAGCGCCCCCAGGCCCGCCGCCGCGCCTGGTTCGCCTGAGCCCCGCCCCCGGACGCCCCCGCCCCGGACGCCCCGCCGGCTCGCGTCGAGATTTTCGCGCGACGAGTTGGCCGGGGGGCCGCGACGGGCGATATTCCAGGGAAGGAGGGGCGCTTCCCATGATGATCGACACGGAACGATGCGGCCCGCGTCCTCGGCCGGCCGCCTCGACCGACGAGGGACCGAGGACGCCGAGGCTCCTGGTCGTGGACGACTCGGAGTTCGAACGCCGCCGCATCGCCGTCCTGCTGGGCGGATTCGAGGGCCTGGACGTGGGCTTCGCCCCCGGGGCCGCCGAGGCGCTGGAGGAGCTCGAACGCGACCCGCCCGACCTGCTCCTCAGCGACCTGGTCATGCCCGAGATGGACGGGCTGGAGCTGGCCCGTCGCGTGCACGAGGCCCGGCCCGGCCTGCCGGTGATCCTGATGACCGCGTTCGGGGGCGAGCAGGAGGCCGTCCGGGCGCTCCGCTCCGGCGCGTCCGACTACCTCCCCAAGTCGCGGCTGGACAAGGACCTGACGCCGACGCTCCGCCGCGCCCTGGACGCCTTCGCCTTCGACCTGCGTCGCCACCGCCTGGCGCGGGGGATGCGGAGCCAGGCGTCGACCTACGAGCTGGACAACGACCCCGAGCTGGCCTCGATGCTCGCCCAGGTGCTCGTCGACGAGGTCGCCGGGCTCGGGCTGCTCGACCGCTCGGCGCGGATCCGGCTGCGGGTCGCCTTGCAGGAGGCCCTGCTCAACGCCCTCTTCCACGGCAACCTCGAACTGGGCTCGGAACTGCGGCGGGAGGACGAGGCGGCCTTCCACGCCCACGTCGCCGCCCGCCGCGTGCAGGAGCCGTATCGGTCGCGGCGGATCCGCGTCCGCGTCGTGCTCGACCGCCGCGCGGCCGTCTTCGAGATCGAGGACCAGGGGCCGGGCTTCGACGTTCGTTGCGCCGGCCGCCCGGTCGAGCCGGAAGACCTGAAGCGGGTCGGCGGGCGGGGCCTGATGCTCATGCGCACGTTCATGGACGAGGTGTCGCACAACTCGCGCGGCAACGTCGTCACCATGACCATGCGGCTGGACGCGGGCCGATCCCCGGGGTAACGGCCGCCCGGGTCAGGTCGGCAGCGGCTCGTCGGCCTGGGGCTCCAGGTCGGCCCCGGCGATGGACAGCTCGGCGGCCGGGGCATCGGCGTCGATGAAGTCGTTGAAGGGCTCGTCGATCGACTCCTGGAGCTTCTGCTTCGTGGGGTCGCCCATCGCCTCGGGCCAGATGTAGAAGCCCCCCTTCCACGAGGGGGGGATCTCCCAGGTGCCCCAGATCCCCTTGCCCTCGTTGTACCCCTGGTACGAGACGTCGTGCTTGCCGAGGAACCGCTTGGTCCACCAGCACTTGCCGTCCTCGACCTGATACCGGCCCCGGATGAGGAAGTCGCCGATGAGGTCGCGGCCCTCGCCGGTCATCACGCCGTTCTTGAACGTCAGGCGTAGCTCCATCCCGTGCTTGCCGGGGGGGAGCTCGGCCTGGAGGAAGTAGCCGACCCAGGGGCCGGACGGGAACCGCGAGTCGGTCTCGAGGTCCAGGTCGGCGTCCGTCGGGCTCGGGTCCTTCGCGCGCGGGTCGGTGCTCATGGGGCGATCCTCGGGGCGAGGCGGCGGCGCGTTCGGACGCGCCTTCGGGTCGGTGTTCATGCAAGCGGCGGGCCGCGGCGCGTCGAAGCGCGGCGCCCACCGTTCAGGTATCCCCCGGCCCGGCGTCGACAAGGGGGAAACCGGGAAGGTTGGCCCGCGCCCTCGGCCCTGCTATGATCCTGGCTGGGCCCTCTTCCGAAAGCGCGACCGCGCGGGCCCGGTCGGGAAGGGTCGTGAGCTTCGGGTCGGAGCGGCGATGATCGACGAGAGGTCTGCAAAGCCGGCGGAGGTCCCGCGTCGCGGCCCGCCCCGGCCCGCGCGCGAGGTGGCGAGGGTGGCCGTGCGGGCCGACGGCCCGGGCGGCCCCGTCGAGCGCGACGACTGGGTGGCCGTCGAGGAGCCGCTGGAGATCCGCGCGAGCGGCCCCGGCCAGGAGCCGACCGCCGTCGCCGTGACGATGCGCACGCCCGGCTCCGACTTCGAACTGGCCGTCGGCTTCCTCCGCACCGAGGGCCTGATCGGCCCCGAGGACGAGGTCCTACCGCCGGACGCGACGCCGTCGCGCGGCTGCAACGTCGTCCAGGTCGCCCTGACCCGGCCGTTCGACGGCTCGGCCCTGAAGCGGAACTTCTTCGCGACGTCGAGCTGCGGGATCTGCGGCAAGTCGGCCCTCGACCAGGTGGCGGTGCTCTGCGGCCCGGTCGCGCCCGGGCCGACGGTCGGCCGCTCGGCGCTCCTGGGCCTCCCCGACGCCCTCCGGGGCTCGCAACGGGCGTTCGACCGGACGGGCGGCCTGCACGCCGCCGGCCTGTTCGACGTCGACGGCCGGCTGCTGGCGGCCCGCGAGGACGTCGGCCGCCACAACGCCGTGGACAAGCTCGTGGGCCGGGCCTTCCTCGACGGCGAGCTGCCGCTGTCGACCCGCATCCTGCTCGTCTCCGGGCGGACCAGCTTCGAAATCTTGCAGAAGGCGGCCGTCGCCGGCCTGCCGATCGTCTGCGCCGTGTCGGCGCCGTCGAGCCTGGCGGTCTCGGTGGCCGACCGGCTGGGGATCACCCTGGTCGGCTTCCTCCGCGGCGAGCACTTCAACGTCTACACCCACCCGGGGCGGGTCGACCCCCGGGTCTGAACTTTCGAGGAGATCGCTCATGGCGGACCACGGGGAGACGCCGATCGGGACGGCCGAGAGTGCCTCGGGTCCGGAGACGTCGGGCGTCGAGGCCGCGTCCTCGACCGCTCCGGTCGAGCTGTCGACGGTGGACGTCCGGCCGTACCACCATCCGGCGGCCGGCGTGGGGGCGATCGTCCACTCCACGGCCATGGCCCTGCCCCAGCTCGGGCTGCTGCGGTCGGTGTCGATGTCGCTGAAGATCAACCAGGTCGAGGGCTTCGACTGCCCGAGCTGCGCCTGGTCCGAGGCCGGCCAGGATCGCCGCGAGACCTTCGAGTTCTGCGAGAACGGCGTCAAGGCGGTCGCCGCCGAGGCCACCCGCCGCCGCGTCACGCCCGAGTTCTTCCGCAAGTGGTCGATCGACCAGCTCCGCGCGAAGGACGACCACTGGCTGGAGGACCAGGGCCGGCTCACGCACCCGATGCACCTCGCGCCGGGCGCCGACCACTACGAGCCGATCTCCTGGGAAGACGCCTTCGCCCTGATCGCCCGCGAGCTGAAGGCGCTGGGCTCGCCCGACGACGCCGTCTTCTACACCTCGGGGCGGACGAGCAACGAGGCCGCGTTTTTGTACCAGCTCTTCGCGCGGCGATTCGGCACCAACAACCTGCCCGATTGCTCGAATATGTGCCACGAGTCGACGAGCTTCGGCCTGCAGGAGCAGCTCGGCGTGGGCAAGGGGATGGTCACGCTCGACGACTTCGAGCTGGCCGACGCCATCTTCATCATCGGCCACAACCCCGGCACGAACCACCCGAGGATGCTGACGACCCTGGCCAACGCCGCCAAGCGGGGCTGCCGGATCGTGGTGGTGAACCCCCTCCGCGAGCGTGGGCTGGAACGGTTCGCGCACCCCCAGCACCCCATGGACATGCTCCACGGCGGCACCGCGATCGCTGAGATGTTCCTGCCGGTCCGGATCGGCGGCGACGTGGCGCTGCTCAAGGGGATCATGAAGGAGGTCCTGGAGGCCGAGCGCCGGAGCCCCGGCGAGGTGATCGACCTCCCGTTCATCCGCGACCATACGTCGGGCTTCGACGAGTTCCTGGCCGACCTCGACGCCACCCCCTGGGACGCGATCCTGGGATCGTCCGGGGTCGACCGCGAGGCGATCCGCAAGGCGGCCGACATCTACGTCTCGTCCGACCGCGTGATGGCCTGCTGGGGGATGGGGACGACCCAGCACCGCCACGGCGTGTCCAACGTGCAGGCCATCGTGAACCTGCTCCTGCTGCGCGGCAACGTCGGCCGCGCCGGCGCTGGGGCCTGCCCGGTGCGGGGCCACAGCAACGTCCAGGGCGACCGGACGATGGGGATCTTCGAGCGCCCGTCCGTCGGGTTCCTGGACCGGCTGGCGAAGGTCTTCGGCTTCGACCCCCCGCGCGAGCACGGCTACAGCGTGGTCGAGGCGATCCGGGCGATGCACGAGGGGAAGGTGGGGGTCTTCTTCGCGATGGGGGGCAACTTCGCCGTCGCCTCGCCCGACACCGACTACACGGCCGAGGCCCTCGCGCGGTGCCGGCTGACGGCCTCCGTCGCCACCAAGCTGAACCGGGGCCACCTGACCGTCGGCCGCGAGGCCCTGCTCCTCCCCTGCCTCGGCCGCACCGAGCTGGACGACCAGCCCTCGGGCCGGCAGTTCGTCACGGTCGAGGACTCCATGAGCGTCGTCCACGCCTCGCACGGCGGCCTGACGCCGGGCTCCCCCCTGCTCCGCAGCGAGCCCTGGATCGTGGCGCAGATGGCCAAGGCCGTCCTGGGCGCGACCGACCCCGTCGACTGGGACGCGCTCGCGGCGGACTACGACAGGATCCGGGACCTGATCGCGAGGACGATCCCCGGCTTCCACGACTTCAACGAGCGGGTCCGCCGCCCCGGCGGCTTCACCCTGATCAACCCCGCCGCCGAGCGCCGGTTCATCACGACGACCGGCAAGGCCCGGTTCATGACCACGCCGATCCCGGCGGACGCCCGCACCCCCGGCCGGCTCCTGCTGGCGACGATCCGCAGCCACGACCAGTTCAACACGACGATCTACGGGTACGACGACCGCTATCGCGGCGTCCACAACGCCCGCCGCGTCGTCTTCCTGAACGCGAGCGACGTCGAGCGCCTGGGCCTGGTCGACCGCCAGGTCGTCGACCTGATCGGCGAGCACAATGGCGAGACCCGCGTCGCCCCGCGCTTCGCCGTCGTCGTCCACGACATCCCCGAGGGCTCCGCCGCCGCCTACTACCCCGAGACCAACCCCCTCGTCGCCGTCGACGACGTCGACCCCGAAAGCCTCACCCCGTCGTCGAAGTCCGTCGTCATCCGCGTCGTCCCCACCACCCACCCCACGGAGGCCCCGGCCGCGAGCTGACGCGGCGATCGCCGGCCGGCCCCGGGGCTCCGGCGGGCGTCGCGGAATGCGCGGGCCGTCCGGGGTCGGATAGCGCGACCATCTCGATGAGGTCGCGCACCTTGTGCGGCAGGTCGGTCCGCCGCAGAGCTTTCAACTCGTCGCGGGCGATGTCGTCGTGGTGGATGCGGATCACGCGGAATGAGGAGGAGGCCTCGTCCAGCCGCTTGGAGACCGATCGTGCAGCGGCGTCGCCCCGAGGTGTCACGATTGCCTCAGCTTGAGGAGGAAGAGGTCGCCGAAGGCCGTGTTGGTCCTTTCCTGGGTGCCCTGCAGGGTGGGGTCGAAGTCGGTCGTGCCCGCGCCCCAGAGGCCGGCCAGGTAGATGATGCCGGAGGCGTCCACCGAGAGCCCATGACCGGCGTCGGGACCGGCCCCGCCGAAAGTCACGGCCCACGCGAGGTTGCCGGCGGAGGTGTATTTGCTCAGGTAGACGTCCGCGGCTCCGTGGCTCGGCGTGTCCGGCAGGCCGAAGCCGGGGCTGAACCCGGGCGCGGCGGAGGAGAACCAGCCGGTCACGTACACCGCCCCGGCCGCGTCGAAGGCCACCGCCGCGGCACCGTCGCCGCCCGTGTGCCTGGCCCACGCCAGCGAGCCGTTCGACGTGAGCTTGACGACGAACCCGTTGACCAGCCTCGTGTCCGGGAGCCGGGTGTCGACCGACGCGCTCGGGTTGAAGTCGATCTCGCCCTGGAAGTTGCCGACGACGGCGACGTCCCCCGCGGCGTCCGCCGCGATGTCGAAGATCGTCAGGGCCGAGCCGGAGGTCTTTTGAGTCGGCCTGGTCTGGAAGGCCGAGACCCAGCCGTAGGCCCCGGCCGAGGTCAGCTTGAGTACGTAGCCGGACCCGTAGTTGCTGTAGCTGCCGGATGCGGATGCGTAATTCGCCTTCTTGGGGCTGGGGTTGAAGTCCGGGTTGCCGCTGAACCGGCCGGCCACGTAGATGTTGTTCGCCGCGTCTGTCGCCACTCCGTAAGCCCCGTGGGTCGGCCCGGCGAAGGACGCGCTCCACACGGCCGCCCCGGTCGGGCCGTATTTCCGGACCTGGGACTCGTTCGCGATCCAGCCTTTGACGGGATCGGAGTAGGCCGAGGTGCCGACCGAGATCACGTTCCCGGCGCCGTCGACGGCGAGGTCGTTGCCGACGTCCTGCTCGGACGAGCCCCAGCCCTTCGCCCAGACGACGCCGCCGCTGCCGTCGAGCTTGGCGACGAAGGCGTCGGCGTCCCCGGCGGACGTGAGCCGGAACGCCCCAAAGTCCGCCTGCCCGAAGAAGGTGCCGGTGACGTAGACGTTGCCGGCGCCGTCGACCCGGATGCCGTTGCCCTTCTCGAACTCATCCAGGTTGGACTGCCGGACGTAATCGCCGCCCAGGCTTCTAGCCCAGGCGAACGAGTTGTCGGCGTTGTACTTGGCGACATAGGCGTCCGACGTGCCCCTGGGGGAGAGGATGTCGGAGCCGTCGGCGCGGACGTTCGCCGGGTCGAAGTCCATCGTCGCCTGGAGGTTGCCCGTGACGTAGGTGTTCCCGGCCGCGTCCACGGCGCTGTCCGTGAGCGAGATGGATGCGGTGTCGTTGCCGACCGTGAGGACGGAATCGAAGGCGACGGACAGGACGATTCGCCCTTCGAGGGTCGTCAAGATGGGACGCAGCGCCCGCCGAGGGCCCGGGAGGCGCTGGGAATGGCGATGGCGCGGCGACGAGAACGACGTCCACATGGCTAGGTTCCTCGGGGTCGGTGGGCTGCGCCCGGAGAGTGCGCGCGGCGCGCACCCCGGGCGTCTGCGGAGCCCGACCTCGCTCCGCAGGGGTTCCTCTCGCCGCAGGGACCATCCCCGCGGCCGGCTTCATCGCGTCAGCTGACTCGGCTCACCTGCCGGCGAGCCCTTCAATCCGGCGGCTCCTGCGAGGCCTCCTCCTGAGGCGGAGCCACCCCGAGCAGGGCCGCGGCTTCGGCCCGGACGGCCCGCAACATCGACGGTAGGGGATAGGCCTGACCATGCCAGCCCTTCTCATAGCCCGTGAGCCATTCGTCGGCCCGCCGGTACACCTCGCGGGCCTGGCCCGGCTCGCCCAGCCGCCAGTGGGCCATCGCGAGGAAGAAGTCGGTGCTCTCGGCGTCCTTCAGCTTGTTCAAGGTTCGAATGCATCCCCTCCAATCCCCGGCGCGGTACTGCGCCCAACCGAGCGACTGCGAGGCCATGTCGTCCCCCGGCTCGAGCGAAACAGCCTTCTCCGCCCAGGTCAGGGCAAGCCGTGGGTCACGCATGCCTTCGGGTGCCGCGGTGAGGACGTCGGCGAGAACGCGGAGAGTTTTGGCGTCGTCCCGGGCCAGGTGGCCGGCTCCTTTGACGAGCGCCCGGGCACGGAGGAGAATCCCCTGAGTGTAGGCCTCACGCCAGGAAGGCGTAGCGTATGTCGCGTCGACTTCCTGGCTCTGCGCGGCCTGGATCATAAGACCGGTGATCTCCAGCACGAGCCCACCTAGTCGATCCGGCCCGCGGTCTTGTTCCGAGAAGTCATGGAGGACCAGGTACGCCCATTCCTCGCCAGCACGGCCCGCCGCGTCGAGGTCGCCCAGCCGAAGCAGGACCTCCGTGAGTAGCAACAGTACGTCCACGCGTCGGGTTCGGGCGCCGATCAGCCCGGGGTGGGCAGCGGCAAACTCCTTGGTCAGGGCCAGGAGCTGCTCCGCCACCCGGCGCACCTCCTCGGGCTTGTCCAGGGCGCGGAACGCGAGCGCCAGATGCACCAGGTCGTCCGTCCACTGAAAGTGGTATTCGGCCACTCCGGGGTGGTGGTCCACCAGCCGTTGACCGATCCCCACGGCGCGGGCGCAAAGCGCCTGGCGCTCGGGGTCGTCCGGCCGGCCGGCGAAGGCGATCGTCTGAGCGAGATTCGTCAGGGAGATCGCCAGGGAACGTTGATAGTCGGGGACCTCGGGAAATTCGGACGCCAGGCCGTCGGCCAGAGTCAGGCTGCGGCGTTCGACCGTTTCCTCCTCGGCGAATCGCTTGGTCCGGTGCAGGACCTGGCCGAGGTTGGTCAGGGCCTCGCTGAGGGTGTCTCGGACCCGCGCCTCGGCGGGTCGCTGCTTCAGGAGTTCTGAGAGCAGGGTGTCGGCCAGTCGCAACGCCGCCTCGGCCTTCTCGTTTTCCAGACCCCACCAGACGTGGTGCATGCCCCTCGTGGCGTGGGCCCGCGCCAGGCCGGCGCGATGGTCGAACTCGGTCGGATCGTCCTTGACGAGAGCCTCCCAGACCTCGAGGGCCGAGCGCAACGCGGCGTCGGCCTCGGGCAATTGACGGACCCGGGTCTGCAGGGAGCACAGGAGCTGGTAGGTCTCGGCGAGCCTCCGCCGGTCGTCCGGGGTTCCGCGACGGGCGGAACTTACCTGCGCCAGCTCTCGCCCGGCCTGGAGCAGCTCGCGTCCGACCTCGGTTCGCTTGGCATCCGCGTCGACGGGGGCGAGTTGGATGCCGCCTCCCTCGATCTTCACGGCCGCCTCCCGCCCCTCCTCCCAGCCGGTATGGAGGACCACATACGCCCGCCTGACCCGGGCCTCGGCTAGCAGCAAGAGGGCCTCGGGCCGGCCGGGGTCGCGACGCGCAAGCTCGGTCCCCCGGGCGGCGACCTCGCGCCAGGTCGCCTCGGCCTCCGCGTGCCGGCCCAGTTTGGTCTGGATCCTCCCGACACGGTACAGCGCCCGGGCCGCCTCGTAGCGGACCTCGGGGTCGGAACTTTCCTCCGCCGCGAACCTCTGGTAGAAGGCCAGGGCCTTCTCGAGGAACTCCCGCTGGAGGGCCGTGAGCGAGGCCCGGTCCGTCAGCCAACGCTCGGCGACCTGGCTGTACATCTCGTCGACGGCCCGCCGCGCCTCGGACGAGCGCGCCTCGGCCCTCCGCTCGGCCCTCGCCGCCCGGACCGCCTGCCAGGTGCTGGCGACGGTGCCCGCAGCCAGGGCCAGGCCGACCGCCGTGCCGGCCGCGAGCAGGGCCCGGTTGCGGCGGGCGTACTTCCGGAAGCGATACCACGGCGACGGCGGGCATGCCTCGACCGGGCGGTCGGTCAAGTACCGCAGGACGTCGGCGGCGAAGTCGGTGGCCGTCTCGTAGCGGCGGCCCCGGTCCTTCTCCAGGGCCTTCATCACAACCCAGTCGAGCTCGCCCTTCACCGACGAGCCGAGCCGCTTGGGGTCGGCCTTCCGCTGGGCCGAGACGGTCGTGAGACGCTCGCCCAGCGTGCTGAGCCGCGTGCTGGGCTTCGGCGGCTCCTCCTCACGGATGATGCGACGCATCTCGTCGAACGCCGCCCGCCTGAGCGTCTCGGAGTCGAAGGGCGTCGTCCCGGTCAGGAGCTCGTAGAGCAGGACTCCGAGCGAATAGACGTCGCTACGGGTGTCGACGTCGGCCCCCGAGAGCCCGGCCTGCTCGGGGCTGGCGTAGAGCGGGGTGCCGACGAACTGGTGGAAGCCCGTGTAGAGCGTCTTGTCGGTGAGGGCATGGCCGACGGCCTTGGCCACTCCGAAATCGATGATCTTCGGCGTCGGCACGCCGTCGACGATCGTGACGAGGACGTTGGAGGGCTTCAGGTCGCGGTGGATGATCCCCTTCTGGTGGGCGTGCTGCACCGCGCGACAGACCAGCGTGAAGAGCTCCAGACGCTCGGGAATCGTGAGCTCCTCGCGGTCGCAGTACTCGGTGATGGGCAGGCCGCGGACCAGCTCCATCACGAAGTAGGGCCGGCCCGCGGGGGTCATCCCGCCGTCGAAGACCCTGGCGATGTTGGGGTGGTCCATCATCGCCAGGGCTTGCCGCTCGGCCTCGAACCGGGCGATGACCTGCCTGGAGTCCATCCCCGGCTTGATGACCTTCAGGGCCACCCGGCGTCGGACGGGCTCGGACTGCTCGGCGACGTGGACGACGCCCATGCCCCCCTCGCCGAGGGCCTCCAGCAGCCGATAGGGCCCGATGGCCGCGCCGGGTTCGTCGGCGGCCAGGCGGGAGGTGGGGTCGGCGGTCCCCGTCGGCGAGGAGGCCGGAGCCTCCAGGAAACCGCTCGCCAGGGCGTCATGGGACAGGAGCCGCTCGACGCGTCGCCGAAGCTCCTTGTCGCCGCAGACCCGATCCAGGAACGCCGCGCGAGCCGCCCGGCTCTCCTGCTCCAGGGCCGCGAAGAAGATCTCTTCGATGTTCGGAGCCGTCGGTTCCATCGCTCAAAGCCCCCGTCGCCGCATGACCCGTCTGGAGGGGTATGCGAAATCCGCGGCCCGCCGGCATCACCGGGCGGGCGGATTTTCGGGATTCTCCCCGTCAGCCTCGGCTCCCCGAAGTTCGCCGTGCAGCCACGCCTTGGCGTAACGCCAATGGCGTTGGACGGTCGCACGCGAGATCCCGAGGGCGTTCGCGGCGTCCTCCTCGGAGAATCCGGCGAAGTAGCGGAGCTTCACGAGCCGGGCCTTCGGCGGGTCCTCGGCTTCGAGCCTGGCCAGGGCCTCGTCGAGGGCCAGGAGCTCTTCCGAGGGGGCCGGGGCCGCGATGTCGACCTCGTCGAGGCCCCGCCGCTCCAGGAGGCCGCCGTGCTTCTCGGCCCGCTTGCGGCGGGCGTTCTCGACGAGGATGCGGCGCATCGCCTCGGCCGCGGCGGCGAAGAAGTGGCCCCGGCCGTCCCAGCCCGGGTCCTCCGACCCGACCAGGCGCACGTAGGCCTCGTGGACCAGCGCCGTGGCCTGGATGGTCTGGCCCGGCTTCTCGCAGGCCAGCCGCCGGGCGGCCAGCCTGCGGAGCTCGCCGTAGACCAGCGGCAGCAGTCGGTCGGCGGCCTGGGGGTCGTTCGGCTCGATGGCCGAGAGGATGCGGGTCACGTCGTTCATCGACCCCTTCCGCCCGGGACAGGTCCCGGGTCTCTGCAACGCCGCTCGGGCCGCCCCGAAGCCCGCCCTCGGGTCGGGGCTCCCTCTCCAAGCTATCGACCATCGGTGCGACGAGATAGACCGGTCCGATTTCGTGCCGCTGTGTTCCGGATTATTTCCATCGACGCCTGGAATGTCGGCAGTCGTCATCTCGGTCTCGCCGAGCGCCGGTTCATCACGACGACCGGCAAGGCCCGGTTCATGACCACGCCGATCCCGGCGGACGCCCGCACCCCCGGCCGGCTCCTGCTGGCGACGATCCGCAGCCACGACCAGTTCAACACGACGATCTACGGGTACGACGACCGCTATCGCGGCGTCCACAACGCCCGCCGCGTCGTCTTCCTGAACGCGAGCGACGTCGAGCGCCTGGGCCTGGTCGACCGCCAGGTCGTCGACCTGATCGGCGAGCACAAGGGCGAGACCCGCGTCGCCCCGCGCTTCGCCGTCGTCGTCCACGACATCCCCGAGGGCTCCGCCGCCGCCTACTACCCCGAGACCAACCCCCTCGTCGCCGTCGACGACGTCGACCCCGAAAGCCTCACCCCGTCGTCGAAGTCCGTCGTCATCCGCGTCGTCCCGACCACCCACCCGGCCGAGGCCCCGGCCGCGAGCTGACGCGGCGATCGGCCAACCTCGCGGTTGTTAGGCTCGCGGAAGCCGTCGCCGGCGGGCCCGCCGGGACGGACGATTCGCCTCGCGAGGCCTGGCGGATCGGAGAAGATCCTACCCGCCCCGAAGGCGGTGCGATGGGCCCAAGACTAGGCCGCGGCCTGCGTCGTAGAATGCTCTTTATGTTCGCCACGGCCCCCTAACGGTGACTGGAGCTGGGTCGTCTCAGCTTGCCAATGGCCGATTGACAGCCGATGATACAAGCCTTTGAGAACTCCGTACCGTGATGCGTCTCTCATCCCCGTAAAAGAAGCCGACCTATGACGAATTCGACTGCATCACGAGCGGGCGATTCGTCGGACCCGAAGGCCGCCTCGTGGTATCAGGTCACGCTCGCCGCCATCGGCGACGCGGTCTTGACCACCGACCCTGAAGGCCTCATCACCTTCATGAACCCCGTCGCCGAGACGCTGACCGGATGGACGTCCGACGAGGCCCACGGGAAACGCTTGGAAGACATCTTCCGCATCCTCAACGAAGAGACCCGCAAGCCCATCGAGCAGCCGGTGAGGAAGGTCATCGACACGGGGCTCGTCCGCGGTCTCGCCAATCACACGGTCCTCATCGCCAGGGACGGCAGCGAGCTCCCCATCGACGACAGTGCCGCCCCGGTCTGGGGCGAGGACGGAGAGCTCGTCGGCGTCGTCATGATTTTCCGGGACATCACGGAACGTCGGCAGAACGAGCACCTCATCGCGGCGGCCAGGGGATACGCCGAGAGCATCGTCAACACGGTGCGAGAGCCGCTGCTCATCCTCCAGGCGGACCTCCACGTTCGGTCGGCCAACCGCTCCTTCTACGAGATGTTCCGGGTCGGTCCGCCCGAGACCGAAGGCCGATTCATCTACGACCTGGGCGACGGCCAGTGGGACATCCCGGCACTTAAGACTTTGCTGGAGGAGGTCATCCCCGAGAACAGCTTTTTCGACGACTTCGAGGTGGAGCACGATTTCGAGACCATCGGCCCGAAGACGATGCTGCTCAACGCCCGCCGCTTCCCCCCCGAAGGCAAATGGGAGCTTATTCTCCTCGCCATCCAGGACATCACCGAACGCAAGCGGCTCGAAGTCGAACGCGAGGGGCTGCTCGCGGCGGCCCACGAGGCACGAGACCGGGCCGAGCAGGATGCGGCCAAGCTCGCCGACGCCGACCGGCACAAGAATCAGTTCCTCGCGATGCTCGCCCATGAGCTCAGGAACCCGCTCGCCGCAGTCAGGAACGCCGTCGAGGTGGCCTCTCGCTCGGGCTCGAAAGAAGCCCTCGAATGGAGCCGGGACGTCACCGCCCGTCAGGTCGGCAACTTCGCCCACCTCATCAACGACCTGCTGGACGTCGCCCGCATCACCGAAGGCAAGATCCAGCTCCAGAAGGAGCTCATCGACGCCGCCCCGGTCATCCGCCACGCGGTCGAAGCCGTGAAGCCCATCGTCGAGGAGCGGAGGCATGAGATGCTCCTCTCGTACACGTCGACCGATTTGAGACTAGAGGCCGACACGACCCGGCTTGAGCAGATTCTCGTGAACCTGCTCACGAACGCGGCCAAGTACACGCCGCTCGGGGGTCGTATCCAGCTCATCGCCGGAGTCGAAGGGGACGAGGTGGTCTTTCGCGTCCGAGACAACGGCCTCGGCATCCTGCCCGAGCTGCTGCCGAAGATATTCGACCTCTTCACCCAGGGAGACCGCTCGCTCGACCGGTCGGAGGGAGGGCTCGGCATCGGGCTCACGCTCGTCCGGTCATTGGCCGAGCTTCACGGCGGGACCGTCGCCGCCGCGAGCGACGGCCCCGGCAAGGGGAGCGAGTTCGTCCTCCGTCTACCTGCCGCCGAAGTTCGGGCCGAGACGGAATCCCATGCGAAGGGGGGAGCGACCCCACCGAAGTCCCGCCGCTTCCGTATCCTCGTCGTCGATGACAACATGGACACCGCGAACGGGATGGCCCGCCTCCTCGAACTCTCAGGCCATGAAGTCTGGGTGGCGAATAACGGCCCGGACGCTCTCGTCACGGCCCGCGAGCAGCGGCCCGAGATGATGCTCCTCGACATCGGCCTCCCCGGCATGGACGGGTACGAACTGGCGTCCTCGCTCCGGAGAGAGGAGTGGAGCAAGGACGCGGTCCTAATCGCCGTCTCCGGCTACGGGGAGGAGCAGGCACGTGACCGCTCGAAGGCGGCCGGGTTCAATCACCATTTAGTTAAGCCGGTCAACTTCGACACCATCCTCGCCCTCATCGGCCGTCCCTGATTCGCTCCCCCCGTCGCGGTGAGCATGCCCGGCCGCGACGAGCCGCCCGCATCGACGCTAACGCCCGCCGAGCATCACTGCTCCGCGGGCGTTATTACCGCGCCGTTCCGCCGCCCGGCCTCAGCGAGAGGACGTATCGCCGGTGCGGTGGGTGGTCACCGCGTGGTTCTTCCTGGGCATGAGGCCCGCCAGGCCCGCCAACCCGATGAGTCCCAGCCAGCCGGGGTTGAAGCCGTCGTCGTCCCGGTCAGTCCGGGTGGCCGTCGTGCCGGAGTCGGTCCCGGTCATGGACCCGGTGCGGTCGCCGGTCGCCTGGGCCGAGGCCCGCCCGGCGAAGGGGCAGAGGGTCAGGGACAGGCCGAGGAGGGCGAGGGCGAGGCGGTTGCGAATGATGCGAGGCATAGGGGCTCCTATTGGTCTGCTGGGATGGTGCTGTTTGAGCCGTACCCCGTGAGCGGGGTCCCGGTGCGAGGACGTCGTGTCACCCTGGTTCGGTCCCCCGGCGAAGCCGGGGGGCATCCTGAAACTTATCGGAAAACATGAACAAGCAAATATGAAGCCAACCCTTGCGTGCTTGGGCCGTGCTCGTCTGGGCGATGAGGCGGTCGCTCGCTCCGTGATTCTCCGGGCGGTACGAGGGCTCATGGTCGCCAACTGGATGCCCCTTTGCCGGAGATAATTCCCTTTATCTCCGCCAACAGGTCGGGCGACACGGCTCAATCGGAGCGAATCCAAGTCATGTGAGCTTGTCCGAAGACAGGAAAGCCGGCCGGGGCGCTTTCGTTGAGGGGATGCCGGTCGAGATGCGGAGCCTCCTCGCCGAGGATCTGGGCTGGTGAGGTATCGCGTCGGCGTCGCCGCCGGGGGAGGCAGGCGTACGGCCTCACCCCTTGAGCGTTCCCCGCATCAGCCCGGCGACGGCCCGGAAGTCCTCGTCGCCCTCTCCCGCGCGGGGCTTGGCGGAGCGGAGGCGAAGCGACATGGCCGGGGGCCCGGTCATGAATCGCGTCGCGGATGCCTTTTCTGTTCCGCTCTGGCCGACGCGGAACGGCGACGCAGGTCAGTCCGCCTGGTGCAGGACGATCTGGTGGACCTTGATGCGGTGGCCGTCGGCCTCGCGGAAGCCGATCTCGCCGTGGGCCCGGCGATGGTCGGCCTCGGCCTCGCAGCGGAAATCGACGTGGACCTTGATCGGGCCGCCCAGGGGCTCGCGGTGGTCGGCGATCCCGTAGGCCGGGAACAGGGTCGGGTAGCTCAGCGTCCTCGCGAAGCTCACGGCCCCCCATTCCGGCGCGGCCATCACGCCGCCGAAGATCCAGATGCTCCCCCGGCTGGAGAACGAACTCAGGATCTGGTCCCGGACCACCACGACCGTCGGGTTGTGCCGGCGTCCCACGACGTCGGTGAAGTCCTGCTCGATCGTGATCGACGCGAGCAACTCCGCGTGGCCCCCGAAGCTCGTCGCCAGGGTCATGGCGATGTAGATCACGTCGGCGAACGAGGACTCTCCGTAGCCGTAGGCCGACAAGTCGAGGTCCATGGCTTTGAACATGGCCCACCTCCCGATTCGGATCCCGGCGGAGGCGCGGCGTGCGAGGCCGAAGGCCGCGACCGGGGGCGGTCGGACGATCGGACGATCGGACGGCGTCGCGTCGTGAAGCTCCTCCTTTCCCGGTCGCGTCCGGGCCATCGCCCGCGAGGCGCCTCCGCGTCGGAACCCTCAACCCTTCGGCCTGCGACCGCCGGTTCCCGAGGACGACGAGGGCCCCGGCTCGGCGGCGGTGATTGCCTGGCGGGGCCGCTTCATCCCATCCCAGTCCACCCATCTGGGCCGCCGAGAAGCACGAAGCCCCGCGCCGCGCCGCGACGAGTCGCAGGGCGGGGCTCCCTTGACCGATTCCTGCCACGCCGCTCGCGACGGTCACGGTCGATATCTTGATTTCACTGGGCGTTCGATTCGGAATCGACCGAAATCCCGGAAATCTCTGGAGCGGCCGGTTTTCTCCGCAGATCGTTCGTCTTCGTCGGCCCTGCCGGCCGAGGGGATCGTCGCGTAACGCCCTTAAGGTCGCGTCCATCAGCGCGTAGGGTAGGCGCCGCTCACCGGCTGCCTGTCGTCGCCAAAGGCGACCGGCGATGCCCATCCCACGAAACCGCGTAACGAGACGGTGTCAGGAATTCAGGAGGTAAAGCCACACGCCCACTTCGCTCGAAGCGGCCATCGCGACCCAACTCCAGCCGAGGGCTCGACCGAGCCTCGCCCTCGATCCCGGATCGGACGACCAGGAGCCGCTCAGGACCAGGGAGAGCCAGAGGACGGCCACCGTGTAACCCGCGAAAACGGGGAGCGAAGTCCAGAAGTAGCCCGAGCACGGCGGCAAGTGCGGCTTCAACTGATTCCACGGTCTCCCGATCGCGATCAGATATTGGAGGCCATGAATCGCCACGGCGAACGCGGCCGCGATCACGGCGAGTCCGGCGACCAGGCCAGGCCTGCGAGCCAGGAGCCGCCTGCGAGGTCCCGGGCTCCGGAACTCGAGCGCCGCCGAGGCGACGGTCATGAAGAAGAGAGGAGGCCCTGCCCAGTACGGGACATGCCCAAGCCAGAACGAGGGCCGATGATGCAATGGGCGACCTGCGAGAGGCTTGAAGAATCGACCCGGCGTCTCCAGGCCGATCCCACTGCTTCCGCCCCCAAGGAACTCCACGGTCATCCCGAACTGCCGATAGATCCCCTGGTAATCGGGCAAGCCTCTCGTGACGGCCAGTCCCGCGGCGATCGACGCGACCAGGATGACGACGTCGAAGATGGTCAATCCGTCGTTCGGCTTCATGGACCTGATCCCCCCTGTCGCGTCGACTCGCGGAGCTTCTCGGGAACGATGGTGATCGAGACGCCCTCTCGCGTTTGGAAGACTCCAGGGCGTCACGGACTCTCGGTCCTCGATCACCAGGCTCGACGGCGACTTCTCGAATCAGGGAATCGGGGCCACGTCCCGCGGCGATGACGCCCGCGCGGGGAGGCGCGGGTTCATCCCTTCCGCATCGCCCGCATCAGACCGGGCGGGGGCTCCGTCGCTCACTTCAGTTCGATGGTGACGGCGCGGATGACGCCGGTGAACTTGTTGCGGCGTTCGGCGTAGTCCTCGGTCACCGTCGTCTCCTCGTCGACGCCGACGTTGGCGGTCTCGTCGACGGAGATGATGTTGGGGATGGTCCTGTCGATCCGCCCCTCGGCGACCTTTCGGCCGTCGACGAGGAGCGTCCCCTTCCCCCCCGCGCCGCGGCCGCCGCCGTCGTACTGGAACTCGTAGCGGAGGGTGACCTCGCCCGGGGGGAGCTTCTCGTCGGCGGCGATGGTGTAGCGTTCCCGGCCGAGCCAGTTGTAGGCGAAGGTCGGCCTCCCCTCCTTGAGGTAGAGGCTCCAGCCGCCGAACCGGCCCCCCTGGGCCGCGATCACGCCGTCGGCCCCCGCCTCGGGGACGGTCAGCTCGGCGGTGACGTCGTGGGAGCGGTTCTTCACGTTGATGAAGGCGTTCTCCGCCAGGCCGATCCCGCCCGGGTGGAGCCGGAGCGAGGTGCGGCCCCCCATGAGGTCGGGGCGGCCGGCGACGGCGGGGTCCATCCGCTCCACGCTCCGGTCGTCGATGGGGAGGACGTGGTACTTCGCCGCCTCGGCCAGGAAGAGGTCCTGGAGTTCCTTCAGCTTGGCCGGGTGGGCGGCCGCGAGGTCGTCTGCCTGGCTGAAATCCCGGTCGACGTGGAACAGCTCCCAGCGGTCGTCCGCGAGCGCGGCGCGGGGCGCGGCCTCCCACGGGGCGCGGTGCACGGTGCCGGCGAACCAGCCGTCGTGGTAGACGCCCCGGTTCCCGCCGATCTCGAAGTACTGCGTGCGGCGCCGGGGCTCGGCCCCGGGGTCGTCGAAGGTGTAGGCGAGGCTGACCCCCTCGATCGGATGCTGGGTCGCGCCGTTGACGAGCGTGGGCTGGGGGAGGCCGGCCGCCTCCAGGATCGTCGGCGCGACGTCGATCACGTGGTGGAACTGGGTGCGGACCTCGCCCCGGGCCCGGAAGCCCTTCGGCCAGTGGACGACCATGGGGTTCCGGCTGCCGCCGAAGTCCGAGGCCACCTGCTTGCCGTAGCGGAAGGGGGTGTTGCCGGCCACCGCCCAGCCCGCCGCGTAGTGGGGATAGGACGAGGGGCCTCCCAGGTCGTCGAGGCCGTCGAGCTTGTCCTTCAGGGGCTCGGGGACGCCGTTGAAGAAGCCGGCCTCGTTGTTCAGCCCGTCCAGGCCCCCCTCGGGGCTCGCGCCGTTGTCGCCGACGATGTAGAGGATCAGGGTGTCGTCCATCCGGCCCAGCTCCTCGACGGCCGCCGCCAGCCGGCCCACCTCGTGGTCGACCATCTCGCCGTAGCCGGCGAAGACCTCCATCTGCCGGGCGAAGACCTTGCGCTCGTCGGCGGTCAGGTCGTCCCAGTCCTTGACGGCCTCGGGCTTGGGGGCGAGCTTGGCGTCGGCTGGGACGACGCCGAGCGCCTTCTGCCGGGCGAGGGTCTCCTCGCGGTAGCGGTCCCAGCCGCCGTCGAAACGGCCCCGGTAGCGATCGGACCAGGCCTTGGGGACGTGGTGGGGGGCGTGGGTCGCGCCGGGGGCGTAGTAGACGAAGGACGGCCGGTCGGGCGTCAGGGCCTGCTGCTGGCGGACCCAGTCGACCGCCCGGTCGGTCATGTCGACGAGGAGGTGATAGTTCGGGTCGTCGGGGGTCTCCACGCGGGTCATCCCGTCGTAGACCGCCGGCGCCCACTGGTTGGTCTCGCCGCCGAGGAAGCCGTAGAACTTGTCGAACCCCGAACGGGTCGGCCACCGGTCGGTCGGCCCGGAGGGGCTGACCTCCCAGGGGGGGATCTCGTGGCACTTGCCGAAGGCGGCCGTGCTGTAGCCGTTCAGGCGGAGGATCTCGGCGAGCGGCGTGATGTTCCGGGGCCGCACCCCGGTGTATCCGGGGAAGGCCGTCGCCACGTCCATGACCGCCCCGGCGTTGCAGGAGTGGTGGTTCCGCCCCGTGAGCAGGGCCGCGCGGGTCGGCGAGCAGAGGGCCGCGACGTGGAACCGCGTGTATCGCAGGCCGCCCTGCGCCAGCCGCTCCAGGGTCGGGGTGTGGACGCCGCCCCCGAAGGCGCTCGCCTGGCCGAAGCCGAAGTCGTCGAGCAGGACGAGGACGACGTTCGGCGCCCCCCTCGGCGCCCGGACCTGCGCCCGGGGCGGGGCGACCGCCTTGCGGGCGTCGAGTTCCGCGACGGGGGCCGCCTCGGGCTCGGGGATCGGCAGGATCGTCCGGTCGAGATCGTCGGCCGCGACGGGCGGGGGGCCCGCCGCCGCGCGGCCGGCGAGGGCGACGCACGCGACCAGGCCGACGGTCAGGCGCCGCAGGAGGGGATTCATCGAACTTCTGCCTTTCTCGACAGGGGGCGGGGCGGACCTCGACTCGCCGCGGCGACCGGGTCGGCGTCGACCCGGGCGAGCATGGTTATTCTACCGATCGGTCCCGCGCCCGCCAGGGCCGACCTCGCGGCCGGGCCGCCGCGACCCGCCCGGCCCCGATCCCCGCGATCCGGCGACCAGCCCGGCTCAGCGGTCCCGGTGGCTCGCGTGGCACGACTTGCAGCTCTTCCCCGCCGCGGCGAACGAGGCTTCGAGCCGATCGAGCGCCTCCGGCGAGGGCTGCTTCGCGTAGGCCGCCATCGATCGGTAAAGCTCGTCGGCGAGGGCCTCGGCCGCGGCCGTCTGTTCGAGGAACGCCTCGCCCCGGGCCTTCGAATCGGGGAGCCGGGACGCCTCGCGGTACAGCTCCAGGAGTTGCAGGGCCTCGGCCGTCGGGTCGACGTCGGGTCGGCCGGCGGGGGGCTTGAAGCCGGCCTTCTGAACGGCCTTGAGGGCGTCCCAGCGCTCGTCCACCTTCACCATCGTCTCGACCAGCGCGGGGACCTCCGAGCGTTCGGGCAGCTCGGCCCCGGCCGCTTCCAGCTCCGCCGCCGTGGGGGGGGCGAAGTCGCGGACCGACTCGTAGAGTCCGCGGTAGTCGGCCGAGGTCCCCGCGAGCCGGAGCCAGTCGGCCGCGCGCTCGTCGCTCCACCCTTCGGAGGCCATGGCGCAGACGGCCGCCGCCGCCGGGCCGCGGTGGATGCCGTGGTGGCAGTGCACGTAGATCGGGCCGGGCAGGGTCCGCACCGCCTGGACCATCCGCACGGCCTGCTCGCGGGGCACGCCGTCGTAGCCGATGGGGAGGTGGACGTACCGCATGCCGAGCCGCCGCGCGGCCTCGACGTCCGGCTCGACGCCGTCGACGCTCAGGATCGTCCGGACGCCCAGCTTTTTGAGCGCCGTCAGGGCCTCGACGCCGCGCGGGTCGCCGCCGCTGTAGAGGTTCGGGCTCAGGCGGAAGGCGTTCTCGACCCCCTCGATCTTCAGGGGTTCGGGTGCCGCGCCCGGCGTCGGTTCCTGGCCGGCGGACGCGAGCGCGAACGCGGCCAGCAAGGTCGCCGCGAGGGGGGGCAGGGACCGAGACTTCGGCGTCGACGTCATGATTCAGGGCTCGTCAGGAGGAGTCGGAGCCGACGACCTCGCCGCCGGCCCGGGGTCCCAATCATCTCGGAGTCGCGCCGGGGCGGTCAAGACAAATGTCAGGGGGTTCGTCCCCTCGGCCCGTCGCCCCCCGCTTCGAGCGTCCGCCGCATCAGCTCGGCGACGGCCCGCGAGTCGTGGTCGCCCCGGGCTTCGAGGGCCTGCATCACCTTGCGGCGGCGCTCCTCGGGGTGGTTCTGGTTGAGCTTGGCCTTGCCCTCCAGGCGGGCGATCTCGATCCGGAAGCCGACGATTGCCCGGAGCATCTTGTCGATGTCGGGGTCGTCGACGTCGTAGGACCAGGGCCGGGGCATGGCCCGTTCGTAGAAGGCGGTGGTCCGGGTGAGGATGTCGTGCAGGCCGTCGCGGTCCTCGACGAGTCGGAGCGTGCCGTAGGCGTGGACCGCCGCGTAGTTCCAGGTGGGGACGGTGCCGGGGGCCTCGTACCAGGTGGGCGAGATGTAGGCGTGCGGGCCGGAGAAGACGGCCAGGGCCTCGCCCTCGACGTCGCGCCACTGGGGGTTGGCCCGCGCCATGTGGCCGAGGAGCGTCCCGCGCGGGCCCGCCTCGGCGTCGAGCAGCAAGGGGAGATGGGTCGCCGTCAGGCCCCCCCCGCCCCGGGTGACGAGCAGGGCGAAGCCGTTCTGGCGCAGGAAGGCGTGGATTTCCGAGGGGTCGGACATCGCGAACGAGGCGGGCGTGTACATGATCGGGATTCCGCGGGGGCCGGACTTCGTCGCAAGCGGGGCCGACGGCCGCCCCGCCGGCGATCCCATCCGGACGGCCCGGCCGCCCCGGAGGTTCGACGTCGGTCGGGCTCGTCCGGGGGGGCGGGGGCGTCGCGCACCGGGCCCGATGCTATCATGGTGCGGAGGGACGGGGCCATGAGGCCGAGCCGCGGCGTCGCGCCGGGGGTCGCGGGGCCTTCGCGGATTCGAGGGGCGGTTTCGATGCTGCTGACGGCGGAGGAGCAGGACGGGAAGGTCATCTGGGCGGTGGTGGAGCTGCACCGGCCCAAGGGGCGGATCCGCAGCCGGATCGTGCTGCACCTGGGAGAGTATCGCAACCGCGACGAGGCCGAGGTCGCGTTCCTGGAGCGGCTGGGGACCAACCCCGCCCTGCGCGAGGTCGCGGACCGCTGGGCGGCCAACGCGGAAGACGTGCTCCGGGATCGCAAGGCGCGGGCGAGGTTCCTGCTGTGCGGGGCCTCGACGGGCGGGATCGCGGCGTACGCCGACGAGGTCCTCCGCCGTCGCGACCGCGAGGAGGAGGCCGCGCGGGCGCGCGCCCGCGCGGCGCTCTGGTCGCCGACCGGCCCGACTGCGGCGTTCGACACGCTCGGCCTGTTCGGCGCCGCCTCGCTCGCCGAGATCAAGGCGGCGTACCGCCGGAAGGCCGTGCAGCTCCACCCCGACCGCGGCGGCGACCACGCGGCCATGGTCCAGCTCAACGCCGCCTACGAGGCGGCCGTCGAGTACGCCGCCTGGCGCGGCTGAGGGATGGGCGGGCCCGCGGTCGGGCCGGCGCCCCGCGCTCGCTCCCCCCTGGCTTCGCGGCCGGGTCGGGGTATGGTCTAGAGATCTCCACCCCCCGCGCGGGGGGGCGGCTCGCTTCCAGGTCCCTGCGGGGCTCGATCATGATGTGCGTGCGAAACTGGGCCGTGGTCCTCGGACTCTCGGCGATCGTCTCGAATCCGGCCGGGGCGTCGGCGTCCGACCCGGCGAAGGCCGGGGCGATCTCGTGGAAGAAGACGACGATCGAGGGCAAGTTCCGGTCCGAGGGGGTCGCCACGGCCGACGTGAACAAGGACGGCAAGCTCGACGTCCTGATCGGCGACTCTTGGTACGAGGCCCCGAACTGGAACAAGCACGACATCCGCCGGCCGGGCGACTACGGCGACGGCCTGCGGTCCTACAGCGAGTGCATGACCTGCTGGGCCGACGACGTGGACAAGGACGGCTGGCCCGACCAGATCGTCATCGGCTTCCCCGGCAAGGCCGCCGCCTGGTATCGCAACCCCCAGGGCGCCGAAGGCTACTGGGAGCGCCACGAGATCTGGCCGAGCGCCTGCAACGAGACGCCGCTGTACACCGACCTCCTCGGCGACGGCCGCCGCGTGCTGGTCATGGGCTTCCAGCCCGAGGGCAAGGAGGACGAGGGTCGGATGGGCTGGTTCGCCCCCGGCCCCGACCCGAAGCAGCCCTGGGAGAAGCACGAGATCAGCGAGGGCCACGGGGTCCCCGGCACCCAGCGGTTCGCGCACGGGCTTGGCGTCGGCGACCTGAACGGCGACGGCCGCAAGGACGTCATCAGCACCGGCGGCTGGTGGGAGCAGCCCGAGCCGGGCGAGGACGAGCCCTGGCTGTTCCACCCCGCGCAGCTGGGCGACGCCGTGGCCGACATGATCGCCTACGACGTCAACGGCGACGGCAAGGCCGACGTGGTCGCCAGCTCCGCCCACAAGTACGGGATCTGGTGGTTCGAGCAGGGGGACGCGAAGGACGGCCCGCCCCCCTTCACCCGCCACGACCTCTTCCCCGAGCTGGTCTCCGAGACCCACGCCCTGATCGCCGCCGACATCGACGGCGACGGCCTCAAGGACCTGATCACCGGCAAGCGGTTCTGGTCCCACGGCCAGGCCGAGCCCGGCTCCGACAAGCCCGCCCAGCTCTTCTGGTTCCGCGCCTCCAAAAACCCCGATGGCATGACCGTGTTCGAGCCCAGGGAGATCGACGACCAGAGCGGCATCGGCACCCAGTTCGAGGTCGTCGACTTCAACGGCGACGGCCTCCTCGACGTCGTCACCGCCAACAAGAAGGGCGTCTTCCTGCTGGAACAGGCCCGCCAGGGGAACTGACCCCCGCCGGCGGAAGGGCCGATCGCGCGCACCCTGGCGTCGGCCGTTCCATCATGGCCGGGACGCACCCTCAGACCTTGGGCGGCGAAAACCCTCTCCCGGGGAGGACGCTCCTCGCTCAACACCACCAAGTCGTGGCGGAAAGCCTCAGGGTGCCACGGGTTCGGAGAACCCGTGAAGAGGCCGGGGACTTCGGAGACGGCTTGGGACCGGCCCGACGCCGATTCACGGTTCCCCCGAACCCGTGGCACTCGGCGACGGAAACCTTCCCCAGCGGAGACGAGGAAAGGGCGGGCGGCTTCACGCCGTCCGCCCTTTCCACGCGCCGGCGTCCTCCCTTCCCAGGACGATCGAATGCTGGTTCGCGGCCATGAATTACGGCGGACGGTCCGGTATTTGCTCAACCTTGGGTTCTCCTTTCGGGCCCGGTCCGTTACCGTCGTTGGTGGTTCGCCGGAGGAATGACCCGGCGGGCTCGGTAAGACGGGGGAGGCGGGCCGGAGGTCCGACCTCGATTCCACTTTGCTTTGCACGGATTCGCCCATGACGCCCGACACGGAACGGCCCGAAGCGGTCCAGGACGACCCAAGCCCGCCGGCTCGACCGGCCTGGTTCGGACGCGACCTCCTGCCGGGGTCGAGTCTGACGCCCCGGCATTCCGCGTCCGCCCAGATGGGCGTCCGGCCGCGATTGCGGGCCGCCGCGCCGGCACCGGCGAGGCGCTCGTTCTTCCCGTCCGCGAGCGCGCCCCTCCTGATGACGGCCCGCTCGCAGCACACCGGGATGGTAGGCCTCGGACTGCCGCTCGCGGACGCGGACGCGATCGAGGCGGCCGTCATGCTGCGACGACCGATCCGGATGTTCGGCGACGCCTCCATCGACCCTCGATGCCGCGTCCCGGCCCCGCCGCCGACGAGCCCGACGGGGTTCGGCCGGGCGGACGCCGCGGACGAGCCGGCCCCGGGCCGGGCCGATGTACGTCCTTGACTGGGGAAGATCGCCACGTGCCTCGTTCCATCAGGTCCCCGTCCCGTCGGCCCGCGCCGCGAGGCCGTCCCGCGTCGGTCTCGGCCCGGCCGCCGCGGAGCCGGGGACGGAAAGTCGCGTCGCCGGACTCGGCCTCGCCGTCGAAGCCGCCGACTTGTTCGATATCACCGCCGGGGGCCGCGATCGGCGCCCCGACCTGGAGGAGGGTCCCAGACCGTGAGTGACGTCATCCTTTTGACCGGGGCCACCGGCCTCCTCGGCCGCTACTTGCTCCGCGACCTGACGCTGCGCGGCGCCCGTCTCGCCGTGCTGGCGCGGGGCGACCGGCGCGACCCGCCCGAGGCCCGCGTCGAGTCGATCATGGCCGGCTGGGAGGGGGCGCTCGGCCGCCGCCTGCCGCGCCCGCACGTCCTGACCGGGGAGCTGACCAAGTCGGGCCTGGGCCTGGACGCCGCCGCCCTGCGATGGATCGGCCGCCACTGCGCCGGGGCGATCCACAACGCCGCGAGCCTGACGTTCGTGGGCGCCGACCGCGACGGCGAACCCTGGCAGACCAACCTCAACGGCACCGCCAACCTGGTCGACGTCTGCATGGCCGCCGGGGTCCGGTCGTTCCACCACGTCTCCACGGCCTACGTCTGCGGCTTGCGGTCCGACCTGGTGACCGAGGACGAGCCCCTGCGGGCCGGCCCGTTCCGCAACGACTACGAGCACTCCAAGGCGGAAGCCGAGCGGCTGGTGCGAGCGGCCGCCTTCCCGGGCGGGGTCACGGTCCATCGCCCGGCGGTGATCGTCGGCGATTCGGTCACCGGGTACACCTCGACCTATCACGGGCTGTATCTGTATCTCCAGTACATGGACCGCATGCGCCGGCTCGCCGCCCGCGCCTCCGCCGGTCGCGGCGCCGGGCGCTGGGTCCTTCCCCTCCGCCTCGACCTGACCGGGGACGAGCGGCGCAACCTGGTCCCCGTGGACTGGGTCTCGGCCGTCATCGCCGAGGTGGTGCTCCGGCCCGAGCTCCACGGCAAGACCTATCACCAGACGCCGACGCCCCCCGTCACGGCGCGCCAGCTGGAGGGGGCCATGGAGGCGTACTTCAACTACACCGGCGTCACCTTCGCCGGCCCCGGGGCGAGGTCGTCCGGCGACCTGAACGCGGCCGAGGCCGCCTTCTACGAATACGTGTCCCGGTACGAGCTGTACTGGGCGTCCGAGCCGACCTTCGACGCGACCAACACCCGGACGGCCTTGCCGCACCTCCCCTGCCCGCCGCTCGACGCCGCGCTCCTGGCCCGGCTGATCGAGTTCGCCGTCCGCGACAAGTGGGGCCGGGCGTCGCGGAAGGTGCGGCCGACCGCCGCCGCGTCCACCCCGTGATTCCAAGGCCCCGCCCGCTCGGTATGGAGACCCGCCCATGAGCGCCCCGGCCCCTTCGCGTCGGACGCCCGCCGTGTTCGCCTTCGTCTTCGGCACGCTGTTCGGCCTGGCGATGGCCGCGGGGGGCTACGTCGCGATCTCGCGCGCCTTGCGCCCGCCCCCGCCCGCCGCGGCGTCGCCGGTCTACGCGCGGGAGGACTTCTCCCGTCGCGTGATGGGCAAGTCCGAGGACGAGGTCATCGCGGCCGTCGGCCGCCCCGACGTGACCACCGACGACGGCGGCTCGCTCTTCTGGCACTTCAAGAAGCGGACCCGCGACCCCCTCACCCAGGAGGAAGACACCGACGTACAGGTCGTCATCAAGGAGGGGAAGGTCGTCAACGTGAACTTTTGAGCGACAGCCCTCCGCGACGTGCCCCCGAGACGCGCCGCCTCAAGATGGGCCGGGCGTCGGGCCGATGAGATTCCCGAGGCGTCGAACCCTCGGCAGGTCCGAACGGAGTGTTCGGAGAGCGAGCGGGATGGAAGGCCGCGAGCCGAGCCGGGCCCCTCCCGGTTCGCGCGATCACCCACCCCTTCGCCCTTCCGGAACGCCGACCCATCCCACTCATGCGTCCCGGGCGGCCGCCGCGCGCCCCGGGGTCGGAGGCCCCATGCGCGTCCGTTATCTGCTCGCCCCCGTGCTGCTGGCCGGCCTTTCCGGCTGCTCCTCGCTCAGGGAGCGGCTCTTCTCGCCCCTGACCAGCCGGCTGGATCTGGTCAACAGCCAGCTCGGCGAGACCAACAACCAGCTCGCGCAGGTCAATGCGCAGCTCGGCCGGGTCAACGAGCAGCTCGGCGGCGTGAACGACCGGCTCGACAAGGTGGACGGCAAGCTCGCCGAGACCAACACGAGCCTGGCCGGCGTCCGCGAGGCCCTCGGGACGACCAACCAGAAGCTCCAGGGCGTCGAGGCCCGGCTGGCGACGACCAACGAGACGATCGGCGCCGTCGACGACAAGCTCGCCGGCACCAACAGCCGGCTCGACGCCACCAACACCAAGCTCGACGCCACCAACGGCCGCCTCGACGCCACCAACGCCACCATCGGGGCCGTCGAAGGCCGCCTCGGCGTCACCAACCAGCGCCTCGAACGCGTCGAGGGCCGGCTCGACGACACCAACAAGAAGCTCGACACGGTCGTCCAGGGCGTCGTCAAGATCCCGGGCGTGGACCCGCCGAAGTGAGAGGCCGACAGCTCCCGCGCGTCCTTCCGAGGGAGTTTCGGTTGCGGCCCCTCGTCCCGGCCTGGCCCGCCTTCCCCGGGCTGGTCGCTTTCGACCTGGACGATCGGCTGTGATGTCGGTGATGAGGCCGATGTAATCGACGGGCCCGCACCTTTCTCCGACGATGCGAACCGTGTGACCTTGGAGGTGCAGTTTCCCGGGTGGCGGAAGACTGGCCTCTTCGCCGTTCCACGGACTGAGGATATATTCGCTCGTCCATATCCTCGATCGGCGGTGGAGCATCCTTGATGGCCGTGCGCATCCTACATTGCGGCAAGTCCCTGGAGAACTACGCGACCTGCATGAGGGAACGGGTCTTCGGGTTCACCCACCGCGGGCCCGAGATCGGCGATGACGTCTATCTTGTCATGAAGCGCGGGAAGGACACGCTCTGCGGAATGCGTGCCAGACTCGCGGACGTCACCGACTCGAAGCCCTGGCCGGACGCGGACAAGTACGTGATCTGTTTCACGTTGAACGATGTGGAGTACAGCAGCCCGTTCGACATCCGCTTCCTGTCGCAGGTGGGCGGCGAATACTGGGCTTTGAAGTATCTTCAGCAGGCTAAGCCCATCAAGGAGACGGAGGCTGTCGGACGGCTCGCGAGGATCTTCGACCAGCACAGGATCATCGAGCCGGACTACCTGGGTGCCGACAAACCGCTCCTACCGGACGAGCCGGACGACGACCAAGAGTCTTCCGTCCCGGTCCAGGCCGTCCCCGACGCGGGGTTGTCGGTCCTTGGCACATTCCAGACCGTGAGATTCAAGAACGAGACCGACGCCTCCCAGGGGCTTGAGCCGCTCGTCAACCGGCATTTTTACTCGCTGTTCCCCGCGTATCGGGAGGGGCACTCGATTCTGATCGCCGAGAACCGGCTCTTCCGTTCGGCCGGCGTCGAGGCCCGTGGCGACGCCTTCGTCAAGGGCATCCGCTCGATCCCCGACGCCATACTGGTTGTGTACAATCGGCAGCAGAAGCACCCGCTGGCCGTCAACCTGATCGAGTACGAGTGTTTCGGGGAGTCGAAGATCAGCTCGCAGGAGAAGTCCAACCACCTCAACTGCCACGTCATCCCACAACTCATGCGTTTCGCCTCGGCGTTTTCGATCGTGACCGACAAACGGCTGAGGGATCAGACTATCAAGGACTGGGTGGACCGGATCGTGAGCCACGTCTACGAGAGGCCCGACCTGGCGCTCAAGCTCTCCGCGTGGATCAAGGAGATCGAGCCGGCCGTCTCGGACCAATTGGTCGGGCTCCGCATCCATAACCACCTGACGAACGCCTTCCAGAGCGCCATGAGAGTCGTTCTCGTCGTCGACGAACTGAGCGGTGACCAGAAGGATACGATCGGTAACGTCATCAGCGCCTTCAAGCTGGAATCGGGCGAGAGCATCCAGTTCCTCGCCTACATCGTCCGGCTCCATCAAAAAATCCAGATCACGGACGAAAACGCCGAGTATGCGCTCTCGGTGCAGTAGGACGCGGGCAGATCCTCGGACTTCGAACAGACCATCCGCTCCTGTCCATGCGGCGACGCCTTTTCTTGCTCCGAAGCAGGTAGTGCCCGAAGGCTTCAGCGCCCCCCGTTGACGAAGTAGTAATGCATGCCGACGCCGATCCAGACGGCGGCGACGGTGCTGAAGGTCAGGGCGACGGCGCCGATGCGGCGGAGGCGCTTGATCTGCCACCACATGACGATGCCGGAGAGGCCCCAGAAGACCATCAGGAAGGCCATCACGTCGACGATCAACGCCCAGATCCAGCGCTGGCCGAACTCGGCGGGGTAGCCGTGGATGGTGTGGAGGCGGAGCAGGAACCGGCGGGTGGTCAGCTCGGCCTGGGAGGCCGGGTCGTCGACCGGACGGCCCGAGACGCCCCCCGTCTGGAGGTTGTAGCTGACCAGCCAGGGGCGGCCCTCGCCCTCCATCTGGAACGTCAGGGGGGCGGCGCGGACCTCGGAGACCGTCGCGTCCGCCAGCCCGGCGCGGGCCAGCACGGCCGGAAGCTCCTTGCGGATCGTCTCGAACGACGGCCCCTCGATCGTCACCCCGGACGCGGCCGCGAACGGAGCGCGGGGGCCCTCGGGCCCGCGACGGCCGCCGGCCTCGGCCCCCTCGGACCCGGCCTCGTCCCTCGGGCCGCCTCGGCCGCGACGCTCGGCCCCCTCGGCTTCACCGCCCTCGCCGCGACCGCGGCGCGGGCCGCCTTCGCCTCGCTCGCCACCTTCGGGACGCGGGCCGGCGGCCTCGCCCTCGCCCCGGGCTCGACGCATGCCGGCCCGCTCGCCGGTCGGCGCGGCTTCGCCGTTCATCCCGCCGTTCGCCGCACCCGCTCCAGCTCCGGCCGGGGCGAGCCGGACCAGGCCGCCGTCGCGGTCGAGGGTGACCGTGTAGGACTTGCCGTCGCCCGCGCGGACGCTCGCGGCCAGGCCGCCGCGCTCGAACCGGGCGGCGTCGGGGTTGACCAGCGCGTAGGTCGAGCCGCCGCCGGCCCGCTCGTTCAGCGCCGCGACCACCTTCGACGCCAGGTCGAGCGGCGTCGGCAGCTTCTCCAGGCTCGTCCCCTTCATCGCCCCGCGGTCGATCGCGATCGTCGTCCGGTCCGAGAACGCCGAAGGGTGATTGAACAGGAAGGCCGTCACCCCGTAGAGCAGCACCCACGGGTAGAGCAGCAGGCCCGCGTACAGGTGCGAGCGGCGGACCAGCATCAGGACCTCGTGGCCCCACGCCCGGCCTTTGGGCGTCGGATCGGCCTCCGCCCGCGCCGCCGAGGCCCGCGCCATCGCCAGGGCCGGGCTGACCTGGGAAGGGCCGGCGAGCGTCGCTTCTTTCGCGGCCTCCTCGACGAAATCCGAAACCTCTTCCACGGCCTGCCCCGCATCGTCCCGGAACGCGTGATCCATGAAGGTTCTCTCGAAGGAAGGCGAAGCCCACGCGGGGCGGCGGATTATTATTGAGACTGAGTCTCAATTCGGTTTTGATGGTATCGGTCGGGGATCGCGGTGTCAAAGGGTGTTCCGGCGGGATCGGTCGGGAAGGCTCAACTGCGGCCCCCTGTCCCTGCGCCGTAGGATAGGGGGCCGGGGCCTGACGTTCACCAACGCTCAGTCGGGAGGGGCCATGAGACGGGAAGGGACGCGGTTCTTGATGGGATTGGTCGTCGCGGGCGGTTTGGCGGGTTCGGCGGTGGCTGAGCGGGTGGAGACGAGGAAGGGCGTCGTCGAGGGGACGACGCGGGCGAACGGCGTGCGCGCCTTCCTGGGGATCCCGTTCGCCGAGCCCCCCGTCGGGCCGCTGCGGTGGAAGGCCCCGAGGCCGGCGCCGAGGTGGGAAGGGGTCCGCGAGGCGAAGGTCTTCGCCCCCGGGCCGATCCAGAACGGCCTGATCGCGCTGATGACCGGCGCGGCGACGAACTTCAGCGAGGACTGCCTGTACCTCAACGTCTGGACCCCCGCCAAGGCCCCCGGCGAGCGGCTGCCGGTGATGGTCTGGATCTACGGCGGGGCCTTCGCGATGGGCTCCACCAACGTCCCGACCTACGACGGCGCGCGGCTGGCCGAGAAGGGGGTCGTGGTCGTCTCGATCGCCTACCGGGTCGGCCCGCTCGGCTTCCTGGCGCATCCCGAATTGAGCCGCGAGGCGGGCGGGGTCTCGGGCAACTACGGCCTGCGCGACCAGGTCGCCGGGCTGGAGTGGGTCCGCGACGAGATCGAGGCGTTCGGCGGCGACCCGGGCCGGGTGACGGTCTTCGGCGAGTCGGCCGGCGGGATCTCGGTGAGCATGCTCGCCGCCTCGCCCCGGGCGAAGGGGCTGTTCCACCGGGCGATCTCCCAGAGCGGCGGCTCGTTCGCGCCGCCCAAGCTGGCCGACGAGGGGGGCATGGCCGCCCGCCCCTTGAAGCTCGCCGAGGCCGAGGGCGAGCGCTTCCTCGACGACCTGGGCGTGGACCTCGCCGCCGCCCGCGCGCTGCCGGCGACCGAACTCCTGAGGCTCCCGCACTGGTGGTGGCCGACCTTCGACGGCGACGTCCTCCCCGGCGACCCGTACGAGCTGTACAAGGCCGGCGCGTTCCACGACACCCCCATCCTGGTCGGCACCAACTCCGACGAGGGGGCCATGTTCGTCCGCCCCGGCGCGAGGACCACGCCGAAGGGCTTCGCCTCCCGGGTCCGCTCGGAGTACGGCGACCTCGCCGACGCGATCCTGGCCGCCTATCCCCACGCAACGCCCGACGAGGCGTTCGCGGCGACCAAGGCCCTCTTCCGCGACTCGGCCTTCGCCTGGCACACCTGGACCTGGGCCCGCCTCCAGGCCGAGAAGGGGGCGAACCCGGCCTTCGTCTACTATTACGACCGCCGCCCCGAGGGCTCCCCCGGCGCGTCGCACGCGGCCGAGATCCCCTTCGTCTTCCGCAACCTCGACGGCCTTGCCGGCCTCTTCGCCCGAGGCCCCCGCGCCGAGGACGTCGCCGCCTCCGAACTCATCAGCGACCTCTGGGTCAACTTCGCGAAGTCCGGCGACCCCAACGGCGAAGGCCTCCCCCCCTGGCCCGCCTTCGACCCCGCCGACCCGAAGGTGCTGGTCTTCGACGAAACCCCCTCCGCCCGCCCCGTCCCCAACCTCCCCCAGTTGGAAGCCCTCGACGCCTACTTCGCCTGGCGACGCGAGCAGGCGGCGAAGGTGAAGCTGGGCGGCGGCTGACGGTCTGTCCGGGCCGGTCTATTTGGTCAGCAGCACGGCCTCGTCCTTCACGACGTTGCACACGCCCCGCGGCTTGAGCAGGGCCCCGTCGATTCCTCGTGCCGCGGACGTGATCCGCATGTCCCCGGAGTCGTTCTGGAGACACCGATGATTAGGAATGTGAACGGTCGATCCCGCTGCGAGGTCCGACTGGGCTTGCTGGCACCGGCCTTGTCGCTGCTGGTCGCCTCGGCGGCCGCCCCCGAGCCGCCTGGTTTCCAGGGTGATTTCGATGCGGCCGTCACCCGCATCGGGGCGCGGTCCAAACCTGCTCAATACATCGGACTCGACGCGTATCAGGCAGAGGCCGACGCCCTCGCGAAGTCGTACGGCCCTTCCGCCTTGCAGACTCTCCGCCAGGTGATCAACGGGCCGACTCCGGTGTCGCGCAAGCTCGCCTTGATGACGCTCGTCGCGCTCGCGGAGCATCCAGCCGCCCGAGCGGAACTCGCGTTTCGCATAAACGCGATTCTATGCTGGGATCCTCTGACGTGCCTGGCTGTAACCTACGCCAAGCCTTCGGCGGCCACCGCTTTGGTCGAGCAGGTATCGGCCGAAGACGTCCGCCGGCCAGGCGGCCTCATCGCCAGGTCGATCTTGTTCCGTTTCTTCGGAGAGGCCGGGAGCGATGAGAGGATCGCGGCCGCATTGGAGCGCGTGCCCCGCGTCGTGGAGCGGGATCGTGCCGAGATCGAGGTCAACCTCGTCGCCCTGCGACAGAGGCTGGCCCGGCCAGTCGAGGAACGTCCCCGCTGGGTGGCGCAGGATTTGATGTTATGGCGCGCCTTGAACTCGATGCCGGATTTTCGCGGCCTGAACGTGAGCTTGGAGAACCGCGCCACGGTCGTCTGCGCCGCCATGAAGTTTGCTCCTTCATTTCTGAAGGACCGACTCGCGGCCGCTTCTCTCGTCAGCTACGAACGCTCTCTGCTCCTCAAAATCGTGCGAAATCAACGTCAGGTCGAACTGGTCCCCGTCCTGGCGAAGATGGTCGACGGAGTTTGGCCTGCCTACCCGGACGTCTATCACGCTCTCGCGTCCATCGGGACGCGGGAGGCTTTGGGGTCGCTGGAGAAGTTCGTCGTCGCCCCCGGCCCTGTCGCATTCGACAAGGCGGATAACCTGTCGGCTTCGCGGACCGAAGCTCACATGCGCGGGAGGCTCGCCCTCCACCTCCTCGAAATTCTCGCGCGATGCGGCGACGTCAAGACCCTGAAACTCATGGAGGAGTTGGCCGATGACGGTTCGCGTCCGACGCCGATCCATGCAGCCTGCGTCAAGGCACGCGACCAATTGAGGAAACGATTCCCGGCCGGGCCGTGATCGACGGCTTCATGATGATCGATCTGCGCGACGAAACGAACGACCACCCCGTCGACGGCTCACGGCCTGGTACCCCATCCAACGGTCGACGACGCCCCCTCCGCCCGCCCCGTCCCCAACCTCCCCCAGCTGGAAGCCCTCGACGCCTACTTCGCCTGGCGCCGCGAGCAGGCGGCGAAGGCCAAGGTGAAGCTGGGGGGAGGCTGACCCCGGTCCAGTGCTACTTCGTCAACAGCACGGCCTCGTCCTTGACGACGGCTCGTACGCCCAGCGGCTTGAGCAGGGCTTCGAGCGCCGGGCCGAGCGGCACGTCCTTCGCCTCGCCGGTGACGCGGGCGTGAGGGTCGAGCCGGCCGGCCCGGCGGGCGGCGGGGTCGAGGGCGAAGCTCTCCCCGGTCTGCCCTTCGAGGGCCTTGACCACGTCTTCCAGCTCGGCGTCCTGGAAGGCGAACGCGCCGGGCTTCGCGAGCCTCTCCTCGATCCGCCGGTTCGTCTCTTGCTGGAGCGGGGACTGCTCGCGACCGCCCGAGGCCTTGACGATGCGGAGGCCGTCGTCGGCCGGCTTCGCCTCCAGGCCAAGGGGGTCGAGCGTCAGGCCGAGCCAGCTCCGCAGCGAGAGGCCGGCCGACAGGTCCAGCGGGATCGCCTCGTCGGGCCGGACGCCGGCCGCTTTCAGCGCCTCCTCGTCGAGCTTGATCGGCACGCCGCCGACGCGAGTGAGGAACTCCATCGCCTTGTCCAGCGGCATCGGGCTGAAGCCGATCGCGACGAAGCGGTCGAGGGCCCTCGGGATGCGCCGGGCCATGGGGATCGGCGGCAGCTTCTTCTCCAACTCCTCCGGCGCGACCTCGCCGACGAGGATCCCCTCCGGGTCGACCAGGAGGGTCGTGGGGAAGCTCTGGATCTGGAGCGCCTTGACGGTCTCGCCGCGCTCGCCGTTGGGGGCGTCGAGGAGGATCGGGAACGGCAGGTCGCGGCCCCGCCAGACGGACCTCTTGGTGTCCTCGGTCCTGGCGTCCATCTCGGCGAAGTCCTTCACGGAGCCGTCGTGGAGGGCGAGGATCTCGAACTTGTCGCGGTCGGCCTCGTGCTCCTCGTAGAAGTCGATCAGCTCGCCGAGCTGGCGGACGCAGGGGCCGCACCAGTAGCCCCAGACGTCGATGAGCACCCACTTGCCGCGGAAGTCGGCGATGGTGACGTCCTTCTTCACGCCCCGGGCGTCGGCGAGGGTCCAGGGGGGCATGGGCTTCCCCTTGAAGAGCGCGAGGGCCTGGGCGGGGAGGTCGACGGTCCCCAGGTCGACGTCGGGCTCGTCCGGCCGGAGCGTCAGGGGCTTCATGACGCCCCGCACGTCGGTGCCGTAGGCGTTCAGGTCGTACTCGCCCGCCGGCAGGATCAGGGAGAATTCCGGGCTGGTGGTGATCCTCTGCATGATGCGGTTCTGCTTCGAATTGACGTACATGTAGATGTTCGCCCACGGCGGGGCGTGGCCCAGCTCCTTGCTGTCGAGCTTGCCGCGGATCCGCACGGCCGGGGCCAGGCGGATCTCCACCGGCTTGCCGAAGTCCCCCTTCGGCACGATGGCCAGCCCGGCGTTCTTGCGGTCGGCGTCATAGGCCGCCAGCACGGCGTTCTCGCCGTAGATCTCCTCCTTGAGCGAGAACCGGCCCTCGGCATCGGTCGCGACGCCGTTGTACGCCTTCTGCCCGCCGGTCTTCTCGTCGGCGCTCCAGAACGTCGCCACCTCGACGCCGGCGGCGGGCGCCCCCTTGGCGTCGAGCACGCGCCCCTCGAACTTCACGGCCTGCGCCCGCGCGGCTTCCGCGTCCAGGCCCAGGAACATGGCCAGCCCGCCCGCCGCGACCGCCGCCCATCGTCGTCTCGTCATGATCGTTTCTCCCGAGCGTCCGGCTCGCCGGGCCGTTCGGATTTTACAGAAGTCAGAGCGTCCGCCATGGGAGAGGATGACGACTCCCGGCCCGCCGGTCAACGACCTTCCCGCCTCCTCCCCCGCGCGCGATCGCGAGGGTCTCGTCAGCCGTCGAAGTCCGGATCCCAGAGGGGGTGGTCTTCCGGGCGCGAGCCGGTCTTCCCCGCAAGGGGCTTCCGTTTGGGGGTTCAGGACGGGCGGCCTGGCGTAGCGGTCGGCGCGGAACAGGTGGGGCACGAACCGGCTCGTGTTGCCGGTGATCGGCCCGTCGTCCTCGCGGACGCCCATCCCGCAGGCGTCCCCGTCGACGATCCAGCTCCCCAGGACGGCCTGGCGGACGCCGTCGCTCCAGAGCGGCCGGTATTCCTGGTAGATGCACGGGCCGTCCGCATAGCCGCCGTCGGTCTCGGCGACGACGCGGCCGCCGCGGCGGATCGACACGTTCGCCCCCTCACGCGAGAAGAACGGCTTGACGACGTGGTCGCCCGCGATCGGCCCGAACGACGCGCGCAGGAGATACGGGCTGTCTGGGAACATTTCGTAGAGGACCGGCAGGATCGCCTTATTGCTCAGCACCATCTTCCAGGGCGGCTCCAGCCAGCGGGTGGGGGCGGACGGGAGCCGCCGGCCGAACTCCTCGCGGAGCATCCACTCCCAGGGGTAGAGCTTGAAGAGGGTCTCGATGGGGCGTTCGGCCATGTCCGTGAACACCCCTCGCCCCGCGTGCCAGCCGATCTGGGCCACCGACATCGTCTGGGTCTTCATACCCGCCTGCTTGGCCGTCTCGCGGAGGTAGGCCACCGTCATCACGTCCTCGACCGCGTCGTCCTGGACCGCGAAGACGACCCGGGAGCCTCGCTCGCGGCGGAACCGCCGCCAGGCCTCGATCAGGCGTTCGTGGATGCTGTTGAACTGGTCGAAGTCCGACGCGTTCGGGCCGCCCTGGGCCGCCAGCAGGTCCTTCATCCAGAACCACTGGACGACCGCGGCTTCGAGCAGCGAGGTCGGCGTGTCGGCGTTGTACTCCAGGAGTTTGGGCGGCCCGGAACCGTCGAAGGCGAGGTCGAACCGCCCGTAGATCGCGTGCTCGTCCCGCTCCCAGCTCTCCGCGACGAAGCGATGGTAGGGCTCCGGGATGTCGAACTCGCCGAGCCGGCCCTCGGCGACGACCCGCTCGACGGCGGCGAGGCACATCGCGTGAAGGCGGTTCGTGGCCAGCTCGATCTGGTCGATCTCGTCGGCCTCGAACAGGTAGTAGCCGCCCTCGTCCCAGTAAGGGCGGTCTTCGAGCGAATGGAAGAGGAGCCCCTGGGCTTCCACCGCCGCCTTCCAGTCGGCGCGGGGGGGCGTGGTCATGCGGAGCATCGCGGCCTCGTCGTTGGCGATCGGGGATCTCGAAGGGGGGCTTGTCGTCTTCGGCGTGGGCCGTCACGACGAGGCCGAGGCCCCCCCGTGGCCGCCGAAGCCGCCCCTGGCCGACGACCCGACCGACGCGCCGGACGCCGCCCGGCCGCCCCCGGCGCCGACGAAGACGGCCCCCCGGGCCCCGGGCGAGGATCGCGCCCGATCCTCTTCCTCCTCGGGGTTCCTCGACGAGCAGCCGCCGAGGAGGAGCGTGGAGCCGATGAATGCCAAAGAGATCGCCGCCGTAGACTTTCTCATCGCGATGGCCGCCGTCGCTTTCCGAATGAGGGACGCATGGCCCGGCCGCCTCCGCCCGGGCCCGTTCGAGATTCCGAGGATGTTCGTCCCCCGTCGCGACAGATTAGCCGGAATCCGCCCGACACGCCCCAGGCGGACCCTCGGCCGAGCGGCGGGAGTCTCAAGTTCCTGATTGATATTCCCCTGGATGGGTCGGACAATCGGGGTTCGCGAGCAGTGAATCGGCGGCCGCGTGGTTTGCGGGGCCCGGACGGGGACCCGGCGGGGCGTCGTTTCGAATCGCGGCATCGAGGGGAAGCGCGTTATGGATTCGATCCGTCACTTCGGGGAGCGACGGCGGGCGGGGGCCTGGGGGCTCGCGCTCGCACTGGTCGCGGGCTGGGCCGCGTCGGCCTCGCCTCCGGCCGCATTCGCCAGGGACGGACGGCTCCCCGACCCGAACCTCGACCTCCCCAAGGGGTCGCACATCAGCGTGATCGGCAACACCCTGGCCGACCGCATGCAGCACACCGGATGGCTGGAGACCGTCATCCACACCCGGTTCCCCGACCATCAGCTCACGATCCGCAACCTCGCCTTCTCGGGCGACGAGCTGACCACCCGGCTCCGCTCGGCCGCGTTCGGCACGCCCGACGAGTGGCTCGCCAAGAACCGGACCGACGTCGTCTGCGCGTTCTTCGGCTACAACGAGTCGTACGCCAACCTCGCCCAGTTCCGGACCGACCTGGACGCCTTCATCAAGCACACGCTGGAGCAGCGGTACAACGGCGAGTCGGCCCCCAAGCTCGTGCTCTTCTCGCCCATCGCGTTCGAGGACCTGCACGACCCGTCGCTCCCCGACGGCAAGGACGTCAACGTCCGCCTGGAGCGGATCACGGCCGTCATGCGCGACATCGCCGAGGCCCGCGACGTCCGCTTCATCGACCTCTTCCACCCCAGCCTGGAACTCTACGCCAAGGCGAAGAAGCCCCTCACCTTCAACGGGATCCACCTGACCTCCGAGGGGGACCGGCTGATCGCCGAGGTCGTCGAGCGGGCCCTGTTCGGCGACGTCAAGAAGCAGGATCCGGAGCGGTTCGAACGACTCCGCCAGGCCGTCCTCGACAAGAGCGACATCTGGTTCAACCGCTACCGGACCGTCGACGGCTACTCCATCTTCGGCGGCCGCGCCGACCTCGCGTTCGTCGAGAACCAGACCAACCGCGTGGTCGCCCAGCGCGAGATGGAAGTCCTCGACGCCATGACCGCCAACCGCGACCGGCGGATTTGGGCCATCGCCGAGAAGGGCGACGCCCCGCCGGTCGACGACTCCAACACCCCGCCGTTCATCCCGGTGGTCACCAACAAGCCCGGCGAGGGCCCGAACGGCGAGCACCTGTTCCTGGGCGGCGAGGAGGCCATCGCCAAGATGACCCCGGGCCAGGGGTTGAAGGTCAACCTGTTCGCGTCCGAGGAGCAGTTCCCGGACCTGGCCAACCCGATGCAGATGACCTTCGACGCGAAGGGGCGGCTCTGGGTCGCCTGCTGGCCCACCTATCCGCACTGGAAGCCGAAGTCCCCCCGGAACGACAAGATCCTGATCCTGGAGGACACCGACGGCGACGGCAAGGCCGACAAGCAGACCACGTTCGCCAGCGACCTGCACTGCCCGACCGGCTTCGAGATCGTCCCCCAGGGGGTCCTCGTCGCCCAGGCGCCCGACCTGATGCTGCTGAAGGACACCGACGGCGACGACGTGGCCGACGTCCGCACGCGGGTCCTCAGCGGGCTCGACTCGGCCGACACCCACCACACCTCGAACAGCTTCCGCAGCGGGCCCGGCGGCGACCTCTACTTCCAGGAGGGGACGTTCCACCACTCGCAGATCGAGACCCCGTTCGGACCGCCCGTCCGCCTGGCCAACGCCGGCGTCTTCCGTTATGAGCCGCGCTCGCAGAAGATCGACGTCTACGTCACCTACCCATTCGCCAACCCGCACGGCCACGTCTTCGACCGCTGGGGCCAGGACTTCGTGACCGACGGCACCGGCAACGTCAACTACTTCGCCGCCGCCTTCTCCGGCCACCTGGACTTCCCCGAGAAGCACCGGCCGATGAAGCCCTACTTCCAGCAGCGCACCCGCCCCTGCGGAGGCACGGAGATCCTCTCCAGCAGGCACTTCCCCGACGACTGGCAGGGGGACCTGCTGGTCGCCAACGTGATCGGCTTCCAGGGGATCCACCGCTACCGCTACCAGGACGAAGGCTCCGGCTTCACGGCCGTCGAGCAGGAGCCCCTGGTCTTCTCGACCGACCCCAACTTCCGCCCGGTGGACATCGAGACCGGCCCCGACGGCGCGGTCTACTTCGTGGACTGGCAGAACCCGATCATCGGCCACATGCAGCACAACCTCCGCGACCCCAGCCGCGACGTCGTCCACGGCCGGGTCTACCGCGTGAGCCACGAGGGCCGCCCGCTCTCGCCCCCCGCCGCCATCGCCGGCCGGCCGGTCGCCGAGCTGCTGGAGCTGCTGAAGTCGCCCGAGGACCGCGTCCGCTACCGGACCAAGTTCGAGCTGTGCGCCCGCGACGCCGCCGAGGTCCTCCCGGCCCTGGCCGCCTGGGTCGCCAAGCTCGACCCGGCCGACCCCGACCGCGAGCACCACGTCCTCGAGGCCCTCTGGGTCCACCAGACGTACGACGTCCCGAACCTGGAGCTGCTGAAGCGCTGCCTGACCGCCGAGGACGCCCGGGCCCGCGCCGCGGCCGTGCGGGTCCTCTGCTGCTGGCGCGACCGCACGCCCGACGCGCTCGACGTGCTCCGCAAGCTGGCCCGCGACGAGCACCCGCGCGTCCGCCTGGAGGTCGTCCGCGCCGCCAGCTTCTTCGACGAGCCCGACGCCCTCGACGTCGCCCTGACCACCGCCGAGAGCGCCACCGACTACTACCTGGACTACGCCCGCGGCGAGACCCTCCGGGCGCTGGAGCCGGTCGTCAAGAAGGCCCTCCGCGAAGGGCGGACGATCGAGTTCCGCAGCGACGCCGCGGCCCGCTACTTCCTCGACCGCGCCGCGCCCGAGGACCTGATCCAGATGAAGCGCTCGCGGCCCGTCCTGCGGGAGATCCTCTTCCGCCCCGGGCTCCGCGAGGAGGACCGCCGCCAGGCCCTGGCCGACCTCGCCGCGCTCGTCGGCGAGGCCCCCGCGAAGGTCCTGCTGCAGGACCTGGCGGCGCGCGACGCCGAAGGAGCCGCGAGCCTCGACGACGCCGTGGCGATGGAGCTGGCCCGGCTGCTGGGCGAGCGCGACCGGGCCGAGCTGGCCCCGATCCGCGCCGAGGCCGAGAAGCTGGCGACCGCCGGCAAGTCGCCGATCGCCCGCCGCATCGGCTACGCCGCCATGATCGCCGCCGACGGCTCGGCCGATCCCGCCTGGGAGCTGGCCTCGCGATCGGTCGGCTCGCTCCGCGACATCCTCGCCGCGACCCCGCTGATCCGCGACCCGATCGTCCGCTCGGCCCTCTTCCCGAAGGTCGAGCCCCTGCTCCGCGGCCTCCCCGAGGGGCTCTCCGGCGCGTCGGCCAAGGGGGCCGTCGGCCGCTACGTCCGGGTCGCCCTGCCCCGCAAGGGGACGCTGACCCTGGCCGAGGTCGAGGTCTACAGCGACGGCCGCAACGTCGCCCGCCAGGGCAAGGCCTCGCAGGTGAACACCGCCAACGGCGGCGACGCCGCCCGCGCGATCGACGGCAACGCCTCGGGCGTCTACGGCGACGCGGGCCAGACCCACACCCGGGAGGCGACCGACTCCCCCTGGTGGGAGGTCGACCTCGGCGCCGAGGTCCCCGTCGAGGCGATCGTCGTCCGCAACCGCACCGAGGGGACCCTCGGCCAGCGGCTCCAGGGCTACGAGCTGACCCTCCTGGATTCCTCCCGCCAGGTCGTCGACCGGCGGAAGGACCTGCCGGCGCCCGACGAGTCGGCCCGCTTCGAGTACGGCGGCGACGGCCCCGCCGGCCTGGTCCGCCGCGCCGCGATGGACGCCCTGACCACCCTCCGCGGCCACGAGGCCGAGACCTTCCGCGCCCTCGCCCGGTTCATCCGCGAGGGGGTCGACCGCCCGGCCGCGATCGTGGCGATCCAGAAGCTGCCGACGGCCGAGTGGCCCGCCGACGAGCTGAGCCCCCTGGCCGACGCCCTGCTGGCCCAGGTCGCCGACATCCCCGTCGCCGACCGCCGCACCCCCGCCGCGCTCGACGCGCTGCAACTCGGCGACCTCGTCGCGGCCCGGCTGCCCGCCGACCAGGCGAAGGCCGTCCGCAAGGCCCTGGGCGACCTGGGCGTCCGCGCCATCCGGGTCGGCACCGTCCTCGAACAGATGCGGTACGACGTCGACCGGATCGTCGTCCAGGCCGGCAAGCCCGTCGAGTTCGTCTTCGAGAACGTCGACGTGATGCCCCACAACTTCGTCATCACCCAGGCCGGCGCCCTGGAGGAGGTCGGCGAGCTGGCCGAGCGCACGGGCCTCCAGCCCGACGCCATGAAGCGGCAGTACGTCCCCCCCTCGGACAAGATCGTCCTGGCCAGCAAGCTGCTCCAGTCCCGCGAGGTCGAGCGGATCGCCTTCACCGCGCCGACGACCCCGGGCGTGCTCCCCTACGTCTGCACGTATCCCGGCCACTGGCGGCGGATGTACGGGGCCCTCTACGTCGTGGAGGACCTGGACGAGTACCTGGCCTCGCCCGAAGGCTACCTGGCCGCCCACCCGCTCCCCGTCGCCGACGAGCTGCTCAAGTCCAGCCGGCCCCGGACCGAGTGGACCTTCGACGACCTGGAGCCGTCGCTCGCCACCCTGACGGGCGACGCCGGCCGGTCGTTCCAGAACGGCCGCCAGCTCTTCCAGCTGGCCTCGTGCGCCACCTGCCACCAGCTCGGCGGCGTGGGGGCGAACTTCGGGCCGGACCTGGCGAACCTGGAGCCGAAGCAGGGCCTGGCCGACCTCCTGAAGAACATCCTGGAGCCCTCGGCGTCCATCAACGAGAAGTACGCCGGCTATGCGATCGGCCTGGAGTCCGGCCAGGTGGTCACCGGCCTGATCGTGGCCGAGGACGACGACGCGATCCAGGTCGTCGAGAACCCGCTGGCCAGCGTCCAGCCGCGGCGGATCGCCAAGGCCGACGTCGCCGACCGGGCGAAATCCACGGTCTCGATCATGCCCAAGGGCCTGCTCGACAAGATGACCCGCGAGGAGATCCTCGACCTCCTCGCCTACGTCGCCGCCGCCGGCGACCCCAAGAACCCCCTCTTCCGCCACGACCACGCCGGCCACGCCGAGGCCAAGGCCCCGGCCCACGGCGCCGCGACCGGCCACGGCCACGCCGGCTCCGGCCACTGATCGCGGCGGACCCGATCTCGACGCCTACGACGACCCCGGGGGCCCCCGCCCCGGGGTCGTTCCGCGCGGAGCCTCTTTCGCCGCGACCGGGACGTCGGGGGCCCGAAATCAGGACGTCCCTCTCGAACACGCGGAACGCGGCGGCGAAACGGTCTTCCCCCCTCGCGGGGGAAGACAGACCGCGAAGCGGTCAGATGAGGGGGAGGACGAGCACGGGGGCCGTCGGATCCCGCGTCCCGCCCGGTCGAGGCTCCGGACGGCGCTCGTGCTCGTCCTCCCCCTCATCCGGCCCTTCGGGCCACCTTCCCCCGCCAGGGGGGAAGGCCGTGAGACGTCACACCCCGGATCGCCGTCGGAGCCCTGGGTTCGCGACGACCTCCGACCGCTCGGTCGCCCGCGGCGGATCCGAGACGCTATGATGGGGACCGGCCGACCGCCCGCGTCCAACGGGGGCGGTCCGGTTCGTCGCATGGAATCGTCTCGGGAGCGCGTCCGCCCAATGAGCCAGGCCGATGAGGAACTCGCGGAACGTCCCGACCCGATCGACGACGCCCTGATGGAAGCCATCGCCGCCGAGGCGACTTCCGGCGCCCGGCCGGAGCCTGAGGCGGACGACGGGCCGGTCGAGCCGATCGCGGCCCGCTGCGAGCGCCTGGGGCTGGACGTCCCCGCGCGAATCCGGCTGTTCCAGGCGGCCTGCCGGATGGTCCACGAGGGCCACCGCCGGGGCCGGGTCTTCGGCGACCTATCGGCCTCGCGGCTCGGGGCGACCGAGGCGGGTGAGGCGGCCGAGATCCCGGCCGAGGGGGGTGACTCCGACGCGTTGCACGCCGCCACCAGCCCGGAACAGGTCCTCGGCGAGCCCCCCACGACGGCCTCCGACGTCTACGCCCTGGGCGTGGTCCTGTACGAGCTGCTGACCGGGAATCCGCCGATAACGGTCGACCCGTCGGACCCCTCGGCGGCGGCCCGCGCGATCAGCGAGCAGGCCCCCGAGCGCCCCCGCCGGGCCGCGCCCCGGGAGCGTCGCGCGGCGATCGGCGGCGACCTCGACGCGATCGTCCTGGAGGCCCTCCGCAAGGAGCCCGAGCGGCGTTACGCCTCGGCCGCGGCCCTGGCCGACGACCTGGACGCCTACCTCGCCGGCCTGCCGATCCGCGCCGGGCGGACCTCGGAATGGGGGCGGGTCGTCCGCTTCGCCCGACGCCGCAAGGGGGCCGTCGCGGCCCTCGCGGCGGCGATCCTGGCGGCGGCCGCCTGGGGCGTCTGGACGACTCGCGAGGCCCGCGCCCTGCGCCGCGATCGCGACCGCGCCGCCGCCTCGTCCGACCGGGCGCGGGAGGCCCTGGCGACCGCCCTCGACCGCCTGGCCGACGACTCGACCGCCGAGGGCGACGCCGCCTCGCTCCGCCGCGCCCTGCTGGCCGAGGCCTGGCGCTACTACGAACGGGAGATGGTCGAAGCCGACTCCGACCGGGGCCCGGGCGCGACGATCGACGCCGCCGACGCCGTCAGCCGGGTCGCCGCGATCCAGCTGGCGCTGGGCCGCAAGGCGGAGGCGGACTCCTCCTTCCGCGAGGCCGAGAGGCTGTGGAAGGGGCTGGCCGAATCGAGCCCGGGCGAGCCGACGTTCCACGAGCGGCTGGCCGAGGCCCGCGCCGGCCTGGGCCGCGCGCTCGACCCCGGGGCCAAGGTCCCCGAGGGCGAGGTCGCCGCCGCGCTGGCGGCGCTGGAGACGGCCGGCGAGGGCTACCGGAAGGCGGCCGAGGCCCTCCCCGACGAGCCCCGGATCCGCCGCCGCCTGGCCGGCGTCCTGCTCGACCAGGCCGAGATCCGCCGCCGTCGCGGCGAGGTGGAGCCCGCCGTCGCCCCGATCCGGTCGGCGATCCGGCTGCTGGAGGAACTGAACCTCTCGGAGCCCGACCGGCTGGAGACGCGGCTGGCGCTGGCCTCGGCCTACGGGCTGATGGCCCGGACGATGAGCGACCTGGACGAGGGCCTCCCCGCCGCGGCCATCGCCCTGGACCGCGCGATCCAGACCCTCGACGCGACCCCGGGAACGGCCCGGGACGACCCCCGCGTCGCCTTCGACACGGCCGCGAGGCTGGTCGACCTGGCGGACATCCAGTTCGCGGCCGGCGCGATCCCGCCGGCGTCCGAAGCCCTGGCCCGCGCCTCGACGATCCTCGAAGACCTGGCCGCCCGCTTCCCCGCCGCCTCGTCGTACCGGGCCGAACTGGCCTCGGTCGCCAACCTCGAAGCCGAGATCCTCCGCGGCCGGGGCCAGCGGGCCGAGGCCATGGCCCGCGCGGACCGGGCCCGGGACCTACTCGAACGCCTGATCGTCGAGCGGCCCGACGAGGCCCGGTATGCCGCCGCCCTGGCCTTCGCCCGGCAGCTCCGGGGCCGGATGCTCGCCCAGGAGGGCCGCGCGGCCGAGGCCCTCAAGTCCTTCCAGGGCGCGGCCGACCTGCTCGAAGGCCGGAAGGATCGCGAGGCCGCCGACTCCTACGCCCTGGCCTGCAACCTCGCCCTGGGCCTCACCCTCATCGGCGTGAAGGACGGCGGCAAGCCGATCGAGGACGCCGACGACCCGGCCCTCACCCCCGCCGACCGCCTCCGCCGCGACGTCTACGCCCAACGCGCCGTCGCCGCCCTCCGCCAGGCCGTCGCCCAGGGGTACGACCGCCTCGACTTCTACCGCCGCGACCCCGCCCTCGACGCCCTCCGTCCCCGCGACGACTTCAAGCAACTCCTCGCCGACCTCCAGGCCCCGCCCGCCGCCGGATGATCGGCTTCGTTCGCGCCGGCCCGGAAACGAACCCATCGGACGCAAGTCCTTGTGGGGTATGCGTCAAGGCGGCCTTGGAGGCCCTGGAAAATTGGGTTCGTTCGGCGCGCTTCGCATGACCTGCGATGCGGTCGGGGACGCTTCCCCGGGTCGCGGGGATCGATGATCTGCCGGTCGGGATGTCAAGGAACGGGAATCCTCCAACAGGGATGATGTCGCCGGATCGCAGATCGGGGAGCCGACGGGCGGGAGAAAATCGACGACGGTCCCGGAAATCGAGACCTGCGGGGCGACTCGCCGCAGTAGCTTCGTGGGGAGGGAGACTTGCTCATGCGGACGTCGGGACGGCGGGCGGTGCGGGATGTCGAGCGGCTGCTCCGCGACGGGGTGGACCCGCCGGGGGGCGACGCGCGGCTCCTGCATCGGTATCGGGCCGAGGGGGACGAGTCGGCGTTCGAGACGCTCGTCGACCGCCACGGACCGCTCGTGCTGGCGCTCTGCCGGCGCTACCTGCGCGACCCGGCCGACGTGGAGGACGCGTTCCAGGCGACGTTCCTGGTCCTCGTCCGCAAGGGGGGAAGCCTCCGCGACGGCGACGCCCTTTCGAGCTGGCTCTACGGCGTGGCCCGCCGGGTGGCGCTCCGGGCCCGCTCCGACCTGCTCAAGCGCCGGGCCCGCGAGGGGGAAGACGTCGGGCTCGACCGGGCCGTCGCCGCGCCCCAGCGGCCGGCGGACGACGCGCTGGAGACGCTCGACCGCGAGCTGGCCCGGCTGCCCGAGAAGTATCGGGCCCCGCTGGTGCTCCACCTGAAGGGCCGGACCTACGACCAGGCGGCGGCCGAGCTGGGCTGGCCGTCGGGCACCTTGCGGAGCCGGATGGCGAAGGCCCGGGCCCTGCTGCACGGCCGCCTCACCCGGCTTGGGATCGACGCCCCCGCGTGCCTGGCCCTCGCCCGGGTCGACCTGCTCCCCCCCGCCCCGCCGTCGCTCGTCGCGACGACGGTCGCCGCCGCCGGCCGATTCCTCGGCCCGGCTTCCTCCCTATCCTCCACCGCCTGGCCCGCCGCGGCCCTGGCCCAGGGAGTCCTCGCGACCATGTCCCCATCCCCGTGGAAGCTCCTCGGATTCTCGATCGCCTCCGTCGGCCTCACCGCCGGGGCCCTGGCCGTCGCCGGCGGCGGCCTGAACGGGCCCGCCCCCCGCGACGAGCCCCCCCCGCCGCAAACGCCCGCCGCGAAGGCCGACCGCCTGGACGCGCTGGAGGCCAAGCTCGACCGGATCGCCGCCATGCTGGCCGCGCCCGCCGCGCCCGCGTCCGCACCGGCCGCCGACCCCTCGGCGGCGATCCGGTCGGCCGTGGACGCGAAGGGCCTGCGCGAGATCGAGGCCCAGCTGTTGAACGCCTATCGCCTCTACGAGACGCGGCTCAAGCTGGTCGAGCGCGGCCTCGCCTCGCGCGAGGAGTTGGAGGCCGTCGTCCAGCCGGTCCGCGTCCTCTTCGCCCGACTGTTGGACATGAAGGATGAACGCGAATCCGCGTTGAAACTCTTTCAGGTCGCGTACAAAGACTTCCAGAGGCTGAGGGCCACGGCTGGCGAACGCATGGCCGAGCTTGACGCTTTGAACGCGGACGAAGGCTCCGGCCCAACGGAGTATCAGAAGATCGCCGCCGCTTCCCGGGCCCTGCAAGAGACGCGCGACCAGCGTGATGAAGCGAGGCGTGACATGTTGAGGCTGGAACGGGAACTCCTCCCGATGCAGGGCCACTCGGCGGCGGTCGAGAGGCTGATCGCCTGGACCCGCGAGCATTTCCCCGACGCCAAGCTGACCATCGACGACCTGCGCTGAGGCTTGGTCCGACCGATCTCACCCCAGGGGGGCTGACGGGTCCACCTGTCCCCCCTTCCCCCTCGGTGGGGGAAGGTGGCCGAAGGCCGGATGAGGGGGACCATCCAGGCGGACGAGGCGAGGGACCGATGGCTTTTCGAGGTGCCCCCCTCATCCGGCCCTTCGGGCCACCTTCTCCCACGAGGGGAGAAGGACGATTCGCGGCAGCCGGCGCGCCCCTCTCTCCGAACGGTTCTCGTGCTGGTCCTCCCCCTCATCCGGCCTTTCGGGCCACCTTCCCCCGCCAGGGGGGAAGGGCTTTGGACGATCTGCTGGATCGTCGGCGAGAAGCGTCGGCTCCTCGTTCGTCCGCCTTGATGGAGACGGCTGGCGTTCGGCCGGGGATGGGCCGATACTGGGGCCGGGAGGTGGACGATGGGGGCGATCGAGGCCGTCGCGGCGGAGGCGGGGGCGAGGGCTTCGCGGTTCCTCGGCGCGTCGGGGAACGTCGGGCTGGCGATCGGGCTGCTGGCCGGGGGGGAGCGGGTCGTGCTCGGGTGCGGCGAGACGGCCCGGGGCTCGGGCGTGGTCCCGGACGGCTCGACGGTGTTCGAGATCGGGTCGATCACGAAGGTCTTCACGGCCCTGCTGCTGGCCGAGGCCGCCGGGCGCGGGGAAGTCCGGCTGGACCAGCCGGTCGGCGAGCTGCTGCCGGCGGGCGTCCGCGCGCCGGACTATCGCGGCGAGCCGATCACCCTGGCGCAGCTGGCCCAGCACGCGTCGTCGCTGCCCCGGCTGCCGTCGGGCTTCCTCAGGACGGTCAAGGACTGGACGAACCCGTATCGCGATTATGGGGCGGGTGAGCTTCACGCCTCTTTGAATCGCACGAGGCTCGCGTTCCCGCCCGGCAGCGGGGTGAAGTACTCGAACCTCGGGGCGGGGCTGCTGGGGTACGCGCTCGCCTCGCGGGCCGGCGTCTCGTACGAGGGATTGCTGGCCGAGCGGGTGCTCCGGCCGCTGGGGCTGAGCGACACGGGGATCGAGCCGTCCGACGACCAGGAGGCGCGGCTGGCGAAGGGCCACGAGCGGGGCCGGCCGACGTCGAACTGGGACCTCGGCTCGCTGGCCGGGGCCGGGGCGCTGCGGTCCACGGTGGCCGAGATGCTCACGTTCCTGGAGGCGAACCTGGACCCGGCCGGCTCGCCGCTTGAGGCCCCCCTGCGGGCCTGCCACGAGCCCCGGCCGGTCGCCTGGCGGCGTCGGGTCCGGGTGGGGCTGGCGCACGGACTGGGGCTGGCGATCGCGTCGATCCTGGTGCAGCGGGGCGTCCCCGTGCCGCCGGGGAGCGGCTGGTTCCTGGCCCTCGTGCACCTGCCGATGATGCTCGCGATGGCGTGGAAGGGCTTCTGGTCGGCGACGTGGGCGGCCCTCGCGACCTGGGCCGGCTGCCTGGCGCTCTGGGGCTCGCGGTTCGGCTGGCTCCCGGCGGGCGTCGTGATGGGGGCCCTGCTGGTCGCGGCCGGGATGGTCGCGGGCTACGTCCCCCCGGCCTCCCGGGCGCGGCTGGGTTGGCAGGAGTCGGACCTCGGGGGCGGGGCGACGGCCCTCTGGCACAACGGCGGCACGGGGGGCTACCGCAGCTTCCTGGGGTTCGTCGCAGGGTCGAACGTGGGCGTCGTCGTGCTGGCGAACTCGACCGGCGACGTGGACGCGATCGGCTTCGACCTGCTGAAACGCCTGCACCACGCGGCCCCGAAAGCGTGAGCCGGGGGCTGTGTTTCCATCTCGCGAAGATTCTTGCATGCAAGATACTCCTGCAATATCTTAACTTCGCTTCATGGAGACTCCTCGGCCCGATTCGCCGAGTGGCGATGGGGATCTCTCGGACTTCGCGAGTCCGGGGGCGTCCCGGGGCCGGGGTGTCCAGGTCGTTCGTCGAGCTTCGCCCGTCCGGTCGAGACCCGCCTGGAGTCGCCCGCAAATGCTTCGAAAGTCCTTCTGGTTGATGGCGTTGCTGGTGTTCGTCTGGGCCACCTGGCTGCGGACGCCGCGGGTGCCCGACGGGTCGACCTCGGTCGTCATGGTCGTGCCGCAGGATCGGGCGAAGTCCGAGGGGCGGGCGCGGGAGTGGCTGGATTGGAACCGGCGGACGCTCGCCGGGGCGTATGACAAGGTCGGCGAGCGGGATCCCCGGTGGGACGCGAAGGCGAGGGAGGCCCTGGAGAAGGCCGCGCGGATGTTCAGCCTGCAGGTGGACCCGATCGTCCAGCCCGCCGAGATCCTGGCGCCCGCCGGGGCGGCCGTCGACGCCGGCTGCGACGACCCGTTGATCCGCTACCTGATCCGGCGCGTCGCGGACCTGCCGAGGGACGCGAAGCCCGCCGAGTACGCGGCCCGGATGGAGGAGGCGGCGGACGCGATGGCGGCCAGCAAGTACGCTGGGCTGCGTCGCGCCGTGGCCCATTCCGTCGCCGCCGACGGCCTCATGTGGGCCGCGAAGGAGGAAGAAAGTTTGAAGGAGCGGGCGAAGTCCCACTACGACGCGGCCCTGGCGCTGCTGCCGGACGCCGCCGCCCACGACGACCGCTCCTGGGCCTGGGAGGGCCAGTGGTACGTCATGCTCAACGGCCTGATCGCGGCCTATCGGGCGCTGGGGATGGAGGCGGCGCCCGCCTACGAGCGGGTCGACGCCGCGCTGGCCGAGGTCCCCTCGCTGGAGGCCCTCCGGCTGAAGGTCCGCGGCAACTTCTGGTACTCCTACGGCTGGGAGGCCCGCACGAAGGCGTTCGCCCCGAACGTCCCGAAGGGGGGCTTCGAAACGTTGGAGGAGCGGGCCGCCAGGGCTCGCGAGGCCCTGGAAGCGTCGTGGAAGCTCCAGCCCGACGCCGAGGTCGCCAACCTGCTGATCGACATCGACAAGTCGACCGGCGGCGACCGCGAGGCGATGGAGACGTGGTTCGAGCGGGCCATGGAGGTCAACCCCGACCACCGCGCGGCCTGCTGGTCCAAGCTCGACTGGCTGGACCCCAAGTGGCACGGCTCGTGGGACGAGCTGATCGCCTTCGGGCGGGCCTGCGGCGCGACCGGGAACTGGCGGACCGGCATCACCCTGCTCGCCGGCGACGCCCACTACCGCCGCGCCGCCCTGATGGCGCCCGCGGCGATGACCGCCTACCTCTCGCAGGCGGCGGTCTGGGCCGACGTCGGCCCGATCTATGAGGAATACCTGAAGCATTACCCCAAGGACGCCCGGGCGCGCAGCAAGTACGCGATGCTCCTGTACTGGGCCGGCCGCCACGACGAGTCGCACGCCCAGTTCCAGACGCTCGGCGACGCCCTCACCAGCTGGACCGAATTCCCCCACACGCCGCTCCCGAGGCTCCAGGCGATGCGCGCCGAAGTCGCGAAGGGCCGCGCCGGGCGGTGAGAGAGGGGCGCGCGGCCGGCCCGTCGTGGCGCGTCAGTGCCCCACGCCCGCGCCGGCCAGGGTGAACTCGCCGCGCATGAGGGCGTCGGCGCGGCGGCGCCAGGCGTTGAGGAGGGCGAGGCCGGCGACGAACAGGCCGGCGGCCAGGCCGATCCAGAGGCCGATCACCCCCCGGCCGGCCTGGAAGGTCAGGGACCAGCCCAGCGGCAGGCCGACGAACCAGTAGCAGACCAGGGTCCAGAGCATCGCCGTGCGGGTGTCCCCCGCCCCCCGGAGCGCGCCGGTGGCGACCCCCTGGAGGCCGTCGAAGAGCTGGAAGGCCGCCGCGACGAGCACCAGGCCGGAGGCCGTCGCGACCACCCTCGGGTCGTCCGTGAACAGGCCGATCAGCGGGCCGGGGAATGTCACCAGCGTCAGCCCGGCCGTCGTCATGAACGCGGCGCCGAGCGCCAGGGCCGTCCACCCCGCGCGTCCGGCCGCCGCCGGCTCGCCCCGGCCGATGGCCTGGCCGACGCGGATCGCCCCCGCCGAGGCCAGCCCCAGCGGGATCATGAACGTCACGCTGGCCATCTCCAGGACGATGTGGTGCGCCGCCAGCGACGCCGCGTCGAGCTTCCCCGCGAGGGTCGTCGCCAGGGCGAAGACGCCGACCTCCAGCAGGATGTGCGTCGCCGCCGGCAGGCCGATCCCGACCAGCCGGCGGATCGTCGCCAGCCTCGGCGCGAGGCTCGTCCGGATCAGGCCCGAGCCGCTCCGCGCGTCGTTCCAGAGCGCGTACGCGACCAGGAACCCCGCCATGTAGATCCGCGCGAGCGTCGTCGCCCAGCCCGACCCCGCCACCCCCATCGCCGGCGCGCCGAGCTTGCCGTAGATCAGCACCCAGTTCATAAGCCCGTTGACGAGGTTCGCCGACAGCAGGGCGGCCATCACCGGCTTCACCAGCCCCATCCCCTGCAAGTACCGCCGGAAGGCCGCGTAGAGGAAGAGGGGAGGCGTCCCCCAGATCACCGCCCGGAGATAGGGCTTGGCCCCCGCCAGGACCTCGGGGTTGAGCCCCAGGTGGTCCGAGAGCGGGTCGACGGCCCACATCACGAGCATGGCCGGCGGGCAGACGATCGCCGCCAGGTACAGGCCCTGCACCAGCCAGTCGTGGCACTCGTGCAGGTCCCCCGCGCCGTAGGCCTGCGAGACCAGGGCGTCGAGCCCCAGCAACAGCCCCATGCCGAAGATCGCCACGGCGAAGTAGAGCGCGTTCCCCAGGCTGACCGCGCCGATGGCCTCGGCCCCGAGCCGGCCGACGACGATCGTGTCGACCACGCCCATCGCCATCCAGCCCAGCTCCGCCGCCACCACCGGCCCCGCCAGCCGGAGCATCGGCCCCAGCTCCAGCCGCATCCCCTGCCGCAGCAGGCCCCTCTGAAGACGATCCATGCATCCCTTCCGCGGACGAGTCCCCTGCCGATCCCGACGCTTCGACGCCGCAACAGCCTGTCAGGTTCGCCGCCCTTCCGGCAAGGGGAGCTGGCGGAACCGCGTTTTTTCCGAGATTCCTCATTCGACGCCACCGCGACTGGACGGAAGTGCCTTGTGTGGAACGGGTTCTGATAACCCGTGCCACCCGGCGCTTGCCAGCGCCCGCGCGAGGGCGAGCACCTCCGCGTCGTCCCAATCGACGATCGGCGTCGCTTCGAGATACTCGTCCACGAGGAGCCCCCTCTCGATCCAGGGCGACATCTCGTTCGAGTCTAGAATCTGGACCTCGGCGATCGATACGCCCGGGTATTGATCGGAAAACGAATCGTCCTGGCAGTATCGAGCGTAGCCTCGAAGTTTTTCCAATAGCGACGAACGAAGATCGTCCTCGTCGACGGTCAACCCCGAATCGACGACGACCAGATTGAGCCGCCCGTCCTGGCCTCTAGTGATCATGTCGATCGAGTCGGCGACTTCCAGGCTCGTGACCGTCTCCTCTTCGCTACCGGCCGCGCGTGCCATGGGCCGGAGGTCCTTGATCCGCGTTAAGATTTCTTGGCGGGCGTCGCCTCGACGGCCTTGATGGCGGCGTCCAGCCGCTCGGGCGGGAGATCCTGCGACGCCAACTCCAAGGCGTATCCCCTCTCGACCGCAACCAACTCGCCGACGACGAATCCCGCGCCGGCCCCTTCCTTGGCCCAGACCAGGGCCGGCAGGCGGGAGGGCGAGGCACCTTGGCCCGGGTCGCGGCCGGCGAGCACCGCGGCCGCCTCCTCCGTCAGGTTGCCGACCACGGTGACCTCCCACCCCTCGGCCAGCTCGCCGAGCGCGCCGCGGAGCGACTCGTAGACCTCCTCCTCCGAGGTGACGACCGTCAGGCTGCTCCGGCGCACCTTCTTGAACAGTCGGTCGACGACGCGATCGCCGGCCGTCATGGCGGCGCGGACGTCCTCGAAGCCGAAGAGGCAGACCCCGCAGGGGTTGCGGTCCCCGAGGTCGGCCCGATCGAGCAGGACGCGCCAGCCTTCCGCCGCTGAGACCGTCAGCGACCCGTCGGCCAGCTCCAGCCTCAGGGCGTCGGGATGCCCCATCGCCTCGGCGGCCGCCGCGAACAGGTCGCGGCGATAGGCCCTGTCGAGGTAGCCGGGGGATCTCTCGTCGATATCGACCTCGCACATGGGCGCGGCCGTCGCCACCCCCAGCGGGCCGGCCGTGTGGTCGAGCGTGGCCCAGCCGGCCGTCACCGTCAGGTCGGGCTCGCCTTCGGTACCCCGCTCGACGCCCCGCGTGCGGACGAGCATGCGGGTCCTCTCCGACCCCAGCCGGATGCAGGCGTCGACGAACGGAACTCGCGCCTTCGGGTCGCCCCCGAAGTCGCGGGTCGTGTGCACCTGGCGGACCCGTCGGTAAGGACCGAGGTCGCCGTATCCCGGCGGCGCGTCGCGCAGGATGCGGTGCATGGCCATCGTCTCGACCCCGTACGCACCCATGTATTCGGCCTTGCCGAGAGCCTTGGCGACCGCTCGGAAGAGGTCCTTGGCCTTGGTGGTTCGCAGGACGGACGAGCTTCGCCGGACGATGTCAGTAGGCAAATCCAGCCTCCTCCAAGACTCTTCCTCCCTCTCCGAGCGGCCGATATGCCACTGTGACCGGAGCACAGCTGCAATGATAGGTCGACACGACGGCGGGGCGGGAGGGCCCGGCCCCCCCAGCCGCAGCATCGGCCCCAGCTCCAGCCGCATCCCCTGCCGCAGCAGGCCCCTCTGAAGACGATCCATGCATCCCTGCCGCGGACGAGTCCTCGAAGCCACCGACGTTCCGACGTCCCAATAGCCTGTCAGGTTCGCCCGCCGCCCGGCAAGGGGACCTGTTGCGACTCGGCTTTTCCGTTCGATCGAGGCGGGGATCCGCGATATCGTGGAGGCCCCGAATAGCCCCGACGCGTCGGGCCGCTGAACCGGACGCGATCGACGAGGAGGTTCCCGATGTCCGAGAAGGCCGCCCCCATCCCACGCCGGGCTTTCATGCTGTTCGGGATCTTCGCCACGATCGGGATCGGGGCGCACGGGCTCCTGGACGCCTGGATCGAGGGATGCCTCGCCTCATGGATCCCCGACGGCCTCGTGCTGGCGATCGTCGCGGTCGCGATGTCGGCGTACCTGATCGTGGGGCCGTTGCTCGCGTGGCTCGCGATCAATCCGGAACCTGGGGGGGCCTCCGGGGGCCGGCTCGTCGCGCCGATCTTCCTGATCGCGATGCTCCAGGGCCGAGAGTTGGCGCCCTTGTTCGCGCATCGGCTGGACCTCGCCCTGGGGATCGCCTGCGTTTACGGCCTGATGCTCGTGCTGGCGTTGACTTGGCTCCTGACCCTCGCCGGGAACGCGCGCGGGGTCGGGGTCGCGGCCTTCATGATCCTCATGCTCGGCCTGATGAACATGACGGCCTGGGCCGGCCAGGCGTCGTCCCAGGGGCTCCGCTCGGTCTTCGTGGCCTTCGCCGTCCCGGTCGGCACCCGCGGGGCGGCCCTGACGATCCTCGCGATCCGCGCGACCGCCGCCGCCAACCGCCGGGAGATCGAGAACTACCGAGCCCGCCGAGGCGGGGGCGCGGCGTCCCTGGAAGCCTAGGGGGCGGACGCGACGAATCCCGGCGGCTGGTCGCCGTCCTGGTTCGCCGGGAGGCGTGACATGGCGAGGCGTCGGCGGGTGACGACCGAGGACTGACCGACGAGCCGTCACGGGGCCGACGACGACGAGGAGTAGATCATCCCGATCGACGCGGCGGCATGCCGATCCGGACGGCCAGGCTTGCCCCCCGGCTCCCAAAGGCCGGGCCATCCGTCCGGACGATCGCCGACCGCTTGGTCGAGCTACAGGGCGTCGACCCCCGGCCGCCTAGGGTTCTTCGTCCCAGGAGAAGCCGGCTCCCCAGCCGCGGCGGATCCAGCGGGCCATCAGCTCGGCCCGGCCCCTCACGCCGAAGTGGCGATAGACGGCCTTCGTGTAGCTGTTCACCGTCAGGACGCTCAGCCGCAGCCTGGCCGCGACCTGCTTGTCGGTGTCCCCCTGGAGGAGGCAGGCCAGGACCTGCCGAGCCCTCGGGGGCAACGCGCGAGCCGAGACGTCCTCGTGGCCCGCGAGCGCCCCGCCGATGTGCCGGGCCACCGCCGCGTGCGTCTCGCGCACCAGCAGCCGCTCGCGCGCCTTGAAGTCGCGGCGGCCCCTCGCCCGGTTCACGACCACCCCGGCGCTCACATCGGAGGCCGCCGACCTCTTCAGCTCGCTGAAGCACCAGAGCATGTGGTCGATGCCCAGGCCCCGATGGACCCGCTGATAATCGTCCGACGCATACCAGGCCCGGTCCTTCAGCAACTGCCTCCGCGAGAGGCAGACTCCGTCGTCGCTCGCGAAGCGGGCGAAGTACAGGTTCATCGTCGGGTAGTAGCCCGGGTCCTCCAGCATGATCGCCGTCTGCCGCCCGAAGAACTCGCGGTCGAATCCGTTCTCCCAGCCCCACTCCACGGACCCCAGGCCGCGGGGGCGTAAGGCCACGCAGCCCGCCACCTCTCCCGAGAAGACGAGGTCGGCGTCGATCATCTTCGCGATCCCTTCGGTCAGCCGGCCCCTCCAGGCCAGCCGATCGTCCCCGAGATCGCGGCACTCCCCGACCAGACGGACCACCGCCCGTGTGTCCTCGACCCTCAATCGCGCCGAGTCGGCCATGGCGAGCTCCGAGATGGGGAATCTTCATCGACCCCCCAACTCTAGGGAGTGCGGCCATCCTTGCATACACACTAGGATCCCGTTCTCCCGGATTCGGCCGTGGATCGCGAGATCCGGCACCGAGAGGGGCAGGCACCCAAACCAAGAGGTAGGTTATGCACCGATCCGTTCTCAGAGCAGGCTCGTTCGCCGTCACACTAGGCCTCGTCGCCGCCTCCGCCGCCCATGCGGGCGAACTCCACGCCAGCGCCTGGGCCTACGGGGACGGCATTTACGATAACGGGCAGCACCCGAAGTTCGTGGTCGGCGACACGGGATCGGGCTGGGCCTCCGCCTCGGACCAGATCGGCGGCGAAGCGGTGGACTTCAAGGTCCGGGCCGGATCGTCCGCGACGGTGAACCTGGGGTCGGGCGGTGGCATCCACCTGAATACCTCGACCTCCACGGCCACGGCGGGAGCCCCCGAGGCGAGCAGCATGGCCTTCGGGCAGTGGGTCGACGACATCACCCTGGACCCGGCGGCGGGCACCGCGCGAGACGACCTCTACCTCGTCCTCCGCGTGGACGGCGTCATTCGAACCAGCCCCGGCGAGCCGTGGCGCTCGTCGGCCCGTTCCGTCATGCAAATCGGCCGCCTCCACGGAAACGAGGATTCCGGCGTCTATGAGACCGATCCCTTCGGCAATTCGGCGAGCATCCCGATCACGCGCTTCGCCGTCGCCTCCCTCGCGAGGTATGACTCGACCGACCTCGTCGAGGAGGATGGGGGATGGGTGCTCGGCCGCACCACGCGCCTCGACCCCTGGCGCCTCGACGATTTCGTGATCCACGAGTCCGGACCGGACTTCGTCTCGGTCTCATGGGAGACCATCGTGCAGGTCCCTTACATGGCGTCGCTCGGGGCCCATCGGCTCAACATCTTCGCCGTCGCCTCGACCTACAGCTACGCCGGCGGCTCCGGGCTCGCCGACTTCGGCAGCACCATCCGTCTGACCGACGTCCGCCTGGCGGACGGCCGGTCGGTGAGCGATCAGGTCAGCTTCGCGTCCGGGTTCCGCGTTGCCGCCGTGCCCGAGCCGGCCGGCCTGGTGTCGGCCGCCCTCGGCCTGGCGGGACTGGCGGGGTTGGCGGGCCTTTCTCGGCGAAGGGATCGGCGTCGCTCCCTCGCCGCCTGAGCGTCGACGGGCCCCACCCCGACCCTCACACAGGGCCCGAGTGCTTGCCGAACCGATCGCCCCGAGGTCGAGGCGTCCCGCGAACGCCGGATCGCGGCGGAAGCCGAGCGGGCGATCGGGGCCGGCACCCCCTCCGGGGGCTTGATCCGGGGGCGTCGATCGGCTGGAATTCAACCTTCGGTCGGGGCGGGCGCCTCGGCGATTCCAGCCGCGACGAGCCCGGGGACGCCGGGCGGAGGATCCGTGTCCAGCCCCACATCTTCGGCTCCCGTCCCCGTCGAGGGCGAGGGCCGCTCCCGGCGCGCGATCGCCGAGCTTTTCGCGATCAGCTTCCTCGTCCTGTTCCTGGAGCTGGCCTGCATCCGCTGGTTCGGCAGCTCGGTCGTCTTCCTGACGTTCTTCACGAACATCGTCCTGATGGCGTCGTTCCTGGGGATCTCGGTCGGCTGCCTGGCGGCGAGCCGGAAGGTCCGGCTGATGGACGCCCTGATCCCGCTGACCCTGGCGGCGACGGCCGCGGCGGTGGGGACGCTCTGGGCCTACGGCCACTTCAGCCAGGTGATGGTCGACGTGGGGGACCAGCAGTCGCCGCAGCTCATCTACTTCGGCACCGACGCGCGGATCAAGGACCCCTCGCGGTTCGTGGTTCCCATGGAGGCCGTGGCCGGGCTCTTCTTCCTGCTGATCGCCCTGATGTTCACCGGGCCGGGGCAGGAGTTGGGCCGTCGGCTGGACGCGATCGGCGACCGCGTGGTCGCGTACACGGTCGACATCCTGGGGAGCCTGGCCGGGATCGTCAGCTTCGGGCTCCTCTCGTATCTGAGGGCGCCGGCCGTGGCCTGGTTCGCCGTGGCGATGGCGATCGCCTGGACGTTCACGAAGCGATGGCGGAAGACGCAGCTCGTCCTGGCCGCGGCGGCGCTCGGGACGGTCTGGCTGGCCGACTGGCCCCGCGACATGCAGGGGGTGGAGACCGAGGTGACGTGGTCGCCGTATTATCAGGTGAAATACAAGCCGCGCTATAAATCGATCGACGTGAACAACCTGGGCTTCCAGGGGATGCTGCCGATGGGCCTGGGGGGCCCGGCCTACATGCTCCCCCACCTGATGAACCGCGACGCCGGCGGCAAGCCGTTCGAGGACGTCCTGATCGTCGGCGCCGGCTCGGGCAACGACGTCGCCGCGGCGCTGGCGCAGGGGGCCTCGCACGTCGACGCGGTGGAGATCGACCCGGTCATCAACGGCCTGGGTCGGCTGCATCACCCGGATCGGCCGTATTCGGACCCGCGCGTGACGATCCACCTGGACGACGGCCGCAGCTTCGTCCGCCGGACCGAGCGGAAGTACGACCTGATCTCCTACGCCGTGGTCGACTCGCTGGCCCTGCACTCGGGCTACTCCAGCGTCCGGCTGGAGAGCTTCCTGTTCACCGAGCAGGCGTTCCGCGACGTGAAGTCCAAGCTCAAGCCCGGCGGCGTCTTCGTCATGTACAACTACTACCGCCGAGGTTGGGTGGTGAGCCGCCTCGCGGGCCTGGCCGAGAAGGTCTTCGGGGCCCCTCCCCTGGTCTTCTCGCTCCCCTTCCAGGAGACGATCACGCCCGAGGACGACCAGCGCGACCACATCACCTTCCTGATCGCCGGCGACCCCGACTCGGCGACGGTCAAGGCGATCCGCGACCGCCTGGCGAAGGACCGCGCGTTCTGGATCAGCCCCCAGCCCCGCATCAACGCGGGCCTCGACGGCTACGCGGCCGCCCCGCCCCTCATCCCCGGCGCGCCGCCGTTCCACCGGATCGGCCCGGCGCGGGTCGAGACGACGCCCGGGGAACTGACCCCCAGCGACGACTGGCCGTTCCTCTACCTGCGCACGGCCACGATCCCCGCGCTGACGTGGCGAGGGGCGGCGGTGGTGGGGACGCTCTCGCTGGCCCTGCTGGCGGTTATGGCCCCGGTGCGACGCGCCCGCCCCAACGGCCTGATGTTCTTCCTGGGCGCGGGGTTCATGCTGCTGGAGACCAAGGCCGTCGTCCACATGGCGTTGCTCTTCGGCGCGACCTGGGTCGTGAACTCGGTGGTCTTCGCCGCGATCCTGGTGATGATCCTGGCGAGCAACCTCTACGTCCTGACCGTCCGGCCGAAGCGGCTCGCGCCGTATTACGCGCTGCTCGTCGCGGCGCTCCTGGTGAACGCCATGGTGCCGATGGCGACGTTCCTGGCCCTGCCGGTCGCGACCCGGACGATCGCGTCGTGCCTGGTGGTCTTCCTGCCGGTCTTCTTCGCCGGCGTGATCTTCGCCACGGCCTTCCGCGACAGCCAGCGGCCCGACATCGACTTCGGATCGAACGTCGCCGGCGTGATCCTCGGCGGCCTCAGCGAGAACCTCTCCCTGGTCCTGGGCTTCGACCGGCTCCTGCTGGTGGCCGTCGCCTACTACCTGCTCTCGGCCGCGTTTCGGCCGAGGACCTGACGCCGCCTCGGCGATCGCCCCGATCCGACCGCGAACCATTCGCCGGCTCCGGATGTCTCCCACGTCAAGGAGGCATCAAGATGAATGAATCGAACCTGCTCGACAAGTTCGCGCGCATCGGCGCCCGGTTGAAGGTGGGCGGGCCTTCGGCACGGACCCGGGGCGGCGGGGGCGTCCTGTCGCTCGACATCCGGGAGGACCGGGACGGGGAGTATTTCGAGGCGACGGTCCGGTCGGAGGTCGACCCCGAGGTCGCCGTGCTCGACGTCCAGCCCGCCGACCGCCACCTGCTCCTGCTGGTGCGGGACGGCGGCGAGAAGCAGAAGTTCCTCTGCGGCCACGACGAGCGGCACTGGTTCGTCGCCGCCATCCCCGAGGCCGCGCCGGTGGGGACCGTCCGCCAGGCGAAGGAGGCGCTCAAGCCCGACGAGGTCCGGATCGCCCAGGGCCGGCGGGGGCTCCGGGCCGAGGCCCGCAACCGTCGCAAGAACGCGGCCTACCGCCGCCAGGGGGAGTGGTTCTTCCTCCCCGCGCCGGAGCTTCGCGTGGACGAGTCGCTCGTCCTCCGCAACGAGCCCCTCCGTCGAGGGGCCGGGAAGCCGCACTGGATGGAGCACTGCTACCGGACGGGGGGCGAGACGGTCCACGTCTGCCGCCGGCATCCCAACGGCCTCACGGCGTCGGAATACCGCCGGGTCCTGGCCGGAAACCCCAAGGCTTCGAAGTGGGGATGGCAGGTCATGAGGCGCAACCCGGGCGTCTACGTCCGGGGGAGCGTCCGCCACGCCGACCACAAGACGATCGTCCTCCACGGCTGGCATCGGGTCCTCATGAACACCGAGACCCAGGCGAAGGCGATGCGGAACGTCGCGTTCCTCGATTGAGCCCGGGCCCGTCTTTCGTCCGACTGAGAATTCGGAGCGAGGCGGGCCTCCGCTCGGATACCATGGGCGTGACGGGATGCGGCCCGGTGGACCGGATGCGGGGGCGAGGCATGTCCGACGAGACGGCGCGAGCGGAGGATCGCTACGAGGTATGGCTCGCCCGGCTGGGGCGGCTCGGCCTCCCGTCGTCGCTGCTGACGGCCGCCGGATTGGTCGCCCTGTTCGCCTCCTCGGCGTGGTCGTCCTTGGCGAATTCCAAGGTCGGGACCCCGGGGAGGCTCCTGGGCGCCGCCCTCGTCGCCCTGGCGGCGATGGCCTTCCTGTGCTGGTGCGGCGCCCTGTGGAACCTCGGCCCGGACCCCGACCACGCCCGACGCTTGAGGCTGGCCCGCGGGGGCGGGATCTGGCCCTTCGCCGGCATCGTCGCGATGGGGCTGATCCCCGAGACGGCCGGGAACATCTTCGTCATCCCGTTCTTCGTCGTCACGCTCGTGACGGCGTGGCACGTCCTCGGGTCGGGGCGATTCGAACGGCGAAGGCACCGCGAGGCCCGCCGTGCTGCGGACGTCGGCGCCGGCGAGGCCGGCTGAGCCCTCGCGCGCCTTCGGGGTCGCCCAGGGTCAGATCAGCTCGGCGATCGGCTCGTTCTCGGCGGGGAGGATGAGGTTGGGGCGGTCGGACTTGTCGTAGAGGAAGGCGTGGGGGTCGATGCCCATGTTGTGGTAGACGGTGGCCAGGACGTCCCGGAAGTGGACGGGGCGGCTGGCGGCGTGGCCGCCGAGCTTGTCGGTGGAGCCGATCACCTGGCCGACCTTCATGCCGCCGCCGGCGAGGATGGCGGAGTTCACCGGCGCCCAGTGGTCGCGGCCGGCGGTGGCGTTGATCTTCGGCGTGCGGCCGAACTCGCCCCAGACGACCACGGTGCAGTCCTGATCCATGCCGCGCTGGTGGAGGTCCTCGACGAGGGCCGAGACCCCCTGGTCGAACAGCGGCATGACCCGGCGCATGTGGCCGAAGTTGTCGCCGTGGGTGTCCCAGAAGCCGTATGAGAGGGTGACGCAGCGAGCCCCGGCCTCGACCAGCCGGCGGGCGACGAGGAACTGGTCGTTCCACATCGGGCCGGCGTCGCCCAGGGGCTTGGACGTCCCCATCCCGTAGCGGGCGCGCAGGGACGGCGACTCGCGCTCGACGTCCAGGGCCTTCGCCAAAGCGTCGGACGTGAGCACGTCGAACGCCTGCTTGTAGCAGGAGCCCATGCCGTCGACCGCCGCGCCGTCGACCGACCGGCGGAAGGCGTCGAACTGGCCGAGCAGGTCGCGACGGCCGGCGAACCGCTCCGGGGCGACTTCCTTCGGCGGGCTCAGGAGCGCCAGGTCGTCCCCTTCCATCCGCGCGCCCTTGAACGGCTGGCCGAGCATGCCGGCGCCGGGCGTGTTGTACGGACGATGCTGCATCACCGGGGCCAGGTCCACGAACGGCGGCACGACCGAGTTCACCGGCCCGTGGACGCGGGAGATGACCGAGCCGAAGTGCGGCTTCCCCTCGCGCTGGGCGACCCCCATGGGGAAGCCGGTCATGCAGTGGAAGCTGGAGTGCTCGTCGAGCTGGCCGACGAGCGAACGGATGACCGCGATCTTGTCCATGATCGCGGCGGTGCGGGGCATGGTCTCGCTCAGGAAGACGCCCGGCACGCTGGTGGCGATCGGCTTGAACTCGCCGCGCACGCCGTCGGGGGCGTCGGGCTTGGGGTCGACCGTGTCCTGATGGGCGATGCCGCCGCTCAGGTAGATCATGATGACCGACTTCGGGTTCCCCGCCGACCCGGACGCCGACCCCAGGCTGGGCGAGGCCCCGCGCGCCTGGGCCTGGAGCAGCCCCGGGAGCGACAGCCCCCCCATCGCCAGGCCGCCGACCTGCATGAAGGCCCGCCGCGAGACCCCGTCGCAATATCGCCCGCCGCCGCCCGGCCCCCAGAGTTTCAGCATGTCCGTTCGCCTCGCGCGGGATCCCGTGTCGGAAAAATGTTCAACAAGAGTGTAGCCCGCCGCCCGACGCGAGGCAAGGGGGAGCGCCGGCGTGGGGCGTCGCTCGCGATTGCGGAGGGTTTCCGGGGCGGCCGGCGTCGCGCGAGGGGGGCCTGGTGCGAAACGTCCGATCGCGGGGCCTTCCTTCTTGAATGTGGGTGGTCGGATCGTATCATCATGGCGTCTCCAATCGTAGGCGCGGCCCCGATCTCGGGGCTTTTGGACCCGGCGTCGAGCCGATATGAACCGAACTCGCCGCTCACTCGCGACGGCCCCCTGGCCGGCGGCGCTCCTCGCGCTCGCCGCCCTGGTCGCGCTCGCGCCGGGGTCGGCCCGGGCCGGCTGCGCGACGCGCGGCCACGCCTTCGAGCGGTTTCGGTCGCTCGGGTTGGGAGCCCTCGGCGAGCTTTCGGGCGACATCGAGACGCCCGTCGACCCGGGATCGGACGCGGCCCCGCCGAGACGCCTCCCCCCCTGCTCCGGGCCCTCGTGCTCGGAGGGGCCCGGCGTCCCGCTGGCCGCTCCGCTCGCCGCCCCCGGCCCCTGGCGCGAGCTGTGGTGCCGCCTGACCTCCCCCCTCCCCGTCGACCCGCGGGGACGCTTCCTCGCCCGCATCCCGGGCGAGTCGCCGCGTCCCGTGTCCGGGGCGACCGACGTCGAACGCCCTCCGCGACGCCCGGCCGCCTGATCCCGATCGGTCCCGACGCCCGGCCGCCCTCGCCCTGAGGTCGCGCGCCGCCGCGCCGGGCCCGCACGTCCCCGAGTTCGCGCCGCCTCGGCGCGCGGCCCCGGCCCGTCCCCTCCGCAGGGGCGACGCCCCCGGTCCGCGCCGATCGACGACCGATCCGATGCGACGTCAGACCGACTCGACGCGACCGCGCGGGGATCGCCCCGCCGCGGGACGTTCGCCGTCCGCGCCGAGCCGGCGGAAACCGGAGATTCAAGCGTGTGGTCGAACAAGAATAACTGGATCGCGAACCGGAGGGCGAGGGATGCAAGACGTGAAGAAGGGTCGCCGGCGGAAGGGCGTCGGCGCGACGTTGTTCGTGGGGCTGGCGGCGGCCGGGACGATCGGGGCGGGGGTGAGGTTCTTCATGCCGGGCCCCGAGGTCCGCCCGCTGGTGGATCGCCCGCTCCCCTATCAGAGGAGGGCGCCGCTGGACACGAGCGGCTTCTCGATGATCGTCTCCTCCGTGGAGCCGTGGGACGCGGCGGCCGGGCCGGCGGAGATCCGCGAGCGCTGGCTCGGCGTCGGCGAGCGGGCCGTGAAGGCGATGGAGCGGCACGAGGCGTCGGGGGCGGTCCCGCTCGGCTCGCTGATCCCCCACTACGTCGCCCGGGCCATGCTCCGGCACGCCGAAGGGGATCCGAAGGCCGCCGCCGGGGACCTGGAGAAGGCCCGCGCGCTGACCGACCGGGAGGACGCCTTGGCCGTGCGCCACCTCTCCAGCGTGACCTACTTCCAGGGGGTCACGGCGCTCCGTCAGGGCGAGAACGACAACTGCATCATGTGCCGCGGCGACAGCTCGTGCATCCTGCCGATCGCCGAGTCGGCGAGGCACGTGAAGCCCGCCGGCTCGACGGCCGCGATCGGTTACTTCACCGACCTGCTGGAGCGGTTCCCGGACGACCTGGAGGCCGCCTGGCTGCTGAACCTGGCCCACATGACGCTGGGCCAGTACCCCGACCAGGTCGATCCCCGGTTCGTCCTGGACCTCTCCCCCTACATGAAGTCCGAGTTCGACATCGGCCGGTTCCGCGACGTCGGGGCCGACGCGGGGGTCAACCGCCTCGACCAGGCCGGCGGGGCCGTGATGGAGGACTTCGACGGCGACGGGCTGCTCGACCTCTTCGTGACCTCGTTCGACCCGAAGCAGGCCGCCGGCTTCTACCACAACAACGGCGACGGCACGTTCGACGACCGGAGCGGGGCGGCCGGCCTGCAGGCGCAGTTCGGCGGCCTCTACTGCGTCCAGGCCGACTACGACAATGACGGCCTCATGGACGTCTTCATCCCCCGGGGCGCCTGGCTCCGGCATCCCATGCGGCCTTCGCTGATGCGGAACACGGGGGGCGGCGTCTTCGAAGACGTGACCGACCGCGCCGGGCTGGCCGCGCCGATGAATTCCAACTCGGCCTCCTGGGTCGACTACGACAACGACGGCGACGTGGACCTGTTCGTCTGCGAGGAGCGGCTGGAGAACCGGCTCTACCGCAACAACGGCGACGGGACGTTCGAGGACGTGGCCGGATCGGTCGGCCTGTTGGGCTCGGGCCGGGTCTTCTGCAAGGGCGCCTGCTGGGCCGACTTCGACAACGACGGCGACCCGGACCTCTTCGTGAACTACCTGAACGGCCTCTCGGCGGCCTACCGCAACGACGGCGGGACGTTCGTCGAGGCGACCGAGGCCATGGGGGTCCGGGGGCCGATGACCGGCTTCTCGTGCTGGGCGTTCGATTACGACAACGACGGCTGGGAAGACGTCTTCGCCACCTGCTACGACCGTTCGCTGGGGGACGTGGTCAAGGGGCTGATCGGCCGACCCCACTCGCGATATCCGAACCGGCTGTATCGGAACGACGGGGGGAGGTTCGTCGACCAGACGAAGGCGGCCGGGCTCGACGGCTGCTACGCCGCGATGGGGAGCAACTTCGCCGACTTCGACAACGACGGCTTCCTGGACTTCTACCTGGGGACCGGCGAGCCCAGCTTCGCGACCCTGATCCCGAACCGGATGTTCAAGAACGTCGACGGGAAGCGGTTCGCCGAGATCACCGCGTCGGCCGGCGTGGGGCACCTTCAGAAGGGCCACGCCGTCGCCTGCGGCGACTACGACCGGGACGGCGACGTCGACCTCTTCGTCCAGGTGGGCGGGGCGGTCGACGGCGATCGCTACCACAACGTCCTCTTCCGCAACCCGGGCCAGGGCCGGCGCTCGCTGACGATGAAGCTGGTCGGCGAGAAGTCCAACCGCGCCGCCCTGGGCGCGCGGATCAAGGTGACGACCGGCGGCCCGAACCCTCGGACGATCCACCGGACCGTCGGCTCGGGGAGCAGCTTCGGGGCGAACGCCCTGGAGCAGACCGTCGGCCTCGGCGACGCCGAGTCGGCCGCCCTGATCGAGGTCCGCTGGCCGGCCTCCGGCTGCGTGCAGACCTTCCGCGACGTCCCCGCCGGGCGGAGGATCGAGGTCGTCGAGTTCGCGCCCGACTATCGAACGTTGGACGGCGCAGGCCCTGCGCGGTGACCCGTTGAACGGGGCGTCCCCCTCGTCGAGGATGTCGGGCGTGACGACCGATCCTCGACGAGGCCCGGATGAGGGGGAGACCGATGGACGAGGCCCGATTCTGGCGGATCATCGACGAGACCTGCGGGGCGGCGCGCGAAGATCCGGATTCGTGGCCCGAACGCCTGACCGACGCCCTGCGCGACCTGCCGGCCGACGAGATCGTCGAGTGGGACGGCCGCTTCCACCGGCTCCTGGCCCGAGCCTACACCGTCGACCTCTGGGGGGCGGCGTATCTCATCAACGGCGGCGCGTCCGACGACGGATTCTACTACTTCCGATGCTGGCTGATCGGCATGGGCCGCGACGTGTACGAGAAGGCTCTGGCTGAACCGGACAGCCTCGCCGACGTCGTCGAGCCGGGGGTCGAGTACGAGACCGAAACCTACGACGCCGCCCGTCAGGCCTGGCTGGACGTCACCGGGGCGGACGACGACGACCCTTACCCCGTCGAGGGCGGGGAGTCCGAACTGGCCGGCGTGGACTGGGACTACGACGACGACGAGGAGGCCCGCCGCCGCCTTCCCCGCCTGTTCGCCTTGATCGAGGAGGAATGAGGTAAGGCGGGCGAGTCGCCGGTCGGCCCGGTTCAGCGCCCCAGCGGGACCGCGCCGTCCTGATAGCGCCAGTCCTTGAGGAAGGTGAGCAGGTCGGCCATCTGGTCGACGTCGATCTTGGCTTCGAAGCCCTCGGGCATGAGCGACTTGCCGGTGGAGCGGATCTCGTCGATGGCGGAGCGGAGGATGACCTCGGTCTTCCCCTCGGGGCGCTTGAGGGTGAGGCTCGACGCGGTCTGGGCGGCGATGACGCCGTCGTAGACCGCGCCGTCGGCGGTGGCGACGGCGTAGGCGACGTAGTTGCCGTCGATGGCCCGGTCGGGGTCGAGGATGTCGGCGAGGAGGGCCTCGCGGGTCCGGGCGCGGGTGTCGGCGATATCGGGCCCGACGTCCACGCCGACCCCCGCCACGCGGTGGCAGGTGGCGCAGTTGGCCTCGAACACGGCGCGGCCGCGGGTCGCGTCGCCGGCGGCGGCCACGGCGGGCGCGTACGCCTCGATCGCCCGCCGACGGTCGCCGGGGCGGCTCAGGAGCCGGCCCGCCCGCTCCTTGACGACCGGGTCCGCGTGCGCCAGGAGGCGTTGCGACTGGGAGGCGTCGAGGTCGCCGGGGAGGATCTTCCCCTGCTCGATCGCGTCCAGAAGCCGGCCGATGCGCGCCGGGTCGCGCAGCAAGGCGTCGGCCGCCGCGCGGCGGACGGCGGGGAGGTAGGTGCGCCAGGGCTCGATCAAGACCTCGGCGATCTCGGGCCGGCGGAGGTTCCCCAGCGACCGCGCGGCGGCGACGCGCACGTCCTGGTCGGGGTCGTCCAGCAGCAGGCCCCGGAGCGCGGGCACGGCCTGATCCTCGGGGGCGAAGGCCAGGAGGCGGACGGCGGCGAGCCGGCCGGGGGCGTCGGCCGAGGCGTCGGTCGCGACGGCCGAGGCGCGGGCGAGCAGGCCGTGGATCGCCTCGGCGGTCGGCGCGGGGGCCTTCTCCAGGAGCTGGGCGAACGTGGCCCGGCTGCGGGTCACCCCTTCCGCGAGGCCGTCGAGAGCCGCCAGCCGCCAGGCGTCGGCGGCGGGGCCGGCGAGGGTCTCCAGCGCGGCGACGGCCGTCGCCAGCTCCGCCGGCTCCTTCCCCGCGCCGACGAGCGCCGCCAGCTCCTTCATCAGCGCGAGCCGGTCGGCGTCGGCGGGTTGGTCGCCGGTCCGTTCGAGGACCTTCGCGAGGACGTCGGCCGCGTGGTCGGGCAAGGCGCTCGCCACGGCCAGCCGGGTCCAGCGGTCCCCCGCCCCTACGAGCGCGATGGTCGTCAGCGGCCCGACCTTGCCGGCGTCGTGGCGAGCCCCCATCGCGAGGGCCGCCTGGAACCGCACGCGCGGGTCGGCGTCGTCGGCCAGCCGGGCGATCCGCTCGCGGATCGCGTCGTTCATCGGCCGGGTCGCGGCCATCAGCGCGGCCTGCTCGCGGACGCGCGGGGAGCCGGCGTCGAGCAGGGCGACGACGATCGCGTCGGTCAGCCGGCCCGCCCCCTCCAGGAGCCACGCGGCCTGCACGCGCGCCAGGCCGTCGCCGTCGCCGGCGGCGAGCGCGGCCAGGCGGTCGGCCGGCAGCGCCTCGGGGTCTTGCTTCAGGAGCCGACGGGCCGTGTCGCGGTGCCAGGAGTTGGGGTGGCCCAGCAGGGCGAGCTTGTCGGCCTCGGGGGCGATGGTGCGGCGCCCCGGATCGACGGGCTTCGAGCTGTCCAAGACGATCCGCCAGATCCGGCCGCGGTCGTCGCCGAGCCGCAGGTCGGGGCGGTTCTTCAACTCCTCGGGCATCCATTCGGGATGTTCGATGACGGCGCGGTACATGTCGACGACGTAGAGCGCGCCGTCGGGCCCGACGGTCAGGTTCACGGGGCGGAACCAGGGGTCGGTGGAGGCCAGGAACTCGACCCCCTCGCGCATCGGCCGCGAGCGGAAGCTGGCGCCGTTCGGCTCGATCGCCTCGGCGTGGACGAGGTTGCCGGTCGGCTCGCAGGTGAAGCCCGCGCCGCGGTAGGCGTCCGGCAAGGCGTCGCCGCCGTAGATCAACACGCCGCAGCACGCGGTGAACTGGCCGGCGTGCAGGGTCGAGGTCACCCAGTAGCGGCTGATGGGGAAGACCCGTCCCCCCTCGCCGTCGACGGGCACGTCCTGCAACACCTCGGGCGCGGCGAGCCGGGGGTTGCGGCGGGCGGCCCGATCGGGAAAGGCGACGTGGCGGAGGTGGTGGCGGTTGTCGCAGACGAAACGGTTCCCCCAGGCGTCGAAGGTCAGGCCGAACTGCGCGGGGCCGGAGACGGCCTCGGCCAGCCCGCGCGTGGGGTCGAACCGGAGGTCCTTGCCCGAGAGGTCGATCGGCTCCCTCTGCGCATCGGCGGCGACGACCTTGCCCCCGCGCAGGCCGTTGCCGACGTAGAGCCAGCCGTCGAGGCCGAGCGTCGGGTGGCTGACGCGGAGCTGGACGTTGCCGGTGGCGAAGCCTTCGTAGAGCGTCTCGCGGGCGTCGGCCTTGCCGTCGCCGTCGGCGTCGCGGAGGAAAGTCACCGAGGGGGCCATGGTCGCGATCGCGCCGTCGCGCCAGGGGATCAGGCCGTTGGCGAAGGCGAGGCCCTCGGCGAAGACCGTCGCCCGGTCGTACGCGCCGTCGCGGTCGACGTCTTCGAGGACCTTGATGCGTCCCAGCGGCTGGCCGCCCTCGGGGGGGCCGTTGGGATAGTCGCGCATCTCGACCACCCACATCCGCCCGCGCTCGTCGAACGCGACTTCCACCGGGTCGATCACCAGGGGCTCGGCCGCGACCAGTTCGACCTTCAGCCCGGGGTCGACGCGGAACAGCGCCCGGGCCTCCTCGGGCGCGAGCGGCGGCCTGGGCTCGTCGGCCGTCGTCGTGCCGGAGGTCGCGGCGGCGAGCAGCACGGCGGCGAGGATGGTCGGGCGCGGCGACATGGCGGCTTCCTCCTGGCGGGTCCTGCGGGCGGGATGTGACCACTGTAGCGAGGCCTGGCCGCGTTGCAACCGTCCCGGCGGGCCCGGGGATTGTGCGCCCGGACGGGGGAACTTATCTTCGGAAGATCATTTCAGGCCGGGGAGACGGGCCGCGCGGAAGGGAACGGAGGTCGACATGATCCGGGATCGATCGGTTCGAGGGGTCGGGGCGGCGGCGTGCGCGCTGGCGATGACGGCGGCGTTCGTCGCCTCGGCGCCGGCCTGCACGAGCATCCTGGTGAGCCGGGGCGCGTCGCGCGACGGCTCGGTGATGGTGACGTACTCGGCCGACGCGCCGTTCCTGCCGAAGCTGCTGCGGGTGGCGGGCGGGACGCACGCGCCGGGGACGATGGTCGACGTCCGCGCCTGGGAGGACGACGAGGTCCGGGGCCAGGTCCGCCAGGCCGAGACGACCCACACGGTCGTCGGCCTGATGAACGAGCATCAGCTCTCGCTCGTCGAGACGACCACCGGCGGCCGGCCGGAGCTGGTCGACCCGGACGGCCAGCTCGACTACGACGGCCTGATGATGCTGGTCCTCCAGCGCGCGAAGACGGCCCGCGAGGCGATCGGCCTGGTCGATTCGCTCTGCCGCGAGTACGGCTACTCCAGCTCCGGCGAGACCTTCTCGATCGCCGACAAGCGCGAGGCCTGGATGATGGAGCTGATCGGCAAGGGGCCCGGCGGCAAGGGGATCGTCTGGGTCGCCGCCCGCGTGCCCGACGGCTGCATCTCCGCCCACGCGAACATGAGCCGGATCACCACGTTCCCGATGGACGACCCCGAGAATTGGCTGTACTCGCCCGACGTCGTGACGTTCGCCGTCGACCGGGGGTACTACAAGACCGACTCCGGCAAGCCCTTCAGCTACCGCGACGCCTACCACCCGGACAAGGGCGCCTCGGCCCGCCGCGCCTGCGCCGGGCGGGTCTGGAGCGTCTACCGGAGGTCGGCCCCCTCGGCGAACTTTTCCGACGCCTGGTTCCGCGGCGAGGAAGGGTCCGAGGACTACCCGCTGTTCATCAAGCCCGACGCCCAGCTGTCGGTCGCCGACGTGATGGGCCTGATGCGCGACCATTACGAGGGGACCCCCTACGACATGACCAAGGGGGTCGACGCCGGCCCGTTCGGCAGCCCCCTCCGAGCCCGCGACCTCACCTTCAAGGTCGACGGCGAGGAGTTCATGTGGGAGCGGCCGATCTCCACCCAGCAGGCCGGCTTCGTGGTCGTGAACCAGATGCGCGCGGGCCTGCCGGACGCCGTCGGCGGCGTCTCGTGGTTCACGCCCGACGAGGCGTCGACCTCGTGCTTCACGCCGTTCTACTGCGCGATCGACGCGCTGCCCGCCTCGTACACGAACGGCGACTACGGGAAGTTCTCGTGGGAATCGGCCTGGTGGGTGACGAACCTGGTGTCGAACCTGGCGTACGACCGCTGGTCGCGCGTCTATCCGGACGTCCGCAAGGCCCAGGTCGAGCAGGAGGCGGCGCTGCTGAAGATGCAGCCGGTGATCGAGGAGACCGCCGCCAAGCTCGCCGAGGCCGACCCGGCGCTCGCCCGGACGTTCCTCACCAACTACTCCGTCTCCACCGCCGACGCCGTCTTCCGGCGCTGGCAGGCCCTGGCCCAGTCGGTGCTGACCGACCACGTCGACGCCTATCAAAAGGACGCGCGCGGCGTCCCCAAGGCCCCCGGCTACTCGCCGGAGTGGCTCCGTCAGGTCGTCGCCGGCCGGGGCGGGCAGCTCAAGCTCCCGGCCAGGGCCGCCGGCACGGACCACTGATCGTTCCGAGGTCGGCCTCGCCGCCGGCGAGCATGCAGGCCCTGATGGGGCAAGGATTGCACAAGCCTCCATAAATCCAAATCTTCTTGCGTGCCCCTTGCCAAACGCGGCCGGGGGCGGCATAGATAGGGGCTCGGCCGCGGGCTCCTCTCCCTTCGTCCCGGCCCTCGCTTCCCTCGAAGCCATCCCATCGCTCGCAAGACTTCCTCAATCGCCGGCACGGGAGCCGAGACCGGGGGGGGACGCCCCCCGCCGGCCCCCGCGCGGAGCCATCGCCGATGCGAACCGCCTTGCTGGTCGTCTGGATCGTCGCGGGGGCCGGCGCGGCCGGGTTCGCGTGCGAGGACGAGGGCCGCCACGCCCCACGGTCGCCGATGACGACCTCGCGGGTGGTCGGCTCGCCCGAGCCCCCGGCCCCCTACCGCGCCGTGAAGGCGTTCCCGAACCTGATCGTCGAGCAACCCTTGACGTTCGAGCAGGAGCCGGGGGCGGGCGCCTATTTGATCCTCCAGCACCTGGGGGGCTGGGCGCCGCCGGGGCGGCTGCTGCGCGCGGCCGACGATCCCGGCGTGGACCGCTTCGACGTCCTGCTGGACTTCGGCCCGACGACGATCGCCTACGGCCTCGACTTCCACCCCGACTACGTCCGGAATGGGTTCTTGTATGTGGGCATGAACGCCCAGCTTCCGGACGAGACGCACGTCACCCGCGTCGTCCGCTACATGGTCGACCGCAGGCCCCCGTTCGCGATCGACACCGCGAGCGCCCTGACGATCATCGAATGGGAGTCGAACGGCCACAACGGCGGCGACGTGGCCTTCGGCGGCGACGGGATGCTCTACGTCAGCTCCGGCGACGGCACGGCCGACTCCGATCTCAACGATCGCGGCCAGGACCTCGCCCACCTGACCGCCAAGATCCTGCGGATCGACGTGGACCGCCCGGCCCCGGGCGCGGCCTATTCCTCGCCCCCGGACAATCCCTTCGCGCACATTCCCGGGGCGAGGCCCGAGACCTGGGCGATGGGCTTGCGCAACCCCTGGCGGCTCTCGTACGACCGGGCCACCGGCCAGCTCTGGACCGGCGTCAACGGCCAGGACCTCTGGGAGACCGTCAACCTCGTCGAGCGGGGCGCGAACTACGGCTGGAGCGTCACCGAGGGGAGCCGCCCGTTCCTGCCCGGCCGCAAGCTCGCCCACGCGCCGCTGACCCCGCCGACCGTCGAGCACCACCACTCCGAGGCCCGTTCGCTCACCGGCGGCCTGGTCTACCACGGTTCGAGGCATCCCGAATTGAAGGGTGCTTACGTCTACGGGGATTACTCGACGGGCAAGGTCTGGGGGGTGAAGGTCGAGGGGGGCCGCAAGGTCTTCCACCGCGAGATCGCCGACACCCCGCTGCAGCTCACGGGCTTCGGGCTCGACTCGGCCGGCGAGCTGATCCTGATCGACCACCGGAACGCTTTCCACCGGCTCGTCCCCTCGCCGCCGGAGGACGCCGAGGCGTCCGCGCGGTTCCCTCGCAGGCTCAGCGAGACCGGCCTGTTCGCCTCCACGCCCGACCGCACCCCCGCGCCGGGGGCCGTGCCCTACGACGTGAACGCGCCCCTGTGGTCGGACGGCGCCCTCAAGGAGCGGTTCCTGGCCGTCCCCGGGCTGGAGACGATCGAGTACGCCGAGCCGAACGGCTGGACCTTTCCCGACCGCACGGTCCTGGTGAAGACCTTCCTGTACGACCTGGCCGACGACGACCGCGACGCCCCCGCGCCCATCGAGACCCGGCTGATGGTCAAGGAGCAGGGCGAGTGGACGGGCTACACCTACGCCTGGAACGACGAGCGGACCGACGCGATCCTCGTCGCCAAGGAGGGCCTCGACCGCACCTTCCGAGTGAGGACCCGAGACGGCGGCGGCCGCGACCAGGCCTGGCGTTACCCCAGCCGCGCCGAGTGCATGGTCTGCCACTCGCGGGCGTCGAATTTCGTCCTGGGGCTTTGCACCCCGCAGATGAACCGGGACTTCGACCACGGCGCCGGGCCCGAGAATCAGGTGGACCGGCTGCATCGGCTGGGCTTCTTCGCGAACGAGCCGCCCCGGCGCGAGGGGCGTCCCCGGCTGGCGGACCCGCGCGACGCGTCGGCGACGCTGGAGGCGCGGGCGCGGGCCTACCTGCACGCCAACTGCGCGAGCTGCCACGTCGAGGCCGGCGGGGGGAACGCGGCGATCGACCTCACGGCCGGCGCGCCCCCGCATCGGCTGGGGGTCCACCTGACGCCCCAGCAGGACGCCCTGGCCGCCCCGGGCGCGAAGATCCTCGCCCCCGGCGACCCCGAAGGCTCGACCCTGCTCTCCCGCGTCGCGAGCCGGGGCCCCGGCCAGATGCCCCCGCTGGCGACCAACCAGGTCGACGACGACGCCGTCGCCCTGCTCCGCGCCTGGATCGCGGAGCTGCCCGACCCCGGCCCGCCGCCGCACGCCCAGGCCCCGTCGCGCTGAGGGGGGCGGGTTTCGGGGCGGGGTGGGGATCGGGTAGGATGCGCGAGGGGTCGGGCGGCCGTCGGGGGTCGCGGCGGCCGCGCGTGGGGACCGTCCGGGGAGACGCATCCGATGAGGACTCGCCTGTTCTACGCCCTGTCGCCGATCGCGGCGGCGGTGCTGGCCTGGTCGTTGCATCACGTCGCGGCGACGGGCGGCGCGCGGGCGTCGGCGACGGCCGCGGCTCAGGCCGGGGGCCGGGCGACGGCCGCGGCGAAGCCCCGGGGGCCGATCCCGGAGATCGCGGCCGGGGACTGGACGTGGATGGTCCTGCCGAACGGCTCGGTGCGGGTGCTGTGCAAAGGGTCGGTGGTCCTGGAGTCGAGCCAGGCCTACTGGGGCCCCAAGTGGTCGTGGTCGAGCCTGTCGAAGGTCGAGTTCCGGCGCGAACCCGGCGGCGGGGGGAGCCTGACGGCGAAGGTGGAGAAGCTGAAGACCGACGTGGCGGTCGAGTACCGCTCGCCCGCGCCGAACGTGGTGGAGATGGAGTTCCGGCTGGACTCGGCCGAGTCCATCCCCGGGGCCGTCGGCGGGGGGCTGCAATGGGCGACCAAGCCGAATGCGGCCGTCCTGGGGGGCGAGGCCCCGCCGCCGTCGATCCTGCCCGAGGGGGCGGGGTGGTCGTGGGAGCCGGTCCCGGGGCGTCGGATCGACCTGAAGGTGACGCCGGGCGCGGCCCGGATCCAACCCGAGAACGGGGCCCGGATGTTCCTCCTGGCCGATCGGGTGGACGCGGGCGTGAAGACGTTCCGGCTGACGCTGACCCTGCCTGAAGGGGCGACCCGCGCCCTGACGCCCGAGGAGCGCTACGCCCCGGCGCGGCCCGAGGGCTGGTTTCCCGAGGCGCTCGCATGGGACGCCAGCCCGCTGGACCTGCGGTTCCTGAACGCCGACGACCGCCCGGCCGGGAGCCGGGGCCGCGTCCGGGCCGACGGCGACCGCCTGGTCCGCGGCGACGGATCCCCCGCGCGGTTCTGGGGGGCGAACCTGGCCGCCTACGCCCTGTTCACGACCCCCCGCGAGTCGGTCGCGACGCAGGCGAAGCGGATGGCCCAGCTGGGCTACAACCTGATGCGGATCCACCATCACGACTCGTCGTGGGTGACCCCGAACATCTTCGGCGTGAAGGCCCCGACCACGCGGAAGCTGGACCCGGAGCAGCTGGACAAGATTGACTGGTGGGTCAAGTGCCTGAAGGACGAGGGGATCTACGTCTGGCTCGACCTGCAAGTCGGCCGCACGTTCCTGGACGCCGACGGCCTGGTCGAGGGCAAGGCCGAGATCGACGGCTCGCGGCGGCTGGCGGTCGGCTACTCGTATTACAACGGCGACGTCCAGCGGCTGATGCGCGAGTTTCAGGAGGCGTACCTGACCCACGTCAACCCGCACACCGGCCTGGCCTACAAGGACGACCCGGCCGTGGCCGCCGTGCTGGTCACGAACGAGAACGACCTGGCGCACCACTTCGGCTACATGTTCCTGGCGAACCAGAACCGGCCGTTCCACAACGCCCTGTTCACTCGCGAGGTCAAGGCGTTCGCCGCCGAGCACGGGCTGTCGGCGGACGAGGTGGGCAAGACGTGGGTGCCGGGCCCGAGCAAGATGTTCCTCGGCGACATGGAGCATCGGTTCAACCAGACCTTCCTGGGCGACCTGCGGCGGCTGGGCTTCCAGGGCCTGGCCGCCACCACCAACTACTGGGGGAACTCGGCGCTCTGGATCCTCCCCTCGCTGAGCGACGGCGACCTGATCGACGTCCACGCGTACGGCAAGGCCGAGGCCCTCGACGCCGACCCCCGCTACGAGGCCAACTTCATCCCCTGGATCGGCGCGGGGCAGGTGGCGGGGAAGCCCCTGAGCGTGACCGAATGGAACGTCCCCTACCCGGCCGACGACCGCTTCACGGCCCCGCTCGCCACGGCCGCCGCGGCGGCCCACCAGGGCTGGGACGCGCCCATGATCTACAACTACTCGCAGGAGATCCTCAAGCGCCCGAGGGGCCCCTCGACCTGGTCGACGTTCGCCGACCCCGCGCTGTCCGGGGTCATGCCGGCGGCCGCCCTGCTCTACCGCCGGGGCCACGTCGCGCCGGCGGCCCGGGCGTACCACCTGGCGCTCACGCCGGAGCAGCTCTTCGGGCGGAACCTCTCGCCGGCGACCTCGGCGACGATCCGCACCGCCGTCGAGCAGAGCCGGCTGACGATCGGCCTGCCCGCGACGACCGAACTCCCCTGGCTCAAGCCGACGCCCACTCCCGAGGGGGCGACCGTCCTGGACGACCCCGACCGCGACCTGATCCCCGAAGGCCAGACGTTCGTCCGGTCCGACACCGGCGAGATCACCCGCGACTGGCGGCGCGGCTTGCAGGTGATCGACGCGCCGAAGTCCCAGGCGGCGTCGGGGTGGATCGGCGGCGAGGCGATCGCCACGGCCGACGCGAAGTTCGCGATCGAGACGAAGAAGGCCGTCGTCGCGCTCACCAGCGTCGACGACCAGCCGCTCGCGAAGTCGCGGTTCGTCCTGATCACCGCCGTCGCCCGCGCCATGGCCGACCCGAACAAGAAGGTGGCATACCTCTCCGAGCCGGTCGTCGGGACGATCGAGCTGAAGACCGATGTCCCCGACCTGGAGCTGCTGGCCCTGGCGGCCGACGGCCGCGTCGCCGCCCGCTCGCGCCCCGAGCCGGTCGACGGCCGCGTGAGGATCAAGCTCCCCGCCGCCGGCGGCACCCACTGGTACGTCCTCAAGGCCCGTGGCGCGGCCCCGGCGACCCCCTGAGGGCGGGCCTCGGCGGCCTCGACGAGGTCGATGCGCGAGGGGACGGGGGACGATCGGGGCGGTACGGTTTTTGCATTCTCAATCGTCAAAACCGAACCTTCGGCGCATCTCCCTTTCCCAGACGATCCGAGGTGGACACATGGCCGGGCAGGCTGACGACCAGGCGAGGAAGGCCGCCAAGTATGGCGAGGCGGACGTGAGCGTGGGCGCGGGGGGCGAGACCCATCAGGTCGCCGGCGGGCAATGCCCGGTGATGACGACCCAGCAGGGCATCCCGGTCTCCGACGACCAGAACTCGCTGAAGGTCGGCGCGCGGGGGCCGACGCTCCTGGAGGACTTCCACTTCCGCGAGAAGATGTTCCACTTCGACCACGAGCGCATCCCCGAGCGCGTGGTCCACGCCCGGGGCTTCGGCGCCCACGGCTATTTCGAGACCTACGAGCCGCTGACCGACCTGACGCGGGCCGACCTCTTCCAGCGCAAGGGAGAGAAGACGCCGGCCTTCGTGCGGTTCTCCACCGTCGCCGGCAACAAGGGGTCGGCGGACCTGGCCCGCGACGTCCGAGGCTTCGCCGTGAAGTTCTACACCAAGGAGGGGAACTGGGACCTGGTCGGCAACAACATCCCGGTCTTCTTCATCCAGGACGCGATGAAGTTCCCGGACATGGTCCACGCCGTGAAGCAGGAGCCCGACCGGGGCTTCCCGCAGGCGGCGAGCGCGCACGACAACTTCTGGGACTTCATCTCGCTCTCGCCCGAGAGCATGCACATGATCATGTGGGTCATGTCGGACCGGGCGCTCCCGCGGTCGTTCCGGTTCATGGAGGGGTTCGGCGTCCACACGTTCCGTCTGGTGAACGCCGAGGGGAAGTCGACCTTCGTCAAGTTCCACTGGAAGCCCAAGCAGGGCCTGCAGTCGGTGGTCTGGAATGAGGCGGTGAAGATCAACGGGGCCGACCCGGACTTCCACCGCCGCGACCTGTGGGACGCGATCCAGGCCGGCGACTTCCCCGAGTGGGAGCTGGGGCTGCAGGTCTTCGACGAGGCCTTCGCCGAGAAATTCGCGTTCGACGTGCTGGACGCCACCAAGCTGATCCCCGAGGAGGAAGTGCCGATCCGCCCGGTGGGCAGGCTGGTGCTCGACCGCACCGTCGACAACTTCTTCGCCGAGACCGAGCAGGTCGCCTTCTGTACGCAGAACGTGGTGCCGGGGGTCGACTTCAGCGACGACCCGCTCCTGCAGGGGCGGAACTTCTCGTACCTGGACACCCAGCTCAAGCGGCTGGGGAGCCCGAACTTCACCCACATCCCGATCAACGCCCCCCAGTGCCCGATGCACACGTTCCAGCAGGACGGGCACATGGCGATGCGGAACCCGAAGGGCCGCGTCAACTACGAGCCCAACTCCTGGGGCGTCGGCCCGCGCGAGAGCCCCGACAAGGGCTTCCGCACCTACCCGGCCCCCGTGGAAGGCCCCAAGCTCCGGGCGCGTCCCGAGACCTTCTCCGACCACTACAGTCAGGCCCGGCAGTTCTACATCAGCCAGACCGACATCGAGAAGGCCCACATCGCCAACGCGATCACGTTCGAGCTGAGCAAGGTGGAGACCCCGGCGATCCGCTCGCGGGTGGTCGCGCACCTGCTGAACATCGACAAGGGCCTGGCCGAGACCGTCGCCAGGCAGATCCGCCTGAAGGAGATGCCGAAGCCGGCCGACGCGCTCAAGCCCACCCGGCAGGACCTGCCGCCCTCGAAGGCCCTGAGCATCGTGCAGAACGGCCCCAAGAGCTTCGCCGGCCGCAAGGTGGGCGCGCTCGTGACCGACGGCGTCGACGCCGGCGTGCTGGACGCCCTGGCCGCCGCCCTGAAGGCCGAGGGGGTCACGCTCAAGCTGGTCGCGCCGGAGGTCGGCGGGGTCAAGGACTCGGCCGGCGCCTGGCGGGACGCCCACGAGAAGCTCGAAGGCGGTCCGTCGGTGCTGTTCGACGCCGTGGCGATCCTGCCCTCGAAGGACGGCGCGGCGCTGCTGGCCGGGCTCCCCGCCGCCCGCGACTTCGTCGCGGACGCGGTCGCGCACCGGAAGTTCCTCGGATACGTCGCCGACGCCATGCCCCTCTTCGAGAAGGCCGGGGTCGCCGCGGCGCTGGACGAGGGTTTCGTCCCCCTGAAGGCCGCCGCCGACGCCCAGGCCTTCGTCGCCGCCTGCCGCAAGGTCCGATTCTGGGACCGGGCGGGCGCCGAACGCTGAGCGGAGGGATGTCGACCGAGCCCCGAGGCTCGTGATGAAAGACGGCCTTCTCCCGCCGGGGGAAGTATGTTGAGATTCGCATGTCTTCCCTTCCCCTCCGGTGGGGGAAGGTGGGCGAGGGCCGGATGAGGGGGATCGTCAAGGCGGATTCCGCGAGGCCGCGACGCCTTCATCGGCCCGCCTGGTCCTCCGAAGGGTTCCCGTGCTCGTCTTCCCCCTCATCCGGCCCTTCGGGCCACCTTCCCCCGCGAGGGGGGAAGGATGTTGAGATCGGAATCTCTTCCCTTCCCCCCCGGTGGGGGAAGGTGGCCGGAGGCCGGATGAGGGGGAACATCAAGGCGGACGTGCGAGGAGGCGACGGCTGCTCGGGCCGTTGAGTCCTCCGAACGGTTTCCGTGCCGGTCTTCCCACTCATCCGGCCCTTCGGGCCACCTTCCCCCGCAAGGGGGGAAGGGCTTGGGATAATAGTCCGCCTCCGGAGGAAGCACCCCAGATGACGACCAGTCGACGATCGATCCTCTCCGCCCTCGGGGCGGCGCTCCCCTTCGGGCTCGGGCTCGGCGCGTCTGCAGTCGCCGCCCCGACGGCCGCGGCGGGCCCGGCCCCGGCCTTGCGGTTCCGGCCCTTCGAGGACGCACTGCGCGAGGCCTTCGCCGGCCCCGGCGCGGCTCCCTGCCGTCGCGTCGAGGTGGGCGGTTCGGAGCAGGTCCGGGCCGGCCTCCAGGGCTGCTGCAACGACCGGCCGTTCGCCGGGTTCGCCGCCGGCCGCCTGCGGATCGTCCGCGCCGGCTTCGAGCCGGGCCCGATCCGTCAGGGTGTCCAGCTCTACGTCGCCACGGTCGACGTGGCGCTCGCCGACGGCCCGCCGTCGGCCGCGCCGGGCCGGCCGATCGACTTCGCCTCGCTCCCCCCCGCGCCGACGTTCGCCTGAGCGTCCTCGCGGGACCGCGTCACCATCCCGCATCCCCCAACGATCGAGAGGCATCACGATGACCGAAGCGGTGTTCGAAGGCGTGGGCGTCCGCCCCCGCGAGCATGAAGAAGGCCTGGCGACCAAGATGATCGAGCAGTACACGAGCCAGGTGCCGTCGGTGTTCTACCTAGGCATGGCCTTCGGCGCGGTCGGCGCGTCGCTGGCGCTGAAGCTGTCCGGCCGCGACCGCGACGCCCAGTTCGTCGGCCAGTGGGTCGCCCCCTTCATGATCATGGGGCTCTACAACAAGATCGTGAAGCTGCACGGCTCGGACTGACGCCGGCCGGTCCTCCCCCTCTCCCCGAGCCGGCCCCTCAGCGGGCCGGCTCGGGGGCGGTCCGGGACGCTTCCTCGTCGCCGCGATGGGCGAGGCGGCCGGGCTCGGCGACGGGCCCGGAGGCGGCCTTGTGGGCGATCCGCCGCAGCCGCTCGGGCGCGCGATGCCGCCAGCGTTCGCGGTAGCGCTCGCCGATCAGCTCGAACCCCACCCGGCTCCAGAGGTTGGGGAACTGGCCCATCCGCCAGTGGGCCTCGATCTTGAAGTGGATGCGGCCGGTCTCGTGGTCCTTGGTGATGAGGAACCACTCGAACCCGCGCTCGACGTGGCCTTCGAGCGTGTCGTACCGGAACCCGAAGTGGCTGAACCGGCCGCACCCTTCCTCGCGGAGGCTGTGGACGCGGACCCCGCAGAGGAACCGGAAGCCCAGGACCTTCAGCTCTAGCAGCATGTCGCGGCCGACGGGCGGGACCTCGGGGTCGAAGTGGCCGACGACGATGCTCGGGTCGGAGAAGTCGTAGTTGAGGATCGCCTGGCGCGCGTGGGCGAAGATCCCGTCGGGGAGCGGCGGGCCGGGGGGCTCCACGCCGATCTCATCCTCGCTGCCGTCGATCGTCCAGCCGTTTTCGGCCGTCATCTGATCGATCGCCACGTCGAAGTTGACCGGCCGATCCCTGAGGGCCTCCAGATACCCGCGCATCTCGGCCTCGCTCCAGCCGCGGCCGAATCGGAACAGGGCCATCCGCTCAGTCCCCGCCTTCGAAGGTGGATCGGTCAGGGCCCTGGCAGTCGTCCGGGCTCAGCTCGACGCGCGTCGTGGCGACGCGGACGGGCCCGGCGAGCCCGCCCCCGCAGGCCTCGGCCAGCCGGCCGAGGAACCGGATCCAGCAGCGGGCCTGCATCGTCCGCCCCAGCACCAGGAAGCCGAGGTAATGCAGCAGGCCCCCCGATCGGGCGCGGCTGCGAATGTGGAACGTGAGCCGACCCTCGTCGTCCCGGCCGGCCTTGAAGCTGATCCGGCCGGCCTCGGGATGGCCGCACATCGTCCGCAGCGTCAGGCAGAGGTCGTCCGCCTGCGCGACCCGGACGCGGCACGGCATGAGTCCGCCGATGCGGATCGCCATCTCGTCGCCGACCTGGAGCGGCCCTTCGCCGCCGCCCGGGCGTTCGAACGCGGCCGTCTCGCGAGGGCCGAACTCGACGAATCGCTCGCGGACCAGGCGGGCCAGGTCCTCCGGCGAACAGGGGCCGGATTCGAGGGTCGCGACGTAGTCGCGCTGGAGCAAGGGGCCGGAGCCGGCCGCCGCGTGGACGACGTCTCCGATGGTCGGGTCGATCGAAGGGGCGCTCATGGTTGGTCCGTCCGGGTGACACGAAGGGGTCGGTGGACGGACCGAGAGAGCAAAGGGCGGGCCGAACGCCCGACGCCTCACTCGCCGCCCAGGGCTTCCAGGACCTCGCCCGCCTTCGCCCGGCCGCCGTGGCTGCGGCTGACCTTGGCGTAGGCGACCTTGCCGTCGGGCCGGATCACGAAGGTCGAAGGATACGCGGTCTCGCCCGCCTCGTCCCAGCGCAGGCCGTAGGCTTCGGTGAAGGAATAGTCGGGGTCCATCACCAGTTGGAAGCCCGCCGGCAGGCCCTTGCCGCCTTCGAACTCGGCCGCGTGGGCCTTCAGGCCGTCGGCCGGGCCGGGGTAGACCAGGACCACCCGGGCCTTGCGGGCCTCGAACTTCCCGGCGTTGCGGATCAGGTCGGCCACCTGCGCCGAGCAGGCCGGGCACTGGTAGCCGGGCCATCCCCGGAGGACGACCAGGACCACCGGGCCCTTCTCCCGCAGCGACTTCGACTCGACCGTTTCGCCCCCGAGGGTCTTCAGGGCGAAGTCCGTCGCCGGCTCCCCTTTTCGCGGAGGAGCGGCGGCGAGGCACGCGGGCGCGAGGGCCAAAAGGACGATCGACGAGAGGCCGAGGCGAAGGGTCATCGTGCGGGTTCCTGGAAAGAGGGGGCGGGGCGATCAGCGGGAAGGCCGCGCGGCCTTCGCTTCGGGGGCCGCGGCCCTGGAGTCGGTCGTCGATCGCCAGGGGAGGTCGACGGCCTGGTGGACGGCGGCCGTGCGCTTGTCCTGGGCGAAGACGGCCAGGCGCAGCTTGTCGCGATCCCACGAGGGGTCGATCGCGAAGGTGAACTCCCGGGCGACGGGGAGGTCGTCCTTCAGCTCGACGTCGTCGTGCTCGATGCGACGCGCCGGGAACCGCGCGACGAGGGTCTTGCCCCCGTTCTCGCCCGACTCCACGTCGGTCTTCACGCCGTCCTCGCGGAGCACCGCGCAGAGCAGGATCGGCGACTTGCCGAGGCGGTTCGAGCGCCTGGTGACGCGGATCGCGCTCCTGGCCGAGAGGCCGTCGGCGGCGAGGTCGAGGTCCACGTCGAGCTTCACGGCCGGGGCCCGGAGGCGGGCCGCCCGGATCGCGGCGGCGGCGGCGGCCGGGTCGCGGCCGTTCACCGACTGCACGCCGTCGATCATCAGCATGGGCGTGTAATAGAGCCCGTACGACTCGGGCTTGGGCTTGGTGTAGACGTCGTTGTAGACCATCTGACGCTGGCTGTAGATCGGGTCCGAGAAGACGTCCTTCCACGGCTTGTCGAAGTAGTCGACGTGGAAGGCGACGGGCACGACCCGCGAATCCTGCTCGGCCAGCCGGCCCAGGATCTCCTCGGCGGCCGGGCACATGTCGCAGCCCTGCGAGGTGTAGAGCTCGACGAGGACCAGACGCCGGGACGGGTCGGGCGCGGGGTCGGCGGCGAAGGCGGGCGGAACGAGGCCCGCCAGGAGGATCGCGAGCAGGGACGGTCGTCGTCGGATCATGGGCGTCTCCCGGGGCCTCGCGCCCTGGCCGGATCGCGAGGCGATCCCATCGCCCCGCCGCCGCGAGCGGCCGATCGGGCGCCTCGGTCGCGGCGGATGAGGAGACGCCCGCCGCCGCCGGGATATTCGACGAGGCCCCGGCGGGGCTCCTTCGAAACCGAAGCGGCCCGTCGGCCGGGGAGGTCCCGGACGGCGGGCGATCGGGCGATCGGGGCTCGTCGTCGGTTCAGCCGACGCGGCGGCGGCGGGCGACGGCCGCGAGGCCGACCACGCCCAGGCCCATCAGCGCGACCGAGGCCGGCTCGGGCACGGCGGCGGGGTCGACCGGCCGGCTGACGAGGCCGGGGACCTTGTCGCTGCCGCCGCCGGTCAGGCCGCGGAAGCGGGCGACGAAGAACTCGCCGCCGGTGCTCAGGCTGTTCACGAAGTCGTCCGCGGTCAGCGAGCCGACGCCCGTGCCGCCGATCGCGATCACGAACGTGCCGACGCCCCCGGCCGCCAGGCCGTTCGCGGGGGCTCCGCCCCCCTCGAAGACGTTGTTCTGGTTGGCCGTCGTCAGCCCCACGGCGAAGTCGAAGCTGCCGAACGGCTGGCCGTTGACGCCGTTGTTGGTGGAGTAGAAGTCCTTCATGCCGGCGACCGAGCTGCTGCTCAGGCTGGCGCTGGTGATCGTGCCCGGGTTGTTGAAGACGAAGGCGGTCAGGTAGCCGCCGACGCCCGCGGGCGTCAGATTGCTCACCACGAAGGTGAGCGTGGCGTTGTTGGCGTCGACGGCGGCGACCTGGAGGTCGACCGAGTAGGTGGCCCCCGTTTTGCTGGAGCTGGCGGAAGGGTCGCCGATGATCAGCGCGGCGGGGCAGCGGCCGGCGGTCGCGGCCGTCAAGGCTATGGCGAGCAAGGCGGCGAGCGGGGTGGTCTTGCGCATGCGGGTTCCTTGGTGGCGGGCGAGGAGCGGCCCCCCGGTCGGCCCCGACCGGACGAGGCGGCGTCGTCGGAGCCGTTCCGAAGCTCCGTTCGATGGACACTACGTCCGATCTTCCCGCCGTAACGCGGATTCCATGGATTGATGATGGAAGACGCCCCGCGCCGGCCGGGAGCGACGCGGGGCGTGAGGGCGTCGCTTTTTCGAGACGCTTCGCAGGATTCCGCAGGCCGGCCGCGGACGACCGACGTATCGCCCGCTCGGGCTCGGGAGCCGCGGTGATCGCCGGGGGACGAGGGCGAAGGGGGGGCCGGGGTCCTTCGCGGCGGCGTCGCCGGAAGGGGGCGGTCGGCTCAGGAGGTGGGGCCGGTCGGCGCGGGCGGGGTGGTGGGAGGCTGGGGCTGGGAGCCGGGCGAGGGTTCCGGGTGGGCCGGGAACGGCGAGCGGGGCTCCTCGGGCCTGGGCATCGTCGGGAAGTCCGGGCCCGGGGCCGGCGCGGGCCGGGGCGGGTCGGGATTGGGGATCGCGTCGGGGACCGGTTGGTCGGGCATCGGGGGCTCCTTCTCGGATGGGGGCGATGGCCGGTCGACGCGGGCCGGGGCGTCCCCGGTCCGCTCGCCAGCGAGCCTGATCAGGCCGACTGCCACTGGCTCTGGACTTCTCTGTGATCCTTGCTCAGGTGGATGTGGTCGTGGACCTTGGCCACCCAGGCCATCGGGATGCGGTGGTGCTGGCCGTCGGCGCTGTCCTTCTTGGTGAGCTTGATCGAGTCCCCCTCGACGTGGTCGACGACGCCGACCTTGGTGCCGCAGGAGGCGTAGACCTCCATGTGCTCGCGGATGTCGGCGGGCGAGCCGACGGCGCCGGTGCTCTCGTCCAGCGACGCGGCCGACTTGTCGGGATGATTGGGGTCGTGGTTCATGGTGTTCTCCTGGGGTTTGCGTCGATTTCGAGGACACCCCGCCGCGCGGCGGGATCGTCGTCGGGGTCTTGGATCATGAAAGGGACGCAATCGGCGTGCCGGGGACGTCGCCTCAGGACGCTGGCCCGGGGGGCCGGGAGCGGCTAGGATTGCGGGCCGAGGCGGGCGTCCGCCGTCCCCCCGACCCATCCCGAGCCTTCCGCGTCCGCGAGCGAGGAGCCGTCCATGGACCTTTCCCGACGCCAGTTCATCCAGGCCGCCGCCGTCGGGGCCGCGGTCGCCCCGGCCCTCGGCGCGGGCGAAGCCCCCAAGCTGCCGACCCGCCCCTTCGGCAAGACGGGGATGCAGGTCTCGATCCTCGGCTTCGGCTCCGGCAGCCGGTTCCTCATGTACGAGGAAGACCAGGCGCTCGAGGCGCTCACCCGGGCGTTGAACCTGGGGATCACCTACATCGACACCGCCCACAATTACGGGGACGGCAAGAGCGAGGAGCGGATCGGCCGGATCCTCCCCGAGTGGCGCGACAAGGTGACCTTGGCGACGAAGCTCGGCGCGCGCAAGGGCGACGACGCGAAGCGGCAGATCGAGCTGAGCCTCAAGCGGCTGAGGACCGACCGCCTGGACGTCGTCCACATCCACGCCCTCTCGGGCCCGGAGGACCTGGCCAAGGCCGAGGCACCGGGCGGCGTGCTGGAGGCGCTCTACGAGGCCCGCGACCAGAAGGTCGTCCGCGCCGTGGGGATCTCGTGCCACGCCGCTCCGGCCGCCCTGAAGACGGCGCTGGAGCGTCACGACTTCGACGCGACCCAGATGGCCCTGAACGCCGCGGGCGCCCGCATGGCCGACGCCAAGGGGGGGATGAAGGCGACGCCGATGGCCGAGGGGAGCTTCGAGGAGCTGGCCCTGCCGGTCGCCGTGCGCAAGGGCCTGGGGATCGTCGCCATGAAGGTTTTCGCCCAGGAGCAGATCCTGGACGCGGCCCCGGTGGAGAAGCTGCTGGCCTACTCGCTGTCGCTGCCGGTCAGCCTGGCGAGCCTGGGCATGCCGAAGCTGGAGTTCATCGACCGCAACGTCGAGCTGGCGCGGGCCTTCGCGCCGATGCCGCCCGACGAGCGCCGGCGGCTCAACGACTCCATCACCGCCGAGCGCAAGGCCGCCGTCCTCGACTTCTTCCGCGACCACCGCGACGCCTGACCCGGCCCGGGTCCCCCGGGTTCGCATTGATGACGGGCGGCGCGGCCTGTTACGCTCAGGGTCGCGTGGCGTCGCCGTCCGCGTCCGCTCTTCGAAGGAACGAGGGAGTTCTACCTCGCCGACCCGCGCCGCCCGTCCGTCCGGCTCCCCGTCCGACGCGGTGCGGGGCCGCGCGAAGGTGGACCGGGGCGTTCGACGCGCTTGCGGCCGCATTCGAGAACTGGTAAATGTTGAACGCTTGATTTTACGTCCGCGGTGCCGCGCCGGGGGTGACCGGGCCAAGGCTCGGGCCCCGGCGAGTTCTCCCCGCGGGCCCGACGCCGGGAGCAGAGCATGGGGTTGGATTCGTCGGCGGTGCAGTTGCTGGGCGCGGCGAGGCGCCATGGGGTGGATTTCCACGACCTGCTGACCATCGGCAGGCAGAACTTCTACCCGGCGCGCGAGACGCTCGACCGCGTCCTGAAGGCGCTCGGCAGCGGGAAGGACGCCTCGGCGTTCCCCCCCGGCTTCGCCGAGCCGTTCTTCGAGGAGCTGGGGGCCGTGAACCCCCGGGCGATGGACCACTCGGACTATGAGGGGGCGCAGGTCGTCCACGACCTCAACAAGCCGATCCCGGCCGAGCTTCGCAACCGGTTCGGCGTGGTGTTCGACGGCGGGACCATCGAGCACGTCTTCAACGCCCCCCAGGCCCTGAAGAGCATGATGGAGATGGTCCGCGTCGGCGGCTGGTTCATCCAGGTCACGGCGGGCAACAACTTCCTGGGCCACGGCTTCTGGCAGATCAGCCCGGAGCTGATCTTCCGCTGCTTCACGCCCGAGAACGGCTACGAGCCGCCCATCGTCCTGCTGAAGGAAGCCCCCTACGACGACGCCTGGTACGCCTCCAAGGACCCCGCCCGGATCGGCCGCCGGGTCGAGCTGAGGAACCAGGTCCCGACGTACATCTGCACCATCGCCCGCAAGACGGCCGACGTCGAGGCCTTCGCGTCCCCTCCCCAGCAGAGCGACTACGCCGTGCTGTGGGAGTCGGACAAGTGGTTCGACTCGCACGGCTTCACGAAGCGTCGACGCAGCCTCAAGCATCGCCTGCCGATCCCTCGCCGCCTCAAGCCGCTCCTGAAATGGTCGGCCGTCTCCCTCGGCGTCGTCTCGGCGTTCGAGTCCGACTGCTACACCCGGATCCCCGAGGCCGCGTTCCTCCGGGGCGACCTCTCCGCGGCCCTCCCCCCGCCCTCCTGACGGCGCGAGGGCCGGCGAGGACCGCGGCCCGAACGCCGCTCTCGGAAGTTGTCGGTGCGTCGCTCTCGCCTCGCGGCATCCCCTCGAATCCGGGCGGTGATGGACGACCGTGGACCCGGGGATGGGGGATCACGCCCGCGGGTCGCCGCCGATCCAGAAGCGGCCCATGGGGGTCATGCTCACGACGGCGAAGGCGGGACGGGTGTGGTGCTCGGGGGAGTACGCCATGGCGACGGCGCGGAAGCGGCCGTCGCGGAGCGGGCGGTCGGAGGTGACGGACCAGTCGCCGTTCGCGTCGGCCGTGGTCACCTCCAACGCGCGGATTTCGCCCAGGTCGACGGTCGGGCCGTAGTAGACCCGGACCGTCGCGCCGGGGGCCGCGGTGCCGGAGAAGCTCGGGCGGTCTCCCGGCACCACCATATCCGGGCCCCAGTTCTCCCACGCCCTCTGCTCGGTCGTCGTGGCCGGCGTCCACGTCGACGGCGAGGCGTTCATCAGGCGGCCTTCCAGGCGCAGGTCCGTCAGCAGCGGGGCCTGCTCGGCGAGCGTCGTGGCGATGAAGTTGCGATACCAGAACTGCACGCCGGTCGCGCCGCTGTGGGTCGCGCTGGTGCGGGTCAGGTTGTAGTAATAGACCGGCGCGTCGCCCAGGCTGGGGACCGGGACCTGGCCCCAGAGGTTGTAGCCGCTGGTGTAGATCTTGTGGATGTCGCGGACGTCGGTGTGCTGGTAGAGGACCTCGACCTGATCCACGTTCGCCGGGATCGAGATCGTCGGGTCCTTGGCCCGCGCCTGGTAGTCGGACACGATCTCGCGGGCGAGGATGCCGACCGGGTTGACGGACGTGCTCATCTGGCCCGGGACGTAGTTGTTGGCCGCGTGCGGGTCGAGCAGCGTGGCCTGGATCCAGCCGCCGCGCAGCTCGACGGGGGTGGACTCCTCGATCCGCGCCAGGGCGACGGCGTTCACCAGCGCCCCCTGGCTGTGGCCGATCATGTGCAGGTCCACCACCGTGTCGTCCGGGAGCTGGTCGAGGGCCCGCTGGATCTGGTTGACCAGCTTGGCGCCCTGGGGCGCGGCGTGGCCGGGCTGGTGGCTCTCGTCGATCCAGTTGAAGGGGATGACGGCGTCGTAGCCCTCGTCTTCCATCAGCCGGCCGATCTGGAGCTGCCAGGGCGATCCGTAGGTCCAGCTCTTGTTGATGATGCCGCCGTGGGTGACGACGCCGAGCGTGAACTTGCGGAACGAGGCCGAACGAGCCGGGTCGGCCGCCGCGCCGGGGGCGTCGGGATCGGCGACGACCAGGACGTAGGGCCGGGCGACGTCGATCGGGAGCCCGCCGTCGACGGGGATCGTCAGCTCGTGCGAGCCCGGCGTCGTCGCCGACGAGGGGGCGTCGTAGAGGGCGACCCGGACGTCGGACGGGTCGAACGAGGCGTCGGCGGAGCGGTAGACGCCGAACCGGAGCGGGGCGCCGGCGCGGGCCGTGGGGTCGGCCCCATACGTGACGACGACGCTCTTCGAATCGACGGTCGTGGCCGATTCGAGCACGACCGGCGAGGCGGCGGCCGCGGTGCTCAGCGCCAGCCGGTCCTCCAGCGCCTCGGGCGGCGCGAGGCGGGCGGCGACGGGCCGTCGGGGGCCCGGGCGGCCGTCTCTGTTGGCGAACGGGAACATCGATCACTCTCCCTCGGCGGCGGACGGACGCGGGTCTCAGGCGCGCCGGGCGTTCGGCCCGGCGGCGGTCTCGGCGCGGAAGTGGGGCGCGGGCGTCGCGGCCCGCCCGACGTCGTCGGGGCCGGCCTCGGCCTTCGCCCCCTCGCGCGATCCGATCATCAGGTTGCGGGCGTAGATCACCACGCCCATCGATTGGCCGACGGCGAAGACCGGGTCGCTGCGGGAGATCGCGTAGGAGAGCAGCGCGAACGCCCCCAGGATGCTCAGCCACCAGAACGCCGAGGGGACCACCACCCTCCCCGACCGCTCCGACGCCATCCACTGCACGACGAACCGCGCCGTGAACAGGGCCTGGCCCACGAAACCCACGATCATCCAGTTCCAGGCGTTCGACATAGGATTCGGTTTCGGCTTCGGTCTCGTGTGAGTTCGGGCGCGCGCCCGAGGGGTCAGGCCGCCTCGCCGACGCGGCGGCGGTCGAACGCCTCGTCGGCGGCGACCGCCGGTTCGAGGGGGCGGGGCTCGAACGCCTCGTAACGGAGCGGCCGACGCATCAGCCAGGCCACGCCCAGCAGGTCGACCACGACGCGGAACGAGCGGTTGCGGAAGTTGTAGTGCGAGGCCCCGTGGGGCCGGGCCCGGTGGTTGACCGGCGCCTGGACCACCCGCGCCCCCTCGCGGATCAACAGCGGGCCGAGGAACCGATGCGCCCCCTGGAACATCGGCAGCCGCACCGCCATGTCGCGACGAAAGATCCGGACCGAGCAGCCGGTGTCGCGGATCGACTGGCCGAGCACGGCGTTGCGCACCCGGTTCGCCCACCGGCTCACCACGCGCCGGCTCCACTTGTCGCGGCGTTCGGCGCGCCAGCCCAGGGCGGCGTCGTATCCCGGCAGGAGGCGCCAGAGGGTCTCCAGGTCGGCCGGGTCGTTCTGCAGGTCGGCGTCGAGGGTGGCGATCCAGGCCCCCCGCGCCGCACGGAAGCCGACGGCCGTGGCGCCCGACTGGCCGACGTTCGCCCGCAGGCGGATCGGCCGCAGCTCGGGGTAGTCCGACTCCAGATCGCGGAGGACGCGCGGGGTGTGGTCGGTCGAGCCGTCGTCGATGATCAGGATCTCGAAGCCGCGCAGGCGGGTCGCGCGGGGCTCCTCGCGGCGGCAGAGCGGGCGCAGGGCGGCTGCGATCTCGGCCACCAGCCGCGGCAGCCCCGCCGCCTCGTCCTTGCTGGGGACCACCACCGACAGGAACGGCGGCGCGGCGTCGTGGGCCGCGGCGGCCGCGAGGGCGCCGTCGAGCCGCCAGGATCGGGAGGCGTCGCGGTCGCGTTCGCGGTCTCGGCCTGGGGCGTCGGCGAAGTGCGGCCGTCCCGGGGGATTGGGCGTCACGGCGAACCTCCTTGCTCGTCGAATGGGCCGACCAGGCCGCGCGTCGCGGGACCTGGCGCGAGGTCGAGGACCTCCGGGCTCGGGGACGCCCCGTCCCGCGAGCCGTCCTCGGCGTCCGGCCGGGGTCCGACTCCTTCGGGTTCAAGACGTGCGGGGGCGTCCCGAGATCCGACGCCCGCGCGAGGGCCGGGGCGGATCATCCGCCTTTCATCCCGCAAATCGCGATTCCTGTCAACCTCGCCCGCCCGCCGGGTCGCTCGTCCCGGGCGTCGGAGAGTCCATCAGAAGTAGGTATCGGCGATCCGAGGCCGGCCGCCGAAGCGAAATCGCGGCGATTCAACGAAGGAGAATGCCTTGATTCCCTCCCGCGTCCTGGGTCATGCTGGGGAGGCTTGAGACTTGTTCAACCGGCCTCGGCCGAGGGGGAAGGGAAGCGGCATGCGGAAGACTCGACCCCGGGCGATCCTCGCCGGCCTGCTGCTGGGCCTGGCCGCCGCCCTCGCGACGGCCGACGACGGGCCGGGCGGATCGGAGCCGGCGCGGGACGCGTTCCGCGAGACGGTCCACCCGTTCCTGGAGGCCTACTGCCTGAAGTGCCACGGCGCGGACGAGCCGGAGGGGGACCTGGACCTGAGTTCCTTCACCGCCGAGGCCGCCGCGAAGGACCTCCCGCGCTGGGAGCTGGTCCGGGAGCAGCTCGAAACCGGCGCGATGCCCCCCGCCCGCTCCAAGGCCCGGCCGACCGACGAGGCCCGCGCGGCGGTCGTCGCCTGGGTCGGCTCGCTCCGCAGGGCCGAGGCCTCGCGGAACGCTGGCGACCCCGGCCGGGTCCTCGCCCGCCGCCTGAGCAACGCCGAGTACGACAACACGATCCGCGACCTGACCGGCGTCGACCTGCGGCCGACGAAGGAGTTCCCCGTCGACCCGGCGAACGAGGCCGGGTTCGACAACTCGGCCGAGTCGCTCGCCATGTCGCCGGCCCTGGCGGGGAAGTACCTCGACGCCGCCCGCCGCGTGGCCGACCACCTGATCCTGAAGCCGGACGGCCTGGCCTTCGCCCCCCACCCGAGCCTCGCCGACACCGACCGCGACAAGTACTGCGTCAATCAGGTCATCGCCTTCTACAACCGCCAGAAGGTCGACTACGCGGACTACTTCCTGGCCGCCCACCGCTATCGTCGACGCGCCGAGTTGGGCCGCGCCGACGCCCCGCGGGACGCCTTCGCCGACGAGGCGGGCCTCAGCCGCAAGTACCTGGCGACGGTCTGGTCCCTGCTGAACGACGGGGAGGCCCACGCCGGACCGATCGCCGCGCTCCGGGCGCTCTGGCTCGCGCTCCCCGACGACGAGGCCGCCGCGCGGGCCGGCTGCGAGCGGATGCGGGACTTCGCGGTCGACCTCCGACGCCGGCTCACGCCCGAGGTCGAGAGCCTCAAGGCCCGCGGCATCAGCGCGGGGACGCAGCCGTTCGTGCTCTGGAAGAACCGCCGGCTCGCCGAGAACCGCATGCGCTACGCCGGCGGCGGCGCGAAGGTCCGTCCCGCCGACCTCGGCCTGGAAGGCGACGCGGCCCAGGCGCTGACGTCCCCGGACGCCCCGGAAGACCTCGCCCGGTACGAGGCGGGCTTCGAGCGGTTCTGCCGGGCCTTCCCCGACGCCTTCTTCGTGTCCGAGCGGTCGCGGGTCTATCTCGACGGCGAGGACAAGGGGAACACCGGGCGGCTGCTGAGCGCCGGGTTCCACAGCATGACCGGCTACTTCCGCGACGACGGTCCGCTGTACGAGCTGATGCTCGACGAGGAGGGCCGCGCGGAGCTGGACCGGCTCTGGCGCGAGTTCGACTTCGTCACCGGCGCGCCGATGCGGCAGTTCTCCAGCTACCTCTGGTACGAGCGCGCGGAGACCGGCTTCATGCGCGGCGACCCCGCGTTCGATTTCGTCCGCGCCGAGGACAAGGACGCCGCCTCCGAGCCGAAGTTCGGCCGGCTCGTGGACGCCTACCTGGCGAAGGCCCGCCGCCTGGGCGCGCACGACACGGCCCTTCGCGCCATCGAGGACCAGTTCCGGATCATCGCCGAGTCGATCCGTCGCGTGGAGGAGGACCGCCGACAGGCCGAGCCCCGCCACGTCGAGGCCCTGCAAGACCTGGCCGAACGCGCCTTCCGCCGCCCCCTCTCGGCCGAGGACCGCCGGGGCGTGGCCGACTTCTACCGGACCCTCCGCGAGCAGGACGGCCTGGGCCACGAAGACGCCGTGCGCGACACGGTGGTCAGCCTCCTCCTCTCCCCACGCTTCTGCTACCGCGTCGACCTCCCGGGCGAAGGCGAAGGCGCGGCCGTCCGCCCGCTCTCGGGCCACGACCTGGCCTCGCGCCTGAGCTATTTCCTCTGGGCGAGCATGCCCGACGCGGAGCTGCTTTCGCACGCCGAGGCCGGCGACCTGCGCGAGCCCGAGGTGCTCACGGCCCAGGCCCGGCGGATGCTCCGGGACGACCGCGTTCGCGGGCTGGCGACGGAGTTCGGCGGCGCCTGGCTGGACTTCCGCCGGTTCGAGGACCACAACGGCGTCGACCGCGGCCGGTTCCCGACGTTCGACGACGCCCTGCGGCGGTCGATGTTCGAGGAGCCGGTCCGGTACCTCCTGGACGTGGTGCAGAACGACCGCCCGGTCGCGTCGCTCCTCGAAGGCAGGCACACGTTCGTCGACGCGGCGCTCGCCCGCCACTACGGCATGCACACGCCGAAGGACCCCGGCCCCGACGGCTGGGCCCGAGTGGACGACGCCGCCCCGTACGGCCGCGGCGGGCTCCTGCCGATGGCCGTCTTCCTGACGCGGAACTCGCCGGGCCTGCGGACGAGCCCCGTCAAGCGCGGCTACTGGGTCGTCCGGCGGCTCCTGGGCGAGCACATCCCCGCGCCCCCCGCGAACGTCCCCGACCTGCCGGACGATGAATCGAAGCTCGGCGACCTGACCCTGCGCGAGACCCTGACCCGCCACCGCGCCGACCAGGCCTGCGCCGTCTGCCACGACCGTTTCGACGCGATCGGCCTGGCGTTCGAGGGCTACGGGCCCGTCGGCGAGGCCCGAAAGCTGGACCTCGGCGGCCGGCCGATCGACGCCCGCGCGAGCTTCCCGCGCGGCGGCGAGGGCGAGGGAGTCGAAGGGCTCCGCGCCTACCTGAAGTCGCAGCGTCGCGAGGAGTTCGAGGAGAACCTCGCCCGCAAGCTGCTGGCCTACGCCCTCGGCCGAAGCCTCATCCCGTCGGACGACGCGACGGTCGAATCGATGCGCGAACGCCTGGCCGCCGAGGGCGGCCGCTTCGGCGCGCTGGTCGACGCGATCGTCGTCAGCCCCCAGTTTCGGAACAAGCGGCTCGAAGCCGATCCCACGGAGTGAACGCGATGCACGACGCAACCGAGCCGGGACGTGACCGAGACCGCCGGGGCGCCTCGCGACGGGCCTTCCTCCGGGGTGCGGGCGTGACGGTGGCCCTCCCCTGGCTGGAGTCGCTCGCGCCCCGCGCCGTCGCGGGGGCCTCGACGGCGCAGGCCCCGCAGCGGTTCGCCGCGCTGTTCATGGGATGCGGCGTCAACCCGGACCAGTGGTGGGCGAAGGGCTCGGGCGAGTCGATGGAGCTGGGCCGTTGCCTGGAGCCGCTCGCGCCCCTGCGATCGAAGATCAACGTGATCGACGGCCTGTTCAACAAGCAGGCGCTGGGCGTGGGGATCCACCCCGGGCAGACCGGCAACATCCTCTCGGGCGCGGCGCTCCGGAAGGGGGCCGAGCTGAAGGGGGGCGTCAGCGTCGATCAGGTGCTGGCCGCGCGCCTGGGCGACGCGACCGACCAGCCGAGCCTGGTCCTGGGGTGCGAGCAGCCGATCACCGGGTACCACGAGACGAACTTCTCGATGGCCTACAGCTCGCACATCTCCTGGCGGAGCGCCACGTCGCCGGTGCCGATGGAGGTGTACCCGTCGCTCGCCTTCGACGCCCTGTTCGACAACCGGGGGAGCCGGCGGAACCAGAGCATCCTCGACCGCGTGCGCGAGGAGGCCGCCGGCCTGAGCAAGAAGGTCGGCGCGGGCGACCGCGCCAAGCTGGACGAGTACCTGACCAGCGTCCGCGAGGTCGAGCGCCGGGTCGTGCCGATGCGGAAGGACAAGGACGCCGGCGACGCCCGCGCCGCCGACCGCGGCCGCGCCCCGCTGACCATGCCCAGGCCCGAGAACGGCCTGCCCGAGGACGTCCGCGAGCACATGCGGCTGATGTGCGACCTGATCGCCCTGGGCTTCCAGACCGACAAGACCCGCGTCGCCACCCTCCTGCTCTGCCGCGACATCTCGGGCCTGTTCTACCCGTTCCTCGACGTCAGCGCCGCGCACCACGGGGCCTCGCACGACGACCGCTCCGAGGCCTACGAGCGGGTGACGCGCTTTTATGTGAGCCAACTCGCCTACCTCGCCTCCCGCCTCGACGCCATGCCCGAGGGCGATGGGACGGTGCTCGACAACACGTGCCTGCTGTTCACCAACAGCCTCTGGTCGGGCACCAAGCACGACGCGTCCAGGGTCCCGCTGGTCCTCGCCGGCGGCCTCGGCGGCACGCTCCAGACCGGCCGCGTGCTCGACTACGCCGACAAGGGGGACGAGAACCGCAAGCTTTGCAGCCTGTACCTCGGCCTCATGGACCGCATGGGCGTGAAGCTCGACCGCTTCGGCGACGCCGACGAACGCCTCGCGGGGCTGTGACGAGAGCCTTCGAGATGCGCCTGTTTCCGCTTCCCCCACCGGGGGAGGGCTTGCGGTCTCATCCGCGAGGCGGGCCGCCTCACGTCCGCCGCGATCGGCCCTTCGCCGCCTTCGCCAGGTTCTGCTCCAGCTTATGCTTCACGATTCGGGCGATGAGGTCGTAGGGGATCGGGCGGTCGAGCGGAAATCGCAGGTTGCCCTTCTCGTTGGCGAAGGGCGCCAGGGCCGCTTGCAGCTCGGCGTCGCCGGAGACCGGCGGATAGACGCCGATGTGATTCTTGAAGGCGGCGAAATGGATCAGGACGCCGCCTTGGATGAAGGTCGGCATCCGGTAGCTGATCGTCTCGGTCGCCTCGGGGGCCGCGTCGCGGATCGTCCGGCGGATCCGCTCCAGGATCGGACGGACCTCGGGCGCGGCCCCGGCGATGGAGGCGTCGATATCGGCCGGCGGTTCGGCTTTCATCTCCCTTCCTCCGTCAGCCCAGCGACCAGCCGGGGCGGTAGTCGCGTCGGATCAGGGGCTCGGCCTCGGAGGCGTTGGTCGCCTTGAGGGCGTCGGCGTCCCATTCGAGCTTCCGGCCCACGCGGTAGGCCACGTTGCCCAGGTGGTTGGCCTCGGTGAGCCAGCCGGCGTACTCGAAGTTGCAGGTGGTCGCATCGCCGGTCTTGCAGGCGTGGATCCATTCCGCGTGGTGGCCGATCGACTTCGGGATCGTCGGCTCGGGCCGCTTGTAGTCGCGGAACTCGTCCTCGGGGAGCAGCAAGTGGCGGCCGTAGTCGGACAGGAGCATCCCCTTCTCGCCGACGAACAGGACGCCGCTGTCCCACTTCGGGATGGCTCCGGTCGACCAGGGCTCGGGCTTCATGGCCCCCTGGTACCAGGTGAGGCGGACGGCCGGCTGGTCGTCCTTCGCCTCGTACTCGTAGACCGCCTTCATGGTCGCGGGGGCGATCTCGGCGTGCGGCGGCGGTCCGAAGGCCTCGATCGTGCTGGGGGCCTTGAGCTTGAGGGCCCAGAACGGCAGGTCGATCCAGTGGCTCCCCAGGTCGCTCATCGTGCCGTTGCCGAAGTCCCACCAGCGGTACCATTTCGGCCCCGGGAAGTAGACCTCGTGGAAGGGCCGCTCGGCGACGGGGCCGAGCCAGAGGTCCCAGTCCAGCCCGGCCGGGATCGGCGACGAATCGGCGGGCCGCTCGGTCACGGAGACGATGTCCCCGTTGGCCTTGGCGTCCTCGGGCGACTGCCGCCCCCAGGCGCGGCCGACCCAGACGTGGACGTCCTTCACCGCGCCGATCGCTCCGGCCTGGACCAGCTCGACGACCCGTCGGTAGTTGTCGGTGGCGTGGATCTGCGTCCCCATCTGGGTGGCGACCTTCGCCTTGGCGGCGGCCTCGCGGATCAGCCGGGCCTCCCAGACGTCGTGGCTCAGGGGCTTCTCGCAGTAGACGTGCTTGCCCATCTGCAAGGCCGGGAGCACCGCGAAGGCGTGGGTGTGCTCGGTGGTGCTGACCACCACGGCGTCGTACCCCTTGAGGTCGTCGAACAGCCTGCGGAAGTCCTTGTACTTCTTCGCGCGAGGGTGGGCGTCGGCGGCGCGGGCGACGGCCGCGTCGTAGACGTCGCAGAGGGCGACGACCTCCTCGTGGCCGACGTTTTCCAGGTTCGACCCCCCGCGCCCGCCCACGCCGATGCAGGCGATCGCCAGCTTCTCGTTGAGGTTCCGGCCCCGGACCACCGCCGGCGCCGCGAACGCCCCGGCCGTCGCCGCCAGCGCCGCCTTGTGGAACGTGCGCCGCGAAAGGCCCGCCCCCGGGACCGTCGTCGAATCGTCGGACATCGGATCTCCCCCGCAGTCGATCGGCGAGGCCCCGCCCGGGCGACGACCGCCCGGCCCCGGAGGTCCCCGCCCGAGCATCGCCCGGACGGCCCGGCGACGCAAGGGCCCGTCGCCGGGCGGCCGCGGCTCTCGCCCCTTGCCCCCCCCTCCCCCGCCTGGCAGAGTGGGCGTTGCCGGCGTGGCGACTCGTCCGCCGGCGATGCGCATCGACCCCACTCGAACCGGACGGGACCGACCCATGACGAATCCGACTCGGCGCGATTTCCTGGGAGCGGCGGCCTTCGCCTCGCTGGCCGGACTGAACGGGTCGAGCGGCCGCGCAGCGGCGGTGATCGTCCCGAGGCCGACCGACGTCCGCGTCAAGGACGTCTCCTTCGGCTACGAGGACTACCTCTACCGCACGCCGATCAAGTTCGGCGGGACGGTCGTCGACCGCGCGACGATCCTGAACGTCCATTGCGTCGTCGAGACCCGCGACGGCCGCGTCGCGAAGGGGTTCGGGTCGATGCCGATGGGGAACGTCTGGTCGTTCCCCTCGAAGAAGCTCCCCTACGACGCCACGCTGGGCGCCATGAAGGCCCTGGCCGAGAAGGTCGCCGCGATCACCGCCGGCCATGGCGGGACGGATCACCCGATCAACATCAACCGGGATCTCGACCCGGAATTCCTCAAGGCGGCCGTCGAGGTGGCGGCCTCGCTCGGCCTGCCCGAGCCGATCCCGAAGCTCTGCACGCTGACCGCCGCGAGCCCGTTCGACGCCGCGATCCACGACGCCTTCGGCAAGGCCCACGGCCGGAGCTGCTACCGGACCTACGGCCCGGACTTCCTGGCCGACGACCTGGGCGCGTACCTCGGCCCCGAGTTCCGGGGCGAGTTTCTCGACCGGTACGTCAGCGCGGACCCCAAGCCCCGGATGCCCATGTACCACCTGGTCGGGGCGGTCGACCCGGTCGTCGCGGCCGACGTGAAGAAGCCGGTCGGCGACGGGCTGCCGGAGACCCTCCCCGAGTGGATCGCCCGCGACGGCCTGACGCACATCAAGATCAAGCTCAACGGCGAGGACCAGGACTGGGACGTCGCCCGCGTCCTCCACGTCGACCGGACGGCCGCCGAGGCCCAGGCGCGCCGGGGCGTCTCGGGGTGGGTCTATTCGCTGGACTTCAATGAGAAGGCCCCGAACGTCGAGTATCTGCTGGAGTTCATCCGCCGGGTCAAGGGCGAGGCCCCGGACGGCTTCGCCCGCATCCAGTACATCGAGCAGCCGACCGCGAGGGACCTGGACGCCTCGGCCCCGCACGCGCTCGACGAGGCGGCGAAGCTCCTCCCCGTCGTGGCCGACGAGTCGCTGACCGACCACGAGAGCCTGCTGAAGGCGCGCGACCGGGGGTACACCGGGGCGGCCTTGAAGGCGTGCAAGGGGCAGAGCCACGCGCTCCTGCTGGCGGCGGCGGCGCAGAAGTACGGGATGTTCCTGTGCGTGCAGGACCTGACCTGCCCGGGGGCGTCGCTGGTCCACTCCGCGGGCCTCTCCGCCCACATCCCCAGCGTGAAGGCGATCGAGGCCAACGCCCGCCAGTACATGCCCGAGGCCAACCGCGCCTGGGAGTCGCGCCTGCCGGGCCTCTTCGTCGTCAAGGACGGCACGATGGAGACCGGCCTGCTCACCGGCCCCGGCCTGGGCGCGGTCTGACCACGCCGGGGATCGCCGCGATGACCCCCTTGAAACCGGCACATCTTTCTCCTATCCTCGACGTCCTCTCCACGAGATCGGCGGCGACCGATCGATTCGACGCCCCATTCGGAACGGCCGGCCGACCGGCCGGGCCGCCGTGCCATGCCGCGCGGCCCCCGGGGGCGGCTCCCGCGCGGCGGTTCGCGACAGGAAGGGTTCGCTCGTGGAGAATCCCAGGCTGGGCCTCGTCCTGCTGGACTCGCCGGACGGCGCCCCGCGCCAGCACTGGTCGTTCGACGCCCGCCCGGTGATCCGGATCGGCCGGTCCACGGACAACGACGTCGTGGTGGCCGACCAGCACGTCTCGCGCGATCACGTCTTCCTGACCGCCGACGGCGACGGCTGGCTCCTGACCGTGGTGAGCCCGCAGGGGATCTACTGCGGGCCCCGCAAGTTCCTCAGCCTCCGGCTCGACCCCCGGGCGCTGGAGGGCTTCGTCTTCCGCCTGGGCGCCAAGGGCCCGTTCCTCCGGCTCGACGCCCAGGCCGAGCCGGCCTGCGGCGAGTCGACCCTGGCCCACGACCGCGACCAGCACCCCCTCCTCGTCCTGGACGCCGATCGGCTCCGGGATGAGGTCGAGGAGATCAGCCGGGGGGACTACTTCCGCAGCCTCAAGGAATCGCTCGGGCGGCTCCGGCCCTCGCGGTCGGAGGACCCCGCCGAGCCCTGATCGCGCCGCGCCGCGGCGACCCCGAAGCCCGACCAACCTCCCCGCATGCCGATCACCCAAGCGTCGAAGGCATCCATGGCCAAAATCGTCTCCGTCCACTCGTTCCGGGGTGGGACCGGGAAATCGAACACCACCGCCAACCTGGCGACCCTCATCGCCCGCGCCGGCAAGCGCGTCGGGGTCATCGACACCGACATCCACTCGCCCGGCATCCACGTCGTCTTCGGGCTCCGCGAGGAGGCGATGGAGTTCACCCTGAACGACTTCCTCTGGGGCCGCTGCCGGATCGAGCAGGCGGCGCACGACGTGACCCCGCCCGCGGGGCCCGGCGAGGGGCCGTCCGAGGCCCCGGGGGCCGTGCTGCTGATCCCCTCCAGCGCCCGGGCGGGCGAGATCGCCCGCGTCCTCAGCGAGGGCTACGACGTCGGCCTGCTGACCGACGGCTTCCGCGCCCTGATCCGCGAGCTGGGGCTCGACTACCTGTTCATCGACACCCACCCCGGCGTCAACGAGGAGACCCTGCTCTCGATCGCCCTGTCCGACACCCTGCTGCTGATCATGCGGCCCGACAGCCAGGACTTCCAGGGGACGGCCGTGACGGTCGAGCTGGCCCGCCGGCTGGAGGTCGACGACCTGCGGGTCCTGGTGAACAAGGTGCCGCCGGGGATGGACGTCGAGCTGCTGCGGGGCCAGGTCGAGGCCGGGTTCAAGGCCCCGGTGATCGGGATGCTGCCGCTCGACCACGACATCGCCCGCCTGGGGAGCGCCGGGGTCTTCGCCGCCCGATATCCCGGGCATCCGCTGACCCAGGGCCTCCGCCAGGTGGCTTCCCGACTGCTCTCGTGACGTGAACCCGTCGCGCCGGGCCCGACCGGCCCCGGCACCCCCCTCCCCCCCCTCGCGAACCCGGAGCGGACGCAACGTGGCCGAAGAATCGAACCGCGGCGACCTCGACGCCCTGATGAGCAAGATGAAGTCGGCGGCCGCCCCCTTCCGCGCGACGCTCCAGGAGCTGCACCGCAAGTACGCCACGGTCGCCGACGGCCGGGTCGCCACCTACATCCCGGAGCTGGCCACCGCGGACCCCGCCGGGTTCGGGATCAGCGTGGTCACGGCCGACGGCCTGCGGTTCGACGTCGGCGACGCGGAGCGCCTCTTCAGCATCCAGTCGGTCTCCAAGCCGTTCGTCTTCGGCCTGGCCCTGGAGGACCACGGCCGCGAGCGGGTGCTCGCGAAGGTCGGCGTCGAGCCGACCGGCGAGGCCTTCAACGCGATCGTCCTGGACGAGGCGACCAACCGGCCGTTCAACCCGATGGTCAACGCCGGGGCCATCGCCACGACCGACCTGATCCGGGGCGAGGACCACGCCGACCGCTTCAAGCGGCTGCTGGCCATGCTCGGCCGCTACGTCGGCCGCGAGGTCTTCGTCGACAGCGCGACGTTCCTCTCCGAGCGCGCGACCGGCCACCGCAACCGGGCGATCGCCCACCTGATGCTCAACTTCGGGATGATCGAGGACCGCGTGGACGAGACGCTGGAGCTGTACTTCCAGCAGTGCTCGGCCCTGGTCGACTGCCGCGACCTGGCGGTGATGGGCGCGACCCTCGCCAACGGCGGCGTCAACCCGCTGACCGGCGAGCGCGCGATCGAGGCCCGCTACGTCAAGGACGTCCTGAGCATCATGCTCTCGTGCGGCATCTACGACTTCGCCGGCGAGTGGGCCTTCCGCATCGGCATCCCCGCCAAGAGCGGCGTGGGGGGCGGGATCGTCGCCGTGATCCCCGGCGTGGCGGGCATCGGCGTCTACTCCCCGCCGCTCGACGAGCGCGGCAACAGCGTGCGCGGGGTGCTGGTCTGCAAGGAGCTGTCCGAGCGCTTTGGCCTGCACATCCTGGAAGCGGGCCACGCCGGCCCCGCGCTGCTCGACGAGATCCGCCCCGGCCGTCGCGGCGGCTGAGCGGTCGACGCAGCGATCCGCCGCCGGCCCCGGCCCGGTCAGCTCACCTTCACGACGGCCGGCGGGATGTAGCTCTCCGGCAGCCGGGTCGAGCCCGAGTCGTACGGCAGGATCGACGGCGGCGTGTTCCCCGGCGTCGGGTAGTACATCCGCATGATGAGCTGGAGCGCCGTGCTGACCGTGGCGCCCGGGTAGAGCGCGTTGAAGTAGGCCGTCGACGGCGTCGGGATCCAGTTCGTCGCGGCGACGCCGGCCGGGAGCGTGGGGCCGATCCCGATGGTCACCGAGCCGTCGGCGTTCCGTTGCATCTGGCCGGCGGTGAGCTGCATCGACCCCAGTTGCGAGACCGGCTTCACCATGCCGTAAGTCAGCGGCGACGCCCCTGCCGGCGACGCCAGGTCCACGATCGCTCCCGCCGCGCCCGAGTCCTGGATCGGCACGTTCCCGGCCGACAGCGTCTGGAGCCATTGCGTCGAGATCGGGAACGAGTAGGTCGTCTGCCCGGTCGTCGGGTCGGTCGTCGACGTCGGCGCGGCGGCGACGTAGTAGACCGTGTTCGGCGACAGGCCGTACTCGGCCGCGTTCGCCCCGAACAGGATCGGCGTGCTGGCGATGATGTTCCCCCAGCTCGGCGCGGCGACGGTCAGCACGTCGGTCGCGGCGTCGACCGAGACGACGGCCGTGTCCGCGGTCGAATAAGCCGTGTTCAGCACGCTCGCCTGGCTCAGGAACGGCGCGGCGACCTCCGTCGGGTCGGGCTGGTAGAGCGTGATCGACCAGAAGCCCTCGGGGTCGCCCTGGGCGTCGGTCACGAGCGGGGGGAGGATCCCCACCGCCGGCAAGGGCTGGCCGGCCTGGGGGGGCGTGAACGTGATCGTGTAGGTCTCGTTCCCGTCGAGCGGCGTCGTCCCCTGATAGCTGGCCATGGCCGGATACACGGCGTCCGCCGGGACGTTGGCCGAGCCGCCGTTCAGGACGATCGTCGAGCGCAACAGGTAGCCGAACTCGTTGTTCGGATAGGTGCCGATGATCGTGTTGAGGATCGTCCAGTAGTTGGTGCTCGACGTGGCCGCCTGCGAGGAGATGAACGCGTCGAGCCGCTGCTGGCCGGCCTCAAACCCGGCCTGGAGGGCTTCGAGCTGCGCCGGGCCCCAGTTGCGGGGGACGCGGTAGCCGTTCTTCGAGAGGCCGATCGGGCCCAGCAGCTTGAGGATCCCCTGCTGGCCGAACGACGGGACCATGTAGCGGTCCTTCGCGCCGTACTGGGGGACGACCCACGCGGGGAGCCGCCGCAGCGGCGTGCCCGAGAGCGCCGTGGTCCGCGAGGGGATCGGGTTCTTCCTCACCGACTGGCCGAGCTGGTTCAGGAACTCCACGGCGTTCGTCGGCGTGTTCTGATACGGCGCGGCCCGCTCCACCTGCTCCGGCGTCGGCGAGGATCCGGCGTCGTAGTTCGTCGGGAAGGCGGGCTGGTGGCCGTTCTTCTCGAACTCGTCCAGCGTGTTGAGGGCGAACTTCTGGACGACGTTCGCCTGGACGTTCGGGACCGACTGGGGGTCGGAGGCGTCGGCCAGGGTGTTCGTGCCGATCCGGATCAGCATCCAGTTCACGTTCGTGTCCGAGGCCATCACCCGGTACTCGAAGCCCCGGATCGTCACCGTCTGGCGGCGGGCGTAGGGCGAGTTCGGGCCGACGAGCAGGTACGAGGTCGGCTCATCCGAGGGGGTCGTCCGCGTGCCGATGCTGCCGATGGTGTTGAGGTAGTCGTCCAGGTAGTTGACGACGTAGTACTGGTCGCTCGACGGCGGCACCGTGAGCACCAGCGCGGGGGCTTTGGTGAAGTCGGTGAACCCGTTGATGTAGACGACCGACGCGTCGCCGGCGTTGGTGGCGTCGTTGTTCCAGGCGGCCGGGGTGGTCCCGTACTCCAGTTGGTTGAACGGGACGCTGAGGATCGTGTTGTAGGTGGAGAACCGCTGCGCGAACTCGGGCGCGAGCCCCCAGACGTAGGCCTCCGCCGCGAGCGCCTCGATGACCTCGGGGTTCATCGCCCCGCCGGCCGCCATCCCCCTCATCCCGTGCGACGCGGTCATCAGCGTGCGGACCTCGAGCGCCTCCAGCGAGGCCGCCGCCGACCTCGGGCGGCCCCCCCTCGCGGACCGGCCCCGCCCCTTGACGCCCACGACGCTCCGACACACGGCGGCGATCCCATCGAACGGGCTCACGACGACACCTCTTTCGTTCCGCCCCCTCGTCGGGGCGCGCGACCACGCAGAGCGCGACACCACGCTTGATTCAGAGTACGCCGGAGCGGGCGTGTCAAAGGAAGCCGGTCGTAATCCGCCGATCCTCCCCCGGCCGCGCGCGGTACGCTCGGATCCGGGACTTTTCCGAGATTCCTGGAACCCGGGCGGCCGGCCGGGGCACTGCCTCTGCGGAAGCGGACGAGCCAGCGAAGGGGGCCGGCATGGACAGGCGCGGGAATGGGGCGTTCGCCCGGGATCTGGACCAGCTCTTTCGCCGGGGGGCGACCTTCGTCCCCGACGGCGAGCTGCTGGCGAGGTTCCTGGCCGCCGGCGACGAGGGGGCGTTCGAGTCGATCCTGGCGCGGCACGGGCCGATGGTCCGGGGCGTCTGCGGGCGGCTCCTGCGCGATCCTCACGACGCGGACGACGCCTTCCAGGCGACGTTCCTCGTCCTGGCCCGCGACGGCGGCAAGCTCCGCGACCGCGAGCGCCTGGCCTCGTGGCTCTACGGCGTCGCCCGGCGGGTCTGCCTGCGGGCCCGCGCCCGAGCCCGCTCCGACCGCCGCCGTGCCGAACCGCTCGCGCACGACGTCCCCGCCCGCGAGGACGCCCGCGCCGAGTGGTCCGACCTGGGCCGCGTGGTCGACGCCGAGCTGGCCCGGCTGCCGGCCGCCCAGTGCGACGTTCTGATCCTCTGCCTGCTCGGCGGGGCCTCCGAACAGGAGGCGTCCCGGCGACTCGACTGCCCGGTCGGCACCGTCAAGAGCCGCCTCTCGCGTGCGAGAGACGCCCTACGGGGCCGGCTGGTCCGGCGGGGCGTCGCGCCGGCGGCAGCCCTGGCGGCGGCGTCGGCCGAATCGTTCGCGTCCCCCGCGTCGTCGGCCTTGATCCGAGCGACCCTGGCGACGATCGCGGCCGAAGGCCCGGTCCCGCCCGCCGTCGCGGTCCTGACCCAGGGAGTCTCCTCGACCATGTTCTCCAAAGCCCTCCTCGCGACCCTGGCCCTCGCCGGGGGCCTCGGCCTTCTTGGCCTCCTCAGCCATTCCGCCCCCGCCTGGACCGCCGACCCGCCGCCCGAGGCCCCCGCCGCCCCCCCGCCGGACGCCGACGCCCGGGTCAAGGTGGCGAACCTGCAACGCATCCTGATCGCGCTGCAGGACTATCCGGACAGATTCGAGGGCCGCTTTCCGGCGGCCGCCATCCTCGGCCCCGACGGCCGGCCGAATCTGAGCTGGCGCGTCGCCCTCCTGCCCAGCCTCGGCGAGGAGGAACTCTACAACGAGTTCCATCTCGACGAGCCCTGGGACAGCCCCCATAACAAGACGCTCCTCGCGCGCATGCCGGCCGTCTTCCAGATCCCCGGCGACCCGACGCCGCAAGGCTGGACGCGGTTCCGCGGCTTCTCCTCCCCCGGCTCCATGTTCGGCCCGATTTCCGATTCGATGGAATCTGGCATGATGGGGGGCATGGGCGCCGGGATGATGGGCAGCATGGGGCCCGGCGTGATGAAGGGGATGAGTCGCGGCCCTCGCCCCACGACGAAGGGGACCGGCGGACGGATGCCAGGGGTGGGCAGAGCAGCGACTCGCTCCGGCGGGACGATGGGGATGGGTGGTGCGGGGGGCCTGGGCGAGGCACTTCCAAAGCGGGAGGAAGATCCGCCGGCCGTCGCCCCGAATCCGGAGCGGCTCGCAGCGGATCCTCGATCCTCCCTGCCGGACGGGGCTGGATCGATGGGCATGATGGGCATGGACTCGGGCATGATGGGGGGCATGGGGGCCGGCATGATGGGCATGATGCCCGGCGGGCCTGCGGGGGCCCTGTCAGGGGGGGCGGACTCGCCCAGCCAGGGCGTCTGGATCGGCGAGATCACCGACGGGACCTCCAACACCGCGTTCCTGGCGATCGCCGCCGAGGCGGTCGAATGGACGAAGCCGGGCGAACTCGCCGCGGCCTACGACCACGCGCCCGCGCTGGAGGTGAGCGACCCCCGAGGGCTCGTCGTCGGCCTGGTCGACGGCTCGGTCCGGTTCCTCCCGCCGGGCCCCAGGCGCGATCAGTTCCTCTGGTTCCTGATCACCCGATCGGGCGGCGAGGTCCTGGACTGGAACAACTACTTCCCGCGCGAACTCCCCGA
>NZ_JAALJI010000026.1 GCF_011064595.1 Paludisphaera soli | reverse complement strand
AAACTAGCACTAGGTGTCATCAAGCCAGGCCGGCGAGTCCTCCACCTTCGAGGCTCAAAAGACCTGGACCGAGCGACACGTCAGGGATGTTCGGTAGACGCCCAGCGGACGCACTTGGGCCTCACCATCTGCTGGCTTGCTGAGGATCGGGCTCAGTCCCACCGATCGAGCACGGACTAGGCCTGGATTCCGGCCGATGTCCCGCGGAAGCGGGCTTCCCATGAAGATTCGCCGACCAAGCCTCGGCCGCGTTCGAGACCTACGTCGCGAGGCACCTGGCACCGACGCTGAGGCCCGGGGACGTGGCGATGAAGGACGATCCAACTGCCACAAGACGGTCGAGGCGGCCCTGCTGATCGCCGCGGCCGGGGCCGGGCCGCGGTCCCTGCCGCCGTTCCGCCCCGAGCCGAACCCGATCGAGCGCATGCTCTCACGATCGACGCCCTGCGGGCGGTCCGTGAGAACGACGTCATCGGCCGGTACCGCCATACGCGGCTACCAGGCCCGCCGATAAAGCACACACTCGACGGGAAACCGCTCCAACCCGGAACGACAGCTCTCGACATCCGTCGGTCACGACGGGTTCACCGGCGGTCGGGGGGCCCTCGCAGACGATCGCCAGACGACGGGCTCGAACATTCTTCGAGGGTCAAGCCCTACGAACGACAAAGGCCGCCGAAGCCTCCCGGGTGGGGCGGGCTTCGACGGCCTATCGCGGGGCGGATCCAGCAGGAGCCGGGGCCGGGATCAGTTGCCGACGACGAAGTGGGCGTCGTTGGCCTCGGCGTCGTTGACGATGCGGCCGATCAGTTCGAACTCGAGCTTCTGATTGAACGGCAGCTTCACCCCCAGGGCCTTGAGGGGGACGAGGAACTGCGCGCCCTGGAAAGGGATCGGGAAGACGCCCGAACCGACCAGGTTGTTCAGGGGCTCCAGCGCCTGAAGGTTCTTGAGCGACGGGAGCTTGAACGAGGACTTGATCGCTTTGATATCGGTCTTCGCCGGCGCGGCGGGCTCCGGCACGGCCTCGGCCTCGGGCTTCGGGGACTCGGCGGGGGGGGCCGGAGTCTCGGCGGGTCTCCCGGCCTTGCGGCGGGATTGGGGGGTGGCGAAGGGTTCGGCCGATTCGTCGCCGGCGGCGGCGGCGGGCTCGTCGTCTTCGGGGAGGGTCGGCAGCGGGGCCGGGGTGCCGTCGGCGTTCACGCCTTGAGGGAGCGTGCGGCTGGGCAGCTCGGGGAGGGCCGCCGCGGTGCGCGGGGCCTCCGGCTGGTCGGCCGTCGCGGGGAGGGCGGGCACGATCCCGGCGGCGGGGGGCGGCGGCGTGGTTTCGGGCTCGTCGGCCACCTCGGCCGAGATCACGGCCAGGTGTTCGCGGACGACGGCCTTGCCGTCGGCGTCGGCCACGGTGTGCGGGCCGAAGGCGACGATGAGGACTTCGCCGTCGGGGATCAGCCATTCGCCGGCGGCGGCTGCGCGGCCGACCTCGGGGATTTGGATGGGCGTCTCGGCCGGAGCCCAGCTGGCGCGGGAGGCGGCGTCGTCGGTCTTGGCGGCGGCCTTCGCGCCGGCCTCGCAGCACGGCGACTTGCCCTCATCCTGAGCCTTGCAGAGGGCGAGGATCGCGGACGCCTTGCTGGGGTTCCGATCGGCCCAGTTCACATCAGCATCCACGCCTTTCTCGGAGTCCATCGAGGCGGTGATGGTCACCGTGACGCCGGCCGGCTTGTCGGCGTGGTCGTGGGTCGGGCAGGCGGCGGTCGAGGCGTGGGCGGCCTTGGCGGCGGGGGAGCCGAGCGTGTGGACGCTGCGGACGTCCACGTCGTCGATGACGAGTTGGGCGAGCACGCCCTGGTCGATCTTGCGGCCGACGACAGTGGCGACGAGGCCCTCGCGGACGCTCTCGGTGACGGGCTTCGGGGCCTTCCCCTTGCCCTTCCAGATGACCTGCGTGACGAAGTCGTGGCTCTTCCGGGTCGTGACGTGGACCGGGGCCTGGGCGAAGCCCTTGGCCTCGACGGTCCCGGCGGCGACGGCCCGGGCCTCGCCCGGGAGGCGGTCGAGAAAGTCGTCGGCCGAGGTCCAGACGCTCACGGCGTTGTGCTGGACGACCGGCTTGAGGCCGGCCTCTCGCCAGGCGAGGCCCCGCACCGCGACCGTGCGGAAGCGGTAGGTGATCTCCGGCTTGGCCTCATCCGGCGGCGATCCCGCGCCCGCGGCGGCCAGGGCCGCGGCCACCCATCCTAGTGCGATGCCCATGCGACGACCTCCGTTTCGTCTTGTCGATCCTTGAAGCGCATCCCGACCGAGTTCGGTCAAAGCGGGCGGATCATACGACCGTCGTCCGGGTCGGTCAATCGCGGCTCCCGGCCTTTCCGCGCCGGAACTTGAGGATTTTGGGAAAGGAGTTCCGACGCGATCCGGGGCGAGGCGACTGGCGGAACGGCGGGCCGGATCGGACAATCGAGCGATCGCGGGCGACGTCGCGCGGTCGGAGCGACCACCGACGCCCCCGGAACACGCCTGAGATCGCCATGACTCCGAATACGTTGTCGCGCGGGGAGAACCTGGACCGCGTCCGCGCCGGGGGGAACTGGGACGTCGTGATCATCGGCGGTGGGGCGACCGGCCTGGGCGCGGCGGTCGACGCCGCCGCCCGGGGCTACCGGACGCTCGTGCTGGAGGCCCTCGATTTCGCCCACGGCACCTCCAGCCGGAGCACCAAGCTCGTCCACGGCGGCGTCCGCTACCTGGCCCAGGGGAACCTGCCGCTGGTCCGCGAGGCGCTCCGCGAGCGGGGGCTGCTCGCCCGCAACGCCCCCCACCTCGTCCACTCGCGGGACTTCATCGTCCCGGCGTATCGCTACTGGCAGCTGCCGTTCTACGGGATCGGCCTGTGGATGTACGACCGGCTGTCGGGGAGTCTCTCGCTGGGGGGCTCGCGATGGCTCTCGCGCAAGCAGGTGCTCGAAAGGACGCCGACCTTGCACGCGGCGGGCCTGCGTGGGGGCATCCTCTACACCGACGGCCAGTTCGACGACGCCCGGCTGGCCGTCGCCCTGGCGCGGACGGCGACCGATCTGGGGGCCTCGGCGCTCAACCACGTCGCGGTCGTGGGGCTGATCAAGGAGCTGGGACGGACGATCGGCGTGAGGGCGCGGGACGAGGAGACGGGCGAAGCCTTCGAGATCCGCGCGAAGGCGGTCGTGAACGCCACGGGGGTCTACGTCGACGCGGTGCGGCGGCTGGACCAGCCCGACGCCTCGCCGATCCTGGCGCCGAGTCAAGGCGCGCACATCGTGCTGGACCGGTCGTTCCTCCCCGGCGATGCGGCCGTGATGATCCCTAAGACCGACGACGGCCGTGTGCTGTTCGCGATCCCCTGGCACGACCGCACGCTGATCGGCACGACCGACGTGCCGCTCTCCGAGACGCCTCGCGAGCCCCGGCCGCTGGCGCAGGAGCTGGCTTTCCTGCTGGAGCACGCCGGCCGCTACTTGAGCAAGGCCCCCGGCCCCAAGGATGTGCGGAGCCAGTTCGCCGGCCTCCGGCCCCTGATCAACGCCGAGGCCGGGCGGGGGGGCCAGACCAAGAAGCTCTCGCGCGAGCACGCGGTGGTCGTCTCGGACTCGGGCCTGATCAGCATCACCGGCGGCAAGTGGACCACCTATCGCGTCATGGGACGCGACGTGGTGGACTACGCGGCCGAGGTCGGCGGCCTGCCGCGCAAGGCGTGCAGCACCGAGGGTCTCCACCTCCACGGCTGGACCGAGCGGCCCACGGACCGCGAGGAGACGCTTTCGCTCTACGGCTCGGAGCTGGACGAGCTGCGGGCGCTCGCGGCCGCCACGCCCGAGGCCGGGCGGAAGCTCCACGAGCGCCTCCCCTACATCGAGGCCGAGGTGATCTGGGGCGTCCGGCACGAGGCCGCCAGGACCATCGAGGACGTGCTGGCCCGCCGGACCCGCGCCCTCTTCCTGGACGCCCGTGCCTGCATCGACGCCGCGCCCCGAGTCGCCGCGATCATGGCCGAGGAGCTGGCTATGGACCAGGGCTGGCGCGACCGCCAAGTCGCCGAGTTCGTGGCCCTGGCCCGGACCTACCTGCCCTCGTGACCGGCTCGTCCCTGATCGGCCGGGCCGCTCACCGACCGACCAGGATCAGGTCCTCGTCGCCCTCGTCTCCGAACACCAGGCCGGCGGCCTCCGTGTCTACCAGGAAGCCGGAGACATAGGTTTCTCGCAGCCAGGCCGCGAAGCCGGACCACTCCTCGGGAGGCTCCGGCGAACCCAGGACGATAAGCACCCTGCCCGGCGAACCTGCCCAAAGGACGCGGTCGCCAGCCCGGATCTCATCGCCCGACTGGTAGCGAGCGGCCGAAAACGCCGGGGCCAAGACCTCCCTCCTGTCGGACGCGGGGTCGTCGCGCGTTGATCCGGGGCTCAGCGGAAGAAGCAGTTCATCGGGTCCTTGGCGATGTATTCGAGGGCGTCGTCGAGGCCGAGGATGACGTCGCCGAAGTCGCCGACGGATCGCCATCGCTCGCTGAAGACGCTCCAGTAAAGCACCGCGAACCGTCCGTCGGTCTGGGGCCGCAAGCGGGCCACGGGCTCGCCGCAGTCCTCCCGGAACAGGGAGTATCCGTGGCGGTCCTTGCGGACGCCCACGCCGCCGCCGTTGGTCCCGTTGAAGGCCGCGATGCGGCTCTGGACGAAATCGAGGATCACCGGGTTCGCCTCCGCGACCGCGGCCCCCGCTCCGCCGATCTTCCCGCGGACCGAGGACTTACGGCCGCCGCTCTTGCTCGATTTCATGTCCGAGATCCGGTGCGAACCGGCCCCCCGCGTTCGAGATGGTCCACGCGTCCTGCGCCGGCGTTCGATCCCTAAAATCATCCCGACCGACACGCCCGGGACGCAAGGAAAATCCGCCGATCCTACGCGACATTTGTTCAGATTATTCGCGGCGATCCTCGTCCTGGGAACCCCCCGAGCCGGGTCGGAGATCGAAGGGGGCTTGCGATCCTCGGCGTTCCGGCCGACCCTAGAGGGTGTCTGCTGGGTCGATCCGGCCCGCTTGGGTGCGGGCGTCGACCCAATCCACCCCATGCAGGAGCCGTGGCCCGGGACGATCCGGGCGACGCGAAAGATCCATGTCCGACCAGACGCTGCTGACTCTTTGGGACGACGTCCGTACGAAGACGCTCGACGTGCTCAAGGATCTGGACGACGTCCACGCAAGATGGGCGCCGCCGAACCTCCAGAACTCGTGCCTGTGGCACGCCGGCCACGCCTTCGTGGTGGCCGAATTCCTGGCCTCGCGGGCCCTGGGCTCGCCCGCCCAGATGCCAGCGAACTGGCTCAAGATGTTCAGCTGGGAGAGCAACCCGGCGCACATCCGCCTTGAGGAATGGCCGCCGCTGGCGGTGGTCGTCTCGGCCCTTTCCGAGCAGCATCGGCGGCTTCGCGAGCTCTACGCGGCGCTGACGCCCGAGCAGCTCGACACGGCCGATCCGGGCAAGCCCGAGCGTTCGGCCCGACGCACCCTCCTCATCGCCTTGCAGGACGAGGCGCGGCACACCGGGGAGATCATGCTGCTTCGCAAGATGATGACCAAGACGTTCGTCGTCGCGTCCGCCTCGCTCGCCTAACCGCGGCTCAACGACGCGTCAGCGCGGCCCCTGCATCGCCCTCGCGACGGTCGAGGCGACGCTCCAGCACCGGGGCGAGCGCCTCGGCCGCCAGGCGGTGGCCCTCCTCGGACCAGTGGGTGTCGTCGGGGAGATAGGCCAGGCCGCCGGCCTCGGCCGAGGCCCGGAAGGGGCCGGTGAGGTCCACGAACCCCACGTCCGGCCCGAGCCCCTCGACCAGGCGACGGAAGTCTTCCGGCAGGTCGTCCGACGGCCAGGTGACGCAGGGGGAGTCGGGTGCGAACGCGCAGAAGTCGCGATACACCCGCAGCTTGGCGGGGACGAACGCGACGACCAGCTCGACGCCGTTCTCGCGGCACAGGGCCCGGGCATCGGCCAGGATGCCCCGCACCCGCTTCAGCTCGTCCGACTTCCCGCGCGGGAACTCCGGCCCCCCCGTTCCGTGCTGAATGCCCGTCCCGAAGTAGATCGGCGTCCGGCCCCCTTCGCCATCGCGGAAGAGGCCGGCGTGGGCCTCGGCGGGCCTGGTCGGCTCCGGGCGGAGCCAGTTCCGGATCGCGAACCCGAGGCTGTTGCGGACGAAGCTTCGGCCGTAGCCGCTCTCCGCCCGACGCTCGTCCAGGATGTAGCGCAGGTTCTTCTGGTTCGCGTCGTACTCGTGAAGGTCCTGAAGGTCGTTCCCCTCGTAGAAGGCCCAGACGCAGACCGAGGGCCGCAGAGGGACTCCGAACCGCCGGAGGACGTTCCATTCTTGCTGGGGCCCGTATCCGGTGCGGCCGAGGTTGACGACGCTCCGGCCGAGGAGTTTGGCGAGCCGGGCCGTCATCAACTCTTCGGCCTCGACGTGCAGCCCCTCGATGAACGAGTCGCCGACGACGACCACGTCGGCTTGCTCGACGTCGGACGGGTTGCGGAATCCGTTGGCGTCGGTCACCAGCTCGCAGTTGTAGCGTCGCCAGGGCTTCGCGCCGCGGAGGCCGTACAGCTCGGCGCCGTCGTAGCGGAACCTAGTCTTCTGGTGGGGGCGTCGGACGTAGATCAGGTCCGGATCCGGCCTGTTCCCCGATCGCTGCCAGGGCGGCGTGGGGGCGGTGAAGACCACGCGGTAATCCACCAGCCGCAGGCTCGAGGGGGCCTCCAGCGCGCCGAGGGTCAGCCCGAGCGTCCCCGTGCAGAGGGCGAACCTCCCGAGGGTCCCGGCCGGGCCGTGCGGCGAGAAGACGAAGAACGGCCCCCAGGCGGCGAGATAGGCCAGGCCCAGCAGGCCGACGAGATGCTCGGGATTGGTGTCGAACGCGGTCGCGCCGAACCGGAGCGCCAGGACGAGCAGGCCCGTCCAGGCCGCGTAAACCATCAACCTCAGCGCACGTTTCCGTCGGCTCATCGCGGCGTCGCCCCCCTCCCTGGGTCGCTCCCGCGGCGTCACTCACGCGGGCGAACGCGGATTAAGCTCTCGGCGAGGATTCCTGTCAACGCGAACCGCCTAGGTGCACAAAGTGGGAATGAGGGCGCGACGTCCTTTCGCTCGTGGGTCGGGATGTGCTAATTTGACGGTGTGATGAAGGATTCAAGATGGATCATTGACATCCCTCCGTCCTCGGTCCCGCCCCTTGCCGAGGACGGCCGACGAAGCCACCGCCAGGGATCGGCCCCATGTGCTCTGGCGCGCCGGGTCGTGGCGCAAGGATGCATGGCGGCCGCCCTGGTGGCCTTCCACTCCGTCGCGAAGGCCGACCTGCCCTACGAGCGCGAGCCGATCAACTACATGACGGCCGAGGCTCAAGACCCCGTCGCCGGGCTCAAGAAGCTCGTCGACTCGAAGCAGGTCCTGCTGGCGAAGGAAGGGCCCCAGGGCTACCTGCGCGCCGTGCTCCAGGCGCTCGACGTCCCGGTCTCTTCGCAGGTGCTCGTCTTCTCCAAGACGAGTTTCCAGGGCTCGCGGATCTCGCCCCGGACGCCGCGCGCGCTCTACTTCAACGACGAGGTGTACGTCGGCTTCGTGCAAGGCGGCGACGCCCTGGAGTTCTCGGCCGTCGACCCCGAGCTGGGCGGTGTCTTCTACCTGCTCGAACAGGCCGAGGACGGAACGCCCGAGATCGAGCGTCGGACGCACGACTGCCTCCAGTGCCACGTCTCGGGCAAGACCCAGGACGTGCCGGGGCACCTCGTCCGCTCGATCCCGACCGAGCCCAACGGCCGCCCCGTCTTCAGCGCGGGGAGCTACACCACCACCCACGAGAGCCCCCTCAAGGAACGCTGGGGGGGCTGGTACGTCACCGGGTCGACCGGCTCCCAGGCTCACATGGGGAACATCCTGACGAGGCTGGAAGACGGCGCCGAATCGGTCGGCGCCCGCGCCGCCGAGAGCCTGCTGGACCTCTCGAAGCGGCTGAACGTCAAGCCGTACCTGTCGCCCCACAGCGACGTCGTCGCGCTCATGGTGCTGGAGCATCAGGTCAAGATGCACAACCTGATCGCCTCGGCGAACTACCAGGCCAAGCTCGCCCTGCAATACGCCAGAGAGATCAACAAGGCCTTCGGCGAGCCCGAGGGGACGATCTCCGAGAGCACCGCCCGTCGGTTCGAAGGACCGGCCGAGCAGATCGTGAAATACATGCTGTTCGTCGACGAAGCCGAACTGACCGATCGCGTCGAGGGCTCGTCGGGGTTCGCCGCCGAGTTCGCCGCGCGCGGCCCTCGCGACGATTCGGGGCGTTCCCTCCGCGATTTCGACCTGTCGACCCGGCTGTTCCAGTTCCCGTGCAGCTACCTGATCTATTCGAAGGCGTTCGACGACCTCCCCGCCCCGGTCAAGGAGCGGACCTACCGCCGCCTGTGGGAAGTCCTGACCGGCCAGGACCAGTCCCCGGCCTTCGCACGCCGCACCCCCGACGAGCGCCGCGCGATCCTGGAGATCCTGCTCGCCACCAAGGCCGACCTGCCGGAATACTGGCGCGAATCGCGCTGACGCCGGCAGGGGCCCGACCGATTGCCGCGAGGTCGCCGGGGCGATAACCTGAGGAGGTGCAGGCGCGTCGCCGCCGTCGCGCCGAATCCCCCGACCTCCCCGCCCGGTCACCAAGGGTCCACTCATGCCGAAGCGCCCCTCCCCTCGGCCTCGCTCGCGGACGATCGCCTGGATCCTGCTCCTCGGGATCGTGAGCCTCCTCACCGCCGATCTCATCCGGGCTCAGGTCCTTCAGCAGGCGGGGGCGCAGGACGAGGCGAAGCCGGCGGTCCAGGAAGCGAAGCCCGAGCCGGGCGCCGGCCTGTTCGCAGGCGACAACCTCACGGCCTGGTGCATCGTCCCGTTCGACTCCAAGCTGCGTGGGCCCGAGGAACGGGCGGCGATGCTCGAACGCCTGGGCTTCAAGCATTTCGCCTACGACTGGCGGGCTGAGCACGTCCCGACCTTCGACGAAGAGGTCGCGGCCCTCCAGCGCCACGGCGTCGAGCTGACCGCCTTCTGGGGACCGGCCGAGCTGAACGACGACTCCCGGCGCATCTTGGACCTGCTCAAGCGGCATCACCTCAAGTCCCAGCTCTGGGTGCTGACCGACTTCGGCCCCGACAAGGCGGAGGGGACCGAGCAGGATCGTCGCGTGGCCGAGGGCGTGAGGCGGATCAAGCCGCTGGCCGAGGCCGCCGACGCCATCGGCTGCACCGTCGCGCTCTACAATCACGGCGGCTGGTTCGGCGAGCCGGAGAACCAGATCGCGATCATCGAAGGATTGAAGAAGGAGGGCGTGGGCAACGTCGGCCTCGTCTACAACCTGCACCACGGCCACGACCATCTGGACCGGCTCAAGCCCTTGCTCCAGACGATGATGCCCTACCTGATGGCCCTGAACATCAACGGCATGGACCCCGGCGGCGACCGCATCGGCCGCAAGATCCTGCCGCTCGGCCAGGGCGAACGCGACCTGGAGACGCTCCGCATCATCCGCGAGAGCGGTTACAAGGGCCGGATCGGCATCCTCGGCCACACCCAGGATGACGCCGAGGAGCGGCTCCGCGACAACCTCGACGGCCTGGACTGGCTCGTCCCGCAACTCGACGGCGCGGCGCCCGGTCCGAAGCCCACCCCCCGGACGCCGGTCCCGCCCCGACCCGAGCCAGCGCCGGCCGCCGCCGCGGCGGGACTCTCGCCCGCCCAGGCGCTGGAGGTCGCCGCCGTGCTGGACTCCGCGCGTGCGGAAGGCGACGCCGCCCGGGGCGCGGCGGTCTTCACGGACGTCCGATTCGCTTGCTTCTCCTGCCACAAGGTCGGCGAGCAGGGAGGCGCGATCGGCCCCGATCTGACCACGCTGGTGCGGACCACCTCGCCCGAGGAGATCGCCGCGTCGGTCCTCTGGCCACGCCTGAAGGTCAAGGAAGGGTATGAGGCGTTCGCCTTCGCCCTCGACGACGGCCGGCTCCTCCAGGGCTACAAGGTCGAGGAGACGCCGACCGCGATCAAGGTCCGCGACGCCGCTTTCGGCGAGGTCGTGCAGGTCGCGAAGGACTCGATCGAGGAGGCCAAGCCCCTGGGCACCCTGATGCCCGAGGGCTTGGCCTCCACCATGTCGCCCCGCGAGCGCAGCGACCTCTTCCGGTTCTTGCTGACGCTGGGCGCCGAAGGGACCGCGACGCCCGTGCTCACGCCCCCCGCCCACGGTCATGCTCCGGCCGAGTTCGCGTTCGACCAGAAGCCGCTCCGACCCGAGTTCTACACCAGCGCCGGCGACCACGTGAATCGGAACCGGACCTTCGACTTCTACGCGAAGGAGGCGGACTTCTTCCGCCGCCAGCCGAACCCGCCCTCGCTCCTGCCGATGTACCCCGGCCTCGACGGCGGCAAGCAGGGTCACTGGGGCAACCAGAACGAGTCGACCTGGGCCGACGGCCGCTGGAACGAGTCCGATCTGGGCTCGGTCCTGGGCGGCGTCTTCCGCGCCGAGGGGATCTCCGTCCCCAAGGCCGTCTGCCTGCGGCTGGGCGAAACCGGCGAGCTTTCCGCCTGCTTCAACCCCCAGACGCTCACCTACGACGCCCTCTGGACCGACGGCTTCGTCCGCTTCTCCAGCGTCCGCCACGGCTTCATGGAGGGACTGATCCAGGTCGGCCAGCCCCTGCCGAAGCCCGAAGGCGCCGCGCCCGACAAGCCGTTCGTCTACAAGGGGTACTACCGACACGGCAAGCGGGTGATCTTCGCCTACACGATCGACGGCGAAGAGTGGCTCGACGCCCCCTGGGTGGACGACGCCGGCCGCTTCGTCCGCGAGGCCGGCCCGGCCGCCTCGCACCCGCTCCGCGACCTGACCCGAGGCGGCGCGGCCCAGTGGCCCCAGGTCCTGGTGACGCACGGCAAGCTCGGGACGACCCGGCCGTTCGCGATCGACACGATCGAGCCGCCGTTCGAGAACCCGTGGAAGGCCCTCATGTTCTTCGGCGGGCTCGGCTTCCTGTCCGACGGCTCGGCGATGCTCGCCACGATGGAGGGGGACGTCTGGCGGGTCGAGGGCCTGAACGACGACCTGGCGAACGTGGCCTGGCGGCGGTTCGCCTCGGGCCTGCACCAGCCGCAAGGCGTGGTGGTCGCCGACGACAAGGTCTACGTCGTCGGCCGCGATCAGATCACCGAGCTTCAGGATCTCGACGGCGACGGCGAGGCCGACTTCCACCGCTGCGTGAACAACGCCTACACGACCTCCCCCGCCGGCCACGACTTCGTGTGCGGCCTGGAGCGCGACGCGGCCGGCGACTTCTACACGGCGTCCGGCCCCCAGGGCGTGCTCCGCGTCCCGGCCGACGGCGGCCCCCCGGAGGTGCTCGCCACCGGCTTCCGCAACCCGGACGGGCTGGGCCTCACGAAGGCCGGCGTCCTCACCGTGCCGCAGTCCGAGGGCGAATGGGTCCCCACCTCGCAGATCTGCGAAATCAAGCCCGGCGGCCATTACGGCTACCCCGGCCCGAAGGAGGACCAGCCCCCCGCCCTCCCCCTGGTCTACCTGCCACGCGGGATCGACAACTCCAGCGCCGCGCAGGTCGAGGTCAGCGACCGCTGGACGCCGTTCCGGGGGAATCTCGTCCACCTCTCGTACGGAGCCGCGGCGGCCTTCTTCGTCCTCCGCGACGAGGTCGACGGCCAGCCTCAAGGGGCGATCGTGCCGATCCCCGGCGACTACCTCTCGGGCATCCACCGCGGCCGATTCAGCCCGCGCGACGGCCAGTTGTACGTCTGCGGCCAGGCCGGCTGGGGGACCTACTCGGCGCTCGACGGCTGCTTCCAGAGGCTCCGCTACACCGGCGACCCGGTGCAGACTCCGAAGTCGATCCGCGCCGTCGAGAACGGCGTGGTGTTGACGTTCAACCTCCCGGTCGACCCGGCGGTCGTCGCCCAGCCAGGCGCGTGCTTCGCCCAGGCCTGGAACTACCGCTACAGCGGCGGCTACGGCTCGCTCGAATATTCCAGCCGACACCCGGGGACCCCCGGCCACGACGTCCTGCCGATCCGCGCGGCCCACGTCGTCGGCGACGGCCGCACGCTGTTCCTGGAGATCCCCGACATTCAGCCGGTGAACACCCTCCACCTCCGGCTGGACGTGGACGCCGGCCCGCCCCAGGAGCTGTTCGCGACCGTGCACAAGCTCGCCCCGCCGTTCACCGACTTCGAGGGCTATCGGCCCGAGCCGAAGACGATCGCGGCACATCCGATGCTCGCCGACATGGCCGCCCTGAAGTTCAAGAAGGCCCCCAATCCCTGGGCCGCCAAGCTCCCCAAGGCCCGTGCGGTCGAGATCGCGGCGGGCAAGAATCTGAGCTACACGGTCCCCGCGTTCAAGGTGAAGGCCGGCGAGACGATCCGGCTGACCTTCGCCAACCCCGACGTGGTCCCCCACAACTGGGTCCTTCTCCGCCCCGGCACGCTCGCCTCGGTCGGCGACCTCGTCAACAAGATCATCGCCGAACCCGACGCCGCCGCGAGGAACTACATCCCGAAGTCCGACGACGTCCTCGCCTTCGTCGACATCGTCGAACCGGCCAAGGAGGCCGTCATCTACTTCAAGGCCCCCGACGCCCCGGGGCGATACCCATACCTCTGCAGCTTCCCCGGCCACTGGATGGTCATGAACGGCGTGATGACCGTGGAGTGAAGCCGGACTCGACAAGCTGGCGACCGTTGAGGCGGTTGCGGCTGGGGGCGGGTCGTTCAGAACATGGAGTTCTCGTTGGCCGCCTGCTCGGGAATCGTCTGCAGCACGTCCCAGTGCTCCACGATCTTTCCGCCCTCGTCCAAGCGGAAAATGTCGATGCCCGCCCAGTCGGGGCCGCCCGGCCAGACCTGATGGCAGTGGAGCACGACGTAGGCCCCCTCGGCGATGGCCCGCACGAACCGGACTCGCTTGCCGGGATACTCCCGTGCCATGCGGGTAAAGTACGCGATGAAGGCGTCTTTGCCGTCGGCCACCGCGGGGTTGTGCTGGATGTAGGTCGCCCCGACGTATCGCTCGACGGCCTCCGCCGGCCGGCACTGGTTGAACATCAGGTCATAGAACTTCAGGACGGTCTGCTTATTCTCGTCGAGCCGATCGCTCATCCGAACGTCCTCTGATCAACGTGGTGTGAGTAGGCCGTTGAGGCTACCACCCCCCCGGATCAGCCGCAAAGTGCGCAGCGGCCCGATCTCTCTACCAATCGCCGCACGGCCCCTCCCTCCCCGAAGAGCAATATCTCGCATACGTATCAACGTGTAGCACATCCAGATCCTCAATAGGCGTCGCCGTCGACGAGAGCGCCGTCGGAGCGATGGGCGAGGGCGCGGAGGACGACCCGGTCGACGCGCGACTTGATGTAGCGCACCGTGCCGTCCCCCATCAGGAAGTTGGCGCCGCCGGGATGCCGGCTGGCGAACCCGCCGACCAGGTCCGAGTCGAATTCACCGGCCTCGATCATGGCCTGGAGCATTACTGGATCGAAGGCGTCGCCGACCCCGGAGCGCGACCGATTCTGGGCGAACGCGATATCGTACGGGGACTCGCCGTTGACGCCCCAGCCGGCGTTCCGGAGCGTGGCCGACGTCCCCATCGCCCAGGTCCCGAAGACCGAGGACATCGTCGTCTCGCCCAGCAGGATCGTGAACGCCGGGCCGTCGACCAGGTCCTCGCGGGCGACGCGGCTGTTGAGGAAGAAGACGCCGTGATCGTCGGAGTCGATCGGCTTCTCCACGTCGTGGTGACACCCCGCGTAGTTCATCGCCTGGGAGTTCGGATTCGAGGGGCAGATGAACGTGTTGATGCGGATCGCCACGGCCGAGGCGTTGCCGTCGGCGAACGCGCCGAGCTGGAAATTGAGGTTGTGGTAGACGTTCCGCTGCTCGATAAACGGCAGGATCCGCGCGGCCCAGCCGAATCGGTAGCCCTCCGGGTCGTTCGTCACCGGCCCCTCGAAGTCGACCACGCCGGGCGGGTAGACGCGGTGCGACGAGGCGTAGTTCTCCAGCGCCACGCCGAGCTGCATCAGGTTGTTCGTGCACTGGCTCCGCCGCGCGACCTCGCGGGCCGACTGCACGGCCGGCAGTAGCAGGGAGATCAGGACGCTGATGACCCCCACGACGATCATCAGCTCGACCAATGTGAAGCCGGCGGGCCGGCGCCCCGGCGCCTCAGTACGCATCGTCATCGATCTCCTCCCCATCCGAACGATGGCCCAGCGCGCGATAGACGACCGGGTCGATCGAGGCCCTCAGGAACCGCACCGAGCCATCGCCGAACGCGAAGACCGCTCCGTCGCCCCGGTGGTTGCTGCTGAACCCGCCGACGTATCCTGGGGGCAGGGCGATCCGACCGCCGGCTGCGAGGGTCTCCACCGAGAGCGGGGTCTTCGCGGAGGCCAGCCATTCCTCGGACTTCGCCGCGTCGCCCAGCATCGCGGCCTCGACCGCGTTGATCGCGGCCCCCGTGTTGCGGAGCGAGCTTCGCCCGCCCGCGAGCCAGCCGCCGGACGTCGGCGCCGAGACCTCGCCGATGAAAAGGGTCTGGGAGAGCCCGTCGAAGACGTCCGCCGCGCGAGTCCGGCTGTTGAGATAGAAGACGCCGTGGTCGTCGACGTCGATCGCCTTCTCAACTTCGTGATGCACCGCCGCGTAGCTCGACCGGCCGATCTCCGGCGCCGAAGCGACCGCCGGAGCGCCCATAACGTTCCTCCAGGTCAACGACGCCCAGGTGTCCCTCGGCTCGGCGTCCGGGCAGCGGAACATGGAGATCGTGGCCAGCCGCGCCGTCGAGTTGACCGGATCGGTCGCGCCCGCGCTGAAGTTCAGCGTGACGTAGATGCCCTGCTGCTCGGCGAAGGGGAGCAGCGACGCCGCCCAGCTCATCCGGTATTTCGCGGCGGTCTCCGAGAACGGCCGCTCGCCATCGACGACGCCCGGCGGGAGCACGTCGAACGTCGCCTGGTAGCTCTGGAGCGCCAGTTGGATCTGCTTCAGGTTGTTGATGCACTGGATCCGTCGCGCGGCCTCGTTCGACCCCACAAGGGCGGGGAGCAACAGGGCCAGGATCACGACGATGATCCCCAGCACGACGATCAGCTCGACGAGAGTGAACCCGCGCGGGCGTTCCATGAGACCTCTCCCCTCCCCGGCGCGGGGATCAATACGAGTCGGCGTTGATCATCTCGCCGTCGGCCCGATTGGCGAGCAGGCGGAAGGTCTCGGGCTGGATCGAATCCTTGATGAACCGCACCGAACCGTCGCCGAACGCGAAGTTGGCCCCGCCGGGATGCCGGCTCCCGAACCCGCCGACGTAACGGGCCGCCTTCTCGGGATCGGCGGCCGGGTCGCCCGGCTGCGGCAGTTGGGTCGCGTCGACCGGCCCATCCTCGGTCCAGACCTGCGGCCTCGTGCCGGAACGAGCGCTGTTGGGCGTCGCTCCCGCGTTGCGGAGGCTCGCCCGCGTGCCGGACGCCCAGCCCAGGTCGGAGCCGTCATTGAGCTTCTCGCCGACGAAGATGGTCATGCTCGTGCCGTCCGGGATCTCCTCGTAGCGGATCACGCTGTTGAGGAAGAAGACGCCCCGGTTGTCGGCGGCGATGGGCGCCTCGACGTCGTGGTGCACCCCGGCGTAGCTCGTCGCCGGCAGGCCCTGGGCGTTGCGCTGCTTGGTCGCGTCGTCCGACGGGCAGAGGAACGTGCGGATCAGGTTGTGCCGGGTCGTGACGTTCGACTGATCATAAAGGCCGATGTTGAAGTTGAAGTGGTTGTAGACGTTTTTCAGCTCCATGTAGGGCGTCAGCCGGGCGAGCCAGCCGTAGCCGTAGCCGTTCGGCCGGTCCAGGATCGGCCCCTTCCCCACATCGACGACTCCGGGGGGGAGCAGCTCGAACGAGCCCTCGTAGTTGTGCAGGGCCACGCCGATCTGCATCAGGTTGTTGACGCAGGTCACGCGCCGGGCCGCCTCGCGGGCCGACTGCACGGCCGGGAGCAGGAGCGCGACCAGCACGGCGATGATGGCGATGACCACCAGCAGCTCGATCAGCGTGAACCCCCGCCGCGCGCGGCGGAGGGCACGGGACCGGACGGTCGAAGGCGAGATCATGTCGGGACTCCTCGATAAAACTTCATGGCGTGTCGGGAAGCGTGACCTCGCGGCTCGATCGGGCGCGTCGCGGCGGGTCGGGAGGGTAGTCGGCCTGGACGCGGACCGTCGGCGCGCCGCCGTTCGGGTCCGACTCCACTCGGATCGTCACCAACGCCGCCGGGTCGTCTCCGGTCGCCGCGCCCAGGGCCCCGGCGGGGATCTCCCAGCGCTCGCCCCGGTAGTCGGGCTCGGCGGAGAGACGGGCCAGGGCGCGATCCACACCCGCTTCGGCCAGCAGGTCGGCCTGCACGGCCCGCTCCTGCGTGCGGGTCCGGTCGCGATACGCGACTCCCAGCCGGACCAGTTCGGTCGCGATCAGGGCGATGACGAACAGGAGGACCAGGACGGCCACCGAGGTCAGCCCGCGACGGCGTGAGCGTCTGGAAGGGATCTTCACGGCTTCGCTCCTTCGGGCTGCAACCCCGCCGGGGCGGTCTTCCCCGCCAGGGCCAGGATCTCGACGGCGCGGATCGGGTCGATGCGGTCCTTCCGGGCCTGGATGTCGACCTTGAGGGCGGCGAAGCGTCGCCCTTCGATCTCGCGAAGCTCCAGCCGGGCCCCGACCGATTGCGGGATCCGATAGGGCTCTCGAGCCGACTCCTTGTCGGCGTCGAGTACGACCCGCGTTACAGCGCCGCGCTCGTCGACGCGGTACTCGACCGCCCGGCCGGGACCGGGCTCCAGGCGGAGGACGGTCCCGTCGAGGGCCAGGCTACGCGACTCATGCACATCGGCGCGGAAGCGCCGCGAGAGCCGCCCCAGCGCCTCGGAGCGCTCGAACGCGGCCCGTCCGTCCGTCTCCAGCCGCATCGCCAGGCCGAGGATCATCACCCCCAGCCCCAGCATCACGGCGACGGCCGTCAGGAAGACCATCAGTTCCACAAGGGTCACGCCCCGTCGTGGGTCCGTTCGGCGTCGATTCGTCGGGCCGCTCATGACCCCTCCTTCCGGCGATGGACCCAGGTGGTCAGCCGGACGGGGGCGTCCCAGTCGCCCGCCCGATTTCGCCAGCGGATCTGGACGGCGACGCGACGGGCGGCCGCGCCGCCTTCGGCTTCGTCCGTCACCTCGGCCGTCCTCTCGACGCCCGGCAGCGCCGACGCGGCCGGCGACGGCGGGGCCAGGTCCTGGACGGGACCGGGGACGAGCGAGTCGTAGCTCCGGGCCGAAAGGCGTTCGATGAGGTTGGCGGCCTCGGCCGACGCCGCCTGGCGCCGGTCCCAGGTCCGCCGCTCGGCGGCGACGGCGGCGACCACCTTCGTGATCACGGTCATGGCGATCATCAACATCAGGGCCGCCATCGCCGCCTCGATCAGCAGCGAACCGCGACGCGGACGCCTACGTTGCGCGATCATCCCGAAAGCCTCCCGATCAGCTCGATCAAGGGGGTGAAGAACCCGATCGCCAGGAACAGCACGAGCGCCCCGACCGACAGGATCACGATCGGCCAGAGCGCCTGCGTCAAAAGGGCGAGTCGCAGATTTCGGCGGCGATCGATCGCGTCGGCCAGGTCGTTCATCGCCCAGGGGAGGTTGCCGACGGCGGTCGCCGAGGTCAGCACCTCGTGGTCGATGGGCCGGACGAGCCCCGAGCGCAGCAGGGCGTCGCGCCAGTCGCCGCCCCGCGTGACCTCGACGGCGACCGTCGCCAGTCGGTTCCGCACCCATCGGACCGGGTAGTAGCGGGCCAGCGTCTTCAAGCCCGCCTCGATGGGCCGGTTCGCCTCGGCGGTGATCGCCAGCGATCGGAGGATCATGGCCGCGTGCCGCCTCGGGAAGAGACGCCCGATCAGCGGCGGCTGGATCCCCAACCCGCCCGCGAGGGCCATCGGCAGCACGATCATCAGGATCAGCGTGAGCAACGGGAGCCAGACCGGCACGAGCAGGGTCGAGGTCAGGAAGTGCCCACCATTGATGAGCATCCTCGTCGAGGGGGGGAGCGACACCCCGAAGTCGTTGAAGATCGCCTCGAACTTCGGCACGATGTAAAAGAGGAGGAAAAAGGTGATCATCTGGACGACATAAAAAACCCCGAGGATGTACCCCGCCTGCGACGCCAGCGTGGCCCCGCTCCGCGACCGATCCGCCTGCATCAAGGCGGCCCGCCGCAAGGTGGGGCCGAGTCGGTCGCCTTCCTCGCCCATCCGGACGAGCATCGCCAGGTCGGCCGGGATGAGACGCCTCACCGAACTCATGGCGTCGGAGAGCCGCTCGCCCCGCCCCAGGTGGGCGGCCAGCCGCGAGACCCGGCGGCGGAACCGGCCGCGGTACTGGCTCGAGAACGCCTCCACCGTGGTCGTCAGCGGCATGCCGTGGTCGGCGGCTATGGCGAGCATCCAGAGCAGCGAATAACGCTGACCGGCCCGACCGCGCACGCCGACGACCACCGCGCCGAGGATCGCCGCCATGAGGAGGACGATGAGCAGCACGACGGCCCAGCCGCCGATGGATGCATACGCCCCGAAGAACGCCGCCACGGCGAAGACCACGATCAGCAGATGTCGCAGCCGCCAGGGCTCGACTTCCTCGATGTTCGCCGGGTACGCCCCGGGCGGGATGCTTCCGCCTTCCGGCGAACCGCCTGGCTGTTGCTGGCCCATGTCAACGCCTCCGAAGCTCGGCCATGACGCCGAGGAGCATTCCCATCGCGACGAGCCCGATGCTCACGGCCGAGGCCGCCAGGCAGCCGAGGAGCATCTCGACCCGCGACGGCCCCATCCGCGCGAGTCCCGCGATCGCGACCGGGCAGATCGCGGCCCCGGCGGCGAAGCACGCCCCCTGGCCCCACCGGAGGGCGACGGAATCGTCGCACACCCGCCGTCCCGCCAGCTTCATCAAGGTTCTCACGCGTCGGCTCCTCATTCGTCGTCCGGTGCGGCGGGGTCAGCCCGAGAGCCACGACAGCATGGAGATCAGCGGCAGGAACAGCCCGATGACCATCACGGCGATCCCCAGGAAGACGCCCATCATCGCCAGGAAGGCGAGGACCGCCCCGCTGAACGCCGCCTCGGCGCGAGAGCGGGCCTGGTAGGTCTCGCCGGCCATGCGGAGGACCTCGGCGGTCGCGGCCCGGTCCTCGGCCCATCGCAGGAGTCGAGGGAGCCCCGAGGGCATCGCCCGCCGGATCGCCCGCTCGCCGGCCCTGGCCTCGACAAAGTCGCCCAGTGTCGCCGGGGGGGGGCCGTCCTCGAACTTCGCCGGCGGGGAGGTCCCAGGGACGAGGTGGTCGAACGGGCCCGCGGGGCTCGTCGTGGGCGCCCCCCCCGCCATCGCGGCGGAAAGCGAAGCCCCCTGCTCCACCTGCCTGGCCATGGCCCGGCAGGCGAGGTCGACGTCGGCGTCCTCGACCCCGGCCCCGGTCAGGCGGAGCGCCTCCGGGAGCGGCAGGCGGGATTCCAGGAGCACCGCCAGCAGGTGGCAGAACTCGGTCCACGCCGTATAACGCCAGAGCGAGCCGACGATCGGGATGCGAGCGAACAGGCTGTTGCGCCTCGCCCGAGACGACGCCAGGCCGAGGCCCAGCCAGGCGGCGAAGAGGACCAGCACCAGGGTCAGTAGGGCAGGCCAACCGACTCGCACGGCGTGGGACAGCTTCAACAGGAACACGGTCACCAACGGCAGCGACAGGCCGAAATCCCTGAAGGTATCCTCGAACTTCGATACGACCAGGGCGTCCACGAGCACGAACAGCACCAGGGCCAGACCGATCGCCAACAGCGGATACGCCAGGCTGATCCAGAACGACCGCTTCAGCTCGGCGCCGATCGACGCGATGGCGGAGAATCGACCGAGCACCTCGCCCAGGTCGCCCGAACGGAGCCCCGCCCGGATGAGGCCCCGAAAGTGGGGCGGGATCGAACCGGCCTCGCCCTCGATCGCCTCCTCCAGCGGGACGCCGCGCTCGATGGCGTCGGCCAGTCCGAGCAGCGACCGCCGGAATTCGCCCGCCGAGGACTCCTCGGCCAGGGCGCGCAGGCCGGGGCCGAGCGGAAGCCCGGATCGGGCGACCCCGGCGACGTGCTCCGAGAGCCGAGCGGCCTCGCCCGGGGAGAGGCTCCCGCCGGGTCCTCGTTCGTCTCGCGGTTCCGTCATGGCTAGCTCGCTTCGGCTTCGGTTTAGGTCGGGGCGGCCTCGCACGTTGCGACGGCGGTCGATCGGGTCAGGGCCCCGCCAGCTCGTTCATCATCCCGGAGAGCGGCAGGAAGAGCGTGAAGGCGTAGAGCAAGGTCGCGGTCATTCCCACGACGAGGATGAGGATGGACGGCAGGAGCACGCGGAGCTTGTCCGCCTTGTACGTCGCACGCGAGCGATACATCGGGGCGAGGTTGCGCAGCGAGTGAACCAGGGAGCCTTCCGAGTGCCCATGGGCCAGGACCCAGCGGAGCATCGGCGCGAACGAGCGGAACACCCCGCCCGCGATCGCGCGTTCGGCCGAACTCCCGCTCTCCAGCGCGGCGGCGAGCGTCCGGGCCTCGGCGATCAACGCGGCGTTCCCGGTGGCCTCCGCGGCCAGAGCGACCGCCTTCGGATAGGCGACGCGATTCTCCAGCAGCAACGCCAGCAGCTCGGCGAAGCCCGCCGACTGGTAATCCCGCACCAGGGACCGCATCCAGGGGAAGAGGCCGAGGAACGTCCACGACGAGGCGTCCAGCCGCGAGGCCCGGCCCGACCGGAACCACGCCGCCGCGACCGCCGCCAGCACGATCGGCCAGATCGGCCACCAGATCCAGGCCGTCCGCCCGATCGACTCCACCAACGCCAGCGCCCGGGTCGTCGGCAGGCCGAGCGACGCGAAGGCCTCGCCGAATCGCGGGGCCAGCACCACGACCACGCCGAGGAACAGGGCGTACGCCAGGCTGGCGACCACGAGCGGATACCACAGGGCCAGGCCGACGGCGTCACGAGCCTCGGCGAACCCCCGCAGGTATCGCGACATCCCGCCCAGCGCCGCCGACACGTCCCCGGTCCGCGCGCCGGCCTCGACGACGGCCCGGTACAAGGGGGGGATCGCCGCGCCCTCGGCGTCGAGCGCCTCCACCAGGCTCTGGCCGCGCTTCATCCGGTCGGCCAGGGCCGCCGCGACGCCCCGCAGGCGACCGGGCAGCTCGCCGCTCGTCCGCCCCAGTCCGGCCTCCAGCGGCGATCCCGCGCGCACCAGCGCCGCGATCTCCTCGTTGAGGGCGACCAGCTCGGCGACCGTCACCGGCCGTCCACCTCGGGATCCTCCGTTCTCCGAATCGGCGCTCGCCATCCGCCACCCCCGCGATTCGTCGCCGTCCTCGGCCGCCAGGCGTCCTCGGACATTTGTGACAGAACCAGGTCTATCACATCTGTCACAGGCCGTCAAGCGCCGGCCCGGCGGAATTCGGACGTTTGTCCGACGAGCGAGGGGGCGTCTCAGGGGGCGGCGGGGAAACGCCCGTCCATGCCGAGGACGCGGCGGATCTCGGCGGGGGAGGTGCGGCCTTCTTCGACCGTATCTCGGGCGCGCGCCCATCGGCTCGTCATGCCGGCCTCGAAGGCCAGGGCTTCGAGGCGGCGGACGTCGGCCCGGTCGAGCACGGCGCGACCGAGGTCGTCGTCGAGCGGGGGCAGCATCTCGGCCAGCACGAGGCGGCCGAGGTAGCCCGAGCCGCCGCAAGCGGGGCAGCCCCGGGCCAGCCGGGCCGAGCGCACGGGGAGGCCCAGCAGTTCGGCCGGGTCGGACGACTCGACCGAGCAGGCGGGGCAGAGCTTCCGGACCAGCCGGAGGGCGATCACGGCGCGGAGGCCGCTGCGGATCGCATAGGGCTCGAGGCCCATGTCCAGCAAACGGCCGACGACCTCGCAGGCGCTTCCGGCGTGGAACGTGGTGAGGGTGAGGTGGCCCGTCAGGGCGGCCTGGAGCGTGGTCTCGGCGGTCGCGCGGTCGCGGATCTCCCCCACGGCCAGCACCTCGGGGTCCTGCCTCAGGAGCGCGCGGAGGCCGGCTTCGAGCGTCAGGCCGGCGGCGACGTCGACCTGCGACTGCGACACTCCGTCCAGGGCCGACTCGATCGGGTCCTCCAGGCTCGCCAGGCTGCGACGGCCGTCGGTCCGGCGGGCCAGCTCGCGCAGGCAGGCGTAGATCGTGGTGGTCTTGCCGCTGCCGGCGGGCCCGGCCAGGACGATCGCACCGGAGGTCTCGTCGAGGAGACGGGAGAGCGCGGCGCGGATCTCCTCGGGGAGTCCGAGGTCGTCGGGGACGAGGAAGCGTCCCGGCCCGCCGAACAGCCGGACGACGGCCTTCTCGCCGTGGAGCGTGGGGAACGTGGAGAGCCGCATCTCGACCAGGCCGGGCACCCGGCGGATCCGGCCTTCCTGGGGGGCGTCGGTCTTGTAGGTGAGCAGCTCGCCCAGGACCTTGAGCCGGGCGACGACGTTCGGCGCCCCCCGCTTCGCCAGGACGGCGACGGGTTGGAGCACGCCGTCGACCCGCCAGCGGACGTCGAGGCCGTCGGCGAGCGGCCGGATGTGGATGTCGCTCGCCCCGACCCGTTCGGCCCCGGCCAGCACGGCGTCGACGACCGACGTGGCGTACTGGGGGGATCCCGGGTCGAGTGCCTTCAGGCTTTCGGCGAGGGGGGCGTCGGGCATGTCAGGTCACCCCCGCCCCCCCTCGCAGCAGGTCTCGCAGATCGTGTGGCAGCGCGAGCAGACGAGCTTGGCCCGACGCTCGATCAACCGCCCGCCGCAGGCCGGGCACGCGGGGCGACAGGCGCTCGCCTTCTCGGGCGGCGGGTCCGGCGCAGGTCGTTGGGGCGACTGATCGGGCATGGGACGATCCCTTCGAATCAAGCCGAAGACCCGCGCGCAGAGTCGTTACTTGCCCAGCACGGGGCGGGCCTTCGCGGGGGAGCCTTCGACGTCTTCCAGGACGCAGCGCAGGCCGTCCGGTCGGCGACCGGGTTCGAAGGCGATGAAGACAGCGTGAACGCCCCGGTCGAGTTCGAGCGTCAGGGCGTCGGGCGCGGCGGCGGCGGGCTCGATGCGGCGTCCGTCGACCCAGAACGCGAGGTCTCGCGCCGAGTCGAACTTCAATCGCACGGCGCCGGGGGTGGAGACCTCGACGTCGGTACGGACCAGAGTGATCGGCGGCGCGGCGTTCACCCGGGGATTCACCGGCAGCTCCGCGGGGACCAGCCGTCCGCCGACGGTGGCGTAGAGCGGCTTCCATCCGAACGACTGCTCGTTCTGGATGAGGGCCTCGACACTCGTCCGGATCAGGGCCGTGGCGGCCTCCTTCGTGCTCGCGAGGACCCGCCAACGACGCGCGACACGCTCCTGGCTGACGGCGTAGTCGCCGATCTTGCCGAGCTTCGAGAGGAAGGCGACGAGGTCGACCAGTTCGTCGCGCGTGAGCGGGTCGACGAGCCCGGCCGGCATGATGGAGCCGGCGATCTTCTGCTCCTCGATCGAATCCAGGGGGATCGAGATCTCCTGGTCGTCGGCGTCGCGGAGGACCAGTTCCGTGTCGGACTGCCGGACGCGGATTCCGGTGACGATCCGGCCCTCGTCGGTGGCCACGACCGTCGCGTGGAAGTTCTCCTTGACGGCCTTGTTCGGCTCCAGGAGCGAGTCGAGCAGGTAGTCGATCGGGGCGCTCGCGCCGATGCTCTCCAGGCTGGGTCCGACCTGGCCGCCGGCGCCGGCGACGGCGTGGCATTTGAGGCAGGTCATGGACTCGCGCCGGAAGATCGCCTCGCCCCGTGCGGCGTCTCCCTGGGGCAGCGCGGCGAGGATGGCGGCCTTCTCCTCGGCCGAGTAGGTGCGATTGGCGTCGTTGAGCGAGCCGGACTTGGCGAGGGCGTCGATCAACTCCTGGGCCGATCGGCCGCTGGCGCGGATGTCGCGGACGGCGAGCTTGGCGAGGTCGGCGTCGAGCTTGACCGGGACCAGCGCCTGCGCGAGCGCGGCCGGGCCGTCGCGACGTTCGAGGAAGCCGTTGAGCACGGCCTGCGCCTCGCCCAGGCGGGCAGGATCCAGCTCGGCCATCCAGGCCGCGGCGCGGTCGGCCGCGGCGGCGGGATCGTGGGACGCGAGGCAGGCCAGGGCCAGGGTCCGGCCGGTCGGGTCGCCGCCCGGCTCGGCGAGTCTGGCGACGAGCTGGGCGGACTCCTGGTCGCCGAGGGCGAGCAGGCCGCGCATCGCCTCCAGCCGCAGGGACGCCGAGGCGTCGGGTGCGACGGCCAGCTCGGCGAGCTTCGGCCGGAGCCCGGCGACTTTCCAGGCGCCAACCGCCGCGACCGCCGCCGATCGAAGGGCCTCGTCGGGCTGCGACAGCAACGGCGCGATGCGGGCGAGATCGCCGGCGGGGACGATCTTGCGTTCGCGGCCGGCGCGGACCAGGGCGTTCAGCAGGGCCGCCTGCCGCACGGCGGGCATGGCGTCCTTGTTCTGGATCAGGTCCAGGAGCAGGCCAAGCTCGGCGGGGCCGCCCACGGCCGCGATCAGGTTCAGCGCGGCGGCGTCCTGCTCGTGGGGGACCTTCCCTTGCTTGTAGAGGCTCAGCAAGGGCTGGAGCACTTCGGGCGAGCCGAGCGCCTGGAGCGCGTAGACCAGTCGTCCCGCGTGGCCGTCGAAGTTGAACCGGCCGGCCTGGACGCCGGGGAGCCAGGCCGAAGCGAGGTCGCGAGCGGCCAGCCAGAGGGCGTAATCGAGGAAGCCGTCGATCGGCTTTTCGAGCGCCTGGAAGGCGAGCGACGCCGCCTTCTCGCTCGGCATGCGGGCCAGCGAACGGACGGACTCCAACCGAACGCGGGGATTCTCGTCGGTCACGAGCGGGGCCAGGAGGGCGTCGGCGTCGGAAACGCGCCCCTTCCAGAACGGCACGATCCGCGCGGCGGCCGAGCGGACGCGGAAGTCCTTCGAGGCGAGCGCCTGGTCGAGCAGCATCGGGTCGGGGACGTCGAGCGCCTGGTAGGTCCAGAGCCCTTCGAGGCGGTTCCGCTCGAACTCGGGATCGGCCGGGTCGAGCGCGGCGACCCAGGCGGCGAGCGCCGGGACCACGGCGTCGGCGCCGCGTTCCTTGAGTACGCGCTTGGCCTGGCGGCGGGTGTACTCCTCGGGGGCCTTGAGGGCTTCGAGCAGTTGCGGGACCTCCGCGCCGACGAGCTGCGGTCGCTCGACGAGCGGCCGGTTCTTGGCGGTCACGCGCCAGATGCGGCCGCGGGTGTGGTCGCGGCGAGGGTCGCGGAAGTCGACCTCGCCGTGCTGGATGATCGGGTTGTACCAGTCGGCGATGTAGATCGCGCCGTCGGGGCCCATGAGGACGTCGATCGGCCGGAACGAGACGTGGGTCGTCTTGATCAGCTCCGACTGTTCGCGGGAGGCGAAGCCGGCCCCGTCGTCGCTGATGACGAACCGGCAGACGCGGTTGCCGCGGAAGTCGTTGGTCAACAGGCTCCCCTGCCAGGAGTCCGGCAGGTGGCGGCCGCTGGCGACCTCCAGTCCGCAGTACTTGGGGCTGCCGGGGTTCAGGCCCTTGAGGAGCCGGACGGCGTCGACCGCGGTGACGTAATAGGCGCCGGGCAGGCAGTAGTTGATCCCCTCGCCGCCGGCGCCGTCGGTGGCGAACGACTGGCCCCAGGCGTCGATCTGGTGGCCCCAGGTGTTGACCAGCCCTCGGATGAAGACGTCCAGCTCCATCGTCTCGGGACGGAACCGCCAGATGCCGCCGCCGTTGAGCCGGCGAACGCCGTGGGGCGTCTCCAGGTGGCTGTGGATGTAGATGGACTGATTGAAATAGAGCATCCCGTCGTGGCCCCACCGCAGCGTGTGCAGCAGGTGGTGCGTGTCCTCGGTGCCGAAGCCCGAGAGCACGACGCGGGTGGAGTCGGCCTTGCCGTCGTCGTCCGCGTCCTTGAGGTGGAGCAGCTCGGTGCTGTTGGCGACGTACACGCCGCCGTCGCCCGGCTCCAGGCCGGTGGGGATCAGCAGCCCGTCGGCGAACACGGTCGTCGACTCGGCCCGGCCGTCGCCGTCCTTGTCCTCCAGCACGAGGATCTTGTCGTTCGCCTCCTGGCCCGGCTTGATCTGCGGATAGACCTCGGAGCTGGCGATCCAGAGCCGGCCGGCGGCGTCGAAGTTCATCTGGATCGGCTTGGCGATCAGCGGGTCGGCGGCGAACAGGTTGACCTCGAACCCGTCGGCCACGATGAACGACCGGCGCTCGATCTCGGGGTCGGGGTCCGGCGGCGGGCCGACCGCGTTCTGCGCGCGAGCGGCGGGGGTGAGGGAGAGCGAGAGGGCCGCCAAGGCCGTCGCCCCGAGATGCCACAGGGAGGCGCTCCCGCGCCGGGATCGGATGCTCATCGGGACGCCTCGTTCTCTCGGACCAGCTCGTAGGTGTGCGGGACGGGCTTGCGAAGCTCGGCGATCTCTTTTTCCTTGGCGTCGACGAGCGGGTCGAACTGCGGGATCTCGACGGCGTTCTGCCCCTGCTCGTGCTTGCGGAAGCCGAACAGGTAGGTGATGTTCTGGGGCCGCCAGCGGTAGAAGAACAGCAGGTTCTTGGCGATGATCGCCTGCCGGAGCTTCTCGACCTGCTCCAACTGGGGATCGCCCTCGACGAGCGGGGCCGCGGCCCATTCCTCGGCGGTGTGGGTGGCGAGGGGTCGGCCGTCCACCTTCAGGGTGTAGCGGCCAGGCTCTAGGCCGGCGTGGCCCATGTTCCAGGAGGAAGCCTGGCGACCGGGGACCGGTTCGAGCGGCGGCGGGAGCGGCCCCTTCGTGGTCACCGATAGCCCGCGCTCGGTCTTCTGCACTTCACCCGCCTCAAGCTTGGCGAGCTTCATCGGGAGGACCGTCGGCAGGTTCGCCAGCCTCCAGAAGCCGAGGGCCGTCGGATGGATCCCATTGTCAGTATCCGTCTCGGAGGAAGGGCCCTTCGCCTGACGGGCCTGCCTCGCCTTCGTGACCTCGCCGAAGAGGTCGATGAACGCCGCGTCGCGTACCTCGGCGATCTTGCGGACGGCGTCGGCGTACAGCGCCAGGTCGCGGTTGTGGGACGCGGGGTCGGGCAGCGGGGCCGGCATCGGCTCGTGGGGGAGCGGCGAGAGCAGGACCAGCCGGGCCTTGGTCGGTGCGACGGCGTCGAGGAAAGCGTTGTAGCCCTCGACGAACCGAGAGAGCCCGGCCTCGCCGTCGAACGAGTCGGCCATGCCGTAGCCGACGACGAGCACGGTCGGCTTCGCGTCGGTCACCTGCTTCACCAGCTCGCGGAAACCGGCCTCCGGCGGGTCGAACCCGGCGCGGGAGAGGCCTCGCACGGTGTCCCCGCTCCAGCCGAGGTTGCGAAACGTCAGGTCCTTGTCCGGGTTGGCGATCGTCAGGACGGTTTCCAGATAGGCGTATCGCTGCTCGCGCTCGATGAACGTGTCGCCGACGAGGACGACGCGGTCGCCGTCCTGGAAGTCCCAGGGGGGCGGGGGCTCGGCGACGGCCGTGGAGGCCGTGAAAACGAGGAGGAGCCCGGCGACCAGGGTCCGGGCGGGCGAGGGGCGGGCTGCTGGCACGGTCGCGCTCCGACGATCACGGGGAGGGCGAGCGTCCGCCCGGGGCGGTCGGCCGGGACGCTCGGCGGTCGGGGTTCCATCAGGGGGCATCAAAGCAATCTAACGCCCCGCCGCCCCCCGGTCGAGCCCCCACGAACGGCGGGCGGGTCAGTCGATCGCGGCCCCCGGCGGGAACTCGCCGAAATCGTGATAGCCGAGCATCTCGATCCGGCCCGGGTGTTCCTGGGCCAGGCGACGGAGCGACTGGAGGCTCGCGCGACGCTGCACGTCGTCGTCGGCCCGCATCGCGGCCAGGGTCGACACGGGATGGCCGTCGTCGGCCAGCTCGGCCCGTAGGTAGTAGGCGTCGCCGACGTGGAGCAGCCAGCGGTCGCCCAGGCCGACCGCCACTCCGCAATGGCCGAGCGTATGCCCGAACAGCGGCACGAGCAGCACCTCGGTCGCGAAGCCGAGCCCCAGCCGGCGCGCCTCCAGACCGAACCAGGGGTTCGCGGCGGGCCCGTGGAGCTTCCATCGCGGCGCGTGGTCGAACTGCGCCGGGGCGTAGCGGGGGTTGCCGCCGAGGATGTTGGCGTGCTCCTCGGCGGAGACGTGGACCTCGGCGTCCGGGAAATCGGCCAGGCCGCCGGCGTGATCGGGGTCGGCGTGGGTCAGCACGACGTGGCGGACGTCGTCTGCGCGGAAGCCCAGGGCCCGCAGCCGGCCGACGGCCGTGTCGGTCTCGTCGAAGTGGAAGCCGGCGGCGTCGATCACCTCGCGGCCGATCCGGGCCTCGGGCCGCCGGCAGTCCTGCACCCCGATCCCCGAGTCGACCAGGACCAGCCCAGTCTCGTGCTCCAGCAGCAGGCAATGGCAGCTCGCCCTGGGGCTCGGCGGCGCGTGGAGGGTCCCGCAGTTGAGGTGGTGGACGTTCAGCATGGCGTCCTCCGAATCCGGGACCGAGGTCATTTCGCCGACTTCGGGGTCCATTTCATGAAATAGAAAACGAGGGGCACGTCCTCCGTGTTGGTGATGTTGTGCGGCACGTCGGGGGCGGAGAACATCACCGATCCGGGGCCGACCTTCGTCGTCTTGCCCCCGCAGAAGATCTCGCCATGGCCCGACTCGACGATGAGGATCTCCTCGTCGGAGTGGACGTGCGGCGGGTGGGGCGACTTGCCCGGATCGATGATGAACCGCCCGGCGACCAGGCTGGCGCTGGCCTGGGTCTCGCCTTCCACATAGAGGCCGACGTGTCCGACGGGCTGGCCCTCGTGCTCGTAGACCGACATCTTCACCTCGTCCAGGTTGACGGTCTTCGACGGGGTGATCGGCTTGCCCTCGCGGGCGTGAACCGATTCCCGCCATGCCCATCCGAAGGCGAGGGCAAGCGCTAGGAGGCCGAGGAAGAGGTTCGCCTTGCGGGGGGACGAGGGGGGTCGCGTCATCGGGAGGCTCCGGGTCGTGGGCGTCTTCGCATCGCGGTCGACGGGGACGCCCCATGGTAAACTGCGAGCGGCGGCGGGGGAATCGCGAGGTCCGGCCGCCGGTCAGGCGTGGTCGATTAGCACTGCGGCGAGCTTCGGCTTGCCGCGAAGCTCGGCGATGACCCTCGGCGAGCCCCCGGTCGAGCCGACGCGGTTCGGGTCGGCGCCGGCGGCGATCAGGGCCTCGGCCACCCTCGCCGAGTCCTCGTCGTCGAGCGAGTCGGACAGGGCGCACGAGTCCAGCGGCGCGTCGCCCGAAGGGTCGGGCTTGCCGGGGTCCGCCCCCTCGGCCAGCAGCAGGAGGGCGGCTTCGGGCTGGCCGTAGATGATCGCCAGGTGCAGCCCCGTGAAGCCCTGGTGGGTGGCGTCGAGGTCGGCTCCATCTCGGGAGACGGCGAGTCGCAGCCCGTCCAGGTCGCCGTCGCGCGCGGCGATCGCGACCGCCGAGGGGGGCGGGACGTGGCGGCCGTCGTCTTCTTGCTCGACCTCGACCGGGCCTTCGACCGGGACGAGCAGCCAGGCGCGACCGTCCAGCTCGAGCTCGAAGCCGTCCTCGCCGATCCCTTCCGACATCTGCTCCGCCGCGAACTCGGCGAGGGCGGTCATCGCGTCGTCGTCGAGCGGCCCCGGCGCGTGGAACTCGAAAACGATCGCCGCGGCCCCTTCGCGGGCCTCGGCCCGGATCGAGCCGTCGACGAGGCCGAGGTCGGCGAGCGACTCGTCGAGGTAGGCGTCGAGAGGGAATCCGTCGAAGGTCCAGCGGTCCAGCCCGGCCGGGATCGCCGCGGCGCGGTCGGTCTCCGGGTCCCAGACCGCTCCTCGGATCCGGCAGGTGATCTTCATTCTCATCCTCAGTCCGGGGGTCGAAAGTCGCCCATCGCATCCCAGCGTAGCGATTTGGAACGGTTTTCGCACGTCGGGTGAATCTCGCGGGGTCGAGGGCGATTCCGTTCAAGCCGAGTCGCGAGGCGACGAAGTGATTCCGACGCCCCGGGCCGGGGCGGGTTGAAGGTCATTCGAAGGGGAGCCGTCGATGGGGTCCATGTCCGTCCTGCCCGAGATCCGCCTGCCGGTGATCCTGATCCTCCTGTTCGGGGGGCTGGGCGTGGCGGCGCTGATAGCCTTGTATCGGCGGAACCGCCAGATCCAGGCGACAGCCGAGGAGCAGTTCAAGAGCTTCCGCGAGCAGGCCGTCGGCCTGATGGATCAGATCGACGCGCTGCGCACCCGCCACAAGACCCTGCCGAGCACCGACCCCGACTTCGTCGAGCCGATGGCCGGAGCGACCCGGGACCTCTACGACCGGGTGGCCGCCGACCTGGACCGGCTCTGGGAGCGATGGCTGGCCGTGATGGAGGTCTGGAATCGCGCCGAGGCGCGGCTGAAGTCGACCTCGACGTTCAGCGTCCGGCCGAGCGAGGAGGCGCGCGAGCTGCTCTCGGCGGAGAGGCTTGAGGAACTGCTGCACGATTCGAGCGCGTGCAAATCGAGCCTCGACCGGCTGAACCTGGCCCACGAGGTCGCCGCCAAATCGCTCAAGGACGCGCGTCGCGAGGCGGCGGCGGTCGCGAGGCGGGTCGGCCGGGGCGGGCCCTCGGGAGGCGAGGCGGACCTTTACTCCCGGGAGCTTAGACTGGTCGATCGCGAGTTGGAGGATGCGGAGAGGATGCTCACCGCCGACCCCATCGGCGCGGCGGAGATGATCGAGGGCTCGCGCGACGCGCTGGCCGATCTCCAGGAGCCCGCCACGCCCCGACGCCCCCGTCCCGGATACGACCCTTCGGCCCCGACGCGGACGATCCTCGACGACCTGGTGGTCGCGGCGGGGCGGCTGCAGGAGATCGGGTCCAAGATCCGGGTGTTCGACATCCTGAAGCTGGTCGTCAAGGGCTGGGTGGCGCTCTGGGTCCTGGGCCTGGCGCTCGCCGTCCTGCCGGCGCTGATGCCGATGATCCTCCTGTTCATGATCTTCGTCGTCTTCGGTTCGGGCTTCCGGGTCTTCCAACGGGTCGCTTCCCCTTCGAGTTGGGACCCGGCCGCCTTCCGTGGACCTCGGCGACGTTGATCCAGAATCCACGCGGTCCCGCGGATTGCAACGATTAGGGTCAAGCCTCGGGCTTGATGGACCGATCGAATAAAGGTATGACACCCCCAACCGCGACCGAGCGTAGATGCACGGTCGATGGGGAGTCCCTGCGAACCGGGCCGATTCGCTGAGAGGCCGGGCCGACCGGGCCGTCGAAAATCGATGGTCGACGCTCCGCCGGGCCGAACGAAGCCGAGCTGGCAAGGACGCGAGCTCCAGGACGCCTCCGAGACGCGGGCCCGACGGTCCGACGCGACTGGTCCGCGTCGGGATCGTCGCGGCGAGGGCCCGCCGGATCTCGACGCGTCGCAACCGATCTCCGAGAAGGGATTTTCGAGATGAAACACTCCGTCTGCATCGTCGGGGGCTGCGGTCACATCGGCCTGCCGCTGGGGATCGCCCTGTCGGCGGCCGGCGCGCGGGTCACCCTGCTCGACAACGCCGAGTCCCGGGTCCGGAGCGTCGCCGAAGGGCGGATGCCGTTCCTGGAGCGCGGTGCGGACGAATCGCTCGCGGAGGTCCTGGCCGCCGGCCGCCTGAGCGTGACGATGGACCCCGACGCCGTCGGCGAGAGCGAGTCGGTCATCGTCACGATCGGCACCCCGGTCGACGAGTTCCTGAGCCCGGAGATCCGGGTGTTCGACCGCTCGATGGGGACGATCCTCGATCGGATGCACGACGGCCAGCTCCTGATCCTGCGGAGCACGGTCTTCCCCGGCGTCACCGCCCGGCTCGACCGCCGGATCCGCGAGCGCGGGCTGCGGATCGACGTGGCCCACTGCCCCGAGCGGATCGCCCAGGGCTTCGCGCTGGAGGAGACCGGCAGCCTCCCGCAGATCATCGGCGGCGTTACGCCGTCGGCGACGCGGCGGGCCTCGGCCCTGTTCGCCCTGCTGGGCGCCCGGCAGATCGAGATCCCGCCGATCGAGGCCGAGCTCTGCAAGCTCTTCTGCAACAGCTACCGCTACATCAACTTCGCGATCGCGAACCAGTTCTACGTCATCGCCGAGAAGTTCGGCGCCGACTTCGACCGCGTCCGCATGGCGATGACGACCGACTACCCGCGCATGTCCGGGTTCCCCGGGGCCGGGTTCGCGGGGGGGCCTTGCCTGCTCAAGGACACGATGCAGCTCGCCGCGTTCAACCACAACGACTTCGTGCTCGGCCAGGCGGCGATGATGATCAACGAGGGGCTGCCCAACTTCCTCGTCGAGTCCGCCAAGGCCCAGTACGACCTGTCGACGGCGACGGTGGCGATCCTGGGGATGGCGTTCAAGGGGAACAACGACGACCCCCGCGACTCGCTCGCCTACAAGCTCCGGAAGGTCTTGACGTTCGAGAGCCGGAAGGTACTCTGCACCGACCCCTACATCCAGGACCCCTCGTTCGTCCCGCTCGACGTCGCCCTCGACGAGGCCGACGTGTTGTTCCTGGGGGCCTGCCACGACGAGTACCGCGGGCTGAACGTCCGCAAGCCGGTGATCGACGTGTTCAACTTCCTGAGCCGGACGTCGGCCCAGGACGTCTCGCCCCGGACGGCGACCGCCGCCTGACGAATCCGCAAGGGGGGAGCGAAGCCGCCCCCCAAGCCGCGACCCGCATGGGCCCCGGCCTCCGGACCGAGCCGACCCGCCGGTCGGGCTCCGTCATTCCCCGTATCGAGTTCGGCCTCGCGCCCGGCGCCAGGCCCGAGAGGGACCGTTGCATGAAGATCATGGTGACAGGGGCTGCCGGCTTCATCGGCGGCTATCTCGTCGAGGAATTGCTCGCGAACGGCCATCAGGTCGTCGGCGTCGACAACTTCTCGAAGTACGGCGACCTGGAGCAGACGAGCCAGGACAACCCCAACTACACGCTCGTCCGCGGCGACGCCAAGGACGTCGGGCTGATGAAGGAGCTGCTCGCCGACTGCGACCACGTCATCGCCGGCGCGGCCATGATCGGCGGGATCAGCTACTTCCACACGTTCGCCTACGACCTCCTGGCCGAGAACGAGCGGATCACCGCCTCCACGTTCGACGCGGCCATCTGGGCGTATCAGCACGCCAAGCTCAAGAAGATCACCGTGATCTCGTCGTCGATGGTCTTCGAGAACGCGGTGCGGTTCCCCAGCCTCGAGGGCGACCACCGCACCTGCCCGCCGCCGGCCTCGACCTACGGCTTCCAGAAGCTGGCCGTCGAGTACTTCGCACAGGGGGCCTACGAGCAGTACGGCCTGCCGTTCACGATCGCCCGTCCGTTCAACTGCGTGGGAATCGGCGAGCGTCGCGCGAAGTGCGACGTCGAGATCCTCTCGGGCAACGTCAAGCTGGCGATGAGCCACGTCGTCCCCGACCTGGTCCAGAAGGTCCTCAAGGGCCAGGACCCGCTGCACATCCTTGGCGACGGCACCCAGGTCCGCCACTACACCTACGGCGGCGACCTGGCCCGCGGCATCCGCCTCTGCGTCGAACACCCCGGCGCGATGAACGAGGACTTCAACCTCTCCACCGCGGCCTCGACGACCGTCATGGAGCTGGCCGAGCTCATCTGGAAGAAGATCCACGGCGAGTGGAAGACCTTCAACGTCGTCTCGGACAAGCCCTTCCAGTACGACGTGCAGTGCCGGATCCCGGCCGTCGAGAAGGCCCGCGACCTGATCGGCTTCTCGGCCGACACGCCGCTCGACGAGATCCTGGACGAGGTCATCCCCTGGGTCGACAAGCAGCTCGCCGCCGGAGTCATCTGATGAGCACGCAGACGACGGGAGCCCGACGGACCGCCCGCCGCGTCGCCGCGGCCGGGGCCCGCGACGTGATCCGCGACGAAAGGCCCCTGGCCCTGGTCGTGCCGGTCTACAACGAGGGGGAGAACTTCCCCAAGCTGATGGCCGAGATCGAGCGCGACGTCCCCGGTCCGTTCACGCTCCACGTCGTCTACGACTTCGACGAGGACACGACGGTCCCCGTGGCGGCCGCCTTCGCCGAGTCCCGCCCCTGGCTGCGGCTGGTGAAGAACCGCCACGGCCGCGGGGTCGTGGGCGCGATCAAGACCGGGTTCGACGAGGTCGGCGAGGGGCCCGCGCTCGTGGTCATGGCCGACCTCTCGGACGACCTCCGGATCGTGCCGAGGATGCTGGAGCTGTACCGCCAGGGGAATCGGATCGTCTGCCCGAGCCGGTATATGAAGGGCGGGAGCCAGGAGGGGGGGCCGTGGTTGAAGCGGACCCTCAGCCGCCTCGCCGGCCTCTCGCTGCGTTACGTCGCCCGCTTCCCCACCCACGACGCCACCAACAACTTCCGGCTCTACGACGCCGCGCTGGTGCGCGAGATGGGCGTCGAGAGCACCGGCGGCTTCGAGCTGGCGCTGGAGCTGACCGCCAAGGCCTTCCGCCGGGGCGAGCCCATCGCCCAGACCCCGACCACCTGGCGGGATCGCACCGCCGGCGAGTCCCGCTTCCGGCTCATGAAGTGGCTGCCCAGGTATCTCTACTGGTACGCATACGCCCTTTCGCCCCGACGGGCGCCGCGAGGAGCACGATGACGCGAACGATCGGAATCGAGGCGGAAGCGCCGCTGGAGAACCTGGTCGAGCAGATCTACCGCAACCGGTTCGGCAAGCAGGTGCTGGGGCGGCGCACGGCGGTCTGGCGGGTCCTCTGCGAGTCGTGGTTCAACCGCTACATCCCCGCCGGCGGGAGCGTGCTGGAAGTCGCCGCGGGTTACTGCGAGTTCATCAACAACGTCGCGGCCGGCGAGCGCGTGGCCGTGGACCTGAACCCGGAGACCCGCAACCACGCGGCCCCGAACGTGACCGTGCACGAGATCGCGGCCGAGCGCCTCGGCGAGGTCGTCCCGGCCTCGCACTTCGACGCGGCCTTCATGAGCAACTTCCTCGAGCACTGTCGGACCCGCGAGCAGGTCCTGGCGGTCTTCGACGCGGTGCGCGGGGCCCTGAAGCCGGGCGGCCGGGTGATGATCCTCGGCCCCAACTTCCGCGCCTGTGCGGCGGACTATTACGACTACTTCGACCACCACCTGGCGCTGACCGAGAAGGCAGTCGCCGAGGCCCTGGAGCTGTCGGGCTTCGAGGTCGAGGTCGAACTCGCCCGCACCCTCCCCTTCTCGTTCCGCGGCAAGCTGCCGACGGCCCCGTGGCTGGTCCGGCTCTACCTGAAGCTGCCCTGGGCCTGGCGGTTCTTCGGCGCCCAGTTCTTCCTCGTCGCCCGCCGGCCCGCCTGACGGCGCCGGAACGACGAGCCCAGCCCGGCGGCGCGGCAGGACGCCGGCCGCCCCGTCGCCGGCGAGGAGTCGCCGGCCTCAGACCCCGGAGGTTGGAATGACCGCGGCGCAGGTTTCGATGGCCGAGCCGGTCCGCCCGGAGTCGCTCGCGGTCGGAGCGGTCGTCTGGCGGGTGCTGCTCCTCGTCGGTTTCGTGATGCTGACGATCCCCCAGTGGGTCTCGCAGATGGGCGTCGGCCTCGACCCCTCCTGGATCACCGGCCTGCACCTCTCGGCCGACCGAGGCCTGGCGCACGGTCGCGACTTCATCTTCACCTACGGGCCGCTGGGTTTCGCCCTGTGCCCCAAGGAGTTAGGCGACCTCGACCTGCACTCCGTGGCGATCCGCCTGGGCCTGAACTTGTTCTGGTGGACGTCGGTCGGGATCCTCCTGTTCCGGGTCAAGGGCTACGCCACCCCGCTGGTCTTCGCAGCGACGATGGCGATCAGTGGCATCGCTCTCGACGGCGAGTTCAATCTCAGCCTCTACGGCGCGGTGATCCTGCCGGTCGTCGGCTTCCTCCTCCTGGCCGAGCTGGACCGGAGGCCGACCTGGGCGATCCCGGCGGCCTTCCTGGCGGGCGCGGCGATCTTGACGAAGTTCAACCTCGGCGTGGCCTGCACGGCCGCACTGGGGATGTGGTCTCTTATGCGTCTCGCCCGCGACCCGAGCCGTCGGGTGTTCGCGCGGCTGATGCTGCTGGCGACGGTCTACTTCGGGTCGATGATCGGCTTCTTCCTGGCCTACGGCGGCCCGCTTTCGACCTTGTGGCCGTTCCTCCAGGCGTCCGGGGAACTGGCCTCCGCCTACTCGACCCAGATGACCGCCGATGAGCCCGGCAACCCTGGCGGCGTCGTGGCCGCGATCATGCTCGGCCTCACGGTCGTCGGCCTCGTCATCAGCCTGGCGCGGCGATCGACCCTGACACCGGCCTTCGTGATCATGGTCGCCCCCATGTTCATCCTCTACAAAGGTGCCGTGGTCCGGCAGGCGCTCTCCCACTTCCAGTTGGTCTGGCCGGTGATGGTCAGCCTGACGGCCCTGGTGTTGCCGGCCGCGAGCCGGACCTTGCGGACTCGCGTGGTCGCCACGCTCGTGGTGGCGACCGTCCTGGCGTCAGGCTTCTGGTACTCGCCGACCTCGGTCCAGAAGGTCGCGCTGCGAGGGGCGTCCAACTGGATCGGCCTCTGCAAGCTCGACGAGACGCGCTCGTCGATGCGTGACTTCGACGCCCGACTCAAGCGGGAGAAAGCTCTCCCGGCCTCGATGCGCCGGAGGATCGGCGACGAATCGGTCGACGTATACCCCTGGGAAACCTCCTACATCTGGACCAACGACTTGGAGTGGAGCCCCCGACCGGTCTTCCAGTCTTACTGCGCTTACACCCCCCGACTCGACCAGATGGGGGCGGACCATTATCGGGGCCAGCGGGCTCCGAAATTCATCCTGTATACCCATTACGCCATCGACTCCCAGCATCCCTGCGCCGTGGACTCGCGGACCTGGATCGAGATGCTCCGCTGGTACGACTGCGTGGACCGGGACGGCGATATGCTGCTCCTCCAGCGCCGGGTGCAGCCCCGCTGGCGGGGGGCCGAGCGTCTGGAGTCGACGTCACTAGGCTTCGTGAAGTCGTATGAGCCGCCGGCCGCGGAGGGGGGCCACGTGTTCCTCAAGGCCAAATTCGAGCTCTCGCTCCTGGGCAAGCTGCAGGCCATCTTCTACAAGGTCGACCCTCCCCTGATCCGAGTGCACTACAGCAAAGGCGAGCCGGCCAATCACCGGCTGGTCTGGCGGAACGCGGCCGGTGGGTTCCTGGTGAGCAGCCTCCCGCGCGACGTGGATGGCGTCGTCCGGCTGTTCCAGCAGGGGGCCGCCGACGAGGTCGTCTCGGTCTCGTTCCACGACCCGAGCGGACTGCTCAAGCCCGAGTTCCGCATCACGGCTCTGAGGTCAGGTCGCCCCAAGGCCGAGCCGGCGGCCGTGGCGACCGCGGGCCAGCCCAGCGTGGCTCGCTGAAGGATCATTCGGCGACGAGTTGGCGGACGATCGCGAGGAGCCCCGCCCCGAGAAACAGGGCGAGCATCAGAAGTCCCAGGACGATGAGCGGCGTGGGCTGGATCCCCGATTGCGAGGGATGACAGCCGAGATCCACGTCCAGCTCGTCCCAGTCCTCCACGTCGATGCCCAAATCGGCCGCGTCCTGGGACCAGGTCTGCGAGAGGATGACGCGGGCCTCCGTCTCCAGGCTGGCCGGGACGCTCAACTTCACGCCGCCGGTGGCGACGTGATACATGGCCTTGCCCCCCATGCGCTCGCCGTCGAGGGTCGTCGGGATACCCTCGGCCTCCAGTCGGATGCGCGGCGGCTGGCACGCCAAGGCGTCCGAGTAACGGGCCACCACGACCCAGGGGCCGCTCACCTCCGCCGCGACCGGCCCCGGCGAGGCGTCGTCCAGCGGGACCTCGTGCTTCGGGCAGAGGTCTCCGGGGCTTTGCGGCTGGAAGTTCTCGCAGACCGGGCAGTACCCCTGCGGAGCCACCGGGTCGCCGCAGTGAGTGCAGAGATTCGCCCGGGGCGGCTCTTCCCCCGACCTCCGACAGCCGGGGCAGAACCACGGAGCCCGGCTCGAAGCGCTCATCATCGACGGCTCCGATCGACCGGCCCACCGACCTTGTCGTCGCCCTGCCAGGCTGACGTGCAGTGCGTCTTCATCGCGGTGCATCCTCGGTGAGTCTCGTCCATTCGGAAGGATCTTCGTCCCGATCGGGGACATTCTTCGCCCGAATCGGCCGAGATCAAGCCCGCGCGGGTTCCCGGCGATCATCGCACAGGGGCCGGCCCGGGCGTAAGCCGAGAGAGGCCGGCAGCCCATGGCGGCGAGGAAGTCAGTCGGAGGCCGCGACCCGGGGCGTCGGCAGTTACAACGTCCCGTCGATCCGCGACTCAAGTCGGATCAGATGCACGGCGCCGGGCTTGGTGGTCGCCGCGAGCAGGCGGCGAGCCTCGCAGAAAGCCAGCGACGAGGGCTCGGCCCCGCCGAGGTTCAGCGGGCCGAGTACGGGGAAACGCCCCAGCAAGGCGGTGGGATCGACCTGCACCAGGTCGAGCATCGAATCCTCCGGACGCGAGACGACGAGATAGGCGGCGGCCTCCGGCTCCCCTTCGTCCGAAGTCGGCCCGGTCGTCGGCCTGGCCGACGTCGCGACGGCCTGGTGATCGTCGCGGGCGGGGATCACGATCCAGTCGCCGTCGTCCGACCGCGAGACGTAGGGCTGGTCGACCGAACGGAGGTCCATCCGGCCCGCCGGCCGCGGATTCCGAGGGTCGGAAAGGTCGATCGCGACCGCCTCCCTCGTCAGGGCGAGCGACACGAGGGCGCGGCCGCCGGCCCGCGACAGCGTGAGCCGGTCCGGATCGTCGCCTTCCTGGAAGGCGAGACGGCCGACGGGAATCGAGGGGACGGCCGAGAGGATGGCCGAGGTCTCGTGGATCGTCAACTCAGGCGCGTGCTTCGTCGCGTCCCCCTCGCCACGGCCGGAGGCCAACACGAGCAGAAACTCGCCGTCGGGACTGGCCGCGAGGTCGTCCGGGTAATAGCCGGCCTCGGCCCGGACGCCGACGCGTCCGCCGTCGAGCGTGAAGACGTCGAGCCATCCCGGGCCGAGGTGCTTGGCGTCGTTGACCGGGCGCTGGAGCACCGCGACGTTCCCTCCGAAGACGGCGATGGCGACGGGCCGACCCTCGACGGGGATCACCGTCGGGGCGGACAGCCTGGCCTCGTGGTCCACCCGATACGTCAGGATTCGGTTGTAGCGAGGGCAGAGGACGGCGAGCCGTTCGCCGGCCTCTTCGAAGGCCACGCGGGTCGCACGCTGCTGGCCGGTGGCCTCGCGGTGGGTCTCGCGCAAAAGCCAGGGCCCGGCGACGGCCTCGACGGGCTCCTTCGAATGCTGGACGATCAAGACCCCGGCCCCGCAGAGAAGGGTCGCGGCGACGGCCAGCGTCGCGACGACGGCCGGTGAGATCCGGCCCGACGGCTGGGACGGCGCAGGCCCTTCCGGCTTGCGGCGTCGGAAGCTCACCCGGTTCTCGGTCCCGGCCAGCAGGCGTCCGACGTTCTTGCGATGCCTCGCGATCAGCAGGACGACGACGGCCAGGACGAGGACGCTCATGGCGCGGTGCTCACGACTCCAGGTGTCGGCGGTCCATCCGAAATAGGCGACGGCGAACGCCAGGCCGCCCGTCATGGACGAGAGCGAGACATACCGCGTGATCAGGAAGACCGTGAAGAACGCGGCCGACGCCACGCCGCAGGCCGCGGGCTCCAGCGCCAGCAACGCGCCCAGGCTCGTCGCGACCCCCTTGCCCCCCTTGAACCCCAGGAAGACGGGGAAGTTGTGCCCGAGGATGGCCCCGAGGGCCGCCGCCACCGGAAGGTCCGAGGGCGAGGGCCAGCCCAGCGCGGTCAAGAGCCGCGGCACTCCGACCGTCGGCAGGAGCCCCTTCAGCAGGTCCAGAAAGAAGACGAGCAGGAAGAAGCGAAAGCCCAGCAATCGGCCGACGTTCGTCGCCCCGATGTTGCCCGAGCCGACCTTGCGCACGTCCTCGCCGGTGAGGCCGCGGTAGATCAGGTAGCCGAACGGGATCGCCCCGATCAGGTAGGCGGCGAGGGCGGCGGCCGGGTAGGTCCAGTCCAAGGCGAGGGCTCCGATCACTGGTCGCGGCCGATCTTCAGGACCGACTTGTCGGGCTGGCCCAGGAACGCGGCGCGACGATTGTCGAAGATCTCGTTCGCCGTCGCGTAGTCGTCGTGACGGCCGATGTCGAGCCAGTAGCAGTTCTGTTTGTAGCAGTGGACGGCGCGACCGCTGTGACGCATAGCCTCCAGCAGCTCGGGCATGGTGACCGCCTGGCCCGGAACCAGGTAGTCCCACGCGTGCGGCTCCAGGATGTAGACGCCCATGCTGACCTGGAAAGAGTACTCGGGCTTCTCCTGATACCCCGTCAGGACGTGCGGGTCGTCGCCGAACTGGAGAACGCCGAAGTCGATCTTCACCTCGCGGGGGTACGACGCGATCGTCGCCGAGGCCCCGCGCTCGCGGTGGAAGTCGTACATCGCGCCATAGTCGAGCGTGGTGAGGATGTCGCCGTTGATGACGAGCACCGGCTCCTCGGGGCGCTTGATCAGGGTCAGGCCGCCGGCGGTGCCCAGCGGGGCGACCTCGCGACGGTAGCCGATCTTCGCGCCGAACTTGCGGCCGTCGCCGCAGAAGGTCTCGATCAGCTCGGTCAAGTAGCCGGTGATGATCGTCACGTCGCGGAAGCCGAAACGCGCGAGCTGGCGCAGAACCACCTCGATGATCGGCATCGGGTCGTCCTCGCCCAGCGGCATCAACGGCTTCGGCAGGACGTGGGTGTAGGGCCGGAGTCGCGTCCCCTTACCCCCCGCCAGGATCACGGCCTTCATCGTCGGTCCCCCTTCCCTGGGTCTCGTCCCATCGATTCCCGACCGGCGAAGACGAGGATCAACCTCGTCCCGCCGACTTGCGCTTGCTGGATCTCGCAGCGTGCGGCCCCGATGCGGGCCTCCTAGCGTGCGACGCGACCCTGGCCTTCTCCGAGGCGACCTCGCGGAAGACCTTCACCAGGGCCTCGACGTGCCGGTCGAACGTCCACTCGCGGCCGAGCTTCGCGGCCTCGGCCGACATCGCGCGGCGGCGGGCGTCGTCCGCCAGGCCGTCGAGCGCGGCGACCAGTTCGCCGCGGGCGTCGGGAGCCGACAGGACGTAACCCTGGCGGCCGTCGGTCATCAATTCGCTCGCCCCATTGCACGCGGTCGTGATCGCCGGCAGCCCGCAGGCGAGGGCTTCGAGCACGACGAGCGAGCAGGGGTCGTAGTAGCTGGGCGAGACGAAGAAGTCGCTCGACCAGTAACACTCGCGGACGTCGTCGTGAAAGCCGAGAAAATGGACGAAATCCCCGACCCCAAGGCGATTCGCGAGGCGGCGATACCAGCCCGGCCGGCCGCCGCCGCAGACGAGCAGGTGGATCGGCCTCGCGCCCGGCTTGTTCCGGGCGGCGAGGCCGCGGATCAGCGGTTCGAGGCCCTTGAGCGCGTAATTGTGGCCGACGAAGAGGCCGACGAGATCGCCCGGCGACAGCCCGATCCGGTCCCGGAAGGCGCAACGGACGGCACCCGGCTGGGGGACCAGCACGCGGTCGGGGTCGATCGCGTTGGGGACGACGTGGATCCGCGACTTCGGGACGCCCACGAACTCCTGGACGTGCCGCGCGACCATCCGGCTGACCGCGACCACGCGCGCCCCGCGCCCGGGGGCATACTGGAGCCTCTCGATGCCGCGATAGGTCCAGAACTTGGGATTCAGCACCTTGCCCAGGACGTACAGCCGCCGGGCGATCGGATTGGCGAACCGGAGCGAGTTGGCCCGCAGGCTGCCACCGTGGACGCCCCCCTGGGGGATGATGACGTCGTGTTCATAGGTGTTGATAAATCCGACGGTGCAGTCGTAATCGGCGTCCTTGAGCAGCCGGGCGGACGCGGCGGCGAAGCCGGCGACCTGCTCGCGGCGGGAGCGGCCCTCGGACTGGACCCGGACGCAGCGGACCTCGGCCGGCAAGGCTCCCTCGGCCCAGCTCGACGTGTACAGGTCGACCTGGTGCCCCGAGCGCGTGAGGCTGCGGCAGAGGTCGACGATGTAGGTCTCGGCCCCGCCTTTCGTGGGATCGACTCTCGGGAAGTTCAGGGCCAGCCGCATGGGAACCGTCTCCGCGCCGTTCGGCCCGCATCCCGCGAGCCTTCCTCGTCTGATATTCGCGTCCCGGTCGGACCCGACTGGAGCTTTTCCGGGGAATCCCCGTGGTTTCCAACTCAGCCTTTGTTGTGCGACGCGTACCGCGCGGCCTTCAGCCGGATCATCCGGGCCTGCCACTCCGGCCCCCGCATCCCGGCGGCTTTCCGGTAATGCATCCAGAACCGGAGCACGTCGCGAGGCGAGACGCCGGCGACCCCCTCGATCGAGAACAGCAGCTGGCCCAGGTCCTTCCAGCGCCAGCGGTCGGCCATCAGCCGATGCTCGCGGAGCCGATGCAGGTCGATCAGGGTCAACTCGACGTCGAGCGGATCCTTCGCGACCTTCCCCAGGTTCAGGAAGAAGTGGCAGAGGTAGAGGTCCTTGTGGAACGTCCGGGCGCGGTGCAGCGTCGCGGCGATCCGGGCCATCTCCCGGACAATCCGCCGCTTCATCGCCTCGAACGTTTCCGGTTCGAGCGAGCTCTCCAGCTCGGGCAGGATCTCGTTCAGCTCCCGGCCGGGAAGCTCGGCGACCGCCAGGTAGCTCTGCAGGCCGCCCCAGGGCCCGATCCGCTCGCCGACCGCGACGACTTCCGGGACCGGCACGCCGAGCGCCCGGGCCCTCTCCAGGTGCGACCACTCGGCCGCGCCGGGCGAATGCCGCCCGGAGGGGTCGACGGTGGCGGCCAGCCGCGCCGCCCAGGGGAGGCGGAAATGTCGCTTGAGGTAGACCGAGACTCGGCGATCGCCAGCGCCTTCGGCCCCGTGGAAGACGACGCGGGCCGTCGACCGCCCCTGCTTGGCGTGGAGCCGGTCGCGGCTCACGATCGCCATGACCGAGGAGTCGAGGTCGGCGGGCAGCGAGTCGCGGTAGCGGTCGTTGACCCACGACCAGCGCGAGCCCCGGATCAGGCGTCCCCAGAACGCGCGCAAGCTCATGGCGTGAAGCCTTCCCAGGAGATCGGTTGATTCATGCGGTAGATCCGCGCGCCGACGTCGCGGCCCTCGACGACCACCGGGAAATCCCGCACCGGCGTCGCCGCGAACGCCAAAAGCGCGTTGAGGCTCTCGGCTCGGGGGCTCTTCGCTTCCAACTCGTCGCGACCCACGACTACGTAGGCGAGGCTCCGATCGGAGAGAGCCTGGCGGACGTGCCAGTAGTCGTAACCTTTCGGGCGGTCGGCCACGAACCGCGCCCAGCCGCGGGTGTCGAGCACCTGCTCGCCGGTGCCGGCGTTCGCGAGCAGCCAGCGGCCGGCCTCCCAGTGGCCTCGCCGGCTCTCGTGGCCCGTGCGCAGCTGGTAGCCGACCAGGAGCACCGCGATGAACGCCGAGGCGACCGCCACGGCCGCCCGATAGGCCCGAGGCGGCGCCGCGAGTTTGATCCCGAGTCCGCGGACGCAGATGAAAGCCCCCGCCCCGGCCCAGATCGTCGACGCCACCACCAGCGGGAGGATGTGGCGACTGGACAGGTAGCCTAGACTCGACCCGTGTCGCATCAGCACGAGCACGTAGGCGGCGACGAACACGCTCAAAACCAGCCGTTCGGGACCACCGGCGTCGGTTTGGCGACCGCAGACGTCCTGGACCGCGCGTCGCCGCGCCAGGCCCCAGATCGTCATGATCGCGAACCCCCAGCACATCTCGTCCCACCAGCGCCGGACGACCCACTTGAGGACGTCGAGCGGCCCACCGATGGCCCGTTCGTCCGATTCCTCCTTGGGGGAGAGGTCGAGCCCGGCCCGATCGAGGCCCGGGGGGAGCGGCTGCGGCGAGGAGCGGTGCGCGATCGCCTGGGATCCGAGGGACGCGGCATGCCGCAGGGCGAGCTTCTCGGAGACCTGTCCCTTCGCCAGCGCGTACGAGCCGACGCAGACCAGGACGGCCAGCCCGAGGGCCGGTAGCGCCGGGGCCGTGGCGACCGCCCGCAAGCCGCGTCCCTTCGCGAGTTGGGCGATGAAGGCCAGGCCGACGGACATGGGCGCGAGGATCGCCTCGGGCCTCGCCAGGTACGCGACCCCGCCCGCCAGGCCGGCGGCCAGGGCGAGACGCCACGAGTCGCGGCGGATCGCCGACGCCCCGAGCTGGAGGGTCGTGGTCATCCCCAACAGGCCCAGGGCGTTGCTCAGGGTGTCGCGACCGACCTCGCCGGGGACCGGCAGGAGGACGTAGACGAACACGGCGATCAGGGCGACGCGCCCGTCGAAGACCGCGCGGGCGAGCGCGAAAAGCGGTAGGAGGAGGAGAAGCGAGGCCGTCGCCGAGACGCCCTGCGCCGCGATCCGCCAGGCGTCCGGGCCGGGGCCCAGGATAGCCGCCGTCAGCGGCTCGACGGCGGCGATGAGGGCCGGGTAGAGCGGATGCTGGTCGGTGCCGCGGACGACGTCGACCCAGGGGTCGGACTGGAAGCGACGGGCGGCGGCCAGGAACTTCAGGCCGTCCTGGGCCGGGACCAGGGTCCGCAGGATCGCCGCGGCGTTGAAGACGGCGGAGAAGATCAGGATGGCGATGAACCAGCGACGGTGCGACACCCCGATCCTCCTTGACCCTGGGCCGTTCGCGGGCCGATCCTCGGCCGCAGCGGCGATTATAGGTGCACCCTTCAGCCCGTCAATGGCAGGGCCGCGCGGCCCAGGCCCGAGGCGGCGGCCCAGAGGTCCATCATCGACCGATCGAACGAGGTCGACGGACGCCATCCGGTCTCGCCGACGATGCGGTCGATGCAGGCGCGGGAGTCGTCCGGCCCCGCGCGGCGGGCGGCCTCCGGGTCGAAGGCGACGCGGGTCGCGCGGCCGCTCAGGCGGATCAGCAGGTCCAGCCCCTCCTGGATCGTGCGCGAGCGGCCCGAGCCGATGTTGTAGACGCGGCGGGGCGTGCCCCGGAGCGCCAGGTCGACGAGGGCCTGCGCGGCGTCGCGGACGTCGACGAAGTCGCGGCGGGCGTCCAGCCGCCCCGCACGGACCGTGATCGGGTCGACGTCGGGCGCGGCGAGCTGGGCGGCGAACCGCCCGAAAGCCTGGGATTCGGGCATACCCGGACCGATCGGGTTAAAGACCCGGCCGACGACGACCTCCAGCGGCCCGCGACCGGCCAGGGCCGAGGCCGTCGCCATCATCTTGCTGCGGCCGTACGCGGTCATCGGCCGGCAAGGATGGTCCTCGACGACCGGCAGGTCGGCGGCGGCGACGGTGCCGACCTCGGCGGCCGAGCCCGCGACCACCACGCGGACGGTCCGGTTCAAGGACCGAAGTGCGTTCAGCAGCCGATCGGTGCCCCAGAAGTTGGTCTCGTACATCTCCTCGTCCGCGGCCGGGGGAGTTTTGCCCGCGGCGTGGACCACGTAGTCGGGGGAGACGTCGCGCACGGTCCGGGTCAACCCGTCCGGGTCGGTCAGGTCGGCCGCGACGAAGAGCGCGCCGCACAAGGCGTCCGGTCGCTTCCTCCCAATGACCACGATCCGGTCTTCCGCGTCCGACGCCCGCGCCAGGGCGTCCAGGACGCAGCCCCCGAGCCATCCGCCCGCTCCTGTGATCAGCCAGGTCGCCATGAGGACTCCTTCGTCCCTTGTTGCAAAGTTGTGGATCGCGGACTACGACGGCCCGACAGCATCCGCCGCGCTGCGTCGTAAACGCGGTCGGGCGTCAGCAGCTTCATGCAGCGGTGGTGGCCCAGCGGGCACACGGGACGCTGGCACGGTCCGCAAGGGACCGGATGATATAAATGTAGGGCGTGGGGATGATTCGTGCGTGTCCATTCGATACGAGTGGGCCCGAAAAGCGTGACGACAGGCGTCCCGAACGCGGCGGCGAAGTGTCGGGGGCCGGAATCCGTGGTGACCAGCAGCTCGGCCCGCCGCACCAGGGCCTTGGAGAGACCCAGGCTGAGGGGACGATCGGCCAGGCTGACGACCCCGGGATGGGCGGCCAGCTGGGCGATCCGCCGCGACTCCTCGCGCTCGGAAGGGCCGCAGAGCACGACCACGGCGACGCCCGCCTCCTCGGCGAGCCGGCGGGCCAGGACTCCGAACGACTCCACGGGCCACGCCTTGGCCGGTCCGAAGGCCCCGCCGGTGTTCAGGCAGACGAGCCCGGCGGAGGTGTCCACCCCGAGAGCCTCGCACGCCTCGTCGGCCGCGGCCTCGTCGGCGGGCGTGGTCGCCAGCTCCAGGCGGACGCCGTCGCCGGGGCAACCCAGAACGTGGGCCAGGCCGAGGTAGTATTCGACGATCGGGCACGGCAGCAGCTTGCCGTTCGCGTCGCGGGGCGGAGCCAGCCGGTCGGTCAGCAGCCATCCCCGGGCGTAGCGGTCGTAGCCGACCCGCCGCCGGATCCCGGCCCGCCAGGAGATCCACGCGGTTCGGATGGAGTTGGGAAGGAGGACGGCCACGTCGGGTCGATCGGCCCGAAGCCGCCGGAGCAAGGCGGGCGTCTGATGCTCGCGCGATTTCGATCGCGGATGGAAAGGGAGGATCTCGTCGAACCAGTCGAGCCCGTCAAGGACGGGGGCGACGTTCGGCTTGACGACGGCGGTCAGGCGGCCCCGGGGGAACTCCTTCCGCAGGGCGCGGAAGGTGGGCGTGGCCATGACGGTGTCGCCGATGAGGCTGGGGCAGAAGACGACGAGGTTCATTCGAGGCCGGGCCCTTCCCTGGCGGTTGCGTCCGGCGATCCGTGCCGGGGTGCTCGATCTCCGGAAACCTCGCGTCCCTCACTCCCGGATCGGCGGGTCCTCCGGGAGCAGCGAGGCCAGCCGGACTTCCAGCGGCGCGGAGTCTCCCAGGATTTCGAGCCCGATCCGGAGCGCGCGGAGAGGCGCGGGCCCGAGATTCGAGAGGCGGAGCTTCACCGAATCCTTCTGCGTGGTCAAGACGAGATCCGCGCCCGCGGCCTCGGCCCAGCGGGCGAGGTCGGCGACGTCGGCCGCGGAGTAGGGGTGATGGTCCGGGAACGGCCGCAGGTCGACGATCCGGCAGCCGAGCGAGTCGAGGGTCCGGCGGAACCCCTCGGGGTTGCCGATCCCGCAGAAGGCGGCGACCGACCGGCCGGCGAGTCCGTCGAGCGGCGAGGCGTCCCCCTCGCCGTCCACCAGGTCGCGAGGGGCGTGGCGGGCCTCCAGGATCGGCGCAGCGCCGTTGAGTCGACTCGCCGCCGATCGGATCGCGGAGAGACGGTCGGCCGAGATCAGGTCCGCGCGAGTGATCACCACCGCATCCGCCCGCCGGAGCGATCGCGGCGGCTCCCGGAGCAGGCCGCGAGGGAACAGCCGGCCCAGGCCGAACGGGTCGATCGCGTCGAGCAGCACCACGTCGAGGTCGCGGGCCAATCGTCGGTGCTGGAAGCCGTCGTCGAGGAGGATCAGCTCGGTCTCCAACTCGTCGACGGCTACCTCGGCGAGCCGCGCGCGGTCGGGGTCCTGGAGATGGGGGACGTCCGGGAGGTTCTCCTCCAGCACGAGGGCCTCGTCGTTGACCGCGTCGGCCCGGCCGTAACCACGGCTGATCAGGCAGACGCGGACGCCCCGCTCACGATACCAGCGGGCCAGCCACTCGACCATCGGCGTCTTGCCGGTCCCGCCGAGGGTGAGGTTCCCCACCGAGATCACGGGCACGCGGGCGCGGTGGATCGTCTTGAAGCCTCGGTCGAAGGCCGCATTCCGGGCCGCGACGCCGAGCCCGTAACCGACGGCCCCGAGCCCGAGGCCCAGGCGGCCGATCGTCGCCAGCGGCCCCCGCGTCTCGCCCCGCACCAGCTTGAGGAAACCTTCGGGATCGATGCGGCCCACGCGTGCGACGTCCTCTCCCGATCGAACCCGCGCGGCGGTTCGGCGTCCGACTGCCGGATCGTCGCGTCCGCCGCTAAGATGGATGAGGAGGCTAACCGCAAGCGAGGACGAGCGTCAACCCGCACCGCGACCGCAACCCCGGACCCCCAGGCCGCTCCATGATCGCCCCGCCCGAACCGCCGCATCCCCTGGTCGTCCACTGGCTCGACCGGCACCTCAGCGCCGTAAGCTTCGTCCTCCATCTGGTCGGCATCCCGCTGACGATCCTGGGCGTGCTGCTGTTCCCGGTCTACGTCTACCTCGTCTCCTTCTCCATCTTCGTCCTGGCCCTGGGTCTGTTCCTGGGGGGCTTCGCGTTGCAATTCGCGGGACATTACCTGGAGGGGACCGACCCGGGCGAGGTCATCTACTTCAAGCGGTTGTTCGGCCTCCCCTATGTGGAATACCCTCCCGGGGCGGGCCCCTTCGCCCAGGGCGTTGCGTCGAACGTCCCCGTCGGCGATCGACGCCCTCGGTGATTCCGGAGGGGACTCGGGAACGACTTGAGCGTTCTCGTCCCTTTAAGTCGTTGCGGGGGGGGCGGAAGCCGGGGAATCCTCGGAGTCCGCGCCGTCCTTCGTTTTTTCGCCTGGAGCGGAATCGGAACAATCCGTAAGATCCGCCTCATCGCTTCAAGTCTCAGAACACGGACGTCCGATACCATTCGACAGCCCGATTCCCCGTCCACTTCTCGGGGGGTCTCGGGATCGCACCATCGGATGAACGGAAGACGACAACTTGTTTACGGCACGAAGGGTCGGCGCTCGCACCTCGTCCCGGCCGCCCTCGTGGGTGTTGGAGCAGGGTCGCGACCGAGTCGGCCCGAATGCGACGGCGGCGGTCGAGTCGTGGGCGGTAGACTCCGTGAGCCAAGCCAGGGATGGCGCGGCGTGATCCCACGCCTCGGATGACGCGTCACATGGCGATCTTAGTCAAGGACGGCTGGCCATGCGATTGACCTTACGCAGGAACCGATGGACTCATATGGCCGTGCTGGCGGCCTGGGTGGGCTCCTCCGGTTGCCAGAGACTTCCCTACATCGACCAGTCCAAGTCCGTCCCCCACGACAACATGGGGAAGATGGCGCTGGAGGACAAGGAGGTCAAGCAGGCCGATTTCCTGTCGAGCGGCGCCCCGCTGCCGATCCCCAAGATCGCCAAGCCCCGGACCACCAACGACCCCGAGGCCGACGAGATCTGGCCGATGACGCTCCAGGAGGCGATCCGGATCGGCCTGGACAACTCCGAGGTCGTCCGGGTCATCGCCTTCGGTGCCCAGGGCATCCCGGTCGGCGGCTTCGAGCCGCAGCCGTTGAACACCGGGGCCGGGGCGGGCATCGCCAGCGCCCTGGGTTCGGGCTCGCTGGCGTCGGTCTACGACCCGGCCGTCCAGGAGACCCAGATCGCCCAGGCGCTCAGCACGTTCGACACCGCGTTCATCACGAACATGACCTGGGGCAAGAGCTCCCAGCCGTTCAACAACGCGATCCAGGGCGGTACGTTCCAGCTCGCCGGGACCCGGACGCCGGTCATCTCGGTGCAGGAGTCGGCCAACTTCCAGGTCGGCCTGCAGAAGCGGACCGCCACCGGCGCCCAGCTCGGCATCGTCCACAACGTCAACTGGCTGTATCAGAACAGCACGTTCCTCGTCACGCCGTCGGCGTATACGACGAACCTGCAGCTCTCGCTGACCCAGCCGTTGATGGGCAGCGCCCCGATGCCCGGGCAGCCGGCCGGCCCGCCGGTGGGCCTGGAGGCCAACCGCGCCCCGATCGTCGTGGCCCGGCTCAACGCCGACGCCGCCGTCTGGAGCTTCAAGGCCGCCGTCATGGCCCAGGTCCGGTCGATCGAGCAGCAGTACTGGGCCCTGGCCCAGCAGCACGTCCAGCTCTGGTCGGCCGAGAAGGCCGTCGAGCTGGCCCGCGAGATCGTCAACCGCGAGCAGGCCGAGCTGGTCGTCGGCAAGGGGACCGTGGCCGACGTCGCCGAGGCCCAGCAGCGGCTGGAGCAGTTCAACCTCGACCTGGTCACCAAGACGGCCGACGTGATCACCACCGAGCGGCAGCTCCGCAACATCCTGGGCCTCCCCCCGGCCGACAACCGCCGGATCATCCCGGTCACGCCGCCGACCGAGGCCCGCCTGGAGCCCGACTGGGATTCGAGCCTCGCCCAGATGGTGACCTTCCAGCCCGACATCGTCCAGCAGCAGCTCCTGGTGCGGATCGCCGAGCTCCAGCTCCTCATCACCCGCAACCAGCTCCTCCCCCAGCTCAGCCTGAACGTCCTCTACCAGTTCAACGGCTTCGGCGACTCGCTCGACTCGGCCGAGGCGGTCATGACGGGGGCGACGATCAAGGCCCTGGAACCGGTGGTCGCCGCACAGCAGCGGGCCGCGGGCGTCGCGGGGAACCCCGGCTTCTACAACAACTTCCGGACCTGGCAGGTCGGCTGGTCGTTCCAGATGCCGCTCGGCATGCGGGCCCCGCTGGCCAGCACCCGGCAGGCCCAGTACACCCTGCTCCGGCAGCGGGCCTACCTCCAGCAGGTCATCCACCAGACGGTCCACTCGCTCAGCCGGTTCTTCCTGGAAGTGGACGCCAACTACAAGCAGTTCAAGACCGCCTCGCGGCTTCGGGCCGCCGCGGCCGAACGGCTCGCCGCCCAGCGGGCCTATTACGAAGAAGGCCGGATCACCATCGACCGCTTCCTCGACGCCGTCAGCCAGTACGCCCAGGCCGTGGCCCTGGAGGCGCAGTACAAGACCACCTACAACATCTCGATCATCGCCCTGGAAGAAGCCAAGGGGACGCTCCTGGCCTACAACAACATCGCGGTCGCCGAAGGCCCCAACCCCCGCAAGGCCTACGTCCAGGCCCGCGACATCCAGGAAGGCCACAAGCAGATCCCGATCGCGCCGGACGGCCCGATGTATCCCGAGCGGATCGTCGGCCCCTCCTCGCCCGATCCGGTGACGCCCCAGCCGCCGCCGAACCTCGAGGAAGGCGACCCGCTCCCCGCGATGCCGGCCCCGATCGGCCCGCTCGGACCGCCGCCGACCCCGATCCCCCCCTACCGCCCGGCGGGCGAGGCCCCGATCCTCTCGCAGACGCCGACCGCGGCCCCCGAGGCCCAGCCGGCCGACGCCCCCCGGACCGATCCCGCCGCAGTCCCGGCCTCCGGGCCTCCCCCAGCCAGCCCGACGCCGGAGCCGGCCCCGGCCCCGGCCCCGGCCGCCGAGGAACTCCCCGAGCTTCCCGAGGCCGTCGACCTCCCGCCCCTGCCCTGACGGCGGGCCGAAGACTCGAAGCCGTGCGACTCCACGAAAGGCCGACGCCCAACCCGGGCGTCGGCCTTTCGTCGTTCGTTACGACTCCTCCACCGGAACGATCGAGATCGCCTTGTCGCCCCTCGACGGCCGCCGATAGACTCCAATCGAGGGGCTTACCTCCCCCGCACCGCGCTCAGCACGTCGACAAGGAAGGGGCGAGCATCCCATGTCCCGACGCCTTCGACTCCTCGTCCTCGCGGCCCTGGCCGCCGCGCCGGCCCCACGGCCGAACTTCGCCCTCGAACAACCGCGCGTCGCCCCCGAGCAATCCGTGGTCGACGCGCTCCGGGCGAACCCGCTCACCCTCCCCTACGCGATCCGGGTCGACGTCGGCCGGCAGGGCGAGATCATCCTGTCCGGGAAGGTCGGCACCAAGGCCGTGCACGACCTGGCGATCCGGACGGTCATCGACCTGGGCCTCGTCCCGCACGACGACCTGGTGATCGACACGAACGAGGCCCATCGCGTCGCAATCGAGCAAACCTACTCGGCGGCGTCCGCCGTCGCGGCGGCCCCCGTCGGCCCCTCCCCATACTTCGTCTATCCCGAACCCCTGTTCGGCCGACTCGACGACCCGTTCTTCGGCCTCGAGCCACCCATCCTGAGCTTCCCGATGCGATCCGCGAGTCGCCCCGACGCGACCTCTGCCGCCCCGACCGCGGACGCGAGACTGCGCCGGGCCTCCGCCCCGGCCCGAGGTCAGCTCCAGCTCACCGTCGATGAGTACGGCCAGGTGTCGCTCAGCGGCGTCGTCGCCAGCGAGGAAGACAAGCGACTGATCGAACAGGAAGCCATGAGCGTGCCCGGCGTAACCCGCGTCGCCAGCGACCTGAGGGTCGCGAGCCGGGAATCGCCCCCGCCGCCCCCTCAGCCCGTCGACGGCCGGCCGATCGAGCTCCAGCGGCCCGTCCCGCCGCCGCCCCCCCCGGCCGTCGACCCGGCCGAAACTCCCCGCCCGGCACCGGCGGCCCGCGAAGGCGGCGGGGGGCTCAAGGCACGGATCGAACAGGCTTTCGGCCGTCGCCCCGCCCTCAAGGACCAGGCCGTCGAGGTGTCCGCGCGAGAGGACGTCGCGACGATCTCGGGCAAGGTGCCGTCGGCCTACGAGGCGATGCTGGCGTACCGGGCCGCGCAGCAGACGCCGGGCGTTCGCGAGGTCGTCGACAAGCTGGAGTTCCCGCTCCCCGACGAGAACCGCCCCAACCCGCTGCGGACGAAGGGACGACCGGACGACCTGGAGCCTTACTTCCTGGGGCAGGTCCGCCGCCACGTCGGCGACTCCGCGCACGTCGACCGGGTCCGGGTTCAGGGAGACCTCGTGCAGGTCCGAGGGACGCTGTCCCTCGGCGAGGATCCGGCCCGGCTCGAAGCCCTGCTGCGGTCGATCCCCCTGCTGCGCGACTTCCGGATCGAGTCCACCTTCACGGCCGATTGAGGCCCCTCCCCCCACACCGCGCGACTCTGAAGAAGCTAGGCAAACTCTCGGCCCCCTCGACGCGACCGTCGGTCATTAGGTCGCAAATCTTGAGGGGGTTTGATCTTGATCGAATCTCGGCGAGCCGCTTAGGATGACCTCCCACTCACGGGAGGGCCTCTCCGAAGCCTGCCCGCGCGCCGGGACTCATCGTCGATTGCCCGAGAGGCCGCGACCCTAACACGCCGAGAACCAGAGGATCGAGAACGCATGATCGCCAACAAGGAGGGAGGCGCTTCTCAGGGCGATGCGGCCCATACCTTCGTCCGGTCGTCGCTGCGTCGCGAGGCTCCCGCAGCCAGCGGTCACGAAGCCGCCCTCGACCGGACGCGGAACTGGCTGCTCGCCCGCCAGAAGGACGACGGCCACTGGGTCGGCGAACTCGAAGGCGACACGATCCTCGAATCCGAATACATCCTCCTGCTGGCCTTCTTCGGCCGCGAGCGCGAGGACGTCTGCCGGCGCTGTGCACGCTACATCCTGGCGCACCAGCTGCCGACCGGCGGCTGGCCGACCTACCCCGGCGGGCCGGCCGACGTGAGCACTTCGGTGGAGGCCTACTTCGCCCTCAAGCTGACCGGCGTGCCGGCCGACGACCCGGCCATGGTCAAGGCGCGAGAAGTCATCCTCGCCCTGGGCGGGGCCGGGGCCAGCAACAGCTTCACCCGGTTCTATCTCGCCCTGCTCGGCGAGATCTCGTACGACGAGTGCCCGATCGTCCCCCCCGAGATGGCCCTGATCCCCTCGCGGTTCGGCTTCAGCCTGAGCGCGATGTCCTCGTGGACCCGCTCGATCGTCGTGCCGCTCTCCATCGTGTCGCACTTCAAGCCGGTGCGGAGGGTCCAGCCCGAGCGGGGCATCGCCGAGCTGTTCGACGGTCCCCGGTCCTGGGCCCGTCCCCGACCGCCCCTGTTCTCGTGGGGCCGGTTCTTCCTGGCGGTGGATCGGGGCCTGAAGTTCGCCGACCGCGTCACGCCGGCCGCCTTGCGACGCCGGGGGCTGCGCGAGGCGCACCGCTGGATGGTCGAGCACTTCGAGGATTCCGACGGCCTGGGGGCGATCTACCCGCCGATGATCTACACGATCCTCGCGCTCCACTGCCTGGGGTATGAGCCCGATTCGCCGTCGGTGACCTGGGCCTGGCGACACCTTGACGACCTGCGGATCGACGAGGGGGAGACGACCCGTTTCCAACCCTGCGTGTCCCCCGTCTGGGATACGGCGATCACGGCCATCGCGATCTCCGACGCCGACGAGCCGGCCGACGCGGCGGCCGTCGAGAGGGCGGCCGAGTGGCTGCTCTCGAAGGAGCTGCGGAGGCCGGGAGACTGGGCCGTCCGCCGGCCGGGCGTCGAGCCGAGCGGCTGGCCGTTCGAGTACGCCAACGCCTTCTATCCGGACATCGACGACACGGCGATGGTGCTGATGGCCCTGCTCCGCTCGCCGGCCGCCGACGAGCCGCCGATCGCCGGGGCGATCCGCCGCGGCACCGACTGGCTGCTCGCGATGCAGAACCGCGACGGCGGCTGGGCGGCGTTCGACGTGGACATCGACAACGAGGTCCTCACCAAGGTCCCGTTCGCCGACCACAACGCCATGCTCGACCCGAGCTGCGCCGACATCACGGCCCGCCAGATCGAGCTGTTCGGCGCCCTCGGCTTCCGACTCGACCACCCGGCGGTCGCCCGGGGCCTGGATTACCTCTGGCGGACGCAGGAGCCCGAGGGCTGCTGGTACGGGCGCTGGGGCGTGAACTACATCTACGGGACCTGGCAGGTCCTCCAGGGGCTCAAGGCGATCGACCACCCGATGGACGTCCCGGCGCTGGTGCGGGCGGCCGACTGGCTGGAGTCGGTCCAGCAGCCTTGCGGCGGCTGGGGCGAGACCTGCGGGACGTACGACGATCCCGCCCTGAAAGGCACGGGGACGCCGACCGCCTCGCAGACCGCCTGGGCCGTGCTCGGGCTGATCGCCGCCGGCCGCGTCGACGGCGAGGCCGTCGCCCGGGGGATCCAGTACCTCGTCGACTCGCAGCTCGAGGACGGCTCGTGGGACGAGCCCGAGTTCACCGGGACCGGGTTCCCCAAGGTCTTCTATCTCAAGTACCACCTCTACAGCGTCTCCTTCCCGCTCATGGCGATCGCCCGCTACGGCCAGGCCCTCGCCCGGGATCGGAGCCTCGCGCCCGGGGCGTTGGCCAGCCGCATCCCGGCCGACCCCCGGCCTCTGGTCTGACGGTCCCCATCCCATTTCGCCCCCGATTCGGTCAGGTCGCGCAAGCAGAACAAGGGAGTGATCGCCGCATGCGTTTTCCACTGCAGATGACGAGCCGAATCGCCGGTTACATCGCCAAGAAGAAGCTCTCCCGGGCCAAGAAGTTCCCGATGGTCCTGATGCTGGAGCCGCTCCACGCCTGCAACCTGACCTGCACCGGCTGCGGGCGGATCCGCGAGTACTCGCAGACCATCAAGCAGAAGCTCTCGATCGACGAGTGCCTCGCGGCGGTCGACGAATGCGGCGCGCCGGTCGTGTCGATCTGCGGCGGGGAGCCGATGATCTACCCCGGCATCGGCGAGCTGACCGCCAAGATCCTGGAGCGCAAGAAGGTCGTCTACCTCTGCACAAACGGGATGTTCATCCGCAAGAAGATCCAGGACTTCAAGCCGAATTCCCGGTTCTTCTTCAACGTCCACTTCGACGGCATGCGCGAGAGCCACGACATCGCCGTCGAGCGTCAGGGCGTCTTCGACTCGGCCATCGACGGCGTGAAGGCGGCCAAGGAGGCCGGCTTCCTCGTCTGCACCAACACGACGGTCTTCCAGGAGACCGACATGAAGGAGCTGGACGAGCTGTTCGGCTACCTCACGAGCCTGGACGTCGACGGCTTCCTCATCTCCCCCGGCTACGGCTACGCCGCGGTCGATTCCAAGGAGATGTTCATGACCCGCGCCGACATCCGGGCCAAGTTCCGGGCGGCCGAGGCCATGTTCCGCAAGTACCGATTCTACTCGTCGCCGATCTACCTGGAGTTCCTTCAGGGCAAGCGCGAGCTGTCTTGCACCGCCTGGGCCAACCCCACCCGCAACATCAAGGGATGGAAGGGCCCCTGCTACCTCATCACCGACATCCACCACCCGACCTTCGGCGACCTGATCAACAAGACCGAGTGGGAGGACTACGGCCCGGGCAACGACCCGCGCTGCGAGAACTGCATGATGCACTCGGGCTTCGAGACCTCGGCCGCCCTCGGCGTGAACAGCCGCCTCGGCGACACCCTCAAGATGGTCAAGTGGCAGTTCCTTTGATCGACCCCGAGCCCCAGCGACTGGCCCCCGCCCCCTCCCCGGCCGACGTCGGCGTCGTCATGGCGATGCCGATGGAGGCCGGCCACCTGATCGACAAGCTGGCCCGAGTCCGGCGCTACGCCGCCCGGGGGCTGACGGTGGTCGAGGGGGAGCTTGAGGGCCGAATCCTCGCCGTGCTGGCCTCGGGCGTCGGCGCAGCCTCGGCCCGTCGGGGCGTCGAGCACCTGCTCGCCGGTCACCGGCCGCAAGTGATCGTCTCGGCCGGCTTCGCCGGCGCGCTCGATCCCGCCCTGAACCGCAACGACCTGATCGCCCCGCGCTCGCTGATCGACGGGTCGGGCGAGGTCGTCGAGATCGCCGCCGGCCTCGTCGGGCCCGTCCCCGGCATCCGATCGGTCGGCCGGCTGCTCCTCGTCGATCACGTCGTGACGTCCGCAGCCGAAAAGGCCAGGCTCCGAAATGAGCACCAGGCCGACCTGATCGACATGGAGACCTTCGCCGCGGCCGTCGCCGCCCGCGAACGTCGCGTCCCATTCCTCTCGCTCCGGGTCGTCAGCGACGACGCCCGGACGGACCTCCCCCCCGAGGTCGGCCGCCTGCTGAACACATCCGGCAGCTACCGCGTCGGCGCGGCCCTGCGCGCGCTCGTGGGCCGACCTTCGTCGCTCAAGGATTTCTGGTCGCTACACGCCCACGCACTCGAAGCGGCCGACCGCCTCGCTGACGGCCTCCAGGTCTTCTTACGCGGCCTGACCTGAGCCGCCGCCCGTCACGCCGGCGCGCCGGTTGCATTGAGATCGCCCGAGCCCGCGCATCGAGGTCAACGAGAGCCCCGCGCGGCGTTTCAGGGCGACCTACCTCATCCGACGTCGCCGCACCACTCGCCCGGCTCCCGCCGGACGAGGGGAAATGGACGTGATTCTCGACAGCCGCGAATCCCTGCGCCGACGCGAAAGGGAAGGGAGGCGACAATATGCCCAAGATCGGCCTGGCCCTGTCCGGGGGCGGCTTCCGCGCGACCCTTTATCATCTGGGCATCATCCGGTTCCTCCGCGACGCCGGGGCCCTGGAGAACGTCTCGCACATCACTTCGGTCTCCGGCGGGAGCATCCTCGCCGCTCACCTCGTGCTCAACTGGGACCGCTACAACGGCCCCGCCGAGGAGTTCGACAAGGCCGCGAAGGAGATCCTGGACTTCGTCCGGATGGACGTCCGCAACCGGATCGTCCGCCGCTATCCGTTCGCCGTCCTGGCCACGGCCCCTCGATGGCTGACGCGCCGGCCCGTCAACCGCCGCTACACCCGGGCCGGCATGCTGGAATACCACTACCAGAAGCACCTCTACGGCGACACCTGCCTCTACGAACTGCCCGACAAGCCCGAGCTCCACATCCTGGCCACGAACCTGAGCGAGGGCTGCATCACCTCGTTCACCCGCTCCGGGCTGATCCTGCAGCGCAGGCTCCCGGGCGATCGAATCCAGTTCGAGCGGATCCAGGCCGGCCTGGCGACGATCCCCCTGGCCGTCGCAGCCTCGTCGGCGTTCCCCGGCTTCTTCCCGCCGATCCAGGTCCGATCCCAGGACATCGGCGCGAGCGAGGCCGCCTTCTCGCATCAGGCGTTCACCGACGGAGGCGTGTTCGACAACCTGGGGATCCGGGCCTTCCGGTTCATCGAGCGATGCTGGTCGGAGACCTGCCGCCCCACCGACGCCGACGGCCGCGAGGTGGAGGTCGAGGAGCCCGAGGAAGCCGACCTGGAGCCGGCCGCCGTCGGCGCGGGGGGGCCCGTCCAGAGCCGGCCGTCGGGTCGCGATTCGAATGGCCAGGTGGTGGAAGCCGAGGACGCGGAGCCCGGCGACGGCACGGGCGCGGTCCCCGACCACGTCCCCGGCGCCCCGCCGTCTGTGCGACCCAGCGTCTCGGAGTTCGACGTGGTCATCGCCAGCGACGCCGGTGCCAAGCTGAGCATCACCCGCGACGCCTTCAGCGGCGGCCTGATCCAGACCGCCATGCGAGCCTCGGACATCCTCATGGACCGCGTCTGGCAGCTGGAGAAGGAGATCTTCGGCGCGGCGGCGGGATTCCTCTTCACGCCCATCTATCGCCTGGTGGAGCCCGAGGAGGACCCGACCGCCCCCTTGCCGGTGATCCAACGACAGATCGTCGGCATGCGCACCGACCTCGACCGCTTCTCGTCGACCGAGATCCGCAGCCTGGTCCGCCACGGATACTGCGTCGCGCGTCAGGCCTGCCGCTCGAGGCCCGACGTCTTCGGCGACGTCCTCCCCGACGGCCCGCCCTGGGACCCGATGCCGGAAAAGCCGCGAAAGCTCGGCCGCATCCTGAGCTGGCGCGACCGCCCCGCCAATGACGGGACGGTGCTGGCCAGGCAACTGCAAGCCTCGGCCTCGCGACGCATCTTCAGCACGCTCCTCGACTGGCGGGACGCGATGACCTACGTCTTCCTGCCGTTCATGCTCCTCCTCCTGCTCGCCGGCCCCTACCTGCTCTATCGGACTTACGTCAGCAGCACTGGCGTTCGGCAGGCGCTGGGGCTCGTGGCCGAGGGGAGCCCGGACGAGGCCCGGCTCCTGAGCCTGGTCCGCGACGGCCCGGTGGCGAGCCTGGACGGCCTCACGCCGGTCCCCGCCGATCGCTTCGCCCCGACCGACTACCGGGGCTTCGAGTTTTTGAGCGATTCGCACATCGTCGACCTGCGTCGATGGGAGCGATCCGCGGCCCCCTGGCCGGCCGCCTCGGAGCCTCAGGTCTACCAGCATCGTCGCTACCTGGTGCGCCGGACCGAGGTCGAGAACGCGGGCGACCACCTGAGGTTCCATCTCACCAGCCGGTCGCCGGACCTCGTGGTGAACTTCCTGAACAAGAACCTCTCCCCCGTCCTCAGGCGTACGGAGCCCGAGCCGACCGAAGGCGACGGCGTGACGTATCGCTGGGAGCTGGACCTCGACTTCAGCGGCGTCCCGCACGGCGAGGTGGTCGAGGTCGTGGTCGAGCAGATCTATCGCGGCCCCGAGATCCGCGCGGGGCGCGTCGGGGTCAATTCGCTCGTCCACGTCAGCAACGGCGTCACGAAGGTGGCGTCGATGTGGATCCTGATGCCCAGCCGGAGGCCCGCGGGCCGTCTCAGCCTGATCGGCTACAAGATCGACGCGCCCGAGGAACGTCGGCCGATCAGGCCGACGCGGATGTTCGAGGTCCTGGACGGCGCCGTGGTCGGCTGGCAGATCATCGGCCCCGACCCCGACACGACGTACGAGGGGCATTGGATCCTGGACTGAGCCGAGGGATCGCGTCTCAGGGGGTTGCGGGAGCGGCCGCCTTGGGGGCGGCCCCGGCGGGCGCGAGCGACTCGCGGACCGGCTTCGTGACCGCCGGCGTGGTCCCGGCGCGGACGCGGGAGGCCTGGGCGTCCGGGGCGAGCATGCTGTCGACGCCCATGGTCGCCAGCGGCGAGACCAGGCACATCAGCAGCAGCCCCAGCCCCAGCGCGTGCCACGGGTGGAACTGGAGGACGAGCGTGAAGACGCCGAACCAGATGATCGCCTGGAAGACCGTGCCCAGGATGTTCGCCGTGAACATCGAGTCGAACGACGGATGGAAGTAGGTCATCGTCGCCGCCAAGATCAGCGAGGCCAGGGTCACTTTCAGGCCCGCACGCGGCGTCACCTCGTCGTAGAGGGCGTCTTGCGCCATCTCGACCACGGTGAAGCAGCCCACGAAGGCCACGAGCCAGTAGACCACGAACGTGAAAAAGAGCGTCCACATGAGCAGGCGTCCCAAGATGCCGGGCGGTTGATCCGGGTCTTCGTCGGTCGACCGGCCGTATCGTACTCCGAAGCCGCGCCTCGCACCACCGGCCCCTGGAGGTTTCTCTCCGAAGTGCTATGATCGCGAGGAAGGTGAGCGAACCAGACGACACGACCGACGCGACGCGAGACCCGCCCCGATGATCCGCCTCAGCGCCTTCGCCGACGAGATCTCCCAGGACCCGCGGGAGCAGATCGAGGTCTTGACCCGGCACGGCGTCAAGCACATCGAGTTCCGCGCGATCCACGGCACCAACGTCCTCGATCTCTCCGAGGAGCAGCACCGCGAGTTCCGGGACCGGCTCCGGGACGCCGGCTTCGGCCTCAGCGCGATCGGATCGCCGATCGGCAAGATCAAGATCACCGACCCGTTCGACGAGCACCTGGCCCGCTTCGCCCGCGCGCTCGACGTGGCCGACCATTACGAATGCCCCCGGATCCGCGTCTTCAGCTTCTACATGCCCCCGGGCGACGACCCCGCGAACCATCGCTCGGCCGTCGTCGATCGCATGGCCGAGCTGGCCTCGATCGCCCACGACCGCGGCGTGAGGCTGTTCCTAGAGAACGAGAAGGGCATCTACGGCGACCACGCCGAGCGCGTCCGCGACATCCTCGCGACGGTCGGTTCGCCGGCCCTTTCGCACGCCTTCGACCCGGCGAACTACGTCGAGGTCGGCCAGCCGATCGACGACGCCTGGGCCCTGCTCCGCCCGCATGTTGGCCACTTCCACGTGAAGGACTACAGCGAGGCCCAGCGACGCAACGTCCCCGCCGGCGAGGGGGACGGTCACATCCCCCGACTCCTGGAAGACGCCGTACGGACCGGCTACGACGGCTTCGTCGTGCTGGAGCCGCACCTCACCGTCGCGGAGCTTTCCTACGGCTTCACCGGCCCCGAACGCTTCGCCGACGCGGCCAACGCGCTCAAACGGATCCTCGACGAGGGGTCGATCGCCTTCGCCTGAATCTCAACCGCCCCACTTTCCCAGGGAGTCGTCCATGAGTCGGCACGAATCGCTCAACCGTCGTTCGTTCCTCCAAGGCGCCGCGGCCGGCGGGGCCCTGCTCGGCCTCGGCCTGCGAGGAGGCCTGACCTTCGGCGCCGAGGTCACGGGCCGGCCGAAGCCCGGCAAGATCGGCGACTTCAAGATCTCGCTGGCCGAATGGTCTCTTCACAAGTCGCTCTTCGCCAAGAAGCTCGACAACCTCGACTTCCCGAAGGTCGCCCGCGAGGAGTTCGGGATCGAAGGGGTCGAGTACGTCAATCAGTTCTTCAAGGACAAGGCTCACGATTCCGTCTACCTGAAGGACCTGAAGAAGCGGGCCGACGACCACGGCGTCACGAACGTGCTGATCATGATCGACGGCGAGGGCGACCTGAGCGCGCCGGACAAGGCCGCACGCGGCCAGGCCGTCGAGAACCACAAGAAATGGGTCGACGCGGCCGCGGCCCTGGGCTGCCACGCCATCCGCGTCAACACCGGCAATCACTACAGCAAGTCCGACGTCGCCGACGCGGCCGAGGCCTGCTCGGCCCTGGCGGACTACGGCGTTCAGCACAAGATCCACGTCATCTGCGAGAACCACGGCGGGCCGTCGAGCGACCCCGACGCGCTGCTCGCCCTGATCAAGGCCGTGAACAACCCGAGCTTCGGAACCCTGCCCGACTTCGGCAACTTCCCGAAGGCCGACGGCAAGTACAAGCTCGACGTCTACGACGCCATCGCCCGGATGATGCCCCACGCCCACGGGGTCTCGGCCAAGAGCTACGACTTCGACGAAAAGGGCGAGGAATCCAACCTCGACTTCGCCCGCATCATGAAGATCGTCACCGACGCCGGCTACAAGGGCTGGGTCGGCATCGAGTACGAGGGGAGCAAGCTCGGCGAGGCCGAGGGGATCAAGGCCACGAAGAAGCTCCTGGAGTCGCTCCGGGGTTCGGAATACCGCGGCTGACCGCCTCCTCGCGACAGTCTCAGACGCCCGCGGACCCGGCCTTGACCGGGTCCGCGGCGTTTCGTATCGTACGCCACCCATCTCGGGGAATGCGGCCGAAAGGTCGCCCGGGCGAGCGAGGACGGGAGGTCCCGCGGGTCCGTCCGATCGGCCGCTGCAGTCTCCGACGCCACGACACACCACGACGAACCAGGGACGGAACCCTTGTCGCCCGATCGCACCCAGATCCTGGTGCTGAACTACAACGGCCGGGCCCTCCTCCAGGAGTGCCTCCCCTCCGTCGTCGAGGCGGCGCGTCGATCGCCGGCTCCATGCGGAGTGATCGTCGTCGACAATGATTCGACCGACGATTCGCTGCCCTGGCTGGCCTCCCGCCACCCCCAGGTCCGGGTGATCCGCCTGCCGAATCGCGGGCTCGCCTCGTTCAACGACGCTCTGAAGATGCTCGACGAGCCCGTCGTCCTGCTGCTGAACAACGACGTGAAGCTCGCCCCCGACGCCGTCGGCCCGCTGCTCGACGCGTTCGCCGATCACGACGACGCCTTCTTCTCGGCACCCCAGTGCTGGACGTTCGACGGTCGGCATTACGAAGGGATGCGGACGAGGGTCCGGACTCGCTTCGGCCTGGTGCAGGGGATGAGCCGCGTCCCGGGGCACGAGGCGCTCGTCGACCACGCCGACCTCACCGCCGCCGCCGGCCCCGTGCTGGCCGTCGACCGGGTCCGGTTCCTGGAGCTGGGCGGCTACGACCCCATCTTCCACCCCGGCCGGATCGAGGACCTGGACCTCGGCTTCCGCGCCTGGATGGCCGGGCTGCGAGGCTATTACGTCCCCGGCTCGACGGCCTACCACAAGGGCTTCGCGACCTTCGCCCCCGAGCTGGGCGAGGAGCGTTGCGACGGCCTGGCGGTCCGCAACACCCTGATCTTCGCCTGGAAGAACCTCCGCGGCGCGAGGCTGGCGAAGCACCTGGGATGGCTGCCGATCCGCCTCCTCGGGTCGCTCGCCCCCGGTCGTCGCGGCTTCGCGACGGCGTTCGTCGAGGCGGCCTCGCGATGGCGCGACGTCGTACGGGCTCGACGGACCCTCCACGAAGGGAGCGTCGGCTGGATCGAGCGTCAGGAAGCTTTCTTTCATCGATTCGAATGGTGAGCGCGTAACGATCCGGCGACTCGTCGCGAAGGAATCGCGAGGGCGTCGGGACCGACCGGGGGCGACGAACCGCAGGGAGGCGAACCGATGGCCGCTCCGGCCCGCAATCTGGTGATCGACGCCCGCCCTCGCGGGCCTCGCGGGCTGATCGCCGCCGAGGTCGTGCTGGGCCGCCCTGTGCTCTCCCGCCTGGTCGAACAGGCGCGGGAGATCGTCGGCCCCGGGAGCGTCATCGCCGTGCTCGCGGCCCGCGGCCGATCGGCCGACGTCGCCCCGCTGCTCGACGACGCCGGGTCCGTCCGGGTCGAGTTCGTGGAGGACATGCCCGCCGACGGCGCGGTCCTCCGCACCGACCGCCTCTACGACGGTCGGCGACTCCGGCGCGCCCTGAGCCGCGGCCGCGACCCCGAGTCCGCCGCCTTCTGGCGGCTGGACCGCCCCGAATCCCTTGCCGGCGCCGAGCAGGAACTGAACCGCCGCCTGAATTATCAGCCGCTGGGACGCTACTGGGCGTTCCCGCTGGCCGAACGCCTCGCCGCCTCGCTCCAGCATTCGCGCGTCGGCCCGAACGCGCTGACGCTCGGCGCTGGGGCGCTGATGCTCTCCGGCGTCGCGGCCGTCGCCTGCGGAGGACTGGGCTGGACCGGTCGGGCGGCCACCGCCCTGGCGTTCGCCGCAGCCCTGGTGCTCGACACGGCCGACGGCCGCCTGGCCCGCCTCCAGGGCGCCTGCACGGCGTTCGGCCGGTGGCTCGACCAGGTGCTCGACGAACTGGCCGACGTCGCGCTCCACGCCGCGATCGCCTGGGCGTCCTTCGTCGCCACCGGGTCCCCGACCTGGCTCGTCCTCGGGATGCTGTTCGCCTCGGGCAAATACATGTTCCTGATCCAATCGCTGACCGGCGAGGATCTGGAGAAGTCGACGCTCGCAGACGCGGCCCCCCCCCGATCCGCCCGGAGCGGCCGGCTCGCCTCGGTCGCGGGGCCGGTCCGCCGGCTGGTCGCCGCCCTGGGCCACGCCGACCTTCGCTGGCACCTCTGGATCGTCCTGGCGGCCGTCGGTCGTCTCGACGCGGCGCTGGTGGTCTACGCCGCCTACTTCTCCTTGAGGGCGTTCGCGGGGATCGCGCGCAAGGGGGCGGCCCATGCCTGAGCCCCGGATCTCCGCCCTGATCGTCGCGCGGAACGAGGAGGCGAACCTTCCCGGCTGCCTCGCGTCGCTGGGTTTCGCGTACGAGCGGATCGTCGTCGTCGATCCGTCGAGCGACGACGCCACGCTGGACGTGGCGCGTCGGCTCGCCGACGTCGTTCTGGTCCGTCGCTTCGACGATTTCGCTTCGCAGCGCAATGCGGGCCGCGAGGCGGCCTCGGGCGACTGGGTCCTCTCGATCGACGCCGACGAGCGGGCCACGCCCGAGTTGGCCGTCGAGATCCAGGAGGCCCTCTCCGACCCGGATCTCCCCCAGGTCGGCTTCCGCATCCCCATCCGCAGCGAGATCCTCGGCCGGCCGTTCGGCTACTCGGGCACCCAGCAAGATCTGCCGCTTCGACTCTTCCGTCGCGACTGCGGCGAGTGGACGGGGCGAGTGCACGAAACCGTGCGGCTCGACGGCGAGGTCGGCCGGATGGCCGCCCCCCTGGAGCACCGCACGCTTCCCGACGTGCAGGTCTTCCTGCGCAAGATCGACCAGTACACGTCGCTCGAAGCCCGCGACCTGTACCGGGCCGGTGCCCGCTTCCGGGCGAGGGACCTGACGCTCCGCCCGGCCTGGCTGTTCCTCAAGCTGTACCTGTACAAGCAGGGGTTCCGCGACGGGCTCGAGGGCCTGATGTTCTGCGCGTTGTCTGGTGTTTCGGCGGCGGTCCGCACATGGAAGTTGCGGGAACTGGACCACATGGAGGTCGCATGATCTCGGCTCACGAGGCGGAAGTCACGTTCCGGTTCGACGCGCTGCACTGGCGTTTCAAGGACTCGGTCGACCCCGAGGATTACCGCCTTCGCGGCGTGCTCGACGCGATCGGCCCCGTCGAGGGCCTTCGGGTCCTGGACCTGGGCTGCGGCAAGGGGCGGTTCTCCCGCGCCCTCCAGGAGCGCGGGGCGATCGTCGCGGGGGTCGACCTGTCGACGGCCATGCTCGCCGACGCCGACGGGATCGATCGCGTTCGAGGCAGCGCGCGAAGCCTGCCGTTCCGCTCGGGGAGCTTCGACGCGGTCGTCGCGGTCGAGGTCTTCGAGCACCTCGACCCGGCCAGCTGGGACGACACGATCGCCGAGGCGCGACGCGTCCTGGCGCCGCGGGGGGCGCTGGCGATCGTCGACAAGAGCCTGGCCTCGTTCAACGCCGAGCGGCCCTGGATGCCGAGCGCCGTGGTGAAATTCATCGACGAGCGCCGGGGGCTCTGGATGTACCCGACCGACGGCCCCGCCCGCGAGCGGTGGTTCTGGCCGAGCCGCCTGCGCAAGGAGCTGCTGAAGTCCTTCCCCGACGTCCGGGTCGTCCACCTGCTCTCGCCGGTCGAGAAGCGGCTGATGCTGTTCCGCAAGGTGCCGTCGGCCCGGCTGATGGCCCTCTGGGTCGCGCGCGGCGAGGGGGGCGGCGATGTCTGAGATCCTCGGCCCGAACGCCGCCGCCCTGCCCTTCCTGCTGTGGAAGACCCCGCCGGGACTGGAACTGATCCTGGGGCAGGAGGGGATCGCCTACGAGTCGATCCGCGATGCGCATCCGTTCGCCTTCCGGGGCGGTCGGTTCGTCCTCTTCGACGGCCGTCGCGAGTCGGCGTCGGCGATGCGCGCCCTGCTCACCTCGGCCCACGTCGCGATCGACGTGGACTCGCTCCGCGAAGGAGAGCCCATCGACCCGTTCCAGGCCCTGATCGACGATCGGCCGATGCGGGGCGCGTGGCAAGTCCAGGGCTGGACGCTTCACGAGCGGGTCGCGCGACACCCCAAGGCGTGGATCCGCGAACGCCTGATCGCCCGGCTTCGCGAGGCCGTGGCGGCCCGCGACGGCCTCTGGATGCGGCTCGCCCCGTTTCCGCACCCCTATCGCTCGGCGTTCAACCTCCGCGTCGACCTCGACGAGCCGGCGGCCGAGGACTACTTCCGATTCGCGCTGGGCCGGAACCTGCTGGACGACTGCTGCACGCACTTCGTCAGCACCAACGCCTATCAGCACGAGGCCGAAGTCCTGGCGAACCTCGCGGGCCGTGACGCCCAGTCGCACGGCCACTACCACTACATCCACCGCGACGGCGAGGCCAACCTCCGCAACCTCGAACGAGCGGACGGCATCCTCCGCGCCCAGGGCTTCCCGGTCGAAGGCTTCGCCGCGCCCCACGGCCGCTGGAACGCCTCGCTCGACGACGCGCTGGAGTCGCTCGGCTACTCGTACTCCACCGACTTCCAGCTCGGCTACGACGATTTCCCATTCTTCCCGTGGAAGGACGGGCGATTCTCGAAGGTCCTGCAGGTCCCCGTGCATCCGATCTGCGAGGGGCTGTTCCTCGACGCCGGGGCGACCGGCGGGCGGGTCGTCGCCGAACACCTCGCACGCGTGGTGGAGGAGAAGGTGGCGGCGGGCGAGCCGGCCTTCGTTTACGGCCATCCCGAGCGCAGGCTCGGCCGGATGCCCGAGGTCCCGCTGGCCCTGGCCGCGACGCTCCGACGTCAGCCGCTGGTCTGGCGCACGACCCTGACCGAGATGGCCCGATGGTGGCGCTGGCGGGCCTCGCGGAAGTGGCTCGCCATCCCCCGCGGGCCGGGACGCTACGAGGTCCAGTTCGAAGACTGGGACGCGCGCTATCCGGTTGCTCTGGAAGTCCAGCGCGGCGACTTCCGCTGCCTCCTGCCGCTGAACGGGCCGAGGACGGTCCTCGACCTGCGCACGCTCGCCTACGACCGTCGGCCGGAGCCCGCGCGACGCTCCGTCCGACCTCCCGAGCCCGACCGTCGCAACCCGTCGCTGAAACAGATCATCCGCCAGGCCATCGATTGGGAGACCGAGACGCCCATCGACGAGATCCCCTCCGCGACGATCGCCGGGCGCGTGAAGAAGGGCCTACGACGCTGGAAACTTCCGAGGACGGGGACGAGTTGATGGACGACCGACCCCTCGAAACCTTCGACACCGAGCCGACCGCCGCGCAATGGCGGGCCTCCCGCTCGCAGGGGCCGTTCCCGGCCGGCTCGGCGTACCTGCACGCACCCTCGTCGGCCTTCCAGGCCCCCGGCGGGGGCGAGAACCAACTAATCCAGACGGGTCGGCACCTGGAGAATCTGGACGTCTCCGTCCGGCTCTTCTCCCCCTGGACCGACCGACTCGACGACGCGCGGCTGCTCCATCTGTTCGGGATGTCGCGCGAAGGGCTGGAGCTGGCCCGGGCCGCGAAGGCTCGCGAGGTGCCGGTCGTCCTCTCCCCCATCTGCTGGTACGAGCCGCGCGCGCTTTGGGCGTTGGAGCCGAACGCGACCCGCAAGCTGGGGGCGCTCGGGGCCTGGGCCCTACGCCGCGGCTTCCCATCCCTCCCTGGCTGGCGCCGCGACCTCCTGCGGCTGGCCGACCGCGTGCTGCCGAACTCGGAAGAGGAGGCCGATCAGCTCGCCCGCCTGTTCGGCGTGCCTCGCGAGCGGATCAGCGTGGTCCCGAACGGCGTCCTGCCGGACTTCGGATGGGGATCTCCCCGCCTTTTCCGCGAGCGGGTCGGTGACTTCGAGTTCGTCCTGTTCGTCGGCCGGATCGAGCCCCGCAAGAACCCGCTCGGCGTGATCCGGGCGGCGAGGCGGCTGGGATACCCGCTGGTCGTCGTCGGCGAGGCCCCGCCGCAGCACGAGGCCTACGAGCGCCAGTGCCGACGCGAGGGGGGCGACCGCGTGGTCTGGCTGGAGGGGCTGGACCACCACGACCCGCTCCTGGTCTCGACATACTCGGCCGCTCGGGTCTTCGCCCTGTGCAGCTGGTTCGAGACGCCCGGGCTGGCCGCTCTGGAGGCCGCCCTGGCCGGGGCCGCCGTGGTCGTCACGCCCCATGGGTCGACGAGGTCGTACTTCGGCGATCGCGCCGCCTACGCGCGCCCCTGGCGGCTCGACGAGATCGGCGAGGCCCTCGCGCGAGCCTGGCGAGAAGGGCCCCGACCTGGCCTTGCGGCCCACGTCGCTTCGAACTACCTTTGGGATCGAGTCGCCAAGCTTACGGCGGAGGTTTATGAGCAGGTCGCCGACTGACCTCAAGCCTGTTCGGACGGGACGCTATCGCTACAGCAAGCTGCGATGGCGGATCCTGGTGCGCGCGTTCGACGCGGCCGGGGGCCTCGTCGCGCCGCTCTGGCGGCGGCTGCGCCCCCCTCGCGTGGTCGAATCCCCGCGTCGGATCCTCGTGGTCCAGCTCGACCATCTCGGCGACGCCGTCCTGACCGCACCGCTCATCGCCCACCTGCGCGAGGCCTATCCCCGGGCCGAGATCGACGTCCTGGCCTCTCCGAGCAACCACGAGGTCTTCGAGTCCAACGCCGACGTGGCGCGGGTGCGCATCGCCGAACGGACCTGGTTCGAGCGCAGCCCTTCGCGGCGGGGCCTCCTCGGCGAGGTCTGGCGGCTCGGCTCGTCCCTGCGGGAGGCTCGCTACGACTTGGGCATCGACGTCCGGGGCGACGTGCTCTCGATCCTCGTGCTGGCGATCGGCGGAGTGGCGCGTCGCGTCGGATTCGCGATGGGGGGCGGTTCCTTCCTGCTCTCCGACGTGGCCGAGTGGACGCCGGGCCGACACGAGGTCCGCTCGCGGCTCGCCCTGCTCGAGCCGCTGGGGATCGAGCCCGACTTCGGCGGGCGGGCCCTGGTGCACGTCCGGGACGAGGACCGGGCCGAGGTCGCCGCCCGCCTTCTCGAAGCCTGGCCCCGACGCTCGGGCCGTCGCCGCGAACGCCCCTCGCGGGCGATCTCCGGCGGTGAGGCCGACGGCCGGCTGAACGCCGAGCAGTTCCGCCCTCACCCGCCGATGCTGGCCGTCCACCTGGGCGCCGGCACGGCCGCCAAGCGCTGGCCGAAGCGGCACTGGAAGGCCCTCGTCGAGCGGTTCCTCGAAGACGGCTGGCGCGTGGTCATCGTGGGAGGGCCCGAGGACCCGCCGCTCTCGCGGATCCTCGCCCCGCACGATCGGCTCGTCGACTGGTCCGGCCGCCTGTCGGTCCCCCAGACGACGGCCCTGCTGGAACGTACCGACCTGTTCATCGGGGCCGATTCGGGTCCGGCCCACCTCGCGGCCTCCGCCGGCGCGCTCTCGGTGATCCTCTTCAGCGGCACGAACAACCCGATGCAATGGCGGCCCTGGTCGACGCGCTCCCTGGTCCTCCGCAAACGCGTCCCCTGCCGCCCCTGCCACCAGAAGACCTGCCCACTGCCCGATCACCCCTGCATGACCGGGCTGGACCCCGACCGCGTCTACAGGGCCTCACGGCGCTGGCTGACCCGGGCGAACCGCGCCGAGCCGGCCCGCCGACCCACCCCGTCTCGAGGGCTCGAGATCGCTTATGAACACGACTTCAACCCCGCATCCTGAACTGCCCTCGCGAACGACGGACGTGCGCGGCTGGATCGTGCTGGCCTGGGTCGCGGCGTGGTCGGTCGCCTACGTCCACTCGGCGCTGGGGGCGCGTTTCCCGTGGATCCGAAGCTGGATCGACGGGCTATTCTGATCCGCGACCGGGCTCGCTCCCGACTGCGACGGCTGGGGAGGGCGGCCCGGACGCCTCAACCGTGCCCGCCGCCGGCCGCGGCCTTCTTCCAGTCCGTGATGTGCCTCACGAGTTTCGTGGAGATATCCGAGAACGCGCCGCCGGGGGCCATCGCGGCCTCGGCCTCCACCATGCGGCCGGAGGTGGCAGATTCCAGCACGGACGCCGCGGCCGTGTGGAATTGCGAGTGCAGGACTTTCACCTCCCGCCACTCCTTCCGCATTCGATCCGACAGGGGCAACGCGTTCAACCACTTGCCGAACTCGCACTGGTCGTCGGGTCGCACGTTCTCGACCGACCACTCGCTCCGGCCCGTCTTGATGGCCTCGCGCAGGCGGAACTTCGACTTGGCGTGCGCGGCGATCGCATGATCAAGGCTCGCTGATTCGACCATCGTGGGTTGCTCCTTCGATGCGGAGCGTCCGTCGGCACGTCTCGCGAGTCGGGCGACGCCGCCCGATCGGGCCGGATTGAGCCGGAAGCGGCCCAGGGGAAGCTCTCGAACCGCCCTGGGCCGAGGAGCCGCGAGTCGATGCTGAGACGTCGGGCACTTCACACCGAGACTAACGCGCACGGCGGCGGCTCGCATCGTCCTGGACTCGACGCCCGCCACTTGAATCGGCAGGCCCTCTCGGCGTGGAGCGACAGCCCGTTCCATCGGCTCGCCGGGAACGTGGAGAAATCGCGCGGGCGAGCGTCGGTTGTATATCCGAGTTGTGCGCCATGCTAACCTGAAGATCGCCTCAGAATCCGCTCATTTCACGAGGACCGCCGATCATGTTCCTCCCGCCCCCTTCGCGGATCACGTGCTTCTTGACACCCCTGGCCATCGCGGGCGTCCTGTCGTGCCTCCAGGTCGAGGTCGGTCCGGGCGCCGCCGCCCTGGCGCAGGCGCCGTCGCCGTCCCAGGCGACCGACCGCCCGGAGGATCGCGAGGCGATCCGGTCGACGATGGAGTCGTTCGTCAAGGCGTTCAAGTCCCGAGACGCGAAGGCCCTCGCCGCCCACTGGACGACCGACGGCGAGTACGAGGGCGAGGCGATCGAGACCGTCCGCGGGCGCGACGCGCTCGAGAAGGGGTTCGAGGCGTTCTTCGCCAGGACGCCCGAGGTGAAGGCGGACTCCCGCGTCGGGACGCTCCGCTTCCTGGGGAGCGGGGCGGCGATCGCCGAAGGCTCGGCGGTCGTGCGCCGCGGTTCGGCGGCCCCCGCCTCCCAGTCCCGGTTCAAGGTCCTTTTCGTCCGCGAGGACGGCCGATGGCTCATCGCCCAGATGGGCGAGTCGAGCGAGGAACGGGTCTCGGTCGCCGACCTCTCCTGGCTGGTCGGAGAGTGGAAGTCGGTGGTCGGGCAAGGGACCGAGATCCGCACCACCTACGCGTGGTCTCCCGGCAAGAAGTTCCTGCACTCTCAGTTCAGCATTCGGGAAAAGGAGATCGCCCTCACGGGCTCGCAGGTGACCGGCGTCGATCCCGAGACCGGTGCGCTCCACACCTGGACGTTCGAGGCCGACGGCGGCGTCAGCGAGGCCGATTGGACCGCCGACGGCGACCACTGGGTCCTGCAATCGTCGGGATCCCTCGCCGACGGGCGGACGCTCATCGAGACCAACATCCTCCGTCGGGTGAACGACGACCTGTTCACCTGGCAGTCCATCGATCGGCAGCTTGACGACGTTGCGTTGCCAGACCTGGCCCCCGTCAAGGTCGCCCGAGTCAAGACCGTCGAGTGAGCGATCATCAGGCCGACCATCCCGCGAAGCCGCCGGATCTCGAAGATCGGAGCCTCATCATGCGCCTCAGACACGCGACCCTCCCCGTCCTGGCCCTGACCCTCTTCGTCACGCTCGATTCCCGAACTTTCGCCCAGAGAGGCGGTGGTGGTCGAGGACGAGGCGGCGGTGGCGGCGGCATGCAACGCGGCGGCGGCTACGGTGGCATGCAGCAGGGCGGCGGTGGCGGCGGCATGCAACGCGGCGGCGGCTACGGCGGCATGCAGCAAGGCGGCTATGGGGGCGGCATGCAACGCGGCGGCTACGGCGGCGGCATGCAGCAGGGCGGCGGTGGTGCGGGATTCGGTGGCGGACTCCCCAGCGGCGGTCGCCAGGGCGGCATGTCGGGTGGTGCCCCCGGTATGGGACCTTACGGAAAAGGAGGCTCGGCCCAGCCGGGGATGGCTTCAGGGCGGCCGGGCGTCGGTGCCGGCGGCGTGGGCGGGCCGGCCAGTGGGATCGGCGCGCTTCCCGGCGCGGGGGCTGGGCGGCCGGGCATCGGTGCCGGCGGCGTGGGCGGGCCGGCCAGCGGGATCGGCGCGCTTCCCGGCGCGGGGGCTAGACGGCCGGGCGTCGGGGCGGGCGGCGTGGGCGGGCCGGCCAGCGGAGCGGGCGTGCTGCCCGGCGCGGGCTTCGGCGCGGCCGGCGTCCCCGGGGCGTATGGCGTCGCTCGTCCCTACTACGGGACTTACTACGCGTCGACTGCCGCTCTCGCGGCCCAGAGGAACGCCGTGGTCGCCGCGTCCTACGCCTATCCGGCGTACACGCCCGCCATGTATGCGGGATATCCCAATGCCTGGCAGCCGACGAACCTGAGCGATCCCTCGCTGTACGCGAACCCGGGCTACGGGGCCGTCGCCGGTCAGGTCGGCCTGGCCGAGCAGCCGGTCCCTTACGACTACGGCGGCAACGTCGTCGCCCAGCCCGACGCCGTCTACGTCAACGGCGACCCGGCCGGGACGCCCCAGGAATACGCCGACCAGGCCGGGCAGATCGCCGCGGCCGGCGAGCCCCAACCCGACGCGAACACGCAATGGCAGCCGATCGGCGTGTTCGCCATGATCGTCGACCCCGACGCGCAGCCCAACGATTTCTTCCAGCTCGCGATCAGCGACAAGGGGGCGATTCGCGGCAACTACCACAATCTCAAGACGAAGGAGGCCACGCCCGTCGCGGGCTCGGTCGACCGCCAGTCGCAGCGCGTCGCCTGGACGATCGGCGGCGACAAGACGCCCATCTACGAGGCCGGCATCGCCAATCTGGTCAAGGACCAGACGACGATGCTCGTCCACACTCCGGACGGCCAGCAACTCCAGTACACGCTGGTCCGCCTCCCCGACCCCGGCACGGGCGGTGCGGCCGGCGCGGCTCCTCCGGGCCAGCCCTGACCCGCCCGACGCTCCGATCGCGCCCGGCCCCCTCGCCTCCTTCGGAAGCATGCGTCATAATGAGGCGCCGCGGTCGCGACTCGGCGGCCGGGGATTTTGGCTCTCGGGGAACTTGACACGTGCCTTCTGTGATCCTGGATGGGAAGGGCCTGGCGGAGCGGATCCGGGGCGAACTGGCCGGCGAGGTGGCGAAGTTCCGCGACCGAACGGGCGTCACGCCTGGGTTGTCGGTCGTCCTGGTGGGCGAGGATCCGGCGAGCCGGGTCTACGTCCGCAACAAGGAGAACGCCGTCAAGGCCGCCGGCATGAACGGCGACGTCGTCCGCCTGCCGGCCGAGTCGACCCAGGACGAGGTCCTCGCCGCCGTCGACCGCCTCAACGCCGACCCGGCGGTCCACGGCATCCTCGTCCAGCTCCCCCTGCCGAAGCACCTGGATTCCCGAACGATCATCGAACGCGTCGACCCGCTCAAGGACGTCGACGGCTTCCACACCCTGAACGTCGGACTGCTCGCCCAGGGTACTCCCCGGTTCGTCCCTTGCACCCCCCTGGGGATCATCGAGCTGCTTAAGGACGCGGAGATCGACACGCGCGGAGCCCACGTCGTCGTGCTCGGCCGATCGCAGGTCGTCGGCAAGCCGGTTGCGCTCCTGCTCCTGCAAAAGGGCCCGGGGGCCGACGCCACCTTGACCGTCTGTCACACCGGGACCCGGGAGCCGGCGCGTTTCGCCCGCGAGGCCGACATCCTCATCGCCGCCATGGGCGTGCCCGAGGCCGTGAAGGCCGACTGGGTCAAGCCGCACGCCGTGGTGATCGACGTCGGCATCCACCGCAAGGCCGACGGCAAGCTCTGCGGCGACGTCGATTTCGCCGAGGTCTCGCAGGTCGCGTCGAAGATCACCCCCGTCCCCGGCGGCGTCGGGCCGATGACCGTCGCCATGCTTCTTCGCAACACGCTTCACGCGGCGGAACTCGCCGTCGAACGCCGAGGTTGACCCCGTGATCCGACTCGGAATCTGCAACGAACTGTTCGAAGGCTGGGACCTCAAGGACGTCTGCAAGACCGTCCGAGGACTTGGCTACGACGGCCTGGAACTCGCCCCGTTCACCCTCGCCCCGCTCATCACGGACCTCTCGGCGGAGCAGCGACGCGAGATTCGACGGACCATCGAGGACGCCGGCCTGACGACGATCGGCCTCCACTGGCTGCTCGCCAAGACCGAGGGATTCTACCTCACCTCCCCCGACCCCGAGATCCGGCTCCGCACGGGAGATTACTTCCTGGCGCTGGCCGAGGCCGCGCGCGACCTCGGCGGATCGCTCCTGGTCCTGGGCTCTCCGAAGCAGCGCGACCTGCTGCCGGGAGTGTCCTACGAGGAGGCCGAAGGCTACGCGCTGGAGGTTTTCCGGCGGATCATGCCCCGGGTGGGCGACCTCGGGATCGACCTCTGCCTGGAGCCTCTGGCACCCTCCGAGACGAACTTCCTGAACACCTGCGCCCAGGCCGAAGCCCTGATCGCCCAGGTCGACCACCCCCGCTTCAAGCTTCACATGGACGTGAAAGCCCAGAGCGGCGAGACCGACGCCACGGTCCCCGAACTGATCCGTGGCCACGCCCGATCCGCCGGCCACTTCCACGCCCAGGACGTCAACCTGCAAGGCCCCGGCATGGGGGACGTCGACTTCGCCCCCATCCTCAAGGCTCTCGTCGAATCCGGTTACGACCGCTGGGTTTCCGTCGAGGTCTTCGACTTCTCCCCCGGTGCCGAGGAGACCGCCCGGCGGAGCCTTGACTGCCTGCGGCGGAATCTGGAAGCCATGTACGCCGACCACGCCTGAGCCGCCTACGGCCCCGTATTCACCCATCTTCTCCCGTCTCCCCCGGCGGTGAATTGTAATTTTGTACAGTATCAATTGCGGTCGGAGGCCGATTATTGGTATTGTGGCGATCTCAGGAGTTGGTTTGATCTGTCGGGCATGAGGCCGCGATCGAGACGAAGCACAGGATGGGGGCTGGGATCCAGCGATGGCGAAACGGAACCGCCGCGGGAATGACGATCGGGAGGTCCGCGCGCGGCGGACTTCGCTGACGGAGGACGTCCCGCTGGCGGAGGCGGCGCGGGAGCGGTATCTCAATTACGCGCTCAGCGTGATCACCTCGCGCGCCCTGCCGGACGTCCGCGACGGCCTCAAGCCCGTGCAGCGACGAATCTTGTACGCGATGTGGTCGGACCTGCGGATCACCGCCGACGGCCGGTTCATGAAGTGCGCGGCGGTCGTCGGCGAGGTGATGAAGAACTACCACCCCCACGGCGACTCCTCGATCTACGACGCGCTGGTCCGCATGGCCCAGCCGTTCTCGCTCCGCCAGCCGCTCATCGAGGGCTACGGCAACTTCGGCTCGATCGACGGCGACCCTCCGGCCGCCTTCCGATACACCGAGTGCCGCCTGACCCCCATCGCCCAGACCTTGCTCAGCGAGCTTCGCGAGCAGACGGTCGACCTCCGCGACAACTACATGGCGACGACCCAGGAGCCGGTCGTCCTCCCCGCGCAGTTCCCGAACCTCCTGGTCAACGGCGCAGCGGGCATCGCGGTCGGCATGGCGACGAACATCCCGCCGCACAACCTCAGGGAGGTTTGCAACGCGCTGGTCGTGCTGATGGACAATCGGGAGGCCCCACTGGACAAGCTCACGAAGCACGTCCTCGGCCCCGACTTCCCCACCGGCGGCGTCATCCTCAACTCCCCCGACGACATTCGCAGGATCTACGCCACGGGCCAGGGGAGCCTCAAGCTCCGGGGGACGTACGTCCGTCCTGAGGACCGCCCGAACACCATTATCATCGACTCGATCCCCTACGGCATCGAGAAGGACCCCCTGGTGGGCCGGATCGGCGAGCTGATCGGCAAGGGCATGGTCCCGCAGCTGACGAACGTCAAGGACCTGAGCACCGACGACATCCGGATCGTCCTGGAACTGCGGCCGGGCTCGAACGTCGAGGCGGCCATGGCGTACCTGTTCAAGAACACGCCGCTCCAGGTCAACTACGGCGTCAACCTGACGTGCCTGCTGCCCGCCGACGGCGCGGCGGTCGCGGTCCCCAGCCGGCTCGACCTGAAGACGATCCTCCAGCACTTCCTCGACTTCCGCATGGACGTCGTCACGCGGCGGCTCAACTACGAGCTGCGGCTGCTGCTGGCGCGGATCCACGTCCTGGAAGGGTTCGCGATCGTCTTCAACAACCTGGACGAGGCGATCCGGATCATCCGGGCCAGCGACGGCAAGGCCGACGCCGCCCCCAAGCTCATCGACCGCTTCGGACTCAGCGACATCCAGGCCGACGCGATCCTGGAGACCAAGCTCTACCGCCTTGGCAAGCTGGAGATCCAGGACATCCTCGCCGAGCTGGCCGCCAAGCGGGCCCGCGCCGCCGAGATCCAGAAGCTCCTGGACGACGAGCCGGCTCGCTGGGCCATCATCAAGGCCGAGCTGAAGCACATCGCCAAGACCTTCGGCGACGAGCGCCGGACCCGGATCGAGGCCCCGGCCGCCCCGATGGAGTTCCGCGAGGAAGACTACATCGTCGACGAGGACTCCTGGGTCATCGTCACCCGCGAGGGCTGGACGAAGCGGCAGAAGTCGTTCACCGACGTCGCCAGCATCCGCGTCCGCGAAGGAGACCAGGTGGGCTGGGTCTATCGGGCCCGGGCCCGCCAGACGATCACCTTCTTCACCGACCGCGGCGTGGCGTACACGCTCCGCGCCAACGACATCCCCATGACCACCGGTCACGGCGACCCGATCCAGAAGCAGTTCGCGTTCGAGGACCAGGAGCGGCTCGTCGGCGTGACCTGCCACGACCCGCGCTGCCTGCCGGACTACGCCAAGTACGTCCAGACGCCCTCGAGGATGGTGCAGCGGACACTCGACGCCGACCTCGACGCCCCGACGTCGGCCAACGGTCACGCATCGACCAACGGCGATGGGCATGGGGACGGCGCGGTCAACGGCCAGATCGGCGGCCCCACGACGCCCCCGCCGCCGTACGTCATCGTCCTCACCGCGGGGGGCAAGACCCTGCGATTCCCCCTGGCGACGCTCGCTCCGGTCTCGACCAAGAAGGGGCGGCTCATCGCCCGACTCGACCCGACGATCAAGGGGGATTCGATCGTCGGCGTGGAGGCCACGGACGGCTCGGAGAACGTCTGCCTGGCGACGAAGCTGGCCCGGGTGCTGATCTTCCCGGTCACCGAGGCCAACGTCGTCTCCTCGGCGGCGCGCGGCGTGGCCGCAATCAAGCTCGACGCCAAGGACCGGGTCATCGGCTTCGTGCTCGCGAACAAGAAGCGCGAGGGTCTGGCCGTGCGGACCAATCGCGGGGCCGAGCAGATCGTCCGCGCGACGAAGTATCCCGTCACCGGCCGGGGCGGCAAGGGCTACGCCATCCTCCAACGCGGGTCGCTCGAATGCGTCCTGCCGGGCGAGGCCGAGCCCATCCCTCCCCCCGAGCAGATCGCCGAGAGCGGCGACGCCCGACCCTGATCCGACGACCCCGGGATTGACGAACCCCCGCGCCCGCGAACAATACCGCGTCTCGGCGGCGTCCGCCGGGCCGAAGCGAGAGGAACCAGACCCCGATGGCGAACGGACCCGCAACCTACGACGCCAAGTCGATCACCGTGCTCGAAGGGCTCGAGGCGGTCCGCCGCCGGCCGGGCATGTACATCGGCGGCGTCGACAAGGCGGGGCTCCACCACCTCCTCTGGGAGATCGTCGACAACGCCGTCGACGAGGTGATGAACGGCCACGCCTCCCGGATCGTGGTCACCCTCCACCACGACGGCCGCACGATGACCATCGCCGACAACGGCCGCGGCATCCCCGTCGACAAGCATCCCAAAACCGGCCAGAGCGCGCTCGAGGTGATCTTCACGACGCTCCACGCCGGCGGCAAGTTCGACAACGACGCCTACAAGGTCGCCGGCGGCCTCCACGGCGTCGGCGCCAGCGTGGTCAACGCCCTGAGCAAGAGTCTCGTCGCCGAGGTTCGCCGCGACGGCCGCACCTACACCCAGCGCTACAAGCGCGGCAAGGCGCTGGGCCCGGTCGAGGCCGGCGAGCCGGCGCGCGGGACCGGGACCACCGTCACCTACACGCCCGACCCGGAGATCTTCCAGGCCCTCGACTACGATTCGGCCCTGATCGCCGAGCGCCTCGACGTGAAGACGTACCTGAACAAAGGCCTGGTGATCCAGTTCATCGACGAGAAGGCCAAGACCAGCGTCGAGTTCCGCCACGACGGCGGGGTGGCCGACTTCCTCGACTCAGTGAACCGCCAGCGCAGCGACGTGCGGGTCGCCCCCCTCCCCTTCGTCCTGGAGCGCGAGCTGGAGGACGACGGCATCCGCTGCCACCTCGCCCTGGCCTGGACCGAGTCCACCGACGAGGACGTGCGCTCGTTCGTCAACACGATCCCGACCCGCGACGGCGGCACCCACGAGATGGGCATGCTGGCCGCCGTGGCCACCGCCGTGCAGCGGTTCATGGAGACGCACGACCTCGTCAAGAAGGGCCTGGAGATCAAGCGCGAGGACGTCCGCGAGGGGCTCACGGCGGTCCTCTCCGTCTGCATCCACGAGCCTCAGTTCCAGGGCCAGACCAAGGGCCGGCTGAACAACCCCGAGGTCCGCAGCCAGGTCGAGTCGATGGTCCGGCCCAGCCTGGAGTCGTTCCTGCTCCAAAACAAGAGCGTGGGCGACGCGATCGTGGCGCGGGTCATCCAGGCGGCCAAGGCCCGCGAGGCCAGCCGGGCCGCCGCGTCGCAGGTGCGCCGCAAGACCGCCGTCGGCGGCAAGCTCAACCTCCCGGGGAAGCTCGCCGACTGCGACAGCACCGACCCCGAGGAATCCGAGCTGTTCATCGTCGAGGGCGACAGCGCCGGCGGCTCGGCCAAGCAGGGCCGCGACCGCGACGTCCAGGCGATCCTCCCCCTCCGGGGCAAGGTGCTCAACGCCGAGCAGGCGGGCAAGGCCAAGGTGCTCGACAACAAGGAGCTGACCGACCTGATCAGCGCCCTGGGCTGCGGCATGGACGACCACTACGACCCCGCTCGCCTCCGCTACGGCAAGATCATCATCCTGACCGACGCCGACAGCGACGGCCACCACATCGCCACCCTTCTGCTGACCTTCTTCTACCGCCACACGCCCGGGCTCCTCGCCGAGGGCCGCATCTTCCTCGGCTGCCCGCCGCTCTACAAGATCTCGTGGGGCAAGGAGACCTACTGGGCCTCCGACGACGGCCACCGCGACCGGATCCTGAACAAGCTGCCGTCGAACGCCAAGCCCGACATCACCCGCTTCAAGGGCCTCGGCGAGATGCCCGCGAAGCTCCTCTTCGAGACGACCCTCGACCCCGGCAGCCGCCGCCTACTCCGCGTGATCGTCCCCGAGGAGGACCGCCCCTACACCGAGCGGACCGTCAGCGACCTGATGGGCAAGGAACCCGAGGCCCGCTTCAAGTTCATCATGGAAGAGGCCTATACGGCCAAGGACATCGACATCTGACCCGTCGACCGTCGACCGACCGACGGAACACCACGCATCGCAACGCCACGCCCGCGAGGAAACCGCGTCCCATGCCGATCATCGAGGTCGAGGATCTCACCAAGACGTACCGCGTCTTCCAGAAGCGCGACGGCCTCATGGGCGCGCTACGCGGCCTGTACCGCCGCGAGTACAAGGAGGTCAAGGCCGTCGACCGGATCGGCTTCTCGATCGAGCCTGGCGAGATGGTCGCGTTCCTCGGCCCCAACGGCGCCGGCAAGACCACCACGCTCAAGATGCTCTCGGGCCTGGTCTACCCGACGTCGGGCGACGCCCGCGTGCTCGGCTACACGCCCTGGCGCCGCGAGGACGCTTTCCGCCGCCAGTTCGCCCTGGTCATGGGCCAGAAGAATCAACTCTGGTGGGACCTCCCGGCCGGCGACAGCTTCCAGCTCCACCGCGAGATCTACTCCATCCCGAAGGAGGAGTTCGACCGGACCCTGGGCGAGCTGGTCGAGCTGCTCGGCGTCCAGAAGCTGACCCGCCAGGCCGTCCGCGAGCTGTCCCTCGGCGAGCGGATGAAGATGGAGCTGATCGCCGCCCTGCTCCACGGGCCGAAGCTCCTGCTGCTCGACGAGCCGACGATCGGGCTCGACGTGGTGGCCCAGGCCGCGATCCAGAAATGCCTGCGGGACTATCACGAGAGCCGCGGCGTGACCATGCTCCTGACCAGCCACTACATGCGCGACGTCGAGGCGCTCTGCGACCGCGTCATCGTCATCACCCAGGGGAGGCTCGTGTACGACGGCCCCCTCGCCGGGATCATCGAGCGGTTCGGCGAGTCGAAGCTCGTCCGCCTCCAGTTCGAGGAACCCGCCCCCGAGGGCCTCGAACGGTTCGGCGAGGTCGTCCGCCGCGAAGGCCCGTTCGCCGACGTCCGCATCGAGCGGGCGCGGGTGGCCGAGACCCTCGGCGCCCTGCTCAACCAGCACGCCCTGGCGGACGTCAGCGTGGAAGACCCCCCGCTGGAAGAGGTCATCGCCAAGGTCTTCGAGGAGGCCCGGCTCGCCCATGACGCCGCCTGACGCGACCACAGCGCCCCTCCCGCGCCCCCTCCCGCCGATCCAACCGGAGGCCCCCGGCCCGGCCCCTCCACGCCCCGCCCTCCTCCCCTCGATGGTCAAGTACGCACGGATCTTCCGCGTGGCCCTCATCGAGCGGATGACCTACCGGAGCGACTTCCTGCTGGGCACGATCCTCCGCTTCCTGCCGATCGTCACCACGATCCTCCTCTGGAGGGCGATCTACGAAGGCTCCGGACAGACCGAGCTGGGGGGCTTCAACTACCGCGAGATGATCGCCTACCTCCTGCTGACCAACATCAGCCGGATGTTCTCCAGTATGCCCGGCCTGGCGGGCGGCGTCGCCCGCGAGGTCCGTGAGGGGACGCTGAAGCGCTACCTGATCCAGCCGCTCGACCTCATCGGCTACTTGCTCTCGTCGCGGGTGGCGCACAAGGTCGCCTACATCACGATGTCGTTCGTGCCGTACGCGGTGCTGTTCTACCTCTGCCGCGGCTACTTCGACGGCTTCCCGGACCCCCTCACGCTCCTGGCGTATGCGGTCTCGCTGATCCTCGCGTTCATGGTCGGCTTCTACTTCGAGGTCAGCGTGGGGATGGTCGGCTTCTGGTTCCTGGAAGTGACGTCGCTGCTGTACATCGTGATGACGCTCAACTTCTTCATCTCCGGCCACATGCTGCCGCTCGACCTGCTGCCGCAGCCCTGGGCGGGAATCCTGAAGGTCTTGCCCTTCCAGTACATGGCGTACTTCCCGGCCGTGGTGTTCCAGGGCAAGATCCGGGGGACGGAGCTCCTGCTCCACCTGGGCCTGGAACTGTTCTGGGCGGTCGCGTTCCTCGTCCTGGCGCGGACGCTCTACCGCGCAGGCCTGCGGCGCTACAGCGCCTACGGAGGTTGAGCCGTGGTCCCTGGCGTCACCCGATACGCGCGGCTGATGGGCGGGCTGGCCCGCTTCACCCTGGCCCGCGAGATGGCCTTCCGCGGCAACTTCCTGGTCAAGGTGTCGGTCGAGCTGCTCTGGATGGGCATCCTGATCGCCTTCTACCGCACCGTCTTCGCGAAGACCAGCCACATCGCCAATTGGAGCGAGCCCGATTACTTCTTTTTCGTCGGGTGCTTCTTCGCCCTGAACGGGCTGATCGAGACCCTGTTCCTGGAGAACTGCAACGAGTTCGCGGAACTGGTGCGGACGGGAGACCTGGACTTCCTGCTGCTCAAGCCGATCGACGAGCAGTTCCTCATCTCCTGCCGCCGGATCGACTGGGGGACCGCGCCGAACCTGGTCATGGGTGCGATCCTCATGATCATCGCCCTGGTGCAGAAGGGCTGGGTGTTCGACCCCACGCGGGTGGCGGCCTTCTTCGCGACCTTCGCCTGCGGCGTCGCCATCGCGTACAGCTTCATGATGATGCTGACCTCGGTCTCGGTCTGGATGGTCCGCAACACCAGCCTGATGGAGATGTGGTGGCTCTTCTCCAGCCTCGCCCGCTACCCCCGCGAGATCTTCTCGGGGCGATGGGCCGAGCCGCTGGGCAACGTCTTCACGTTCATCATCCCGATCCTGCTGGTCTCGAACGTGCCGGCGAACGTGATGGTGCGCGTGCTGGACCCCGGCATGGTCGCGTGGACCGTGACCGTCGCCCTGGCCTCGCTCTGGGTCAGCAGGCGATTCTTCCACGTCGCGCTCCGCTCCTATCGAAGCGCCAGCAGCTGACCGCATCGATCGGCAGCGACATCGTTGCGTGCAGGCAGCAAATCCCCCATCACGCAGAAAACTCGAAACGTCGTCCCCCTGACGGGCGCGCCGGCCTATTCTCGTGATAGCGAGGGGGGGCGCCGCCGTCGGGCCGGGCTCTCTTCGTCGCCCCCGGTCGGGGATTCCGCGACGTCCCGCCCACGGGTGAAGGCCCCCGGGGAAGAGGCCTGGACGACGCCGACCGAGGGCCTGACCACGCACGGGAAGGCCACAGCCCTATGAGCTGGTTCGACGACCGATGGGATGAACGCAAAGGCTCGGGGACCGACGGCGAGGCGGAGCCGGCCCTCCTCGCCGAGATCCACCGGCTGCGGTCGCGGCTGGAGGAGGCCTACGCGACCATCGATTCGCTCCGGACCAAGGGGAACGGCCTGGAGGACGACCTGGACCGCCTCCAGCGCGTCGCCTCAACCGACGGCCTGACCGACCTCTGGAACCGCCGGTTCCTGATCGATTCCCTCGACGTCTCGTTTTCGTTCGCGGTGCGTCATCGCCTGCCGCTCTCGTTCGTCTTGATGGACGTGGACGCTTTCAAGTCGTTCAACGACGCCCACGGGCACGCCGCGGGGGACGAGGTTCTGCGCCAGGTCGCGTCCATCGTCCGCCGCTGCGCCCGCGACCACGACGTGGTCGCGCGGTACGGCGGGGAGGAGTTCGCGATCCTACTGCCGGGGACCGGCCGGGCCGGCGCCATGGCGATGGCCGAGCGGGTCCGACGCACCCTGGAGGCCCGCTCGTGGGAGGTCCGGCCGGTCACCGCGAGCTTCGGCGCGGCCACGATCCGCCACAAGGAGATCGGCCCGCAGACCTCCGCCGCGAGCCTGGTCGAGAACGCCGACCTGGCGCTCTACCACTCGAAGCGCCAGGGCCGCAACCGGGTGACCCACGCCGACGAGCTGTCGCGGGCCTCGACCCCACTCGTCCGCGAGCCCAGGCCGGCCCTCGACCGTTGACCCGCTCGGCGGAAGATTTGATACTGAAAGGACGTGATGATGAGAGAAGCGGACGGGTCTCGGATGGGCGAAGATGGCTTACTTTGCAACGGCCCTCGTCCTGATCGCGGCGGTCGCGGCCGTCGCGACCGCCCTGCGGCGGGCCCGTGCTGCGGATGAAGTCGCAAGGGGCCTGGGGAGGCTGTCCGAGGGGCGGCGAGCGCGACAGGTCCTGACCGTGCCGGCGGGGAGGCTCGGGGCCATGGTCGCCGCCTTCAACGCCGCGGCCCCGGAGCTTTACGAGCGGACCCGCCGGCTCGAGGCCGACCGCCAGCAGCTCCGGGTGGTGCTCGGGGCGATGGCGGAAGCCGTGCTCGCCGTCGACCCCCGAAGGCGGCTCCTCTTCGCCAACGCCAGCGCCGACGCCCTGTTCGGCCTGGACGCCTCCTCGGTCGGACGGCTGATGCCCGAGTTGATCCGGAGCCCGCAGGTGCAGGACGCCGTCGAGGCGACGTTCCGGCTGAACTACCCCGAGGCCTATCTCTCCGAGTTCGCGCTTCCGGGTCGGGATGGCCTCCGGCCCGCGCCGCGGATCCTGGCCGTCCGGGGCTCGCCGTTGCCGGGAGATCCCACCGCCGGCGCGGTGCTCGTGTTCCACGACGTGACGGACCTTCGTCGCCTCGAACGGATGCGCCAGGATTTCGTCGCCAACGCCTCCCACGAACTCAAGACGCCGCTGGCGTCGATCAAGGCCTACGCCGAGACCCTCCTCGACTGGGCGCTGGAGGACCCGTCGGTGAACCGGCGGTTCCTCGAACGGATCGACGAGCAGGTCGACCGGCTCGACGCCCTCATCCGCGATATGCTCAGCCTCGCCCGCCTGGAGGCCAACCAGGACGTCTTCCGGCACGAGCCGCTCGCGCTCGTCCCGGTGCTCGAACGCTGCGTCGAAGCGCATCGCGACCGCGCCGAGGCCGGGGACCTCGCCCTGACGATCGACGCCGGAGGCCTGGGGCTCCAGGTCACGGTCCTCGCCGACGAGGAGGCGGTCCGCCAGATCGTCGACAACCTGATCGACAACGCGATCAAGTACACGCCCCCCGGCGGGCGCGTGGCGGTCGTCTGTTCGGCCTCGGCGGCCGAGGTGGCCGTCGAGGTGAGCGACACGGGCGTCGGCATCCCGCGTGAGGACCAGGCGCGGATCTTCGAGCGGTTCTACCGCGTCGACAAGGCGCGGAGCCGCGAGCTGGGGGGGACGGGCCTGGGCCTGGCCATCGTCAAGCACCTGGTCTCGTCGCTCGAGGGGCGGGTGGAGGTGACCAGCCGGCTCGGCTCCGGCTCGCGGTTCCTCGTCCGGCTCCCCCGCGCCCAGGCCGCCGCCGCGCCCCCGACCTGAACCGGAAGGCGCGGGGCGGGCCTCCTCATTTGTGCTGCGTTTCGAGCCACTTCTCGCTGTCCATCGCCGCGGCGCATCCTGAGCCGGCGGCGGTGATGGCCTGCCGGTAGTGGGTATCGACCACGTCGCCGCAGGCGAAGACCCCTTCGACGCTCGTCGCGGTGCCGTAGTTGGGGAGCGTTTCGAGCAGCCCGTCCGGGGCCCCGTCGTCCTTCCAGGCCAGGGCGGTCCGGTTCAGGATGTAGCCCTCAGGCGTCATCGCGAGCTGTCCCTTGAAGACGGTCGAGTTCGGGTCGTGGCCGATCGCCAGGAACAGCCCGGCGATCTTCAGGTCACGGCTGGAGTCGTCCGCCGTGGAACGGAGCCGGACCCCCTGGAGCTGCGGCGCGCCGTCGCTGGCGTCGCCCAGGATCTCCTCGACGACCGAGTTGAGGGCGTACTCGATCTTGGGATGGTCCTTCAGGCGGTCCTGCATGATCTTCGACGCGCGGAAGTCCTCGCGGCGGTGGATGAGCGTGACCTTGGTCGCGAACCGGGTGAGGAACGTGGCCTCCTCGATGGCCGAGTCGCCGCCGCCGACGACGGCGATCTCCTTGCCCTTGTAGAGGGCCCCGTCGCAGGTGGCGCAGGTGGTGACGCCGTTGCCCTTGTACGGGCCCTCGATGCCGAGCCAGCGGGCCGCGGCACCCGTGGCGATGATGAGCGCGTCGGCGGTGTACGTGCGGATGTCGCCGCTGGAGGGGTCGCCGGAGGGGTCGTCGGTCGTCTTGATCGTGAACGGCCGCTTCGAGAGGTCGGCCTCGAAGACGGTCTCCCAGCGCGTCTCGGCCCCGTACCGCTGGGCCTGCTTGCGCATCCGGTCCATGAGGTCGGGGCCCTCGATTCCCTCCGGGAAGCCGGGGAAGTTGTCGACCGTGGTCGTGAGCGTGAGTTGACCGCCCGGCTCCCTCCCCTCGAGGACCAGCGGGGCCAGGTTGGCCCGCGCGACGTAGATGGCGGCGGTGAGCCCGGCGGACCCCGAGCCGATGATGATCACGGCCGAATGAGCAGCAGACATCGTCACCCTTTCCCAGCAATGCGGATCGCGGACCAGACCGGGCCGGGGCCGACCCCGGCACTCCTCGCGCCCGTGGGGCGGGAGGCTCGCGGGAGGGAGGGCCTCCGGGATCGGAGGGCGCCGGGTCGCGTCGCCGCACGCGGAGGCGACTCCGAAATTTTGCGCATTCTCTCCGATCGACTCCCAATCCTAGGGGGTCGTGACCTAGATTTCCAGCAGACACCCTGATGAGCGGAGCCGGTCGCTTCCGCGGCGGGAGCCCCGAGGCTGAGGACGGGCATCAGGGACGAACGAGGGGACACCACGCCATGCTGGTCTTGACGCGGAAGCTCATGGAAAGGCTCTACATCGGCGACGACGTCTGCGTGACGGTCGTGCGGCTGGAGGGGGGCCAGGTGCGACTGGGCATCGAGGCCCCGCGCGAGGTGTCGGTGGTCCGGGCCGAACTCGTGCCGGAACGCTCGGCGGAGACGTCGGCCCGGCGGTCGCGAAACGACGAAGCGGCCGGCGACGACGCGGTCAGGCGCCCACAAGCCGCGGCTCGTGGAATCGATATCCCACGCCCCGGACGGTTTCGATGAGGTCGCCCGCCTCCCCCAGCTTCTTGCGGAGGCTCTTGACGTGGACGTCGATCGTCCGTTCCAGGACCACGGCGTCCTCGCCGATGGCGGCGTCCATCAGCTCGTAGCGGGTGAACGCCCGGCCGATCTGCCGGAGCAGGACTTCCAGCAGGCGGAACTCGGTGGGAGTCAGGATCAGCTCCTGATCCCGATAGAACGCACGATGGCTGTGGCGGTCGATCATCACCCCCTGGCTGGCGATCTGGGAGCCGGCGGGGGTCTCCTCGCGGGCCTGGGCGCGACGCAGCTCCTTCTTGATCCGCTGGATCAGCACCTTCATGCTGTAGGGCTTCGTCACGTAGTCGTCGGCGCCCGTGGCGAAGCCCACCAGCTGGTCCGACTCCTCGCCCCGCGCGGTCACCATGACGACCGGGACGTCCCTGGTCCGGGGGCTCGCCTTCAGCTCGCGGCAGACGTCCAAGCCCCCCTTCAGCGGGAGCATCAGGTCGAGCACGATCAGGTCGGGCGACTTGAGCTGGGCCTGCCGGAGCCCCTCGACTCCGTCGCCGGCGACGATCGTCTCGTATCCTTCCCGCTCGAGGTTGCAGCAGAGGATCTCGACCAGCGACCGCTCGTCTTCGACGATGAGGATTTTCGGCTTGGGCATGGGCGTCGGGTCCGTTGAGCGAGGCGGGGGGGGTGGGCCCGCGGGCGTTCGTCACCGCACTCAAGTGTACAGCCGGCGTTGTCGCCGAGATGAACCTTGCGCGAAGAATTCATGAACCCGCGTCGTCGAGGGGCACCGCGAAGGCCTCGGCCATGAGCACGGCCGACCGGGCGAGGAGCTTCGCCCCGAGCGTCAGGGCCCGCTCGTCGATGTCGAAGGACGGCGAGTGCAGGTGGTGCGCGGGGTTGCCAGGCGTCGCCGTGCCGAGGCGGAGCAGGCAGCCGGGGGCCTCCGCCAGGTAGCCCGAGAAGTCCTCGCCCCCCATGCTGGGGAGGCGGATCTCGTCGACGTGGCCGGCCCCGAGGATCTCCGCGGCGGCACGGGTGCAGACGGCGGTGACCTCGGGATCGTTGAACACGCCGTCGGTGCCGTGGCTCAGGGTCAGCTCGATCGACGTCTCAGTCGCCTCGCCCAGGCCGTCGGCGATCTGCTTCAGCCGCTCGGCGACGCGCTGGGTGGCCTGGCGCGACAGCGTGCGGATCGTGCCCCGGAGGACGGCCTCTTCGGCGATGACGTTGCCCCCGGTCCCGGCGTGCAGGCTGCCGAAGGTGACGACGGTGGGGTCGCGCGAGTCGACGCTCCGGGGGATCGCCTGGTAGACCGTCGCGAGGAACTGGGCGGCGGCCAGGAGCGGATCGCTGGCCTGGTGGGGGCGGGCCGCATGGCCGCCGACCCCCCGCACGACGACGTCGAGGTCGTGGCAGAAGGCCGTCATCTCGTGGCGACGGCAGCCGACGCGGCCGACCGGCCGCTCGGGGTCGACATGCAGGGCCGCCACGGCCCGGACCCCCTCCATCGCGCCGGCGGCGACCATCTCGCGGGCCCCCTCGCCCACCTCCTCGGCGGGCTGGAACACGGCCCGCCAGAGGATTCGCGCCGGGAGGACGTCGCGGCAGGCCCAGAGGGCCTCGGCCGCCCCGAGGGCCATCGTCGCGTGGGCGTCGTGCCCGCAGGCGTGCATGACGCCGTCGCGGGTCGACCGATAGGAGACGTCGTCCTTCGCGTCGGCGATCGGCAGGGCGTCGACGTCGGCGCGGAAGGCCACGATCGGCCGGCCGGCGTCGAGGTTACCCGCCAGGATCCCCCGCCGCGAAGGGACCAGCGAGTAGGGAATCCCGGCCTCTTCGAGCCGGTCGGCGAGAAATCGGGTCGTCTGGTACTCCTCGCGGCTCAGCTCGGGATGGGCGTGGAGGTGGCGACGGATCTCCCGAAGCCGATCGGCCCTCGAATCGATCCAGCGGTCCAGGGGGTCTCGCCAGTCGGACATGCTCGTGATGGCCCGTCGAACGGTGTGCGGGGGCGGGGCGGGGATGCGAGGGTCCTCGGGTCGCGGCCGGCGGATTATCGCTTGAGCCACCTCTTCACCCGCCGGAGGGGCCGGGCGACCGCGCCGACCCCCGGGATCTCGTCGAACCACCTCGTCGTGATGTCGCTCTTCGAGGAACGCTGGAGGCCCAGGTTCGGGTTGGCCGCCAGCGTCAGCACGTCGGGGTTTCGCATCCGGAAGAACGTCAGGGCGCCGTCGGCGAACATCGGGCCGCCGTCGGGGTGGCCGGCGGGCCGCTTGTCGACCGACTCCATGAACTCGACGAGGCGAGGCAGGACCGTCCCGTTGACCGCCAGGAAGTGGGCCAGCAGGATCGGGCCGTCGTAGCGCTGGAGCGGGCGGCCGGGGATCGGCTCGCCGAGGTCGTCCAGGCAGTGGCCGAAGTAGGCGAAGCCCCATTCCTCGCGGTCCAGCGCCTCGGCGATGGCCTCGCCCTTGGCGACGAACTCCGGGGAGATCTCCAGGTCGTCCTCCATCACCAGCACGTTCCTCGCCCCCTGGTCGAGCGCCTTGCGGAGGACCGCCGTGTGGCTCAGCAGACCGCCGCGGGCCCCGAGGCTGGCGTACCCTTCTGCCGACCGGGGGCGGGTCGCCGCGTGGAACTCGATGTGCTCCCGCCAATCCACCAGCCCCACGCGACGGAACATGGCCTCCGTCTCGCGCCTGCGGTCGGTCCGGGACGGCAGGTTGATGACGTAACCCCTTGAGAAATAATCGAGGATGCCCATTGCGCGTCCGGATCGGAGGGTCGAGTTGGGGTGCCGCGAGGCGGATCGCGGGCGTGGAGTCGAACAGACCAGGCTACCCGTCGGCGGGGGGAACGACAAGACGGAAGCCGAGGCGGACGCTCGGCGCCGAGATCAGCCGATGCGGCCGGTGATGTACGCCTCGGTCCGCTTGTCCTTGGGGTTGGTGAAGAGCAGGTCGGTGGGGCTGAACTCGACGAGGACGCCGGTGCGCTGGCCGTCGGTCGCGGCCTCGTCGGGCATGAGGCAGGCGGTCATGTCGCTGACGCGGCGGGCCTGCTGCATGTTGTGGGTGACGATCACGATCGTGTAGTCGTCCTTGAGGTCGTCCATCAGGTCCTCGACCCGGGCGGTCGAGATCGGGTCGAGCGCCGAGCAGGGCTCGTCCATCAGGATCACCTCGGGCTCCACGGCCAGCGTCCGCGCGATGCAGAGCCGCTGCTGCTGACCGCCGGACAGCTCCAGGCCGGAGCGATGGATCTTGTTCTTGACCTCGTCCCACAGGGCGGCGCGGCGGAGCGAACGCTCGACCAGGTCGTCCATGTCCCCGCGGTAGCCGTTGATCCGCGCCCCCCAGGCGATGTTGTTGTAGATGCTCTTGGGGAACGGGTTCGGCTTCTGGAAGACCATGCCGATGCGCCGCCGGAGCGCCACGGCGTCGACCTTGGGGCCGGCGATCGACTCGCCGTCGAAGCGGATCTCCCCCTCCATCCGGGCCTCGGCGATCAGGTCGTTCATCCGGTTGAAGCAGCGCAGCAGGGTGCTCTTGCCGCAGCCGGACGGCCCGATCATGGCGGTGATCTTGTGGCGGGGGATGTCGATGTCGATGTGCTTCAGGGCGAGCGAACGGCCGTACCAGATGTGGAGCCCGCGGGTCTGCAGGACCGTCGGATCGTCGGGCCGGGGCGTCGGCGGCGCGAGGTCTGCCGCCTCGGCGTCGGGGACGGGCGGGGCCTGCTGCACGCGGCTCTCGGAGGCGTTCATGGGCGGGTCGCCGGGGTTGGAGGAGGGGGCTCGATCGATCGACTCAGCGGGCGCGACGGAAGCGGTTCCGGATCAGGATGGCGACCGCGTTCATCGACAGCAGCAGCACCACCAGGATCAGGATACCGCCGGCGGCGACCGCCTGGAAATCTCGATTCGGCTCCTTGGCGTAGTTGTAGATCTCCACCGGGAGGGCCGTGTAGCGGTCCAGCGGGCCCCGCGGCGCCCTCAGCAGCGAGCCGGCCGCCCCCACCATGAGGAGCGGCGCCGTCTCGCCCACGGCCCGCGAGAGCCCCAGGATCGTCCCGGTCATGATCCCCGGCAGGGCCGCCGGCAGGACGTGGCCGCTGATCACCTGCCACCGCGTCGCCCCCAGGGCCAACGCCGCCTGGCGGAGCGAGGAGGGGACCGTCCGCAGGGCCTCCTGGGTCGTGATCACGATCGTCGGCAGGATCAGCAGGCCGAGCGTCAACACGCCGGCCAGGAGCGACGGCCCCAGCGCCAGCCCGCGGACCCCGAAGGCCCGCACGAACAGCGCCAGCCCGAGGATGCCGTAGACGATCGACGGGACGCCCGCCAGGTTGGCGATGTTGGTCTGGATGATCCGCCGGATCCGCCCCGCCGGCAGGTATTCCTCCAGGAACACCCCGGCGCCGATCCCCACCGGGATGCCGATCGCCGCGACCAGCCCCAACAGCCAGAGGCTGCCGATCACCCCGACGTGGTAGCCGGCGACGGCCGGGTCGCTCGACTGCCGGTTCGCCAGGAGTCGCCCCAGCAGCGCGGACAGCTCGCGGAGGTTGGCCCCGAGGTCGTGCCAGGGCGAGTGGGGGGGCCCGGAGAGCGCGGCCGCCAGGATCGCCCCCATCAGCACCGTGAGCACGACGACGCCGGTCAGGGTCGCCACGAAGCAGGCCGCGCCGAAGACCGGCCCCAGCCAGCGCCGCATCCGGCGGTGCGGTCGGAACGAGTCGGCCGCCGCGTCGCTCATTGGTAGACCTCGCGGTAACGCCTGAGCACCAGGCTGGACAGGATGTTGAGCGTCAGCGTGATCCCGAAGAGCGCCAGCCCGACGGCGAAGAGCGAGAGGTACTTGGGCGTGCCGTACGACGCCTCGCCGCCGATGACCTGGACGATGTAGGTCGTCATCGTCTCGACCGAGGTCAGCGGGTTGAGCGTGATCTGGGGCATCATGCCCGCCGCCAGGACCACGGCCATCGTCTCGCCCACCGCCCGGCTGATCGCCAGGATGAACGAGGCCACCACGCCCGAGAGCCCGGCCGGCAGCACGATCCGCGTCGAGACCTCGAACTTCGTCGCCCCCAGCCCGTAGGCCGCCTCGCGGAGGCCCTGGGGGACGGCGGAGAGGACGTCCTCGCTCAGCGACGAGACTAGCGGGACGATCATCACCCCCACGACGATGCACGCCGAGAGCGCGTTGAACTGCTCGACCCGGAAGCCGAGCGGCTCCAAAACCGTCTTGAGTAACGGCGTGATCAAAAGCAGGGCCAGGTAGCCGTAGACGATCGTGGGGACGCCGGCGAGCAGTTCCAGGGTCGGCTTGAGGACCGCCCGGACGACTCGGGGGGCGTACTCGCTCAGATAGATCGCGCTCATCAGGCCGATCGGGAGGGCGATGAGCGACGACCCCAGGGCGATCAGGAAGGTCCCCCAGATCAGCGGCAGGATGCCGAACTTCGGCGGCGAAGCCTCGGGCTTGAGCACCGTCCCGAACAGGAACTCGCCCACGCCGATGCCGGCCTTCAGGAAGAACTCCACGCTCTGGACCGCCAGGACCAGCAGGATGCCGATCGTCGTCAGGACCGTGACGAGGCCGCAGGCGGCCAGCAGCACGGGGGCGAGGACCTCGGCGAGGGCCGAGATCCGAGACTGCCCGCCCCACGCGTCGACTTCCGGCGGGGGGGTGTTCGGCGGAGTCGACGCGTCTTGAGTCATGATCGTGTCGGAAGGGCCGGGGACGGGACGGTCTTCAGGGGGTCGCTCGCTCACGGGGTCGCGGGCGCCGGGGCGGACGTCGGCGTCGGATCCGGCGCCGCGGCGTCCCCCGCCGACATGGGCCGGGCGAGCGCCGTGCGGTTGGCGAGGTCGTCCTGCGGCGTCGGTGGATCGTAACCGCCCTTCACGGCGAGCGTCGAGATGTTGTCGAGGTAGAACTTCAGGAATCGCCCCACCTCGGGCCGCCGCGTCGCCGAGTTCTTGACGAACAGGTAGAGCGGGCGCGAGAGCGGGCGATAGCTCTTGTCGGCGATGCTCTCGGGGCTGGGGAGGACGGCCGGGGCGTCGGGCCCGGCCTGCACGGCCAGGGCGTGCAGGCGTTCGCGGTTGGCCGCGTAATAGGCGTAACCGAAGTATCCGAGGCCGTCCGGGTCGCCGGCGACGCCGTTGATCAGGATGTTGTCGTCCGAACTCTGCTGGACTCCCTCGCGCTGGCTCCCCGCCTTGCCGACGATCGCCTCGGTGAAGAACTCGAAGGTGCCGGAGTCGTTGTCGGGCGAGTACAGGACGATCTTGCGGTCGGGCCACGAAGGGTCGAGGTCCTTCCACGTCCGGACGGTCGAGCCGGGCTCCCAGAGCTTCTTGAGCTGCTCGACGGTGAGGGACTTGGCGAAGTCGTTCTTGTCGTTGGTCGCCAGGGTGATGCCGTCGTAGCCCACGATCAGGCGGGTCCACTCGATGCCCTGGCTCTTCGCCTTGGATTCCTCGTCGGGCTTGGCGTCGCGCGAGGCGTCGACGATGTCGACCTCGCCCTGGAGATAGCGGCTGAAGCCGCCGCCGGTGCCGTGGTTGTCGACGACCACCGTGACGTCCGGGTCGACCTCGGCGAAGGCCTCCTGGGCCGCCTTGCTGATCCGGAAGACGGTGCTGGAGCCGTCGATGATGATCGTCTCCGTCGGGGTGACGTCGCCGCCGCCGCACCCGCCTACGACCGCCAGGGCCGCACCGAGGGCCGGGAGCCAGGCTCGTTCGCGCCAAGACCGCATGGGTCGCTCATCCTCGTGTCAGGGAGGGTTCGAGGACGCGCCGCCGCTCGGCGGCCCGCCCGTTCGCTTCCGCTTCAGTCTAACCGGCGATCGTGAAGAATCCATGAAGCCGCCGTGAGGATGTCCCGCGCCCCGACCGCCTTGCGAAGTTCCGGGGCGATTTCGAGGCGGGCGGGATACACTTGAGATGTGGGGACGCGGAGTGGCTCATCTCGGGACGGCTGGACGGCACGCCATGATCGAAGTCAACGAACGGGTGTCGCTCGACGAGGGGGAGCTCGACTTCGAGTTCATCCGATCCTCGGGCCCCGGCGGCCAGAACGTCAACAAGGTCTCCACGGCCGTCCGCCTGCGGTTCGACGCCACGAACTCGCCGTCGCTGCCCGAGGATGTGCGCCGGAGGCTGTTCACGCTGGCGGGGCGTCGGATCGGTGCCGACGGCTTCCTTTCGATCCTCGCCCAGGCCGGGCGGACCCAGGAGACGAACCGACGCGAGGCCGTCGAGCGCCTGGTCGAACTGGTCGCCAAGGCCTGCGAGCGCCCCAAGCCGCGACGCCCGTCGCGGCCGACCCTCGGCTCCCAGAAGCGCCGGCTGGCGTCCAAGAAGAAGCACAGCGAGACCAAGGCCCGCCGCAAGGACCCCGGCCCAAACGGGGAGTGACCCCGGCCCAACTCAGGTGGGGACGACCCGGGCTTCCCGGGCGGCCGCGGCCAGCGTCGGCCCGCCTTCCTCGCTTCGGAGCCGCAGCCAGAGGGCCGCGCCGGCCGCGCAGAGGGCCAGGCTGATGAGCTGCGAGATCGTCAGGCCGGCGACCAGGCCCGGGTCGTCGCCGCGGAGCATCTCGACGGGCCACCGGCTGATCGGATAGGCGATCATCAAGAGCGCCATCACCTGCCCCGGCCGACGCCGGAACGGGAAGTAGGCCGTCAGGGCGACAAGGAGCGCGAGGCCTGCGAACGCCGCCAGGAGCTGGGTCGGGTGGACCGGCAGCGACCAGGCGGCCTCGGGCGGGATCAGGCCGAGATCGACGTGCTCGGCCCAGGCGTGCGAGCCGGCGGGGAAGCGGACGCCCCAGGCGGATTCCGTCACCGCGCCGTGGCAGCAGCCATTAAGGTGGCAGCCGATCCGGCCGAAGAAGGCCCCGACCGCCAGCGCCGGGGCGACGACGTCGGCCATCTTCAGGAACGGGAAGGGCTTTCGCCGGTGGTACAGCAGCGTCCCGCCCAGGCCGCCGAGGATGCAGCCGTAGAAGACCCCGCCCCCTTCCCACACCCGGAACAGGTCGAGCGGCGATCGGAGCGACTCGGGCCAGACGAGGACGTAGAGGGCCCGCGCGCCGACGACGCCCCCCAAGAACAGCCAGGTCGCCAGCTCATAGACGACGTCGGCGTCCATCCCCTCGCGACGGGCCCGCCAGACCGAGATTCCCAGGGCCGAGGAGCAGGCCAGGGCCATCATCAGGCCGTAGGCGTGGACCTTGAAGCCCAGAAGTTCGAACAAGATCGGTTGCATGCCCGCATCCTTTCGGCCAGGACGGCCGACGCGCCTCGTGCGCGCCGGCGATCGCCGGGAGGATGCCAGGGGCCCGGGAGACGGGCAAGGCCAATCGATCAGGAGTTCAGCACGACCAGGCCGGGGGTCTTGATCTTGGAGCCGGCCGTCCAGCGGCCCCCTTCGCGGCGGATCTCGCGGTAGAGGGTGTCGCGCTCGATGGGGACGCGACCGGCCTCGGCGATCAGGCGGCGGATCTCGTCGACCGTCACTTCCTGGGGGGTCTCGGCCCCGGCCTCGTGGTAGATCTTCTCGTGGACTACGGTGCCGTCGATGTCGTCGGCCCCGAACGCCAGGGCGACCTGGGCGGTCTTGAGGCCGAGCATGACCCAGTAGGCCTTGATGTGCGGGAAGTTGTCCAGCATCAGCCGGCTGATGGCCATCGTCTTCAGGTCCATCATCCCCGAGGGTTTGGGGATGTCGGCCATCTCGGAGTTGTCCGGGTGGAAGGCCAGCGGGATGAAGGTCTGGAAGCCGCCGGTCTCGTCCTGCAGCTCGCGGAGGCGGACCATGTGGTCGATGCGGTGGACCGGGCCGTCGATGTGGCCGTAGAGCATCGTGGCGTTCGAATGCAGCCCCAGTCGGTGGGCGGTGCGGTGGACGTCGAGCCATTGCTCGGTCGTCGCCTTGGCCCCGCAGATCTTCTCGCGGACCTCGGGGTGGAAGATCTCGGCCCCGCCGCCGGGGAGGCTCCCCAGGCCGGCGTCGATCAGGCGCTTCAGCACTTCCTCGGTCGAGACGCGGGTGATCCTGGCGAAGAACTCGATCTCCACGGCGGTGTACGCCTTGACGTGGATCTCGGGGGCGACATCCTTGATCCAGCGGATGACGTCGCAGTAGTAGTCGAGCTTGAGCTTGTGGTGCAGCCCGCCGACGATGTGCATCTCGGTCGCGCCGCGGGCGCTCGCCTCGCGGGCCCGCTCGGTCACCTGGTCGCGGTAGAGGACGTAGGCCTTGGGCTCGTCCAGGTCGGCCCGGAACGCGCAGAAGTCGCAGGTGTAGACGCAGACGTTGGTCGGGTTGATGTGGGTGTTGACGTTGTAGAACCCGAGGTTGCCGTTCTTCCGCTCGCGGACGAGGTTGGCCAGCGCCCCCAGCTCCAGGATGTCGCTCGACGCCTCCATCGCCAGGCCGTCTTCGAAGCTGAGCCGCTCTCCGGCCTCCACCTTCTCGCGAATCACCTTCAGACGAGCGACGTCGTCGGCCATTGCAGCTCCCATCCTCGAATAGCGGTTCGGCCCGCGAGCCCGGGCGGTTTCTGGAATTTTAGTCCTGATTGAATCCTACGGCAACGTCTGCCGCGACATTGCCGCGGGAGGGGCCGAACCCATCGCGTCAGACGATCAGGTCGAGGATCGTGACGGCCAGCAGCCCGACGCTGATGATGACGTTCACGTGGAAGAAGGCCACGTTGACACGGTCCAGGTCGTCCGGCCGCACCAGGGAGTGCTCGTAGACCAGGAGCGCGGCGGCGGCGGCTACCCCCGCGTAGTAGATCGGGCCCAGCGGGTAGAACAGCCCTAGTCCGACGAGGGCGACGACCATCAGGGCATGGCAGAAGGCCGCCAGCCGCAGGGCCCCGGCCGCCCCCAGCCGTGCGGGCACGCTGTTCAGGCCGACGCTCCGGTCGTACTCGGCGTCCTGGCAGGCGTAGATCAGGTCGAAGCCGGAGACCCACCAGAAGACGGCCAGGCCGAGCAGGACGGGAGCCCAGGCGACGTCGCCCCGCAGCGCGATCCAGGCGGCGATCGGCGAAAGGCTCAGCGAGGCCCCCAGCCAGAAGTGCGCCAGGCTGGTGAACCGCTTGGTGTACGAGTAGGCCAGCAGCCAGAGCAGCACCGGGACCGAGAGCCGCAGCGGCCAGGGGTTCGGCAGGAAGATCAGGGTCGAGGCGACGAACGCCCCCGCGCAGGCCAGGGTGAACAACGCCACGGCCGCCGGCGAGAGCGCCCCCCGGGGGATGTGCCGGCCGGCGGTGCGGGGGTTTTTGGCGTCCACGTCGCGGTCGACGAGCCGGTTGAACGCCATGGCCGCCGAGCGGGCCGTCGCCATGCAGAGCAAGATTCCCAGCCAGTCGCGGGGCCTCCCCTCCAGTCCGTCCGATCCCCAGGCCGCCAGCACGGCCCCCAGCAGGGCGAACGGCAGCGCGAACAGCGTGTGGCTGAACCGTACCAGCTCCAGATAGTCGCGGACGCGCCGCAGTGCGATCGACATGACGTTTAGCGAGCCTCCCGGGCGCGTCCCGAAGCCTGATCCACGCCGAAAACGCGGGTGACGAACCAGTCCCCCAGGGCCGGGAACGCCCAGGCCAGCGCCCCCATCGCCCGGAACGGCCAGACCATCCGGCGTCGGACGGAGAGCCGACGCTTCGGCCGCGACAGCAGGCCGACGACCCGCCGCGCCACGTCGTCCACGTCGGCGGTCATCCAGCCCGAGGGGGTTTCGACCACCGGGTGCGGCCGGGCCCCGTCGCGGGCGAGCTTCTGGAAGGCGTCGGAGAACTCGGTCTTGATGGGCCCCGGCTCGACGAGGCAGACGGTCACGCCGTCGCGCTCCAGCTCGCGGCGGATCGCGTCGTTCCAGTAGGCGAGCCCGGCCTTGGTCGCGCCGTAGGCCCCGAGGGCCGAGTTCGCCACGCAGGTGATCGCCGAGCCGATGTTGATCACCGTCCCCCGCCTCGCGGTGAGCGTGCCGACTAGATGCCGCGTGAGCAGGATCGGGGCCGTGAGATTGACCGCGACCTGCCGCACCAGGTCCTCGACGGGCGAATCCGCGAACAGGGTCGGCAGGCCGAGGCCGGCGTTGTTCACCAGCACGTCGACGCCGCCGAACCGCGCGACCGCCTCTTCGGCCGTCCTCCTGCACGCGTCGGCTTCGGAGAGGTCGGCCGAGATCGTCAGGACCTCGACGCCGGGAGCCACCCCTCGCAGCTCGGCTGCGAGCGCGTCCAGGCGGTCGGCCCGGCGGGCGACCAGGACGAGCGCCCGGGCCTCGCCCCGGCGGACGACCTCGCGGGCGATCGCCGCGCCCAGCCCGGCCGATGCGCCGGTGATCAGCACGACCCGGCCGGCGGCCAGGCTTGAGGAGGGGTCGGCCATCAGTCGGCCCCCTCCCCTTCGCCCCATCGCGGGATCAGGCGGTTGGCGACTCCGAGCTGGTCGCAGATCCGGCCGACGACGAAGGCGACCATGTCCTCCAGCCCCTTGGGTCGGTGATACCAGGCGGGCGCGGCGGGGAGGACGATCGCCCCGGCGCGGGTGACCTGCACCATGTTCTCCAGGTGGACGAGGCTCAGGGGGGTCTCGCGAGGCACCAGGATCAGCTTGCGACGCTCCTTAAGGTGGACGTCGGCCGCGCGGGTGATCAGGTTCGTCGTGATGCCGTGGGCGATCGAGCCCAGCGTGCTCATGCTGCAGGGGACGACCACCATGCCGGCGGTCAGGAAAGACCCGCTGGCGATCCCCGCCGAGAAGTTCCGGTGGTCGTGGTAGACCAGCTTCCCAGGCCCAGGCTCGTCGAGCAGATCCTCGGCCCGGAAGGCGTCGAGCGAGGGGGCGCGGCCCACCTCGGCCCGGAAGACCTCGACGGCGCTCGGGCTCATCGTCATGTGGACCGTCCGGCCCAGGCCCAGCAGCGTCCTGAGCAGGGCCAGGGCGTAGAGCGCGCCGCTGGCTCCGGTGATCGCCAGGACGAGGGGAGGCTCGGTCGTCATGATCGGGCGGCCGGCTTGACGCCGACGTAGAGCGTCGCGATCCCGAAGGTCAGCGGGTGCATCTCCAGGTCGACGAGCCCTCGCGAACCCATCAGGTCCAGCAGCTCCTGGCCGTCGGGGAACTCCAGGACCGTCTTCGGGAGGTAATGGTAGGCCGAGTCCTGGTTCGGGGCGATCGCCTGGCCGATCCGGGGGAGGATCTTGCGGAAGAAGCCGAGATAGATCGGCCCCAGGACGCGGCCCCGGGGGCGGGAGAACTCCAGGACGGCCACCTTGCCCCCCGGCTTCGCCGCCCGGATCAGCTCGTCCAGCCCGGCGACCGTGTCGCGGACGTTCCGGAGGCCGAAGGCCACGCTGACCACCCCGAAGGTGTCGCTGGGCACGGGCAGATGCTGGGCGTCCCCCTCGACCAGCGTCACCAGGCCTTCGGCCTTGGCCTTCCGGACCTTCTTGTCGCCGACGAGGAGCATCTCGCGGCAGAAGTCGGCCCCCACGATCGGCGACCGGCCCTTCCCGGCCTTGTGGTACTCCAGCGCCAGGTCCGCCGTGCCGGTGCAGCAGTCGAGGACCGGCACGCCCGGCGACGGGGGGACCGTCCGCGTGGTGAAGCGCCGCCAGGAACGGTCGATGTTCAGGCTCAGCAGGTGGTTGAGCAGGTCGTACCGCTTGGCGATCGACGCGAACATCCGCCGGACGCGCTGGTTCGACTTGTCCTCGGACGAGGTCGGTGTGAGCGGGGGCGTCGCGGTTTCGGAGGTGGGCACGGGGCGTCGTCCGGGGGGTCCTGGGTTTCGATCCTGTCTGAACACATTGTCGCGGCGAGCCCGCCGATCGGCAAGGTGAGCCGCCCGAAAGCCCGGATTCACGCCAGGTCGCGCGCGGCCTCGGCCCAGACTCGATCGGCCTCCCCCGGCGACGAACCGCCGCCTCGAAGGAAATACGATCGGACGTCCGGGCGGCCGAGCGCGACCAAGACCAGGGTCGGGGCGATCAGGCTTAGGGCGAGGACCGGCTCGCGGACGCTCGTCAGCCCGATCCAGGCGAGCCCCTCGGCCAGGCCCAGGCAGGCCAGGGCGGTTAGGGCCGGCCGAGCCCGAGGATGACGCCGGACCGTCGCCACGCAGGCGGCGATCGTCGCCGCGGCCCGGGTCAGGGCCCAGAGGTTCAGGAGCCGCAGGGCCCAGCGGGCGCGTTCGCCCCGGAAGACCAGGCCGTTGCCGAGGGCCCGAAGGTCGTCGATACGGCCCCGAAGCTCGCCGATCCCGCCGATCTCCACGAAGCTCATCCCGCCGGGGGTCACGGAGATCGTCCCTCCCGACGAATAGCCTCCCCCCGGCCCGTCGCCGCCGCCGATCCGATATCGGATGTGCCCCCAGTCCCCCCAGACGAGCGGGATCGCCCCCCGGGCCGTCCCTTCGCCGAGGATCACGGCGAGGTCCTCGGCGGCGTCGGGCCGGGACAGTCGGCGAAGCTCGGCGATCGCCAGCAGGCCGCCCCCGACTCCCGTCCAGAGGCCGAGATAGACGATGGCCCGGACCTGCCAGGGGATCGCCGGCCAGTCGCCCGCCCCCTTCGCGTCCCAGGATTTCATCGCCGCGTCCCCCGGGGCCTGCCCGGGCTGCCCGGCCCCCTCCATCCCGGCCCGGAGGAGCGAGACGACGTACCGGGCCTCGTCCCGCGACAAGGCGTCGCCGAACCGGACCGTCTCTCCCCGGCACCCGAACCGGATCGTCGGCCGTCGGAACGGATTCCAGCCCCGAATCGACCGGAGCAGGCCGCCCTGCCCTCCGACGGAGCCCACTTCGCCGGCGATCAGGGCCCAGAGGAGGGGCGTGGACCGCCCGCAACCCAGGTCGCGGACCTCGGAGAGCGGATGGCTCTCGTGGCCGCGTTCCGACCCCGGGCGCCGGATCCCGATCCAGCCCCCCCGCAGGACGACGACCTCGGTGATGCGGAACTGCTCGCGGACCGTGCGGACGAGGACGATCGCCAGGAAGCCGAGACACCCCGTCAACGCCAGGAGCCCGAGATCCCCGACGCTCAACTCGCCCGCGGACGCCCGGGGGGGCGGGGCGATCTGGATCCGGATCCCCCCCGCCTTCTCGCGGACGACCGCAATCCGGCCGACCCCTTCGCGGGTCCGGACTCGGACGACGTCCCCCACGCGACGGAAGACCAGCGGATCGGACGCCCCCGCCGATTCCCCGGGACCGGCCTTCGCGTCGCAGACGGCCGAAGCGTTCCCGAGGCCGGCCGGCCCCCGGAGCCCCAACTCGACGAGCCGCAACCAGGCCAGGAGCTGGCTCAATCCCACCAGAAGAATAGTCGCATAGACGCGGGCCAGGTCCGCGATCAGCCCCCCGGATGGGGGACGGAGCACGAGGGGGGCCAGCGGAGCGGGCGCGAGGCGGGCCAGCAGGAGCCGCGAGTGGCCCCAGATCCCGGCCCCCGAAGCGTCGTCGGGCCGACCGGCGTGAGCCAGGCCCTCGGCCTTGACCGCCTTGACGGCGGCCGTCCCGGGCTCGTCGAAGTCGGGGTCGTGCAGGGAGGCCGGCGGCGACTGGGACATGGTTGCTCCTCGGTCGGGAGCCGAAACGGGACGCGGGAGGCGGGACGCGTCAGTGCACCAACGGGGGGAGAGGATTCCGCGGCCATCGTATCCCGGCGCGGGCCCCGAATCCAGCCGCATCGAGCGATGGCGATCCGACGAATCTACGGACGCCTTGCGTCGGCCGAAGGTTCAGGGGGTCCACCCCAGCTCGCCCGCGGTCAGGGGGTCGACCCGGAGTTCGGAAAGCCGCTCGGTGTCGAGGCGCATCACGTCGCGGCGGGTCACGGTGCGGGGAGGGAAGTGGGAGAGCGGCCAGCCGTACTTGTCCTGGGCGCCGAAGAGGTGGAGGACCTCGTGGGCGAGCACCGCCGCGCGGGGGGCGGGGGGGCGGATCAGGGGCTCGGTGAAGTTGGCCTGGCGGGCGTGGCAGAAGGCCAGGCCCACGCCGTCCAGCTCGGTCCGATCCAGCGGCACGGCGAACGACCGCCCGGCCAGCCGCAGGTGCAGGAGCCAGGCCGCGGTCGATCCGGGGAGCCTCGCGGCGACCTCCTGGACGAAGTCCACCGCGTCGCGGAATCCCAGCTCGGCGGCGGCCCGGCTCATCAGGGTCAGGGCGCGGACGGTCATGTCGGCCTCGAACAGGCCGACCTCGCCGCCGCTCTGGGCGACCACCATGTCCACCTCGGGGGTCGTCTCGCCGTCCACCTGAAAATACACCTCGGCCGTCCCCACGCCGAGGCTCGCGCCATACCGGCCGGCCTCCTGCTCCATCCACCTCGCCGCGCGGTCGAGGGCCGCCAGGTGCCGGGCGACCTCCTCCTCGCTCCAGCCCACGCCGTCGGCCCCGACGAACAGAGAGACCAGCGCGACCCGCCCCCGCAAAGGCGGGCAGGCGACCCGCCGCCAGGGCATCGCCGGCCGCTCGTCGGTCCGCTGGTCGTCGCGAAACGGCCCCACGTAGCGGGAATAGCGAGGGTCGTGCGGGTTCCCTTCCTTCGGCGCAAGGTCAAGGTCCACGACGCCCAGCGCCGGATTGTCGATCGGCCCGGTCGCGACCTCGCGATTCGCCGAGTCGCGCGAGGCTCGCCGGGCCCGCAGTCCCAGCCGGGCCAGTTCGACCGCCAGGAGGGCCATCCCGAGGCCTACCACGACCGCCCAGATCCTCAGGTCGACTTCCTCGCCAGCGGCCCAGGCGAGCGGGATCTGGGCGAATCGGGCGAGTTCGGCCGGCGGCATGCGTCGTCTCATCAGGGGGAAGGGCGTGGCTTCTCGGCAAATCGCCATTTGAAGACTCGGCCCGATGCGGTATCTATCTTTCCTCAAGTCGACGCGCCAGATCCAGGAGGGACGGCGGAACATGCACGAATGGAAGCGATGCCGGGGTTGGTTCGTCTTGATGGCCCTGGCTTGCGCCGGCTGCCGGGACGCCGCGCCCATCGAGGCCCTCCCCGGCCCCCGCGCGACCCTCGACGCTGCGGGCGTCCGGCTCAGCCAGGTGAAGTCGGAACGCGAGCTGACCGCCGCCGCGACCCGCCAGGCCCTGCTCCTCCCGTGGCTCGAAGCCTCGGAACGCGACGCCCTCGGGCGCGACGCCGTGCGGTTCCGGGCCGAGGTCCCGGTGATGGTCGCCGTCGCCGCCCCTCCCAAGTCGCCCCCCTTCTGGCTGGCCGAGCAGGGATTTCGCCCGTCGGGCCTGACGATCGAAGTGGACGGGCTCGCCTGGGACGTGCACCGGAAGACGTTCCCCGCCGGCTGGATCGGCCTGGGGGTCAACGGCCTGGATCGCTCGCCCGAGGCCCACTACGTCGCCTTCGTCCGCCCCTTCCCGGGTCGCGAGGCCCTCGATCCGGCCGCGCTCGCGCTGGTCGCGGACGAGGGAGCGACCTGGAAAGCGGTCGTCGCCCGCGACGGCGTGAGCGCGTCGAACGACGGCCACCGGCCGATCCGCGCGATCCCCGACGAACTCGACGGCTCGGTCCTGCTCCAGCCCGCCCACGATCGTCGCCACGCGGCCTTGCTGGCCCGTGGACGGGTCTGGAAGACGCATTCCGCCTCCACGAACCTGCCCGACCAGATGGTCGTGAGTTTCGGCGAGGACCCGACGCGGCAGCTCGTCCTGAGCTGGCGGACTTCCCTCCGGGTCACGTCGAGCGTCGTCCGCATCGCCCCGGCGAAGTACAAGACGCCCGAGGACGACCCGACCTCGCCCCCCGACCTGGTCGGCATGCGGACCATCCAGGGGGACGCCCGCCCGATCCGCTGCGACGGCCTGCTCAACGACCCGGTCGTCCTGCGTCACGCCGTCACGGTCGACGGCCTGGAGCCCGACACGACGTATTACTACTCGGTCGGCGACGGCTCTCCGGCCAATTGGGGCTCCTGGCGGACGATCAAGACCGGCCCCGCGCGCCCGAGGCGGATGGAGTTCCTCTACCTCGGCGACGCCCAGACCGGCTTCGAATCCTGGGGGACGCTGCTCACGGCCGCCTCCCGGCGCCACCCCGGCCTGGACTTCATCCTCCTGGCCGGCGACCTCGTCGACCGGGGCAACGAGCGGACGAACTGGGACCATTTCTTCCTCCGCGCGGCGCAGGTGTTCGACCGCGTCCCGCTGATGCCGGCCGCCGGCAACCACGAGTACCTGGACCAGGGCCCCCGGCTCTACAACTCGGTCTTCCGGCTCCCTCAGGACGGCCCGCCGGGCCTGACCCCCGGCCTGGCCTACAGCTTCCGCTACGGCGGCGCCTTCTTCGCCGTGCTCGACAGCACCTCGGCCGTCATGAGCGACGACCAGGCGCGTCGGCAGGCGGAATGGCTCGACGAGGCCCTCGCGAACACCCGCTCCGACTGGAAGTTCGTGATGTTCCACCACCCGATCTACCCCTCCCACCCGACCCGGGACAACCCCGTCATCCGGGAGCACTGGGTCCCCGTCTTCGACCGCCACCACGTCGACATTGTCCTCCAGGGGCACGACCACGCCTACCTCCGCACGCCCCCGATGCGCGGCCATCAGCGGGTCTCGACCTCGGCGGAAGGGACCACCTACGTCGTCGCCGTCTCGGGCGACAAGTTCGTCGACGACCAGCCTTCGCGCGACTACATCGAGGTCGGCCGCACCCGGACCGCAACCTATCAGACCATGGAGATCGACGAGACCTCCCGCCGCCTCACCTACCGCGCCTGGACCCGCGACGGCGAGGTCGCCGACTCGTTCGTCATCGAGAAGCCCGCCGGCCCCGAAACCCTGGTCGAACGACCGAGCGACCCCGAAGTCCGCCAGGCCGCCGGCATCGCCCCGGAACTCCGTTGAACGCCCGGAGCCGCCCGGAAATCGGCTTCGTTCGCGCCGACCCGAAAACGAAGCCGATCGACGTAAAACATTTATCTCCTTGATGTTACCTACTGAGATCGGCCCACGAAATTGGGTTCGTTCGGCGCGCTTTCGAGTCCGATCCGACAGGGCTCCCCGCAGAATTTCGCCGGGGTGACGGCCCCTGGATCGACTGGCCCCGACGCTCGTCCCGATGCGGCGGAATGGCCGAGTCGCGAATCCGAAAATTGGGTCCGTTCGCGCCGACCGAGAACGAACCCAATCGACGCAAGCCATATCGATAAAACAACTTAACATCGCGTTTCGCCCCCGGAGATTGGGTTCGTTCGGCGCGCATTCGCGTGTTATGCGAGTCTTCTCCACGTCGCTTCGGCCGCCGGCGATCCGCCCCGCGCGGAGCATCCCTTATCGTGATCATGGCCTCGGGTCGCGGGATGCATCCGGGCGTCTCCGGGATTGCGCGAGGGCGGCCCCATCCTCGCGGCCGACTCGCTCGGCGAGGGCGCCTTGCGACGCCCTCGCCGCGAGGCCACGATAGGTCGGCCCGGACTCGCCGGGATGGGAATCCGACGGACGCCGACAGGAGACCGACCGATGACCGGAATCCGCCTCGCCGCGATCGCCGCCCTGGGCTTGCTGACGATCTCGGCCGCCCGGGCCGAGGACGCCGACGGCTTCACCCCGATCTTCAACGGCAAGGACCTCGCCGGCTGGACGGTCCCCGAGGGGGACGGCGGCCACTGGAAGGTCGTCGACGGCGCGATCGACTACGACGCCGAGAGCGAGGCGAAGGGGGACAAGAATCTCTGGACCGAGCGCGAGTACGGCGACTTCACGCTCCGGATCGACTGGCGGATCAAAGAGACTCCGTTCATCAACAAGCACATCCCGTACATCCTCCCCGACGGCAGCCACGCCCGCGACATCCACGGCAAGCCGCTCCAGCTCGCGCTGCCGGATTCCGACTCCGGCGTCTTCCTCCGAGGCGACGGGACGTACCAGGCCAACATCTGGTGCTGGCCCATCGGCTCGGGCGAGATGTACGGCCTCCGCACCGACCCCGCCACCTCCCCCGAACTCCGCGCCGCCGTGACCCCCAAGCACCAGGCCGACAAACCCGTCGGCGAGTGGAACACGTTCGAGATCACCGTGAAGGGGAACACCGTGACGACCGTCCTCAACGGCGTCGTCGTCATCGAGGCCGCCGAGATCCCCGACCTCCCCGCGAAAGGCCGCCTCGCCCTCCAGCACCACGGCGCGAAGAACTCCGCCGGCGAATGGACCGGCCCTCCCAGCCTCGTCCAGTTCCGGAACATCGCGATCAAGGAACTGAAGTGAGCTGCGATCGTCGCCTCGTTGTTCCGGTACGCCGCCGATCGGCGAACACGGGCGTCCAGAAGGGTCCTGTCCTATGACGGATCCCGAGCTTTGGAGGGACGCCCGCATCGCCGAGGAAGTCCGACGCTTCGTCTTCGACGACTCATCCGACGAGCCCCAGACACCGGTGCCGGAGGAGTTGCGGGCGCTCGGCGACCGCGTCCACGGCCCGGTGCTCGACCTGCTGGCGGACGAGTCGATCCGCGATCGCCTCGCGGATCGGCCCGGCGGCGTCATGATCTGCGAGGCTCCCTTCGACCGGGCCTGCGACCTGCTCGGGGACGCCCCGCCCCACGAGGCCGCGTCGCGGCTCGCCCCTTTCTTCGTCTATCCTATGCAGGCCGTCCGGGCGAAGGCGGCGCGGATGTACGGCAAGCTCGCGACCGAGGACGCACTCCCCTTCCTGCGCCGGGCGTTTCGAGACCTCGACGAGCGCATGGCCGTTGCGGCGATGGAGGGGCTGCTCGTCGCGGCCCGGCTGGGGCGGATCCCGGAGCGGAGCGTCGCGGAGATGTTCGAGGAGGTCCGGTCGAAGCACGAGACGGCTCGAAGCGGCCGGGACGAGGCGAAGCTCCTGCTGGCGATCGACCGCGAGCGGGCCGTCGAGTACCTGGCCGCCGAATCACGTTGGCAGTCCCCGCCAGACTGGTTCGCCGGCGCCCTCTCGGCCCTCGCCGAGGCCGGCGTCCTCGTGCCGCGAAACCGACTCGTCGATTTCATTCGACGGTTGGAGCCGGGCGGAGACCTGCATCCGGCGGACGGCTTGCTGGCCCCAACACTTCCGCTCCTGGGGTCGCATCGCGATCCGCGCGATCTGGCCGCACTCGAAAGACTGCTGGACGGCCCGGACGAGTTCCCCGCCCAGGGGGCGAGCGAGGGCCTGCTCGCTTATCACGGCCTGCACGATTTGGAGGCGCGGCTCGAACGGAAGCCGAGGGCGAGTCGCACTCGGTACGAGGTCTGGTACGAAGCGGTTATTGCGCTGGACGGATTGGTCGGCAATGGGGGGTTCGATCACTTCTTCACTTGCACGGCCGAGGATGAATGGCACCTGGCGTTGGAGGGTCTGGAGGCGATGGGGTTCGTCGAACGGGCCTCGATCGCCCGGAAGGCCGTCGGCCTCATGGTGGGAGGATGGTGGAGGCCGGCCCGGCGTCGCGCGGACGTCGGACGACGTTGCCGGCGACACGGGCAGGCCCTGGAGGAGCTGGCAGGTCGATGGTACGCCTGCGAGGAGAGCCTCGTCGCCGGGGCGACCCGCTTCGTCATCGCCCACGCCGAGGATTTCCGATAGCCTGGCTTCGGCCCGGTCGCACGGCGGGCGGGACGTCGTAGATTGTAGCGGAGAGCGGCCCGGGTCCGAATTCCGGCGGATTGACAGCGCCGGGCGGGCGTCGGATAGTGAATCCGCGGGGCGGGCGTTCGGTCGAGGCACATCGAGGTTTCCGGCGGCCCTGGGAGCCGGTCGGGGGGAGCGTTTCATGCGTCTGCGACAGGAGGCCCGCCTGGCGGGCGGGGCGTGGCTGGCGTTCTCGACGGCGACCGCCCTCTTGATCTGGCTGGCGGCCGGGGGCGCGGCGAGCCTGTCGGCCCAGGAGCCGGCGAAGGAGGAAGCCCCCGCGGCCGAGGCCCCGGCCGAGCCCGCGCCGGAGCCCGCCGCCGAGGCCCCCGCCCCGGCCGAGGAGGGGGCCGCGCCCGCCGCCGGCGAGGAGGGCTCGGCCCCGGCCGCGCCCGAGAACATGCTCCAGTGGGCCATCCGGGCCTCGGGGCCGATCGGCGTCTTCCTCGTCTTCCTGTCGGTCTATTTCACCGCGCTGGTGATCCGGCTGTTCATCGAGTACCGCGTGAGCGAGGCCGTGCCGCCGCCGCTGGTCGAGAAGCTCGAAGCGGCGATCCGCGACAAGAAGTTCCAGGAGGCTTACGACCTCTGCCGGGACAACGACTCGTTCCTGGCGCGGCTGGTCCGCACCGGGATCGCCAACCTCCCCAACGGCCGGGCCGAGGCCAAGGAGGCGATGGCGACGACCTCGGCCGAGATCGTCACCGAGCTGGAGATGAAGATCAGCTACCTGGCGACCATCGGCACGCTCGGCCCGATGATCGGGCTGGTCGGCACGGTCTGGGGCATGATCGAGAGCTTCCGCGAGATCGCCACCGCCGCCGGCGCCCAGCCCCGCCCCGACAAGGTGGCCGCGGGCATCTCGACGGCCCTGTTCATCACGCTCGAAGGGGTGTCGCTGTCGGTCCCGGCGATCTTCTTCTTCGCCTTTTTCCGCAACCGAGTGGCCGCGATGAGCATCGAGGCCAACCGCGTGGCCGACCGCACGATCAACTCGCTGGTCGCCGCCGCCAAGACCACCTCGACGTCCAAGCCGACCGCCTCCTGAACCGCCCAGCCCAGCCCAGATCGGGGAGTCGCCACGATGAGCGGGGGAGTGATCTCCAAGGAGAAGGCGGAGCCGAACCTGACGCCGCTGCTGGACATCGTCTTCCAGCTCATCACGTTCTTCATGCTCGTGATCAACTTCGCCAGCGACAACTACGACCAGCGGATCAACCTCCCCGACGCCGGCTCCGCCCGGCCGGTGGAGGACGACTCGCGGATCGCCGAGGACCGCCTGGTCCTCAACGTCGACTCCGAGGGCCGGCTGCTGCAAGGCGACGAGGCCCAGGGGATCGACCAGGCCGTCCAGACGATCCGCCACCAGGCCGACCTGGTGAAGCTCGGCCTCAAGGCGTCGGGCGTGAAGTTCGACCCGGCGGCCGCCGGCCTGCCGACCACGATCATCCTCCGCGCCGACAAGGAGACGACGTTCGGCTCGGTCCTGGGGATCATCAAGGCCTGCCAGGCCCAGGGCTTCCGCAAGTTCGCCCTCAAGGCCATGATCCGAAGCTGACCGCCGCCGATCGACCGATCCATCCAGCCATCCGAACGCGAGCATCAGACCGAGACCAAGGGGGACGCGCCGTGCGACGTCGACGCGGAGGGATCGAGATGGAAGGGCCGGACGTGCCGGTCGCGCCGATGCTCGACATGGCGTTCCAGCTCCTGACCTTCTTCGTGCTGACTTACCGCGCCGCGCCGGTGGAGGGGCAGTTCGTGATGAACCTGCTCCCCCCCCAGCCCGCGACGGCCATGGCGGCCGCGCCGGCCGACGCCGCCGCTTCAAACGAGCTGCCGGCCACCCTGCGGACGCTCCCGGTCGTCCTCCGGGCCGACGACGCCGGCCGCCTGGTGCAGGTGAACGTGGCCGACGTGGACGTGTCGAACGACCCGGCCGCCCTGCAAGAGGAGCTGGACCGGCACCTCCAGGACCCCGACTCGCCGTTCGACCAGACCCTCATCAAGGTCGACCCGAACCTCCGCTACGCCGAGCTGATGACGGTCATCGACGCCTTCACCAACGCGTTCATCAAGGCGAAGAAGGAGCCCAAGCTGAGCTTCGACGAGCTGCGGGGCGATGAGGGAGGCTGAGCCGCCATGCATGATCGACCGAGCCCGTTCTTCCGGGGGTCGGAGCTGCCCCGCCTGGCCCTGCTGGCGGCCCTGGCCCTCGCCGG
>NZ_JAALJI010000025.1 GCF_011064595.1 Paludisphaera soli | reverse complement strand
GAGAAGCTCGACCGCCTGCTGCGGAAGCTCGACGACGCGCCCGCCCCCTGACCACGGCCCCTCCATTTTCGAGCGAGCCGTCCCCATCCCGCGAAAATGGGGAACTGTGGACCTGGGGGTCTGCGCGGACCCGGCTCGCTCTCTGGCATCCCGGTCGTCTGGATTTCCTGGACCCCCTTCCCCGCCCGTGGGATCGGCGGGGAAAGGGAGATCGGCGCGTATCCCGAGACCGCGAAGGAGGGGCGAAGCGCGCCGAACGAAGCCAATTTCCGGGGGCTGGATGTCGCGGTTAAGGCCTGGCTGGGATGGTGTTTCGGTCGATTGGGTTCGTTTTCCGGAGGGTGCGAACGAAGCCGATTTCCGGCCGGTCGGCTTCAGGCTTCCGCGAGTGGGGCGTGGGCCTCGTCCCAGGCTCGGGGGATGTAGGCGCAGTCGGGCTCGGCGGCGTAGGGGTCGCCGGTCACGGCGAAGGCCCGGGCGCGGCTGCCGCCGCAGACGTGGCGGTACTCGCAGACGCCGCACTTGCCGCCGAAGGAGTCGGCGTCGCGGAGGCGCCGGAAGATCGGCGACCGCTGGTAGACGTCGACCACGCTGTTGAACGGGAACATCCCGCAGGTCAGGGGCAGGAAGCCGCTGGGGTGGATCAGGCCGGCGTGGCTGACGAACAGGATGCCCCGGCCGTCGTTCACGCCCGGCAGACCGCCGTTCCAGCCCCGGGCCGACAGCTTCATCGGCTCGGCCCTGCCCGACTCCTTCCGGCGCTGGAGGACGTATCGGCGGTAATGCATGCCTTCGGTCGTCTTGATCATGAAGGAATGCTCGCGCGAGAGCTTCCAGAGCCGGGCGAAGGCCTGCTCGTAGCGGTCGGCGTCGAGCCGCAGGTCGGCCGTCGCGCGGCCGACGGGGATGATCAGGAAGAGCGACCAGAGGGCGATCCCCCGGAGTTCCAGCAGGTCGGCGATGGCCTCGAGCTGGTCGAACGTGCCGGGGGTCAGCGTGGTGTTGACCTGGACGGGGAGGCCGGCGTCGCGGGCGTCGTCCATGATCTTCTGAGTCATGGTGAACGAGCCGGCGACGCCCCGGACGCCGTCGTGGGTCGGGGCGTCCACGCCGTCGAGCGAGACGGCCATCCGGCCGATCCCGGCGGCCTTGAGCCGGCGGATCGCCTCGGTCGTGACCAGGGGGGTCGGCGAGGGGGTGATGGCCGTCTGCAGGCCGATCCCGGCCGCGTGGGCGATCAGCTCGAACAGGTCGGCCCGCTTGAGCGGGTCGCCGCCGGTGAAGACCAGGAGCGGCGGCTCGGGGAAGCTGGCGAGCTGGTCGATGAGGCGGAGCGACTGCGACGTGTCCAGCTCGGCGGGGTCGGCCCGGGGCTGGGCGCAGGCCCGGCAGTGGAGGCAGACCAGGTCGCAGGCCCGGGTGATCTCGTAGAAGGCGATCAGCGGGCTGGCGTCGAAGTTGCGGCGGCGGGTCCAGTCGGGCGGCGCGGGGCCGGCCGACGGCGAGGGGCGGGCATGGCTCATGGCGGGCGTCCCCCCTTCGGCTCACGCCGGGCGGGGGACCTCGATATACTGGATATCTCCATCCACAATCTAGCCGAGCCCGACCGGCCTCTCAAGGAGCGCCCGGCCCGCCCGGCCAAGGTGAGGCGACGATGCGGGACGAGCCGGAGACGACGGGCGGGAGCCTGAACCTGAACGAGGCCGAGCACGAGGCCGTGGACGTGGCGGTCGTGGGGGGAGGGATCACCGGCCTGGCGGCCGCGCACCGCCTCCGCGAGATCGACCCAGACCTGAGCGTGGCCGTGCTCGAGGCCGGCCCCAAACCCGGCGGCGTGCTGGGGACGAGCCGTCGCGACGGCTTCCTGATCGAGGGGAGCGCCGACAGCTTCATCACCAACGTCCCCTGGGCGATCGACCTCTGCCGCCGGCTGGGCCTCGAAGATCGCCTGATCCAGACCGATTCTCGGCACCGGCGGTCGTTCGTCGTCCACGCCGGGAAGCTGGAGCCGATCCCGGACGGCCTGATCATCATGGCGCCCTCGAAGATCGGGCCGATGGTTCGCACCCGGATCCTGAGCATCCCCGGCAAGCTGCGGCTGGCGATGGAGCGGTTCCTCCCTAAGGGCGACGGCTCGGACGAGAGCCTCGCCGGCTTCGCCCGCCGGCGGTTCGGCCGCGAAGCTTACGAGCGGCTCATCCAGCCCCTCGTCGGCGGCATGTACACCGGCGACCCGGAGCGCCTGAGCGTCAAGGCGACCATGCCCCGGTTCCTGGAGATGGAGCAGCGCGAGGGGAGCCTCATCAAGGCCATGCGCGCCGCCGGCGCGAGCAGCCCGCAGGCGGGGGGCTCGGGGGCCCGCTACGGCCTGTTCGTCGGCCTCGAAGGGGGGATGTCCGAGCTGGTCGACGCGCTGGTCGCGAGGCTCCCCGCCGGAGCCGTGCGGTGCGAATCGCCCGTCCGCCGCCTCACGCGCGACGCCGAGGGCTGGCGGCTGGACCTGGCCGATCGGCCGAGTCCGCTCCGCGCCCGGTCGGTGATCGTGGCGACCCCGGCGAAGGCCGCGGCCGGCCTGCTGCGCGAGGCTTCGTCGGCGGCCGCGGTCGACCTGGCGGGGATCGCGTCGACGTCAAGCGTGATCGTCTCGCTGGGCTACCGCCGTGACAGGATCGCGCACCCGCTGGACGGGTTCGGCTTCGTCGTCCCGTTCGTGGAGAAGCGGCAGATCCTCTCGGGGAGCTTTTCCAGCGTCAAGTTCGCCGGCCGCGCCCCGGAAGGCTCGGTCCTGATCCGCGTCTTCCTGGGGGGGGCCAAGCGGCCCGACCTGGTGGACGCCGACGACGCCGAGCTGGTGCGGATCGCCTCGGGCGAGCTGGCCTCGCTGCTGGGCGTGCAGGGCGAGCCCGAGGCGTGGTCGGTCTCGCGGTGGCGGGAGACGATGCCCCAGTACGAGGTCGGCCACCTGGAGCGGGTCGCGGCGATCCAGGAGCGGGCGAAGGCCCTCGACGGCCTGGAACTGGCCGGCAACTGGCTGGGCGGGGTGGGCGTCCCCATGTGCATCCACACCGGCGAGCAGGCCGCCGAGCGGGCGGCGAGCCGGATCGCCGCGGCGGCCGGCCGGGCGGGTTGAACGGGGGGCGAGCCTGTGCGATCCTCGGTTGGATCGCCGTCCGCCAGGGTTGAGACGGCCAGGAAGCACCCCAGGGGAAACGACCGATGACGAATCGCCGGGACGCGCTCAAGTTCGGCGCGGCGGGACTGACGGCCTCGATGATCGGGGGCTTCACGCGCGGGGCGGCCGACGAGAAGACGTATCGCGTGGGCCTGATCGGCTGCGGCTGGTACGGCAAGTCGGACCTCTTCCGGCTGATCCAGGTCGCGCCCGTCGAGGTCGTCTCGCTCTGCGACCCCGACAAGAAGCAGCTCGCCCACGCGGCCGAGATGGTCGCCTCGCGCCAGAAGTCCGGCAAGACGCCGAGGACCTACGGCGACTACCGCGAGCTGCTCAAGGAGAAGGACCTGGACATCGTCCTGGTCGCCACGCCCGACCACTGGCACGCCCTGCCGATGATCGCGGCGGTGGAGTCCGGGGCCGACGTCTACGTCCAGAAGCCCATCAGCCACGACGTGCTGGAAGGCGAGGCCATGGTCGCCGCCGCCCGCAAGCACGACCGGGTCGTCCAGGTGGGGACCCAGCGCAAGAGCACGCCGCACCTGATCGAGGCCAAGAAGCAGGTCGTCGACGCCGGGCTGCTCGGCAAGGTCGGCCACGTCGAGGTCTGCTGCTATTATCACATGAGGGCGAACGACAACCCGCCCGTGACCGCCCCGCCGGACTTCTTCGACTACGAGATGTGGACCGGCCCCGCGCCGTTGCGGCCCTACGACGGCCTGCCCCACGTCCGCTGGTGGCGGACCTTCATGGAGTACGGCAGCGGCATCACCGGCGACATGTGCGTGCACATGCTCGACACCGTGCGCTGGATGCTCGGGCTGGGATGGCCGACGAAGATCTCGTCGAACGGCGGGATCCTGGTGCAGAAGGACGGCAAGTCGAACATCACCGACACCCAGGCCGCGACCTTCGAGTACCCCGACTTCGACGTGGTCTGGCAGCACCGGACCTGGGGCACGGCGCCCGACCCCGAGTACCCCTGGGCCCTGTTCATCTACGGCGAGAAGGGGACGCTCAAGGCCAGCACCATGCGGGCCGACTTCATCCCCCAGGGCGAGGGGAAGCCGCTGCACTTCGACTGCGTCTTCGAACGCGAGAAGTACCCCGAGGACGTGAACGAGCCCGAGATCGAGCTGAACGCCGCCCCGGCGACGCGGCTCCACATGCGGAACTTCCTCGACGCCGTCGCGAACCGTTCGAAGCCGATCGCCGACATCGAGCAGGGGCACATCTCGACCGCCTCGTGCCTGCTGGCGAACCTCTCCATGCAGGTCAAGCGCCCGCTCGTCTACGACCCGTCGAAGCGGATCGTCGTCGGCGACGACGAGGCCACGAAGCTCCTGCGCGGCCCCTACCGCGCGCCCTGGCAGCACCCGGCCGATTCGCTCCTCGGATGATCGCACATCGCGGGCCCCTCCCCGGGGGCCCGCGTCCGCCGGGCCGGGAGGCCGACTCGATGAGCACGCTTCTCGCTCGTTCGACTCGACGCGGCATGCTCGCTGGGACGGCGGGCCTGCTGTTCGCGGCGGGCTCCGGCCTCCGCGCCGGGCCCCCGGATCGGGTCGAGTTCCTGCTCGCCTGGGGGGAGCGGGGGGACGGCCCGGGCCAGTTCCACTCGCCCATCCACGTCGCCGTCAACGCCGCGGACGAGGTCTACGTCGCCGACCTGAACAACGCGCGCATCCAGAAGTTCACCGCCGACGGGACTTATCTGTCCCAGTTCCCGCTCCCCCTCGACGCCCCGCCGCGCAAGTCGTGCATCGTGGGGGGGCTGGCGGTGGACGAAGGGGGCCTGATCTACGTCTCGTTCATGAACCAGCACCGGATCGCGGTCTACGACGACGCCGGTGCGGTCGTCCGCGAGTGGGGCTGTCGGGGTGGCGGGGAGGGGGAGTTCAACCAGCCGGGGGGGATGGTGCTGCGCCGGGACGGCACGCTCTTCGCGGTCGACCAGTGCAATCACCGCGTCCAGCACTTCACGCGCGACGGGCGGTTCCTCGGCGCGTGGGGGGGCCACGGCTCCGAGCCGGGACGTTTCGGCGGGAGCGATCCCGCGGGCTCGCGGTTCGCCGGGCCCCATTTCCTCGGCCAGGACCGCGAGGGCCGGCTCTACACCACGGAGGCGGGCCTCGGCCGGGTGCAGCAGCTCGCGCCCGACGGCCGGCCGCTCCGGAGCTGGGGCGACAAGGGGGACCAGCCGGGCGGGTTCGGCGCCTTGAACTTCGGCTCGCTCGCCGGCACCTACGGCCCGATCGGCCTGACGCTCGATCGCCGCGACCGCGTCTGGGTCAGCAGCCTGAACGACCGCGTCCAGTGCTTCACCCCGGAGGGACGCTTCCTGTTCGGGATCGTCGAGTCGGGCCCGGAACCCGGCCAGCTCGACCACCCCCACGGCATGGCCTTCGACGGCCGGGGCCGCCTCTACGTCGCCGATTCGAGCAACCAGCGGATCCAGAAGTTCGCGATCCCCGCCCCCTGACGCCCCCGCCACGTTGCGGACGTCGGAGATTTGGCGAAGCTCCTGCGGGCCCCCTCTCGCAAACGGGCCTCGTCGCGAGGCGTCAGCGCGGGTCGCCGGTCGTCCGACGGCGGGCCTTCCAGGCGAGCCCGGCGATCGCCGCGAGGGCGACGAGGGCCGTGGAGGGCTCGGGGACCGGGCGGGCCGAGTTGGGGTCCTCGGGATGGACCCAGATCGCCAACTCCATGATCGGCCGATCGCCCCGGAACGAGGTCGTGTGCATCCAGTCCGGGTGGGCGAGCAGGCGCTGGAACATCTCGGGATACTGGCGGATCTGCGCCGAGGCCGCCGTCGTCGTCGCGATCACGTCCTGGACGGGCAGGTCCGGGTTGTAGCCGAGATTGAGGATCGTGCCGCCGACCTCGATGTCCGGGAGGCCGTCGAACGCGAACTTGAGCTGGAACGGCGTGGAGCCGAGCGCCCCGGGGTTCCCGCCCACGGGGACGGCCCCGATGATCAGGCCGCCCGCCTCGGCCGTCGCGTCGGTCTTTCCGATCATCTCGACGGGACCGGCCGGCAGCTCGAAGGTCCCCGAGGTCGAGAACCGGATCGGCTGGGCCTGCGCCGTGGAGGAAAGGGCCCCGAGGCCCAGGGCGAGGGCCCACGCCCACGCGCCGGCGACGATCGTGATTCGAGTCATGCTGTCCACCGTCCATCCCTGGTAACGAATCCGCTCCGCCTCCAGTCCACGCGGAAGCTCGCAGCCGATACCCTAGCGATTCCTGCGCTTCCGGCAAGCCCGGCCCGGGCCTTGCCGGTTAAATTCGACCTGGGATTCCGCGAAAGTTCCTGGAACCTCGGGGCCCCTCCCGGGCAGTAACGGGGGACGCGAAACGATCGACGGGGGGACGACGATGGGCAAGGGGGATCGGGGCCTGATCCTGCACGACCTGGACCGGCTTTGGCGCGGAGGCGTCGCCCCCTCGGGCGACGGCGAGCTGCTAGAGCGGTTCCGATCGACGGGGGACGAGGCCGCCTTCGAGGCGCTGGTGGACCGCCATGGGCCGATGGTCCGAGGGGTCTGCCGGCGGCTCCTGGGCGACGACCACGACGCGGACGACGCCTTCCAGGCGACCTTCCTCGTCCTGGCCCGCAAAGGGGGCAGCCTGCGCGACTCGGCCCGGCTCGGCCCCTGGCTCTTCGGCGTCGCCTCGCGCGTCGCCGCCAAGGCCCGCGCGCGGAACGCCCGGAAGCGCGGCCGTCCGCTCACCGACGACCTCCCGGCCCGGGAAGACCCCCGCGCCGAGTGGTCCGACGTCCGACCGATCCTCGACGCCGAGCTGGCCCGACTGCCGGCCGCCCAGCGCGACGTGCTGGTCCTCTGCCTGCTCGGCGGGGCCTCCGAGCAAGAGGCCTCGCGACGCCTGGCCTGCCCCGTCGGCACCGTCAAGAGCCGCCTCTCGCGTGCGAGGGAGGCCCTCCGCGGCCGGCTGGTCAAGCGGGGCGTCGCCCCGGCGACGGCCCTGGCGGCGGCCTCCTCCGTCGAGTCGTTCGCGTCCCCCGTGTCCTCGACGCTCCTCCGCGCGACCCTGGCGACGACCTCGGCGACAGCCCCGGTCCCGCCCGCGGTCGCGATCCTGACCCAGGGAGTCGCACCGACCATGCTCTTGAAATCGACCTTCGCCGCGTTGGCCCTCGCCGGGGGCGTCGGCCTGCTCGGGCTGACGGCGACCGCGTGGACCCAGGCCCCGCCGACGACCCAGGACGCCCCGCCCGGCGGACGGAAACCCGAAGCGGAACAGGCCGCAACGCCGGCCCAGAGGGAGCGGAACCTGATGCAGTTGCTCCTCGCCCTGCACAACTACTACAGCACGAACGGCGCGTTCCCGACCGCCGCCAGCCACGATGCCGAGGGGAAGCCCTTGCTGAGCTGGCGGGTGGCGGTCCTGCCCTACCTCGAAGAGGAGGGGCGGGGCCTCTACAACGAGTTCCACCTGGACGAACCCTGGGACTCGCCGCACAACCTGGCGCTGATCCCGCGCATGCCCAGGTACTTCGAGACGCCCGGCCTGGCGACGCCCCCCGGGCAGACGAGGATCCGGGGCTACTCGGGCCCGGACGCCATGTTCGGCCCGGAGCTTGGGGCCGAGACCCCGCCCGGCGTCCGCTTCGAGAACGTCACGGACGGGGCCGGGAATACGGCGTTCCTGACCGTGGCCGCCGAGCCGACCGTGTGGACGCGCCCGGGGGAACTCCCGGTCGGGCCGGGGCGGTCCTTCCAGAGACCCGACGCGAGCGACCCGAGGGGCTACGTCTTCGCGATGGCGGACGGATCCATCCGTCGCTTCCCGGCCGCACCCGAGCGTGACGCCTTCGTGCTGGCGGCCCTGTCCCGGTCGGGCGGCGAAGAGATCCCCGGGGACGTGGTCGCCCCGACCGAGCCGCGACGGGCCGCCGAGGCTTCGGCCCCTCCCGACCCGACGCCGCCCCGGGAAGCCCCCTTCTCGGTTGGACCCCCGCCCAAGGGCCTGGAAGCCAGGCCCATCGATGGGGTCCCGGCCCGGCCGCCGGGCTCGCCGCCCGGGCCCGGCGTGGAGGAGCGCCTCCGCCGCGTGGAGGAGAAGCTGGACGAGATCCTCAAACGGCTCGACGCCGCGAAGCCCTGAGGGGCCGTCAGGTGGTCGTCACGGGTTTCGCTTCCCGGACGTAGGTCGGGTCGATCACGATGCCGAAGCCGGGGCCGGACGGCACGCGGATCGTCCCGGCCTCGACCTTCAGGGACGAGGTGTCGCTGGAGGCGGGGACGTCGGCGCTCCCCTTGTACTCGGTGAATGGGACGGGGTTGGGGATGCACGAGGCGAAGATCGCTGCGTCGAGGTAGCCGAGGCCCGAGCCGGACATGTGCGGCGTGCAGAGCATCCCCGCCTCGTGGGCCGCCCGGGCGACCCGCATCGACCGGATGAAGCCGCCGTAGTAGTGCAGGTCGGGCTGGACGACGTCGACGCCCCGGTTGGCGATCATCCAGCGGAAGCGCTCCTCGCTGAACTCCTGCTCGCCGCCGGCGACGGGGATCGTCAGGGCGTCGGCGACGGCCTTGGTCTCCTCCAGGTGGTCGAACCGGCAGGGCTCCTCGTAGAAGGCGTAGCCGTGCTCCTCCATCAGCCGGCCGATCCGGATCGCCTCGGCCGCGTCGTACGAGCTGTTCGAGTCGGCGTAGAGGGTCGTCTCGGGGCCGAACGCCTCGCGGACGAGCGGGATCAGGGCCTCCGTCCGGCCCGGCAGCGAGTCGGCGTTCCGGCTCATCCGGCCGCCGAGGCGGAACTTCAACGCCTTCGCGCCGCTCTCGGCGACGATCTCCTTGAGGTAGGCGACCTCCTCCTCGGGCGTGTTCCCCCGGTTCCCGCTGGCGCGGTAGACGGCGATCTCGCGCCTCTGGGTCCCGCCCAACAGGTCGCCGATCGACTTGCCGGCGACCTTCCCCAGCAGGTCCAGCACGGCGAACTCGGCCGCCGCGACGCAGACCCAGAGGGCCAGGCCCTGATATTTATAATTGTCGTCGTGGCGATACAGCTCCCAGAGCAGGGGCTCCAGCCCGCGGGCGTCCTTCCCCCGGAAGAACGGGGCGACCCGGTTGAGGAAGATCGGGTAGGTGTGGATCAGGTGCATCGAGTTGGCGACCGAGAGCCCCTCGGCCCCGTCGTCCGAACGCACGCGGACCAGGAACTCGCGGCCGTTGCGCAGCAGCTCCATCGACCGGATCGCGACCGGCCGGTCCAGCCCCTCGGTCCGCAGCACCGGGGCCTCCATCGCCTTCGCGATCCGCTCGGCCGCCGCGCGGGGGGGCTCGTCGGCCCGGCCGCGAGCGGTCGACAGGAGCGGGACGGCCAGGGCGGCCTTGAGGCAAGAACGGCGATTCGGGAGCATGGCGGGGCCCTCCGCATCGGCCCGCGACGAGAAGGGACGCACCCCCCCCGCGATCGACGAGCCGCCGCCCCGAGCGTACTCGCGGCCAGGCCGGGCCGCCAGGAGACGCCGACACGCCGACTCAGGGCGCGTCGTCCTCCGGGAAGATGCGGGCCCAGTCGGTCTTCATGCTCGCCACGACCCAGCCCCGCTCCGGGGCCTCTTCGAGGGCCCTCGCCAGGCGGCCGACGACGGCGTCGCGGTCGTAGGCGTACTCGCGCTCGGCGTCGTCGTGGTGGACGATCAGGCCGAGGCGAGGGCCCGCGCCGGCCGTGACGTAGCGGAGCATCTCGTAGTCGCCGTCCGAGTTGCCGAAGGCGGCGATCGGCCGGCGGCCGATGGCCCGGGCGATGCCCACCGGCTTGCCCGCCTTGTCGTCGATGAACTCCACCTCGGGGAGCCGCATCAGCGCGGGCTGGCCGGCGATCAGCTCGTACTTCGTCCGGATCGCGCTGCCGATCACCTGTTCGGGCGGGACGCCGTACGCGGGCTCGGCCCAGACCCGCATGAACTCCACGCCGCCCCCCGAGACGAGGAAAGTCTTGAGGCCGTTCGCCCGCAGGAAGGCCAGCAACTCGACCATCGGCCGGTAGACGCAGCGCGTGTAGGGCCGGCGGAACCGGGGGTGGGTCGCGGCACCGATCCAGTCGCGGACCAGGCCGTCGAACGCCTCGGTGGTCATGCCGGCGTGGGTCGTCGACACCAGGTCCACCAGCGCCTTCTCGCCCAGGTCCGCGAGCTGGCGGCGGTCGCCTTCGAGCACCGCCTTGAAGGGCTGCAGGTCCTTCCATTCGGGATGGTCGACGGCCATCGCCCGGATCCGGTCCTTCACGAAGACCGCCTGGACGTACATCGGCTGCTCGCACCAGAGGGTGCCGTCGTTGTCGAACACCGCGATGCGGTCGGCCGGCGCCACGAAGTCGGGACCGCCCGGCTCGGCCACGCGCCGGGTGAAGTCCAGGACGGCCCGTTTGGTCGGCCCGTCGTTCCACGAAGGGAGCGGGTCCTCGGCGCGGGCCGAGGCCGCCAGGGCGAGCGCGACGGCGAACATGGCGGGCCGGGCGAGGAGCGTGCGCATTGAGGGGCCTCGGTTCGGGTCGTCTGGGGAGGGCCCGCGATCGCCGGGCGGCGGTCGAGCCTCGCTCCGGTTTAGCAGCGCCGAGGTCGCGAGGGAAGCCGCGTCAGGTCGCGTCCTGCTCGCGGAGGTGCTCGATGAGGATCCGGCGCAGCTCGACGACGGTGCCGGGGCTCTGCTCGGAGAAGTGGGTGCCCGGGAGGTCCAGGTGGGAAGCGTCGTCGGGAAGGTCGGAACTCCAGGCCGGGACGACGAGGTCGTTGGGCGCGACCCCGGCGAAACGATAGGCGATGGTGTGGTGGGTCACGCCCGGTGCGATGGGGAGGTCGGCCACGGCGGTGAGCACCGGGCTGCTCGGGCTCAGGTTGCCGATCGAGGTGATCGACCGGCCCCGGAAGACGTTCTCGCGGAACACGTCCGGCCCGTTGTCGGCCCGCAATTGCGCGACGACGGCGGCCTGGCGGTCGGGCGGCCGGACCAGGCGGGAGATGAGCCGGCCGAACGGCTCGTCGGCGATCCGGCTCCCCCGGTGCGGCGCGGCGATGAACACGGCGCGGCGGACGAACGGGACGGGGCGGTAGATCAGCATCTCCTCAAGCTCGGCGCGGACCTCCGGGTCGGCGCGGAGCCCCTCGGGCGGCACGCGGAGCACGGCGTTCCAGAGACGGTCGCCGGAGTCGGTGACCATCATCCTGGTGAGGATCCCCCCCATGCTATGGCCGGCGAGGATCATCCGGTGAAACGCCGGGTCCCCCCCGAAGGCCCGCTCCGCCTTGTCGAGCGAGCGGCGGAGGCTCAGGCCCGAGGCCGGGATCGGCCGGCCCGTGGGGTAGGCGAAGACGAGGAACTGGAACCGGCCGCCGATCTCCGGGTCGTTGCGAAGCTCGTTGATCGTCTGAACGAAGGCCCCGGGGTTCGAGCTGAGGCCGTGCACGAGGACGACGGGGATCTTCCCCGGCTGCCACGGCATCAGCATGTACAGTCCGGTCTCGACGCCCTCCTGGAAGTCGGACCGGAACAGGCCGAGGGTCGTCTGGAGCGAGAGGAGGGGCATCGAGACCTGCACGGCGAGCGGCGTGGTGACGTCGGCGGCCATCGGCGTCGCGACGCCGCCGACGTCCAGCGAGGTCGTCTCGTAGGGGTCGTGGAAGGCCAGGGAGACCGCCGCGGGCCGCCAGCCTCCGCCCACGGGCGCGGCCGTCACCGTGGCGCCGATCCGCAGATTCCGGGCATAGAACGCCTCGCTCGGCTCCGTCGGCCGCCCGCGATCGACCGTCCGGCTGGCGACCGTCGGCACGCCCAGCCCGGGCGATTGATAGACGCGCCGCATTCCCCGCACTCGGATGTCGTCGCAGACCTCCACCGACGCGAACCGGGAGGGGTCGACGAACGGCCCCGCCCCTTCGCAGGCGACCCCGAGCCGGGCCAGGGCGTCGATCCAGGGGCCGTCGCCCCGGACCCGCTCGTCCTGCGAGAGCCGGATCAGCCGGGCCACGGCGTCGTTGTGGATCGCGACCGCCTGGTCGCGACAGCCCCCCCGCGCCTGGGCCAGCGCAAGCATCGCGGCGGCGGACGAGTCGCGGAAGCAGGCCAGGGCGTCGGCGGGGGCGTCGCGTTCGAGCCGGAGCCCCGCGCGGAGCCAGAGGTCGGCCAGGGCGAGCGCGCCGTCGGACTCCTCGCCGGGGCGGGCGAGCAGGTCGGCCTCGAGCTGACGGGCGGCCGCGGCCGCGTCGCCGCGCGCCAGGCCCGTCAACCCGCGACGGGCCAGCACCTCGCGCGTGAAGGCGCTCGGCGTATGGGCGGCCCCGAGCCGGTCGAGGCCGTCGCGCAGGGCGTTGCGCACCTTCGCCGGCCGGGCCTCGACTCCGCCCCCTCGGCAGGCCTCGCCCGCCGCCGGCGCCAGGAGGGCCGCCGCGAAGGCCATCGCGCGAAGCCGACGGGGGGCGTCCCCATTCGTCCGGATCGAGCGGAACATCGGTCGGTCCAGCCCCTCGGGCGGTCGGGGCGCGGCTTCCTCGCCGCATCCCATTTGTGCACCCGCCCCTTCCATCGGCACGCCGGCGTCCCGACGTGAGGCCCGCCGCCGGGAATCCCGCGCCGGGCCGCCGGGCGCGGGGGATGGGTCGCCTTTTCGGGGGCCGGATGGGATAATGGAGGCATAGCCATAAGGGGATCGCTCATGGGACGTCGCTTCGCGCTCGGATTCGGAATCGTCTGGACGCTCGCCCTCGTCGCCGGGGCCGCCTCGCCCCGCGCGCAGGACGACGAGGCCGCCGCCGAACTTCCCCCGCCCGCGAGCCGGGAGGTCGACTTCGCGCGCGACGTGGCCCCGCTCCTGGAGCGGAGCTGCCAGCGCTGCCACGGCCCGAAGAAGCACCAGGGGGGACTGGTCCTGCACGACCGCGACCGCGCCATGACCGGCGGCGACGGCGGCGAGGTCATCATCCCCGGCGACTCGGCCGAGAGCCGCCTCATCCAGGCCGTCGCCCGCACCGACGCCGAGTCCCCCATGCCCCCCGACGGCTCCGGCGACCCCCTCACCCCCGAGGAGGTCGGCGTCCTCCGAGCCTGGATCGACCAGGGCGCGAAGTGGGCCGCCGAGACCGCCGCGGCGTCCGTCACGTCCGACCACTGGTCGTTCCAGGCCCCCAAGGTCCCGCCGATCCCCGACGCGAAGCACGCCGACCGCGCCCGCAACCCGATCGACCGCTTCATCCTCGCCCGGCTCGACCAGGAAGGGTTGGAGCCCGCGCCCGAGGCCGACCGCCGGACCCTGATCCGCCGCCTGAGCCTCGACCTGATCGGCCTGCCGCCGACGATCGAGGAGGTCGACGCGTTCCTGGCCGACGACCGGCCCGACGCCTACGAGCGCCTGGTCGACCGCCTGCTGGCCTCGCCCCACTACGGCGAACAGTGGGCCCGGCACTGGCTCGACCGCGCCCGCTACGCCGACACCAACGGCTACGAGAAGGACCGCGAACGCTCCATCTGGCCGTACCGCGACTGGGTCGTCCGCGCCCTCAACGCCGACATGCCGTTCGACCGCTTCACCGTCGAGCAGATCGCCGGCGACCTGCTGCCGAACCCGACCGCCGACCAGCTCACCGCGACCGGCTTCCACCGCAACACGATGATCAACGAGGAAGGCGGCATCGACGTCGAGGAGTATCGATTCGCCTCGGTCGTCGACCGCGTCGCCACCACGGGCTCCACCTGGCTCGGCCTGACGATCCAGTGCGCCCAGTGCCACACCCACAAGTACGACCCGATCACCCAGCGCGAGTACTACCAGCTCTTCGCCTTCCTCGACGACGCCGACGAGCCCGAGATCGAACTCCCCGACCCGGCCGTCGCCGCCCGCCGCGACGCGATCGAGGCCCAGGCGAAGGTTATGGAGGCCGCCCTGGCGGACGCCTACCCGGCCGACGGCCCGGACTCGCTCGCCGCCAAGCGGGAAGCCTGGGAGAAGACGCTCCGCCCGGCGCGCTGGACCGTCGTCCCGCCGTCGAAGGTCGTCTCGCGCAAACACGCCACCATGACGGTGCGGCCCGACGGCTCGGTGCTGGCCTCGGGCGACAAGCCGAACAACGACGTGTACGAGGTGGACCTGAAGGTCGACCTCGCGGGCGTCACCGCCATCCGCCTGGAAGTCCTCCCCGATCCGAGCCTCCCCGAAGGGGGGCCCGGCCGCGCGCCGCTGTTCCAGGTGGGCGACTTCTTGCTGACCGAGGTGCAGGCCGAGGCCCGCCCCGAGGGCTCGACCGAGCCGGCGAAGCCCCTGAAGTTCGCCCGCGCGACCGAGGACTTCGCCGCCGCGGGGCGTTCGGCGGCGCTGGCGATCGACGGCGTGACCGACACCGGCTGGAGCGTCATGGGCGGGGTCGGCAAGCCCCACGCCGCCGTCTTCGAACTGGCCGAGGACCTGGGCTCGGGCGACGGCCGGCCGACGGAACTGCGGCTGACGCTCCACCAGGAGTTCATCCACCAGACCACCATCGGCCGCTTCCGGATCTCCGTCGCCGACGACACCCGGCCGGTCGTCGCGTCGGGCGTCCCGGCCGACATCGAGGAGATGCTGCTGATCGAGCCCTCGGCCCGCACCGACGACCAGGCCCGCGCCCTCACGGCCTACTATCTGTCGGTGGCCCCCGAGACGGCCGAGGCCCGCAAGCCGATCGCCGCGCTGCGGGCTTCGGCGCCGAGGTTCGCCACGACGATGATCATGAAGGGGCGGGCCCCGGAGCACGCGCGGACGACCCGCATCCACAAGCGCGGGGAGTTCCTGAAGCCGGCCGACCCGGTCGAGCCGGGCGTCCCGGCGGTGCTCCACCCCCTGCCCCCCGACGGGCCGAAGAACCGCCTGGCGTTCGCCCGCTGGCTGGTCGCGGCCGACAATCCGCTGGTCGGCCGGGTGGCGATGAACCAGGCCTGGCAGGCCCTCTTCGGCCGCGGCCTGGTGACGACCCCGGAAGACTTCGGCACCCAGGGCTCGCGCCCCAGCCATCCCGAGCTGCTCGACTGGCTGGCGACCGAGTTCCCCCGCCGCGGCTGGAGCGTGAAGGCCATGCATCGGCTGATGGTCACGAGCGCGACTTACCGTCAGGCCAGCACGGCGACGCCCGACCAGATCGCCCGCGACCCCAGGAACGACCTGCTGGCTCGCGGGCCCAGGTTCCGGGTCGGGGCCGAGACGATCCGCGACGTGGCCCTCGCCGCCGCCGGCCTGCTCGACTCGCGGGTCGGCGGGCCGAGCGTGAAGCCGCCCCAGCCGGAGGGGGCGAACTCGCTCTCGTACGGCCAGGAGGCCTGGAAGCCGAGCGTCGGGGCCGACCGCTACCGCCGCGGCCTCTACACGTTCCTCAAGCGGACGGCACCCTACGCCGCGTTCGCCACGATGGACGCCCCCACGCCCGAGGTGGCCTGTATGCGCCGCGAGCGGTCGAACACGCCGCTGCAGGCGCTGGCGATGCTCAACGACGTGGTCTTCGTCGAGGCCGCCCAGGCGCTGGCCCGGCGGATCGTCGAGGCCCCTTCGCCGTCGCCCGAGGCCCGGCTCGACCACGCGTACCTCCTCGCCCTGGGCCGTCCGCCGCGCGACGACGAGCGTTCGCGCGTGCTTGCCTACTACGCCGACCAGCTCGCCCGCTTCCGCGAGGGGAGCCTCGACGCCTCCCTGATGGCCGGGACGAAGTCCGACGCCCTCCCCTCCCCGCTCCTCGCCGCGCCCGCGTCCGAGGCCGTCGACCTCCCCGACCTCGCCGCCTGGACGGCCGTCGCGCGCGTGCTGTTGAACCTGGACGAGACCGTGACCCGGGAATGAGCGTGGGGCCGATCGGATGACCGAGCGGGGCTTCAACCGGATCGAGGCCGCCTTGGGCGTCCGCCTGCCGGACGCCTACAAGTCTCGTCTGGACCCGTTCCCGATCCCCCATGAGGCCGGGAACGCTGACGACCACGTCTGGGACGACCCCGACGCGCTCATCGACCTCAACCGGCGCGTTCGCGACGCGTTCGCGGTCCGGCCGCGCTCGGACTGGCCGCCCTGGCTGTTCGTCATCGGTCAGGCCGAGGGCGACCCCGCCGGCCACGCGATCGACGTCCGGGATCCGACGTGCCCGGTCTGGTGGATCGAGCGGCTCGACGTCGGGGGGCTGGGCCCGTCCGACGGGCCGACCGGGGAGTCCTTCGAGGCCTGGTGCACGCGGTGGATCGGCGAAGCGCCCTGCCCGCCCTCCGTCCCTAACCCGATTGCGGTCTTCGTGGTCTGGGGGCTGATCTGCGCCGTCGCCGTACTCGCCGTGGCGGCGTACCACGCCTGGTCCGCCCGGCCGGCGTGAGGCCGCGCGAGGCGTCTCCCGCGTGCCCGGAAACCCGGACGAGGCCCCAACCGAGGGATCACGAGGTGGACATCGTCACCCTCCGCCGTAAAATCGACCGCCGGCCGTGGATGGTCGCCCCGTTCCTGGTCCTCTGGATCGCGGTCTCGGGGCTCTTCGTCCTCGGGGGTGGAGACGTCGAGGGGCTGCTCCATGCGGCCTTCGACCGTCACGCCATGCCCGACGCCTTTAACGGGCTGAACGCCGTGGCTTCCAGCGTTTTGGTGGGTCTCGGCCTCTGGACCTCGCTGGGCCTCGCGGCGGCCTGGCGTCGCCGCGGCGAGGTGGTCGTCATCCTGCTGATCGGCGTGGGTTTCGTCCTCGCGCTCTTCCTCGTGGGCGAACGGTGGTCCGATCCGAACTGGCATAACGTCGCCTGCGTCCTCACGATTTGCTGCTTCGTCAGCACCCTGGTCGGCGGCTGTTGGTGGTGCCTCGACCTGTGGAGGCGGTGGGAGTCGACCCCCGCCCGATCTTCCTCTGACTCTTCGAACATGCCCTGAAGGGACGCCGAGCATGCCGGATGAATCGCGGGCCAACGCGCCAGTCGATCTGATCCTTCGCAACGGCAAGATCGCCACGCTCGACGCCAGCCGGCCGTTCGCGCAGGCGGTGGCGATCGCCGACGGGCGGTTCGTCGCCGTGGGGGACGAGGCGGAGGTGATGAAGCTCCAGGGCGCGGCCACGAAGGTCGTCGACTTGCACGGGAAGACGGCGATTCCGGGGTTGAACGACTCGCACCTGCACCTGATCCGGGGCGGGCTGAACTTCAACCTGGAGCTGCGCTGGGACGGCGTGCCGAGCCTGGCCGACGCGATGCGGATGCTGAAGGACCAGGCCCGGCGCACGCCGCCGCCGCAGTGGGTCCGGGTCGTCGGCGGCTGGAACGAGTTCCAGTTCGCCGAGCGCCGGCTCCCCACGCTCGCCGAGATCAACGCCGCCGCGCCCGAGACCCCCGTCTTCCTCCTGCACCTCTACGATCGCGCCCTGCTCAACGCCGCAGCCCTCCGCGCGTGCGGCTACACCAAGGACACCCCCGACCCCCCCGGCGGCGAGATCCAGCGCGGCAAGGACGGCGAGCCCACCGGCCTCCTCATCGCCCGCCCCAACGCCATGATCCTTTACGCGACGCTGGCCAAGGGCCCCAAGCTGCCGCCCGAGTACCAGGAGAATTCCACCCGCCACTTCATGCGCGAGATGAACCGCCTGGGGGTCACCAGCGCCATCGACGCCGGCGGCGGCTACCAGAACTACCCGGAGGACTACCAGGTCGTCGACGCCCTCCACAAGAAGGGCGAGCTGACCGTCCGCCTCGCCTACAACCTCTTCACCCAGCGCCCCAAGCAGGAGTTCGACGACTTCTCGAAGTGGGTGACGATGACCAAGCCCGGGGCCGGCGACGACCTGTATCGCGTCAACGGCGCCGGCGAGATGCTGGTTTTCTCGGCGGCCGACTTCGAGGACTTCCTGGAGCCCCGGCCCGATCTGCCGGACACGATGGAGGCGGAGCTGCACAAGGTCGTCCGGCTCCTGGCCGAGCACCGCTGGCCGTTCCGCATCCACGCGACGTATGACGAATCGATCACCCGTTTCCTCGACGTGTTCGAGGCGGTGGACCGCGAGGTCCCGTTCGGCGGCCTGCGCTGGTTCTTCGACCACGCCGAGACGATCTCCGACCGCAACCTGGAGCGCGTGAAGGCCCTGCAAGGGGGGATCGCGATTCAGCACCGGATGGCCTTCCAGGGGGAGTACTTCGTCGACCGCTACGGGGCCGAGGCCGCCGCCCAATCGCCGCCGTTCCGGAAGATGCTGGCGATGGGCCTCCCCGTCGGCGCGGGGACCGACGCCACCCGCGTCGCCAGCTACAACCCCTGGGTCGCCCTCTCCTGGCTCACGACCGGCAAGACGGTCGGCGGCGCGACTCTCTACGCCGAGGCGGACCGCCTGAGCCGCATGGAAGCCCTCCGCCGCTACACCCACGGCAGCGCCTGGTTCTCCGGCGAGGACCATGCCAAGGGCCTCGTCGCGCCAGGCTACCTGGCCGACCTGGCCGTCCTGTCGGACGACTACTTCGAGGTCCCCGACGAGGCGATCCGCGGCATCGAGTCGGTCCTCACGATCCTCGGCGGCCGCCCCGTCTACGCCCGCGACGCCTTCCGCGACCTCGACCCTTCGCCGCTCCCCGTCACGCCCGACTGGTCCCCCGCGCGGTTCTACAACGGCTACGGCGGCGCGGCGATCCCGCCGATCGCCGCCGCGACGGCCCACGCCCGCGCGTCGAGCTGCTGCGGCTCCCCGTCGCCTTCGCTCCTGCACGCGATGCTCCACAAGCTCGGCGCGGCGACCGCCGGCCGGCCTCGCGGCATGGGCCTGGGCTGCGACTGCTTCGCGTTCTGACCCCCTCGGGCCGGCCTATCGAGGACCCTCGCATGAAAGCATCGGCCGATTTCACGAACATCCCGATCATCGACGTAGCCGAGCTCGTCACGCGCGGGCCCAGGCGGGGGGAGGTCGCGGCCCGGATGGGCGAGGCATGCCGCGAGTCCGGCTTCTTCTACGCGGTCGGCCACGGCGTCGACCAGGGCCTGCAGGACCGTCTGCGCGACCTCGCCCGCGCGTTCTTCGCGCAGGACGCGGCGGCCAAGATGCGGATCGCCATGCCCCTCGGCGGCCGGGCCTGGCGGGGCTACTTCCGCGTGGGAGACGAGCTGACCTCGGGCAAGCCGGACCAGAAGGAGGGTCTGTACTTCGGGGCGGAGATCGCCGCCGACGACCCCCGGGTCCTGGCCGGGACGCCGCTGCACGGCCCCAACCTCTTCCCGGCCGAGCCCGAAGGCTTCCGCGAGGCCGTCCTGGACTACATGGCCGCGCTCGCCGAGTTGGGCCATCGGCTGGCGGCCGGCCTGGCCCTGAGCCTCGGCCTGGACGAGGATCACTTCGCCGAGCACCTCACCGGCGAGCCGCTGACGCTCTTCCGGATCTTCAACTACCCGCCCCCGGCCGACCCGGCGCTCTGGGGCGTGGGCGAGCACACCGACTACGGCCTGTTGACGATTCTGCTGCAGGACGACTCCGGAGGCCTGGAGGTCAAGTCGCGGTCGCGGTGGGTCCCCGCTCCCCCCCTTCCCGGCTCGTTCGTCTGCAACATCGGCGACATGCTCGACCGCATGACCGGAGGCCTGTACCGCTCGACGCCCCACCGCGTCCGCAATCCGGCCCCGCGCGACCGCCTCTCCTTCCCGTTCTTCTTCGACCCGGCGTTCACGGCGCGGGTCGGCCCCCTCGACTTCCCCGGCCGCCTCCCGGTCCAGGACGACAAGGACGAGCGCTGGGACCGAGCCAGCGTCCACGAGTTCGACGGGACCTACGGCGACTACCTGCTCTCCAAGGTCGCCAAGGTCTTCCCCGAGCTGAGATCCTCGGTCCTCTGAGCCCGCCCGGCCAAACCTTCCGACTTCCTCGCCTTCGGGAGCCGATTCATGAAACCGCGCGTCCGATCCGCCGCCGCCCTCGCGGTCGTCCTCGCATTGGCCGGGTCTGCGGCGGCCCAGGAGGTCCGCGAGACGACCCTCAACGCGCCGCGAGGCCTGCCGGTGAAGGTCCGCATGGAGGGACCGTACACGGCCGAGGCGATGCTCCAGGTCGTCTGCTACTTCCAGCACGAGGCGACGGGCGACTTCGCCCGGGGGGCGCCGGTCGAGTTGGACCGGCGGCTCGGCGGCGTGATCGCCGCGCTCCGAGACCGCGGCGAGTTCCGGGGCGACGCGTTGGAGACGGTCCTCATCGTGCCGCCCGCGGGGACGATCCCGGCGAAGGGCCTGCTGCTCGTCGGCCTGGGCGACCGTGGGCGGCTGTCGGCGGGATTGCTGGAGCAGGTCGGCAAGGCGTCGCTCCGCGAGGCCGCCCGTCTCCGCGCGGCGACCGTCGCCTTCGCCCCGCTGGTCCGCGACCAGGGGGACGACACCCTGAGCGCCGGCGAGGTCGAGCGGGCCGTCACGCGCGGCGTCTTCCTCGCCTACGACACCGAGAAGCGGCTCCAGGAGCAGGGCCTCGCCCCCGCCTGGACGCTCGAAAGCTGGGAGGTCGAGGCCGGCCCCGACTACTATGACGACACGATCGCCGGCGTGAAGAAGGCGATCGACGAGGCGAAGGCCGCCCTCGCCGCCCGCGACGCGAAGCCCTACCGCACGAAGGCCGACTGACGAAGGAGCCGACCGATGGACCACGACGCGATCAAGCGGCCGAGGCCCGACCGCCCCATCCACGACCTGCACGCCCGGCGCTGGAGCCCCTACGCCTTCGACGATCGGCCGGTGGCCGAGGACGACCTGCGGTCGCTGTTCGAGGCGGCGCGGTGGACGGCCTCGTCGTACAACGAACAGCCGTGGGCGTACATCGTGGCGACGAAGGCCGACCCGGAAGCCTTCGCGAAGATGCTCGCCTGCCTGGTCGAGGCGAACCAGGCGTGGGCCGGCGCCGCCCCGGTGCTGACGATCGGCTGCGTCCGCAAGACGTTCCGGAAGGACGGCAAGCCCAACGCCGCCGCCGAGCACGACCTCGGCGCGGCGAGCTTCGCCTTGACGCTGGAGGCCGTCTCGCGGGGCCTGTACGTCCACCAGATGATCGGCATCCTCCCCGACAAGGTCCGCGAGACGTTCGGCGTACCCGACGACGTCGCCCCCCTGACGGCCCTCGCCATCGGCCACCTCGGCGACCCGTCGACGCTGCCGGAGAACCTCCGCACTCGCGACGTCACCCCCAAGCCCCGCAGGCCGCTCGCCGAGTTCGTCTTCGGCGACGCCTGGGGCCACGCTTCGCCCCTGATCGGGTGAATCCAGACCGTCTCCCCGTCGGGTCCGAAAACGGCGAGACCCGAGGCCGGGCGCGGCGTAGGATACGGCCATGGACATGGAACCCGACCTCTGCCACCGGGCCCTGGCCGCCCGCGACCCGCGATTCGACGGGCTGTTCTTCGTCGGGGTGACCTCGACGAGGATCTACTGCCGGCCGATCTGCCCGGCGCGGACGCCGGGGCGCGACCGCTGCCGGTTCTTCGCGATCGCCGCCGCCGCCGAGCGGGCCGGCTTCCGCCCCTGCCTGCGGTGCCGGCCCGAGCTGGCCCCCGGCGCCGCCCCGGTGGACGCCGTCGGCCGCACGGCGCGGCTCGCGGCGAGCCGCATCGGCGCCGGGGCGATGGACGACGAGGGGGGGCTGGAAGCCCTCGCCGCCGAGCTGGGCGTCGGCTCGCGGCACCTCCGGCGGGTGCTCCGCCGGGAACTGGGGGTGACGCCGGTGGAGCTGGCGCAGACGCACCGGCTGCTCCTCGCCAAGCGGCTCCTGACCGAGACGGCGATGCCGATCATCGACGTGGCGTTCGCCAGCGGGTTCAGCAGCGTCCGGCGGTTCAACGCCCTGTTCCTCGCCCGCTATCGCCTCTCGCCGCGCGACCTGCGACGGACGCGCGGGAAGGCGGTCGCCGACGGCGGCGTCCGGCTGACGCTGGCCTTCCGCCCGCCCCTCGCCTGGGACGCGATGCTCCGGTTCCTCGGGGATCGGGCCGTCGCGGGGGTGGAGGCCGTGGCCGGCGGCGCGTACCTGCGGACCGTGGCGATCGGCGAGGCGCGGGGATGGCTCAAGGTCGAGCCCGACCCCGGCCGCCACGCGCTGCGGGTCGAGCTGCCGACGAGCCTGGCCCCCGCCCTGCCCCGCGTCCTCGGCCGGCTCCGCGACCTCTTCGACCTCGACGCCCGCCCCGACGTGATCGACGACCACCTCGGCCGCGACGAACGCCTGCGCGGGGCGCCGCCGGGCCTTCGCGTCCCCGGCGCGTTCGACGGCTTCGAGCTGGCCGTCCGCGCGGTGCTGGGTCAGCAGGTCTCGGTGCGAGGGGCGACGACCCTCGCGGGGCGGTTCGCTTCGGCGTTCGGCGAGCCGATCGAGACGCCGTTCCCGGGGCTGGACCGGCTCACGCCGTCGCCGGTCCGCGTGGCCGACGCCGACCTTGGCGAGCTGACCGCCCTGGGGCTGGTCGCGTCGCGGGCGGCGTGCATCCAGGCCCTGGCGCGGGCCGCTCGCGACGGGCTCGCCTCGCTCGAACCGGGTGCGGACCCCGTCGTCGCCATGGAGGATTTGACGGCCATCCCCGGCGTCGGCCCGTGGACCGCGAGCTATATCGCCATGCGAGCCCTGCGATGGCCCGACGCCTTCCCCCACGGCGACCTCGTCCTGCGCAAGGCCCTGGGGGGGATTTCGCCGCGCGAGGTCCTGGAGACGGCCGAGGCCTGGCGCCCCTGGCGGGCCTACGCGGCGATGCGGCTTTGGCACGGATCGGGGAAGACCATCGAACCGGGGGACGCGCGATGACGACGTTCTACACGACCTTGCGGAGCCCGATCGGCGACCTGCTCCTCGTCTCCGACGGCGAGGCCCTCACCGGGCTGTACACCGAGCAGGCCCGCTACGCCCGGGCCGTGGAGGCGGACTGGACGCCCGACCCCGGCCCCTTCCGCGAGGCCGAGCGCCAGTTGTCGGCGTACTTCGAGGGCGAGGCCAGGGCGTTCGACCTGCCCCTCGCCCCCCGGGGGACCGACTTCCAGCGCGGCGTCTGGGACGCGCTGCGGACGCTCCGCTATGGTGAATGCGTCAGCTACGGCGAGCTGGCGCGCCGGCTGGGCCGCCCCGGCTCCGGCCGCGCCGTGGGGCACGCCAACGCCCGCAATCCCATCAGCCTGATCGTCCCCTGCCACCGCGTGGTCGGCGCGGGGGGCGGGCTCACCGGCTACGCCGGCGGGCTGGACCGCAAGCGATGGCTCCTGGAGCACGAGACCCGGTTCGCGAGCCGCCTCGGGGCGTATCAAGCAAGACCGGCTTGATGAGGGCCACCTCGACCTCCCTCTACGCGAATATGCAGATGCAGGCGCTCGACTATCCCCCTTCGCGGCGAGAGGCGATTTGATGCAAGCTCTATTGCTGCTCCTGTGCGTGATTCCACTCGTCTCGGCGGATGATAAAATCACCGAGATCCTCTTGTCTCGCTCCGACGAATTCCAGTCCGGCCCCGTCGACAAAGTGGTCCTGCGTTCGGACGGCACGGCTGCCTACACGGGGACCGCCAACGTGGAGGATCTCGGCAGGTTCAAGGGCACGTTCGAGGACGAGGACTTCAAGAAGCTGGCGAACCTACTCGTGGAGAAGAAGTTCTTCGAGATGAACAGCGGCTATTTCACCGGGAAGACGGATCAGCCATCGCGGTTCACCCAGGTCACGCGTGCGGGCCAGCACAAATAGTCCATAACTATGACAGGGCCGCTCCCAAGGAAATGCAGGAGATCGAGGACGCGATCATCAAGATCATGAAAAAGATCGATTGGAGGCCGGACCCGGCGCCGCCGCCCGAGGATGAGCGTTGAAGATCAGCCGGCGGCCGTCGCCTTCACTGCATTGACCCGCGCGGGCCGTCCGGGGCCACCGCGCTGGGCGGGACGCCCCGCCGGGGCGGCCGAGGTGGTCGTCCGCGGGGTGACTTGCGATAATGGAAGTAGGTCGAATCGACGAATCCGCCAACCGGAACGAGCGAGGCGAATCGGATGTCACGGAATCCCGAGCTGGAGCGCGTAATCGCGTGGAACCTGGCCCGCACGCGCCGGCACTTCTTCCGGGACTGCGGCGTGGGCGTGGGGAAGATCGCCCTGGCGTCGCTCCTGATGGAGGCCCAGGGGCGGGCCTTCGGGTCCGACGCCGCGTCCCCCGCGGCGGCTCCGATCCCGACCGACCCGCTCGCGCCCCGGCCGCCCCACTTCGCGCCGAAGGCGAAGCGGGTGATCTTCCTGTTCATGGCCGGCGCTCCCAGCCAGCTCGACCTGTTCGACGCCAAGCCCGAGCTGACCCGCCACGACGGCCAGCCCATCCCGCCCGAGGTCGTCAAGGACCAGCGCTACGCCTTCATCCGGCCCGACGCCAGCCTGATGTCGTCGCGGTACCGCTTCGCCAGGCACGGCCAGTCCGGGGCCGAGCTGTCGGAGATGCTGCCGAACCTGGCGAAGGTGGCCGACGACATCGCCATCGTCAAATCCTTGCACACCGACCAGTTCAACCACGCCCCGGCGCAGATCTTCCTGAACACGGGCTCGCCGTTCCCGGGCCGGCCGTGCATCGGCGCGTGGTCGGTCTACGGCCTGGGGAGCGAGTCGAAGGACCTCCCCGGCTTCGTCGTGCTGTCGTCGGGGAGCGGCCTGAGCGGCGGCGCGGCGCTCTGGTCCAGCGGCTTCCTCCCCACGTCGTATCAGGGGGTGCCGTTCCGATCCAAGGGGGACCCGATCCTCGACGTGGCGAGCCCGGCGGGCGTGGACCGGAAGTTCGACCGCGACTCGCTCGACCTGATCCGCGACCTCAACCGCGAGCACCTAGGCGCCGTCGGCGACCCCGAGATCGCCACCCGGATCAGCTCGTACGAGATGGCCTTCCGCATGCAGGCGAGCGCCCCCGAGTTGATGGACCTCTCGGGCGAATCGGCCGCGACGCTGGACCTCTACGGCGTGGAGGCGGGCAAGCCCTCGTTCGCGCTCAACTGCCTGCTGGCCCGCCGCCTGGTCGAGCGCGGGGTGCGGTTCGTCAACCTCTTCCACGAAGGGTGGGACCACCACTCCGACGTGGCCGGCGGCCTCAAGGCCCAGTGCGGCCAGACCGATCGCGGGGCCGCGGCGCTGGTGATGGACCTGAAGCAGCGCGGGCTGCTGGAAGACACGCTGGTCGTCTGGGGGGGCGAGTTCGGCCGCACGCCGATGGTCGAATCCAACGCCGCGCTGGGCCGCAGTATGGGCCGCGACCATCACCCCCAGGCGTACACCATGTGGATGGCCGGCGGCGGGATCAAGGGGGGCCAGACGATCGGCCGGACCGACGACCTGGGGTTCCACGTCGTCGAGGACCCGGTCCACGTCCACGACCTCCAGGCGACGCTGCTGCACCTGCTGGGGATGGACCACACCCGGCTGACGTTCAAGTCCCAGGGCCGGCCGTTCCGCCTCACCGACGTCAGCGGCGAGGTCGTCACGAAGCTCCTGGCGTGACCGGCGGGGCGTCGGGCGCCCCGGCGGGGTCGGCGTCGTCGGGCTTGTGCGGCTCCTCCCACTCCCGTCGCCGGGAGCGTCGGCGGCGGCCCGTCAGCCCGAGCCCCAGCCCCGCCCCGGCGCCCAGGGCGACGAGCAGGTGCGCCAGCAGCCGGGGCGTCCGCTCCGTGGCGAGCGCCCGGTCGGTCTCGGCAAGGGGAAAGACCGCGGCGCCGACCGTCGCGTAGATCAGGGCGCCGGCCACGCCGCCGAGCAGCGCGAGCGCCGCGAACCGGGGGACCGTCCGCACGCCCCCGAGCGCCAGGCCGAAGCCCGCGCCCGCCACAGCGGCGATCAGGCCGGCGACCGCCGTCTGCGCCGCCGTCCCGGCGAGGAGGGTGTCGACCATGTAGCGGTCCTGGAGCTCGAAGGCCAGCCGGTGCAGCCCCAGCGGGGCGAGGCCGCCGACCAGGCCGCCGAGGGCGAGGCCCACGCCCCCGCCGACGAGCCCCCGACGCGAGTCGCCCCGCAACAGGCCGCCGGCCAGGCCCAGGAAGAGGCCCGAAAGGGCCCCGAGCGGGGCGCCCGCCAGGGCCGCGTTCTTCATCATCGCCCCGTCGCGGGCCTCGGCCGACGGCGGGGCCGTGGCCGCCCTCGGGGCCTGTCGGGTCCCCCAGCCGGCCTCGAACGTGTCGTAGGTCGCCTCGCCGGCCGCGAATGCCAGCAGCCCCGCCGCCAGCCCCGCGAGCGTGCAGGCGACCAGCGGGTGGAAGACCAGGAGCGTCGACCCCGCCCCCGCCTCGGGGTAGCGGATCCGCACCTGCTTCGGATCCTCCCGCGGCACGTCCGCATCCGGATTCGATCCCGATCCCGTCGCCACGTCGTCACCTCGATCCGTCCGACGGGGCCGTCCCCGCGCGCGGCCTCCCCGCCGAGGGGGTGGCTCGTCGTCGCTGAAAAAACGAAGGATTTAAGACGTCGAAATCCGTTGAAGGGCTCGGTTCACCCCTTGCTAACCTCATAACCCCGACTATACTCTGGCATCGTGCGAGACCATAGTCTAGAGGTTTTCGCCGCCTCGTCATGCGAGTGACGGGGGGCGAGTCGGGTGCCGTCGCCGCATCGTCGAGCCTCGCCAGCGAACAGCCCAAGTCATCGATGTCTTGAGGCCCCGCGAGGCGGACCGGACCCCGAAAACCTCGATGGGGGTAGCCCCCCGCCCTGGAACATCGCCCTTGTCGTGCGATCGGTCGCTTCGGCGCGGCTCGGCGCCACCGGGATCGGTGGCGGGCCGCCCCTCGGTCGTCTGGACCTCGCGCGGCCTGCGAAGGCCGGCGCCGGGCGGTCCGGTCGTCTCGTTTTCGTGGCTCTTTCACACGGAAAGGCTCCTTCGACCCATGACAACCAGAAGATCCGCGGGACTGGCGGCGGCGACCTGCTTCGCCGTCGTCCTCAGCACCCTGGCCCTCCCCGGCTGCGGCGACTCCGGCAACACCGAGATCCAGGAAGAGAAGCCGGTGACCGAGGCCCTGAAGGGCTCCATGGACTACATGCAGCAGAAGTACGCTTCCAAGAAGAAATGACCTCGCGCGGGCTCGCGCCGGTCAGGCCCGTACCGGGCGGTCGTCCTGGAATTCATCCGATCTTCCGCCGATCCGGGAGCGGCCCTCCGCCGGGCGTGTCTCCGACCCCGGCGTCCTCGCCGTCGGGTCGATCCGTCGGTGTCTCGTCATTCGTCGTCGTCCCCCCCTTCCATCTTAAGAGGCTTTCTATGCAAGAGATCCATCGTCGCGATCGGGGCTTCACCCTGATCGAACTTCTCGTCGTGATCGCGATCATCGCGGTGCTCATCGCCCTGCTGCTGCCCGCCGTCCAGTCGGCGCGCGAGGCGGCCCGCCGGGCCCAGTGCATCAACAACCTCAAGCAGATGGGCTTGGGGATGCACAACTACCACACGTCGAACAACTCGTTCCCGATGGGCGTCTCGGCGTCCTTCCAGCCCGGTAACGGCAGCGGCAACGACGCGTGCATCCAGTGGGCCGGCTGGAGCGCCCAGGCGCTGCTGCTGGGCTACATGGAGCAGCAGCAGGTCTACAACGCCGCCAACTTCTACTTCGACCCCATCCTGGGCGGCGGCGATGCCCGCAACACGACGGCCTGGCGGACCAAGCTCAGCTTCATGCTCTGCCCGTCCGATTCCAACGGCGGCCGGCAGTACTATAACAACTACTACGCCAGCCGCGGCACCAGCATCAACTCCGACTGGGGCACGCCCCGCGCGGCCCCGCCGAACTGCGGCGGCATCAAGAGCGCCGGCCTGTTCTCCTACCAGACCACCTACGGCGTGGCCGACTGCACCGACGGCACCTCGAACACCATCGCCTTCAGCGAAGGCCTCGTCGGCTCGGGCGGCCAGCGCGCCGTCCCCTACACGACCGGCACCAACCTGCCCGACAGCGCCGGCGCCCCGCCCAACGGCGACGCCACCGACGCCTTCACCTACCTGACCATGAACGAGGCCGTCCCCGGCGTCGTCATGGGCAACCGCCTCCAGGAGTGCACCGCCCGCTTCCAGCAGGCGACCCCGGGCAACGGCCTGTCGACCGACCGCGGCCGCCACTGGGGCTGGGGCTGCGAAGCCTGGACGATGTTCAGCACGATCGTCCCACCGAACTCGACCCAGCACAAGTGGGCGAGCTGCCGCTTCGGCTGCGGTGGCTGCCCCGTGGAGTCCACCGACCACGCGCACATCACCAACGCCACCAGCAACCACTCCGGCGGCGCCAACGTGCTGCTGGCCGACGGATCCACCCGGTTCGTCAAGAGCTCCATCTCCATGAACATCTGGTGGTCGCTCGGCACCAAGGCCGGCGGCGAGATCATCAGCTCCGACGCCTATTGATCGCCCGGTCGACCTGACCTGATCAAACCCTCGCCGACCCCTCGCCAGCCACCCGGCTCGCGACGGGTCGGCTTTTTTTGTTTTCGTCGGGATCTCGCCGCCCGACTCCCTGGCTGGTACGCTTCTTGCCAGTGATGGAGTGCGTGGGGCGGCGCGCCGGCGAGGCCGGGGGCCGCCCGTTCGAGTGGTTTCTCGCAAAGGAGTTGGCGGATGAGCGGATTCAAGCGGTTCGGCGCGGCGGCGGCGATGGGGACGGCCCTTCTGGCCGGGGGCGCGGCCTTGCGGGCGCAGCAGGAGCCCGGCCCGATCGAGCGGGCCGGCGTGAAGCTGGACGAGGCCGGGCGGTCGCTCCGCCAGGGGCTCGAACGCGGCTTTACCAAGACCAAGGAGGTGGTCCGCGAGTCGTACGAGGCCACCCAGGCCCGCATCAACGACATGAGCATCGAGGCCCGCGTCTACGGCCGCCTGCACTGGGACAAGCACCTCGAAACCAGCACCTTCGACATCACGTCCGAGGCCCAGGGCATCGTCACCCTTCGGGGCCTGGTGCCGGACGAGGCGGCCAAGAAGCACGCCGCCGACCTCGCCGCCGAGACCGTGGGCGTCACGCGGGTCGTCGACCAGCTCGCCGTCCGCACCGAGACCGAGACCATCGAGGCCGACCCCCGCCCCAAGGCGGCCCGCCCGGCGGCCCCCAGGGTCCGCGTCCAGCCCCGCACGGAGGCCCCCGCCACGGTCCCCCAGGACTGAACGGTCGGCCTTCGGGATTCGATCAGGAGACGACCGACGACGCCCGGCCTTCGCGCCGGGCGTCGTCGCGCGCCGAGCCCCTGGGATCAGACCCGCAGGAAGGTCTTCGTGCGGTAGAGGTGGTACAGGAACAGCCACTTCACCGCGAGCAGGCCGACCGCGCCGATGATGAGGGCGACGGGTTTGTCCAGCAGCGCCAGAGTCCCCGACAGGAAGTAGTCGCGGATCGTCCCGAACGGGATGATGCTCTGGGCCATGTAGATGGTGATCGCGTTCATGCCGATCACGACGAAGAAGAAGGCCCAGGCCCGCAGCTTCCAGACGTCGATCACCAGGTAGAAGAGCCCGAGCAGGAGCAGGCTGAAGCCCCCGGCGACGAGGACGAACGAGCTGGTCCAGAGGTTCTTGATGATGGGGAAGCTCTGGCCCCAGAAGTAGCCGGTCGCCACGCAGAGGGCGCCCGCCCCCAGCAGCCCGACGGCCTTCGCCCAGGGCTTGCGGCGGCTCAGCAGCCACTCGCCGGCCAGGACGCCGAGCAGCGCGGTCGCCACGGCGGGGATCGTGGAGAGCAGCCCCTCGTTGTCGCCGTAGCCGTAGTAGCTCTTCATGATCTTGCCCGGCAAGACGTGGCGGTCGACGTAGCCCGAGAGGTTCGTCTCCTTGCTGTAGTCGCCCCGCAGGCCCGTCTCCGGGGCCGGCACGAGCGCCAGCAGCGCCCAGTAGCCGAGCAGGATCACGCCGGCGACGATCGCCTGGGTGCGCGCCTTCGTGAACAGGTAGATGACCGCCGCGACGCCGTAGCAGACCGCGATCCTCTGGAGCACGCCGACGTAGCGGAGGTTGGCGAAGTCGAACTTGAGGGCGCCGTTGTAGATGAACGCCAGCGCCAGTAGGAGCGCCACGCGGCGGGCCGTCCGCCAGAGGGCGTGCCCGCGGGGGCTCTCGCCGGTCTGGTACTTCTTCAGCGAGAACGGGATGACGGCCCCGACGACGAACAGGAACATCGGGAAGATCAGGTCGTAGAACCGGAAGCCTTCCCAATCGACGTGCTCGAACTGCTCGCCGAGCGTCGCGGCCTCGGGCGTGCCCCACCAGCGGCAGAGGGCGCGAGCGAGGGCGTCGCCGCCGATGATCCAGAACATGTCGAACCCACGGAGGGCGTCGATCGAGACCAGCCGCTCGGGTTTGGCCGGGGGCTCCGGGGGGGGGCCGTCGTCGAGCGGGGCTTCGGTCGCGAAGGCCCGGTCTTCGGGCAGGTCGTTCAGGTCGTCGTCGATCGGCGGCTCGGTCGCGAGGCTCGGCATGGGCGGCTCCCCCAGCGTCGGGTGATGGTCCTGGCGACGACGATTCTAACGGCCCGCCCGCCGCCGCGTCGATCGCCCCGCGCCGGGGGGGAGCCGGTTCGGGGAGGGGGCGGCGGGCCGGCCGGGATGTTCACTTCGCCGCGGCGGGGAAGTCGGCCGGGACGGGCAGGGTGACGTCGCCGGTGGCGGCCCACTCGGCGGCGCGGGCGATCAGGGCGAGGAAGTCGGGGGCCTTGACGGCGCCGAGGTCGTCGCCGGCGACGTGGCCCATGACGTTGGTGACGACGCGGCCCTTGCCGAACGGGACGGTCCAGACCATCGGCTCGTTCGCGCCGGTGCCCCCCTGGGCCTTGTCGGAATAGGCCGAGGCGAGCACCTCCATGCCCTTCGCCGGCCCGCGCTGGCCGTGGTACAGCTCGTCGACGGCGTGGGTCCACTTGCGGGGGAGGCCCTTGACGATGGGGTGGTCGGCCTTGCGGACTTCGACGGTGTAGGCGTGCCGGGGGCCGTGGCCGGAGCCGGGGCCTTCGCCCTTGGGGGTGCGGACGGCCTGGCCGGCGTCGTCGATCGTGATCCGGTCGCCGAAGCCCGGGTCGCGCCAGCCCAGGCCGATCATCTCGTTGTAGGCCGGCCAGTCGGCGAAGGCGTTGTTGGCCGCGTGCATCACCACGAGCCCGCCGCCGCCGCCGACGTACTCCTCCAGCTCCTCGCGGATCGCGGCCGGCCAGGGGTCGCCGTTGTAGTTGGTCAGGACGACGTCGTAGCCCTTGAAGCCGGGATGGAACGACTCCCAGGCCGAGGCCGGGGCCTTGCTCGGCGGCGTGGTCGCCACGCTGGTCTCGAACCGGCCCGACCGCTCCAGCTCCGCCTTCAGGAGCGGGGTCGTCGTCTTCCACTCGTGGTTGTTCTGGCCCTCGACGATCAGCACCTTCAGCTTGTCGGCGGCCTTCGCGGCCCCGACCAGGCCGAGGCAGGCCATCCCGAACGCCCCCGCCGCGACCCACGCCCGCATCCTCGTCGCTCGCGCCATGCTCGTCGTCCCCTCGCTCGTTTCCAGTTCCGTTCACCCTCGCACGACCCCCCAAGATACCGCGTCGACGGCCCGGCACAACGGCCCGAAGGGGGCGGGGCGGAAAAGGCGACGCCCCGGGGCCGCCGCTCTCGCGAAGGCTTCCGGGGCGTCGGGGCTTCCGGTTTCCCGGTAATGCGGGGGCTCACCCGGTCGTCACTTCTCCGCGCGGGTCAGCTCGAAGGCGGTGTGCTCCTTCTGCGTGCCGTTCGGGGTGAACTCCCAGTCGGCGTCGACCTTGGAATCGGCCTTGAAGGTCAGGGTCAGTCCGCAGATGTAGCCCCCCTTCGCGGGGTCGCAGTTGGAGCCGCCGTCGAAGGCGAAGACCAGGCGGTCGGGCTTCGACGCGGCCCGGTCCAGCTTCATCCTCGGCTGGTTCTGGGCGGGGCAGTAGTGGACCATGACCAGGTCCTCGCCGTCGAGGTGATAGACGGAGACCATCTCCATCTTCGTGCCGGGGCCGCTGACCTCGACCAGGGCCGAGCCGGCGCCGGTGAGCTTGTACTCCACCCGGTCGTACCCTGGCTCCTTCTCGCCGGTGGGGTCGCAGCCTTCGCCCTGGTGGATCCAGTCCCCCTTCAGGGTCTTGAGGCGCTCGAAGGCCGCCTTCGCGGTGACCGGCGCGGCCTTCTCGGAATCGTCGCCGGCGCCGAGGGCGGTGGCGACCAGGCTGGCGGACAGGACCATCAGGTTGAACGCGAAGAGACGCAGCATGACAACCTCCCTATAATCCGTTCGTGGGAAATGGGCGAATTTTGACCCTCCAGGTCTCCGCTCCGGTTGCTCCGCCACCAGGGACGTCGAAACATACATCGCTGGTGTACGGGCGTCAAGTCAACGCGAGAAAGATTTTGAAATGGCCCAGTTGAACATGTCCATCGAGCACGGGCAGCCGTGGGAGGCCGCACGGGCGAACTTCGAGACGACGATCGAGAAGGCGCGGGCGGACTACGCGCGCTGGATCCACGCGGTGGAGTGGTCCGAGGACCGGACGTCGGCGTCATTGTCGGGCCCGTCGTACGCGGTGGTGCTGGACCTGGACCCGACGCACGTCCACGCGCGGGGGAAGATCCCGCTGGCGCTCAAGCTGCTGGAGCCCTCGGTGCGTCGATTCATCGAGCGCACGCTCAGGGCGCAGCGGGGCGAGCCGACGTGAACCGCCGGCCCGCCCGCCTTCGGGCCGGGGATCACTGCGGGTCGCGGGCGGCCCGAACGTGCTCGGCGATCTCGTCGGCCTTGAGGGCCCGGTCGTAGACGGCGACCTCGTCGAGCAGGCCCTCCAGGCTCGCGGCGGGCTGGCGGCGGTCGCCGAGCGTGAACGTGGACGAGACCCCCTTCGGCAGCGGGGCCGCGTCGGCGTCGGCCTCGATCTCCGGGACACCGTCGAGGAAGACGAGGACGCGGCGGCCCTGACGCACGAGCGCCAGGTGGTGCCAGGCCTTGGGCGTCACGTCGGTCTTGCCGACCACCGGGGGGGCGGCTTTCGGGTCGCCGTGGGTGAAGACGAGGCGGTTGGGCGGGGTCCCTTCGGCGGTCCCGGAGAGCTGCACGGCGTCGCCGGGGGCGTCGTCGCGGCTGCGTTCGAACAGGACGCCGGCGACGGGCCGCGCGGCCGGTTCGAGCCCGTTCCAGAACCAGAAGTCGACGGTGTAGACCTCGGGCGAGACGGACAGCTCGGCCGTCAGCGAGCCGCCGGCCAGGTGGCTGGCTCGATCGATCCGGCCGTCGGCCGCGCGGAAGCCGGGCAGGTCGGGGCCCGGCAGGTGGAGGGCCACGCCCCCCTTTCGCTGGGCCGGGTGTTCGCGGCCGGAGGCGTCGCGGGCCTCGGAGCCGTCCATCTCGTCGAGCCGCCAGAACGCGGCGGGGCGGGCGGCCAGGACGACCTCGGCGTAGCGGGTCGGCGCGGGGGCCTCGGCGCGTCGGGACTTGCCGGCGACCTGCTCCAGCAGGCCGAGTGCGGCGTCGACGATCCTCGGCTCGGCCTGGACTTCGAGGCCGGCGGTGCGGGCGGGCCAGGTGGTGTAGCCCCCCAGGACGTGCTGCTCGGGGGGCGGGATGTAGCCCTCGGAGCCGTTGGCCAGCTCGACGTTCATGGTCAGGGGGAGCGGGCTGCGGGCCTTGAGCTTCAGGCCGGTCAGGGCGAAGACCTCGTCGGGGAGGGCGACGATCCCCAGGTCGCCGACGCGGAGGGCCTGGAGCTTGAGCGTCCGCTCGGGCTCGTCGCGGATGTAGAGGACCTCCTTGGGGTAGACCTCGCCGAAGTTCTGGGGAGGCCGGTCCCCCATCGCCTCGACGATCTTGCGGGCCCATTCGATCCGCTCGGGGCTCGGCAGGCGGCGGCCGAGGGTGAGCGTACTTTCGGCCATAGCCAGGGCCGGCTTGTCCTGGTAGGCCTTGATGGATCGATAGGCGCGGAGGGCGTAGTCGGCGACCCCTTCGGCGTAGGCGTCGAGGCCGGGGTCGACCTTGGCCTTGCCGTAGTCCATCCACATCTGGTCGCCGCTGGTCCCCTGCGACATGATGCAGACCGGCGCGGGGCCGTCTCCGTCCGGGGCGATCTTCCTCGCCAGGGCCGAGGCGAACCGTCCGTAGTAGTCGGCCGAGACGGGGTTCGAGCCGTAATAGTGCATCGAGTAGTTGGCCAGCACGGCGATGGGCCGGCCGCCGGGCTCGCGGATCGCCAGCACGGTGAGCGCGGGGTCGGTCGGGCCGGAGGGGGCGATGGCGTCGGGGTTCTCGTAGCCGGGGTGCATGTTGGCCCGGACGGTCCTGTCGCCGAAGGGGTCCTCGAGCATCTTGTCGGGGCGTCGGACCCAGCGCCGGGTGTGGGTGTGCTCGGGGTCGTCGACCGCCCCCCAGCCGGCCTCGGCCGGGGCGAGGGCCGCCGCCGCCTTCTCGATCGCCTCGGCGATCTTGCCGGGCAGGAACTTCGCGTAGGCCGGGTCGGCGGGCGTGCCGAGAGACCCCATGACCGAAGGCGCGGTGTGGGTGTGGGTGGCGGAGACGAGCATCCGGTCGACGGGGATGCCGGTCTTCTTCGAGGCGAGTTCCTTGGCCTCGTCGATCAGCTCGCGGGGCATCATGCAGCTGTCGACGACCGCGATCGCCAGGCGGGTCGCGCCGTCTTCCAGGACGACGCAGCGGGCGTGGAGCGGGTCTCGGGTCTCATGTCCGATCGCCTGGAGGAAGCCGCCGTTGACGATCACCGGGAAGGCCGTCGGCGAGACGTCCACCACGGCCGCCCCGGCCCGGAAGCCCCCCCCTTCCCCGGCCTTCGCGGCCGCACCGGGCAGGATCGAAAGCGTCAGGGCGAACAGCCGGAGGAGCGTGGTTCGGATCGTCATGGAGGCTTCACCATGGGGGTTCGGCGTGGGCTCAATCGACGGATTCTCCCAGCGCCCGGAGCCGCTCCGCAAGGCGCTCGGCCCGGAGACGCTCGGCCCGGGCGGCCTCCTCGGCGGCGTCGGCGCGGCCTTCGGCGGCGTCGGCGCGGAGGCGTTCGGCCAGGGCGACTTCCTGGATCTTCAAGAGCGTCCGGAAGGGGGATCCGTCGGGGTGGAAGATCCCGAGGCTTTCCGGGCCTTCGCCGGGCTCGAAGCGGACGCCGAGCCGGGGGCTAATCCAGCCGCGCAGGTCGGGGACCTCGCGCAGGCGGCCGTCGCGCCGGATCCAGGCTTGCAGGCGGCCGTGGTCGGGGTCGTAGAGGTAGTATTCCTCGACGCCGCGATCCTCGTAGACGCGGAACTTCCGCAGCATCTCGGCGGGGCGGTTGCCGGGCGACTGGACTTCGAAGACGACCTGGGGCGCGACGCCGGCCTCCTCCCACTGGCGATAGGAGCCGCGGTCCCCTTTCGGCCGGCCGAAGGCCACCATCGCGTCGGGGGCGGTCCGGGCCTTGGGGTTCCCCTCCTCGTAGTACCAGAGGAGGTCGCCCGCGACGAAGACGTCCGGCCGGTCGCGGAAGAGGAACTCCAGCCCCTCCTTGATGAGGACGATCCAGCGGAACTGCACCGTGTTGTCCGACATCGGCTTGCCGTCGCTGTCCGGATAGAGGACCTGTTCGCTGCGGGAAGTTCGGGCCGACGTGCTCATCATCGCCTCCGCCTGGAGTGGAAGTCCCCGGGCCCCTTTTCGCGCCAGTATGGCGTGGAAACGCGTACAGGACAAGGCGGCCGACCGGGGGGATTCCGCGAAGTCGGCGGCTGGGGACTTCGCCCCGGCGGGGCGGCGGAATAGGATGGGACGCGTGGCGAATCGGGGCGGGTCCGCGCTGGGGAAAGGGGCGTTGCGGTGACGGCTTTCTGGATCGTGGCCGGGGTCGTGGGGCTGGTGGTCGTGTACCTGGCGTGGACGTACAACCGGCTGGTGGGGCTGAGCCGGCGGGCCGACGGCGCGTGGAGCGACATCGACGTCCAGCTCAAGCGGCGGTGGGACCTCGTCCCGGCCCTCGTCGAGACGGTCAAGGGGTACGCCAGGCACGAGTCCGGCACGCTGGAGGAGGTCGTCCAGGCCCGGACGAGGGCCACGCAGGCCGGCACCGTCCCGGAGCGCGGGGCGACCGAGCAGACCCTCTCGGGCGCGGTGGGCCGGCTGTTCGCGGTGGCCGAGGCGTACCCCGACCTCAAGGCCGGGCGGAACTTCCAGGAGCTGCATCGGTCCCTCGTCGACGTCGAGAACCACGTCCAGTACGCCCGCCGCTATTACAACGCCGTGGTCCGCGACCTGAACACGCTGATCGAGGGCTTCCCGTCGTCGCTGGTGGCCTCGGCGGCGGGCTTCACGCCCCGGCCCTTCTTCCAGATCGACGAGGGCGAGCGGGCCGCGCCCCGGGTGAGCTTCGACGCCCCCCCCGCGCCCGCTCCCGCCCCCGAAGGGACGCCCGAATGAACGGGACGACGATGACGAGCCTGAAGACGTTCATGCGTCGATTCGCCCTGCTCCTCGCGACGGCCCTGCTCGCGACCGCGGCGCGGGCCGACGACGGCTGGTCGATCGCCGGCTTCGACGTCGACGTGGCGATCGGGGCCGACGCCGGGATCGACGTGGTGGAGACGGTCGACGCCGACTTCGAAGTCCCCAAGCACGGCATCCTGCGGGAGATCCCCGTCCGCTACGCCGTGGGGATGCATCAGTATTCGCTGCGGTTCCGGCTCCTGGGGGTGGACGACGGCGAGGGGCGCTCGTATGACACGTCGGTCGACTACGACTCGAACCTGGTCCGCATCCGGATCGGCTCGCCCGACTACGTGGTCGAGGGCCGCAACCGCTACCGGATCCGCTACCGCGTCCAGCGGGCGATCCTCTGGGAGGGGAACCAGGCCTGGGCCGACGGCGGCCGCGCCGTCCTGCGCTGGAACGCCACCGGGACCGAGTGGCAGGTCCCCATCGAGCGGTCGAAGGTCACCGTCCACCTGCCGCGCGACCTGGACGACGCGCAGGTCTCGTACGACGCCTGGATGGGCCGCTTCGGCGAGTCCCGCCGCGACTTCCGCAAGCGACGGGTCGACGCCCGGACCATCGAGTACGAGACCGGCCGGCTCGCGGCCCGCGAGGGGATCACCGTCGAGGTCACCATGCCGGCCGACGCCGTCGCCCGCCCCGGATTCTGGCGCGAGCTGCGCTGGTGGGCCGTCGACAACTTCCCCTACATCGTCTTCCCGATCACGGCGGGCCTCTGCTTCTTCGCCTGGTTCACCAAGGGCCGCGACCACCCCGGCCTGGGGACGATCGTCGTCGGCTACGAGCCCCCCGACGGCCTCACGCCCGCCGAGGTCGGCACCCTGGTCGACGAGCGCGTCGACCTCAAGGACATCTCCGCCACGATCATCGACCTCGCCGTGCGCGGGTACGTCCGCATCGAGGACGTCCCGAGGAGCGGCTGGTTCACCTCCGGGAGCGACACCCGGTTCGTGAAGCTCCGCGAGCCCAAGGGGCTCAAGATGTTCGAGAAGATGCTCTTCGACCGGATCTTCCGCGACGGCGACGCGGTCCTCCTGAGCGACCTCCGCGAGAAGTTCTACCCGGTCCTGCCGCAGGTCACCAACTACCTCTACGAGATCCTGAGCCGGGACAAGTACTTCGACGGCAATCCCCAGACGGTCCGCACCGGGTTCCTCATCGGCGGCCTGGTGGCGGTGGCCGCGGCGGTCGGCCTGGCGGCGATGGTCCAGCTGGTCATCCTCTCGCGGATCTTCGCCTTCCCGGTGATCGCGGCCCTGGCGCTCTCGGCGCTGGCGGTGGTCGCGACCAGCCGGTACATGTCGCGGAAGACCCGCAAGGGGCGGGTCGCCTGGGAGAAGGTCGCCGGCCTGGAGGAGTACATCCGCCGCGCCGAGGTGGACGACCTCCGCGAGCAGGAGCGCCAGGGGATCTTCGAGCGGCTCCTGCCGTACGCGATCATCTTCGGCCTCTCCGACCGCTGGGGCAAGGCGTTCGCCGACCTCTACCGCCAGCCCCCCGACTGGTACCGACCGGCCGACCCCGGCAACTTCTCCACCTGGGTCCTGATCAACGACATGGACCGCTCCCTGTGGGCCATGAACCGGACCTTCCCCACCCAGCCCCGCGCCAACCCCGGCTCCGGTTCCGGCCGAGGCGGCGGCTACAGCTGGTCCAGCGGCGGCTTCGGCGGCGGCGGCTCGTCCGGCGGCGGATTTGGAGGCGGCGGCGGCTCCTCCTGGTGACCCTCGCCGAGATTGGCTTCGTTCGCGCGGCCGGAAAACGAACCCGTTGGACGTAAGCCTTATTCGGTTTGTCGTTTAAGTCTCAGGGTTGGGTCCGGAATTGGCTTCGTTCGGCGCGCTTTTCGACACGCCTCACTCAACGCCACCGCGTCGAGGTCGTCGAGGGGCGTTGAACCGGGTGCCACGGGTTCGGAGAACCCGTGGATCGGCGTCGGGCCGGTCCCGAGCCGTGGCCGAGGTCCCCGGCCGGTCCACGGGTTCGGAGAACCCGTGGCACCCGAAGATCTTCCATCGCATCTTGGTGGAGTTGAGTGAGGAGTGTCACGAAATTGGCTTCGTTCGTCCGGCCCGGAAGACGAAGCCATCGGACCAAACCGCTTTCGGAATTTAAGTTTGCGATGCATTCGGGGCCTCGGAAATTGGCTTCGTTCGGCGCGCTTCGCCCTACATGATCGCGCCCGGGCGGCCAGGGTGGCGTCGGATCGTTCGGCCGCGAACTCGCGCACAGCTTCACCGGGTGCAGCCCCCCAATGTAGAGGATGCACCGATCGGCGAGATGCGGGCGCGCCGCGCGTCGCTCACCCGAAGAGGGAAGTGAGCGGCTCGCCGTCGGCGAGCTTGAAGGGGCGGCCCTGCGTGTCGCGGATCTCGCTGGCGGGGTCGAGGCCGAACCGCCAGAAGATGGTGGCGGCGAGGTCGGCGGGGGAGACGGGGTCGGCGGTGGGATACGCGGCGAAGCGGTCGCTGGCGCCGTGGACGGCGCCCCCGCGCACGCCGCCGCCGGCGAGCGCCGCGGTGTAGCAGTCGGGCCAGTGGTCGCGGCCGGCGTCCTTGTTGATGCGCGGGGTGCGGCCGAACTCGCCGAGGGCGACGATCAGGGTGCTCTCCAGCAGCCCGCGCGCTTCCAAATCCTCGATCAGCGCGGAGAAGCCCCGGTCCATCGGCGGCAGCAGGTGGTCGCGGTGCTGCTCGAAGTTGCGGGCGTGCGCGTCCCAGTTCTGCCCCTGCTGGCGGAAGTCGTTCACGTTGACGAACGGGACGCCCGCCTCGACCAGCCGACGCGCGACCAGCAGGTTCCGCCCGCGCATGTTGCGGCCCCCGGCGTGCTCGGCCCCGCCGCCGCCCCCCTGGGCCCAGGGGCCGTCAGCCGCCCCGTAGCGGGCCAGCGTGCGCGGGTCCTCGTCGTGCACGTCGAGCGCGCGGGCGACCTCGGCCGAGGCCAGCAGGCGATAGGCCTTGTCGTAGTTCCGGCGCATCGCCGCCTCGTGGGGCGACTCCGAGCGACCCTCGATCGCGTCCAGGAGGTCGCGACGGCGACGGCGGCGGTCGGGCCCCACGCCGTCGGGCGCGGCCAGCAGCTCGGCTCGGTAGGAACCCGCCGCGGGGTCCACGTCGATCCGGAACGGGTCGTACGCCGGCCCGAGGAACCCGGCCCCCTGGCACGGGGTCTCGACCACGTTGTGGAACGCGAACGGCACGACCGCGTGCGCCACCGGCAGGTCGCGGTCGCGCAGCATGGCGGCGACCGTCCCGCCCCAGCTCGGGAACTGTTGCGGCACGGCGGAGAACAGCTCGAAATCCCCCTGGGGAGGGAGCCGGCCGGTGAACGTGTGGATCGAAGCCGGGTCGTGCAGCCGGTTGCCGTGGTGCATGCTCCGGATCAGCGCCACCTTGTCCATCACCCGCGCCGTCATCGGCAGGTGCTCGGAGATCCGCAGCCCCGGGACGCTCGTGGCGATCGTGCCGAACTCGCCCCGGATCTCGGCCGGGGCGTCGGGCTTGGGGTCGAACGTGTCGAGCTGGCTCGGCCCGCCGTAATAGAAGATCGCGATGCACGATCGGATCGGCGGCAAGGCCCCGCCCCGCGCCGTCGCGACCGGCCTCGCCTCCGCCCGGGCCCTGAACAGCCCCGGCAGGTCCAGCGCCAGCCCCGCCCCCAGCGCCGACGCGATCACCCGCCGCCGCGTCGTCGGCCCGTCGCACCATCGCGATCCAGACGGAAGCATGTCGTCACCCCTCGTTGTCGGACTCCTGGTTCGTGTTCAACAAATATCCGACGCCCGCCCCCCGCGCCAAGGGGCGGGCCGGCGCATCGGGTCGACGGAAGTCGCTGGCGGCGGACGGGCGGCGCGCGGGATGATGGCCTCATTGCCGCTCGTCGACCTAGGACGGGCTGGCCCCTGGCGCCCGCGATCGTCCTCATCGGGGCTGCCTGATCCCTCTGTATTGTCGAAGCGGCTCAACCCGTATGAGTGATGACGAGTCCTACCTGCTGGAAGTCGCGGCCGTCGACCGCGAGGCTTTCGTGCTCTGCCTGGCGCTCGGGACTCTTGTGGCCATGCGCAGCGATTCCTGGCCCCTGGAGGCCGGGATCTGGACCCTGGGCCGGCCTACATTCCTGCGGCCGGTGGCGTCGGGGGTCGTCTCGCCCGAGGTGGTCGCGGAGTTGGAGGCCGTAGACGAGCTTGAGGCCCTGGCGAAATTGGCGGGCCGGCCCGTCGTGGACGCGGCGCTTGACCAAATGATGGCCGCGATCCGCTCGCGGCTCTCGGCCTTGAAGGAACGACCCTGGCGGGCTTCCTGGACGCACAAGCCGGCTGATGGAACGATGAGGGGTGACCCCGAGAGGCCCGGGCCGCCTCATGCCGACTCGTCGATCCTGATTTGAGAGGAGGCCTGCCGGTGGAGTCCAACTTCCCCCGACGCTGGACGACGTCCGCCGCACGTGCCTCGCTCGCCCGCCGCTTCAGCCTGCCCGACGACCTTTGGATGCAGGATTGGCCATGGGAGGTGGCCGACCCTTCGCGCTTCGGGGAGTTCCTCGATGCTTATCGCTCGGGCTCGCTCGACGAGGACGAGCGGTTCACGCTCATGGAGATGCTCATCCAGTGCGTCGAGGATATGGAGTCGCCCTCGATTGCGACATCACCCGAGTGGCGGGCCGTCGCCGCCCTCCTGACGGCCGACCCGCGTCTCCACGCCAGCTCGGTACGCTACTGGTCTTGCCTGGACGACGACCTGGAAGACGCCTTCGCCGTGTCCGGCCCGATGCGTACCCTTTGGGAGATCATCCGGCATTCCTCCGAGGACGGCGGAGGTCGTGAAAGATCGTCGAACCGAGACCAGGAGCACCTGAGAATGTCCCCCCCGCCCTCCCACACCGCCTTGCCGGAAGGTTGGTCTTACCCCGACGACGAGACGGCGCGCGGGCTTCACGCCGAACTTCAGCGTGAGTTGACGCCGGGCCATGTGCTGGCCGGACGGCCGGTCGAAGCGTTCGCCTGGCGAGAAGCAGCGACCGACGACGTCCTGTTCCGGCACACGAACGAGCCTGACCGTTTCACGATGATCCACCTGACATGGCTGGGACGTGCGGAGATCGACGCGACGTATCCGTGGGTGGGATACGACGGCCCTTTCTCCGGATTCCTGGCCGACGAGGAGGAGCACCTCCGCCTCACGCCTCCCGAAGACGCCTGATCCGAGACGCGAGGGGTCTGCGGCCTGAGCCCGTTGGTCGGGCGGCCTCCTTCCGAGGCTCCGGAATCGACGGCGATGCTCCTCGCGGCGGATGGCGACGCTTCCGGCCGGGCCGCTCAGCGCCGCAGCCTTTGGCATTCGCCTTCAAGGAGCCCGCCGATCACCCTCGGGGCGGGTCGCCAGGCGTCGAGTTCCGGGTCGGTCAGGATGGGGTGTCGGGACGTGACGCCGCCGATGAGGGGCGTCTCGACGCCGTAGACGACCAGCGCCGTCCGGAGCTGGCGGATCGCGTAGGAGCACATGAAGCAGGGCTCGGCCGTGGAGTAGAGGGTCGCCCCCGCGAGGTCCCGGCGGCCCGTGCGGTCGAGCGCGTCCTGGCAGGCGATCAGCTCGGCGTGGCCGGTCAGCGAGGAGCCGGCGGGGAGCGTCTCGGCCCCCTCCCCGACCACCCGGCCGTCCAGCACGACGACGCTGCCGACGGGCGTGTTGCCCCCGTCGCGGGCCGTGGCCGCGAGTTCGAGGCATCGCCGCAGGAAGCGCTCGTGGTCGGGGTTCGCGTGGACGTCCCTCAAGTTCATGCGTCTCCGATCGCCTCGTCTCGCGGCGACGGCCTCTCGGCTCCGAATGCGTCAGGACGTCAGTAGATGTAATCGGCGGCCGCCTGCTCCCAATCGATGGATTGGATCTGCCGGAGGATCGATTCTTCGATCGGCAACGCGTACTGATCCTGGAACCAGACGACCGTGAGCGTCGAGCCGTCTCGACTCGGATCCCGGGCGGGCGCCGTGTCCCGCAGCACGGCGATGCAGGTTACTTCGGGGAGCCATTCCGGGGCCTGGCCCCGCATCGTGCGGTGCCCGGCCATGTCGCCCGGCTTCCTGAGGTAGTCCCGCCGGGCCGGCTCGATGAGCAAGGGAATCGCCCCGTCCTCGGCGCCGCGCCCCGCCTCCTTCAGGCTGGCCTGGACGATGGAATCGTTCCATCTCCGCGACGGGACGCCCTCCATCCAGCCGGCGTAGGTTCTCTGCTGGTTCAACGAATCGAGCATAACCCTCCGGCCGGACCGCAGGACGATCTCGCCACGGAAACTGTCGACAGAGTTGGATTCCAGGCTCATCGTCGCCTCCGGACCTTCGCCCCGCCGCGGGACGTGAGCGACATAATAGCAGCCGCCGCCCCCAAACCGCCAACGTCCAGGGATCGCCGACTCCGCGGCAGTCCCTTCCGAGCCTTCCCGGAAAGCCGTCGGACCGGCCGGCGGAGGCCCAGCGCCCGGATGCGGAGGCGAGGACGGAGGGGTTCGCGCCGAGAAGTGCGGCGGCGCCGCCGGGGCCGGAGGCCCTCGCCTCGCGGGCTCGCCGGCGCCGCGAGGGCGGGCTGCGTCATGGGGTCGCCGGCCGCAGTCTGCCGGTCGAACAATCCGCCAGGAGTTTGGTGAGGGTCTGCGCCTCGTCGATGTCGATGGCATCGACCCCGTAGAACTTGATGTTGTCGCGTTTCATGGATTCTTCGGTGCGTGGGAGTCGGCAGAAGGTGGAATCTCGGATCTTATAGATGAGAGGGTTGTTGCCCAGGAAGTAGTAGGTGACGGTGTCGCGATGCCCATCGGCGTAGTCGATGAAGATCGAGCCCAGGATCTCCTCGTCCCTCACGTTGGCGAGGTCGAGCGGACCGGTCGGGGTGCAGCTCACGGACGGGGCGAGCACTTCGAGGATCTTGCCCATGCAGCCGGGCTCGATCTCGAACACTTCGGAGCCCCAGACTTGCGCGGACATGTGGAGGATGGGAGGTCTCCTCCAGTGCGGGGCGTTCGTATCCGGCGATGGCTGTCGGCTCGCGACGTGGTTTATGGTGAGGAACAAGATCGTCGAGATGGCGATCGCGGCCAGCATGATGCTCTTGGCCTTGACGAACTTCGACGAGGGTGTTTGTGTTTTCATGTTCAAGACGTGATGGAGATGCGCCATGGGGACCTCCGGTCGTCGCCCGAGACGTCCGAAGCGGCGGACCGGGGGCCTCAGGGCCGGAACGCCTTGAAGGTCTCTCCGTCGAGCCGATAGGCCCCCGACTCCAGCGTGCCGAGCCACACGTCGCCGCGGCCGTCGGCGTAGATCGACACCCCGAGGGCGTCTTTGCCGCCGTCTTTGGCGGGGTAGTTCGTCAGCTTCGCTCCGTCGTAACGCCAGACCCCTCCGCCGAAGGTTGACATCCACAGGTTCCGGTCCCGGTCGCGGGTGACGCCGTTGAAATAGGCCGGATCCTCGCCGCCCGGGATCTTCGGCAGGTCGACGCCGCGTTCCTTCGTGTACCGGACCGCCCCGGGCTCGGGCGAGATCGTGTAGCGCTGGGCGGTGTTGCAGATCCAGAACCTCCCGTGCTTGTCCTCCATGATCGAGCGAATGCCGAACGAGCCTCCTCCCGGCGTGTCCGTCAGCTCGCGCTCGTACATCCAGCCGAAAGATTCCCCGTCGTATCGGCAGAGGCCGAGCGCGGCGGTGCCGAACCAGAGGCGCCCCAGGCTGTCCTGGTAGATCGTGTAGACGCCGTAGGGGCTGGCGGGCGGGTCCGGGTTGTTTCGGCGATGCTCGTCCTCGCGCTCGCTCCTGGGGAACTTCAGGTGGTGGAGCGTCGTGCCGTCGTAGCGGTACGGGCCGGGCGACGTCGAATCGCCCTTGAACCAGAGGTCGTCGGGGTTGAGCCTCCAGCCTTCGAGGCCCTCATGCTCCACCGGGGCCAGGGTGACGAAATCCTTGCCGTCGAACTTGCTGACGCCGTCCAGCGTGCCGATGAAGAGGTTCCCCGACCCGTCCTCCTGGAACTCTCGGACGCGATCGCCGCTCAGCCCGTCCTTCGTCGTGAATCGGACGAGGGTCTTCCCGTCGAACCGATAGGCCCCCTGCCCGTCGCTCCCGAACCAGAGGTCGCCGTTCCCGGCCCGGAAGACCACCCAGATCCGTTTGCCCAACTCCGCGACCGTCTCGCCCCTGGCTACGGCCGGGCCTCGTTCGCCCCCCTCGCTCCGGCGAGGGGCGATTTCGGCGAGGGCGACGAGGGACAGGGCGAGGGCGACGCGAGGGAGTCGATTCGGTTTCTGGGATGACAAGGCTGGCCTCCCGGCTCGATGATCGAGAGCCATCGACCAGGCGACGCGGGCGGCCCGGCTCGATGGGTCGTCCCAGTGTACTCGAACCGCGCCGGCCCGTGATTCTCCCGAGTCATCTCCCGCCGCTCCTCCCGCACGAATCCCGGGTGATGCTCCAGGAGGGGGGCCGCATCGGGGCTCGGGCCCGCCCGAACGAGCCTGATACGGTACCTCAGGCGGGGGGGGCCGCCGGCTCCTCCCGGGGCCGAGCCGGATGAGATAGAATGGTGGGGGTCGGCGTGGCCGGGGCACATCGCCGGGGCGATGCCTTTCCGCCGCTGGCGGAGGCTCCTCCTGCACCACGACCGCATTTTCGACCCCGAGGGGTCGGGAGACTGAGATGGGCCTGTTCTGGGCGATCCTGCTGCTGGGCGTCGGCATCTCCGTCGCGGTGTTCCTCCTGATGTGGAACTTCCGCGGCCGGGGCTTCCGCGAACTCATCTTCTGGCGACGGCCGGTGGCCGCGGCGGACCGGGCTTCCGGCCGTGAGGGTCCGCGTGAGCGTTCCTGACGCCTGGAACTCACCTTGCGACCCGTTGTTCGCATCAGGATCCGGTTCGTCGACGAGGCGATCCGTGGGAGTCTGCAGGCCTGAAGCGACGGGCGTCGAGGATTCGCGTCAATCGCCCTGCAAGCCCATGTCGTCCATGAACGAGCGGCAGAATGCGACGATCTCGGCGGAGCCGCCTGGATCGGCCTGCTGTTCTCGAATCAATTCGTCGAGCGCTTCTCTCAGTGCGAGGTGTTCGGCTTCAGTGGCGCCTTGAAGCTCGTGGCCGATGGCTTCGAGGGCCCTCACCGCTTCGTCTGGGTCGACGACGTCGTCGTCGGAATGATCCAGGAAATAAACCGCAGTGATCACGGCCCGGGCCAATGCCTTCATCAATCACCCCCTCCCCGCCGAAGCTCGTTCGGAACGTCCTCCTCGCGCTGTATCGAACGCCAACCGGGGTGCTCCGTCGTTCTCCCGGGGGCCGCCGTAATGGCCCGGCGTTCGCCGGGCTCGGAGAGCCCCTCCCCCGCGCGGGGGAGGGGCGTCGATCGGGATCCGGTCGCCCTCGGCGGGCGCTCGTCTCACTTGGCGCGGAGGAGCTTCATGATGCGACCGGAGACGTTCCAGTCCTGGATGTAGAGGTTCCCTTCGGCGTCCCAGGACGAGCCGTGGGTGCCGCTGAAGACGCCCTCGATCCACTGCTCCTGGGGGATGTTATAGCTCCCCCCCTTGGCGCGGTCGGGGTTGTTGCCCAGGACGGAGACGATGGTGTTGGTCCCGTCCAGGACAACGAGCCGGCCGTGGAGGTCGGGGACGGAGACGAACTCCCCCTGGACGCAGGCCGAGGTGGGCATGCCCAGGCCGGTGACGACCTCGCCGAGGAACTTCCCGTCCAGGTCGTAGTGCACCAGCCGGCCCTTGGGCTCGTGGTTGCGGTCGCAGATCAAAAGCCGCGGGGGCTCGTAGCGGGTGTCGAGCGTCATGCCGTGGGCGGTGTTGAACTGGTCGAGGCCGTTCCCCTTGACGCCGAAGTGCATCAGGTACTTGCCGGCCTTGTCGAACTTGAAGATGTGATCGCTCGCGTAGCCGTCGGCCAGGAAGACGTCGCCGTTGGGGGCGATGGTGATCGCCGTGGGGTTGAACTTCTTGAGGTCCAGCCCCGACTCCTTCGGGAACGGCAGCTTCAGGACGATCTCGCCGGTCTCGGCGTTGAGCTTCACCCCCTCGGCGTGGTTGTTGCGGGCGGCGTAGAGGAACTCGACGCCCCCCTCGTCGCGGATCTTGACGTCGTGCATGTCGGCGTACGGGTCGCCGAGGAAGGTCCGGATCACCCGGCCCTCGGGCGAGAACACGAAGACGCCGGCGTGCGCGCTCGTGTAGATGCTGCCGTCCTTGCCGACGGCCACCCCGCCGTGGCACGGCCCGATCGCCGACTTGCCGTCCGGGGCGAGGCCCCAGCCCGGCACCGTGTCGAAGGTCATCAGCCCGCACCCCATGCGGACCGGCTGCGAGCCTTCGCCCGCGTGCGTCGAAGGGGCGAGCCCGACGGCCAGGGCGGACAGGAGGGCGAGAGAGGTCGAGCGAAGCTTCACGTTCGGGACTCCGGACGGGGGAGGAGGGATGTCGGGCCGGCCGCGCCGCGCGGGCCGACGCCATCCGGAGAGACTAGCACCCCGGGCCGGCCAGATACAGACGACGCCCGATTCCCGCGCGCGGGGATTCCGTCCGATCCGCCCGCAAACGGTGATAACCCCCCCACGAGGGCCGACGTCCGGCCTTCGGGACCAAGGGGGGCCTGCGATGTCCAGGATCTTGATGGCGGTCGGCGTGATCTGGTGGGCCTTCCTCGCCGGGTGGCTCGTGCGGCTGGGGATGGACCTGGAGCACCTGAGCCGCGACCGGCTCGTCCCGGGGGCCGTCGTCGGCGCCGTCGGCGGGCTCGGGGCCTGTCTGCTCGTCCCCCGGGTCCTGCGCGAAGAGGCCGCGAGGTGAACGCGGGCTCCCGCCCGCGAGCGGGGTGACTTCGGGCGTGGGCCTGTTATCATGGGCGGTCCGAGATGTTAAACAATCCGCTCCTCTCAGGAACCTCCGCCATGCCACGCTTCCGAAGCTCCTCCCTCGCGATCGCGCTGGCGATCGCGGCGATCTGCGGCCGCCCGACGCCCGCCGCGGCCCATGACGGCCCCGGGCCCCACTCCCACGAAGGGTCGATGGCGAAGGCCGGCCGCGAGATGGCGGCGGCGGCCCGCAACCTCTGGGCCTCGCTCACGCCCGAGCAGCAGTCCAAGATCGGCTTCGATTTCAAGGACGCCCTGCGCTACGACTGGCACTTCATCCCCCGCCCCCGCAAGGGCCTGCCGCTGAAGGAGATGACCGGCGAGCAGAAGGCCCTGGCGCACGCCCTGCTGGCCAGCGGGATGGGCCAGTCAGGCTACATCAAGGCCGAGACGATCATCAGCCTGGAGCAGATCCTGGCGAACCTGGAGAAGGGGAGCGGCCCGGCGCGGGATACGGAGATGTACTTCTTCAACATCTTCGGCGACCCGAATGCGTCCGGCGAGAGCAAGCAGCCCTGGGGCTGGCGGCTCGAGGGGCACCACCTGGCGCTGAACTTCACCATCGTCGGCGACCAGGGCGTGGCCGGCGGCCCGACCTTCATGGGCACCAACCCGGCCGAGGTCCGCTCGGGCCCCCGCCAGGGGCTGCGGATCCTCGCCGAGGAGGAGGACCTGGCGCGGAAGCTCGTCAAGTCGCTGGACGAGGCCCAGAAGAAGAAGGCGATCGTCCAGGCGGAGGCCCCGAAGGACATCCTGTCGATGGCCGCGCGCAAGGCCGAGCCGCTTTCGCCGGCGGGGATCATGACCCCCGAGCTGAACGACGAGCAGAAAGAGCTCCTGAACTCGATCATCGTCGTGTACGCGGAACGCCTCCGCCCCGAGCTGGCCGGGTCCGACCTGGGCAAGATCCTCAAGGCGGGCGTCGACAAGGTCGGCTTCGCCTGGGCCGGCGGCCTGGAGCGCGGCGAGCCCCACTACTACCGCATCCAGGGCCCCACGTTCCTGATCGAGTACGACAACACCCAGGGCAACGCCAATCACGTCCACAGCGTCTGGCGCGACTTCACCAACGACTTCGGCGACGACCTGCTCAAGAAGCACTACGAGGCCGCCGCCGCCGGCCACGGCCACTCGAACTGAGGAGAGGCCGCCCGTCGCGAAACCCCTCCCCGGCCCTCGGCGATTTCCCTTCCCCCCTCGCGGGGGAAGGTGGCCCGGAGGGCCGGATGAGGGGGAGGACGAGCACGAGCGCCGCGGGAGAATCGGTCGGCCCGGAACGCCGTCGCATCCTCGCGTCGTCCGCCTTGACGGTCCGCCTCATCCGGCCTTCGGCCCTCTCCCCACCAGGGCGGAAGTGATCTTAGGGGTGGGCGAGAATAAGCTGGCAGGTTTTTTCTCGTTGTACTTAGCTTATGTCGAAATTTGATTTCGTTTGATGCGTCCGTCGCAAGTTCGGCCTGCTTCAGTCCCTCAATGACCAGAGGATGCGGCGGACTCGGGCCGCCGCCGAAGCCATGGAAACCTGATGGGGCGGCGAAGCAGTTAGGTCCCGGGGAGCGTTTGGCCGGAGCAACGAGCGGAGGCATAGCATGGAGCCGAGATCATCCGACATCACGGAGGCCATCCACCTGATTGAACGGCAGGTGGCCACAACGGGGGCGAAGTTCGCCATCGTCGATGAGGGTTGCCCGGACGAATCGTCCCTGATGGCTACGCGGGATGGTTTCTTGAACCTGGCTCTCGCCATCCTTCGGCTGGTGGTCCTTGCGGATGAAGGTCGGGCGGAGGAGGACGGGCCGTTCACCTGGGACGACGGCATCAAGGCCGTTATGCATCAGCTCCCTTCCTTGAGATCCGTGTGGCTAGTCGGGGCTTGCTTGTTTCCAGACCATTCCTCGCTCATGACGGAGATTCAAGGCATGGTGGGCCCAGATCTGGCCGCCTCCTTGACGGCTGACCCAGCATACAAGGACCCTGCCAGCTAGCGGCTTCTCCAGCTGGCCCACGCCTCGGGCCGCCCACACAGGGACGCTCGCCTCTACGCAGGACGAGCGAGTTCCCTCATGATCTTTTTGCCCGACTCCTGATCATGGTCTCGCTCGCCGCCCCGGCGAGGCTCCGCGGACGATCCGCGGCGCAGCCTGGCAGCGAGACCATCGCCCCGCCCGGGATTTTCGCGACGCGCCCGACCTCCCCCCGTCATTCGTCGTAGAGCAGGATGGGTCCAGCCATCATCTCATCTCGTTGATCTCGCGTTCCTGACGTGACGCGCGACCCGGACCCGACGCTCGTCGCCCATTCGGGGAGTTTCGATCATGGTGCATCCTGACAACAAGCTGGGTCGTCGCGCGCGCCGATTGGGAGGCGCGGCGCTCTTCCTGGCCGCCGGGCTCGTGGGGTGTGGGGAGAAAGAGGGGGTGAAATCGGAGGTCGCGATCACGGCGCCCCCCGCCGCGGCGCCCAAGGCCGCGTCCGTGCCGGAGAGCGTCCCGAGCGAACCGGAAGGCGTCGCCGGCGAGAGCTACGACCGGATTGTCGAGAACGGCTTCCTCCGGGCCGACCGCGAGCCGCTCTCGACGTTCTCGATCGACGTGGACACCGCCTCGTACGCCAACGTCCGTCGCTTCCTGACCAAGAGGATGCTGCCGCCGAAGGACGCGGTGCGGGTCGAGGAGATGATCAACTACTTCCCCTATGCCTACCCGCCGCCGACCGGCGACAACGCGTTCGCGGCGTCCGTCGAGATCGCCGGCTGCCCCTGGGACGCCGGCCACCGCCTCGCCCGGATCGGACTGAAGGGGAAGGAAATCCAAAGGGAGAAGCGACCCATCGCCAACCTCGTCTTCCTGCTGGACGTCTCGGGCTCGATGAACGAGCCGAACAAGCTGCCGCTCCTGAAAGCGGCCCTCCAGCTGATGGTCGATCAGCTCGGCGAGAACGACCGGGTCGCGATCGTCGTCTACGCCGGGGCCGAGGGGCTCGCGCTGCCGTCGACCCCGTGCGACCGGAAGGAGGCGATCCTGTCGGCCCTCGACGGCCTCGCCGCCGGCGGGTCCACCAACGCGGGCGCGGGGATCGAGCTGGCCTACGAGCAGGCGGTCGGCCACTTCATCGAAGGGGGGACGAACCGCGTGATCCTCTGCACCGACGGCGACTTCAACGTCGGCGTCACCGCCCGCGAGGACCTGGCGAAGCTGATCCGCGAGAAGGCCCGCAGCAAGGTCTTCCTCAGCGTCCTGGGATTCGGCGAGGGGAATCTCAAGGACGCGACGATGGAGCAGCTCGCCGACCTCGGCGACGGCAACTACGCCTACATCGACTCGCTCCAGGAGGCCAGGAAGGTGCTCGTCGAGCAGATGAGCGGGACGCTGGTGACCATCGCCAAGGACGTCAAGATCCAGGTCGAGTTCAACCCGGCCCGGGTCGGCGCGTACCGCCTGATCGGCTACGAGAACCGCGTGCTGGCCGCCGCCGACTTCGCCGACGACGCCAAGGACGCCGGCGAGATCGGCGCGGGGCACGCCGTGACCGCGCTCTACGAGATCGTCCCCCCCGGGGCCCTCGCGGACGAGGCCGAGGCCGGGCCCCTCAAGTACGCGAAGCCGGCCAAGGCCGAAGTCGAGCCCGGGCCGGCCGATTCGCCCGAGAGCCTGACGGTCAAGATCCGCTTCAAGGCGCCCGAGGGGGACGTGAGCAAGCTCATCGAGCAAGGCTTCATCGACGAGGGTCGGGGGGCCTCGGAGGCCTCGGGCGAGTTCCGGTTCGCCGCGGCCGTCGCCTCGTTCGGCATGCTCCTGCGCGACTCGCCGCACAAGGGGGACTCGTCCTTCGGCGGCGTCGTCGAACTGGCCGAGGCCGGCCTGGCGGACGATCCGTCGGGACGTCGCAAGGAGTTCATCGGCCTGGTTCAGGCGGCCCGCGAAATGGCCGGGCGATCGCCCCGACCCTGAGCCGATCAGCGAGGCGAGGCGGGGACGACGCGGCGGATGCGATGGTTGTTGGTGTCGCCGATGACGAACGCGCGGCCGTCGGGGGCGAAGGCGACGCCGTGGGGGCGGTCGAGCCCGGCGGCGGTCGCCGGCCCGCCGTCGCCGCCGCCCCCCTTCGCGCCCCGGCCGGCGACGGTTATCACGACGCCCGAGGCCGCGTCGATCCGGCGGATCGCGTGGTTCTCGGTGTCGACGATCAGCAGGCCGCCGTCCGGGCCGGCGTCCATCTCCTTGGGGCCGTCGAACGCCGCGTCGCGCGCCGGGCCGCCGTCTCCCTTGTAGCCCTTCGCGCCGCCGGCGAGCGTGGAGACGATCCCACCGGGGCCGACGGCGCGGAGCGAGTGGCCGTTGCGTTCGAGGATCAGGAGCGTGCCGTCGGCGAGCGCCTCGACGGCGCGAGGGCCGAAGAACGAGGCGTCGACGGCGCGGCCGCCGTCCCCAGCGCGGCGGCCGCGGCCGTCGCCGGCGAACGTGGCGATCCGACCGCTGGCGAGGTCGACCACGCGCACCCGATGGCCGGCGACGTCGGCGATGAAGAGCCGGCCACGGCCGTCCAGGGCCACGTCGTTGGGCTCGACGAGCCCGGCCTTCGCGGCCGGCCCGCCGTCGCCCGAGGTCGCCTCGCTCCCGTCGCCGGCGACCGTGGTGATGATCCCGTTGCGGCCGTCGACCTTTCGCACGCGGCGGTTGAGCCGGTCGGCGAAGTAGATCGAGCCCTCGTCGTCGACGGCCATCCCGTACGGCTCGTCCAGCCGCGCCGAGGTCGCCGGCCCGCCGTCGCCCGAGAACCCCTTGCCGCCGTCGCCGGCCACGGTGGTGATGACGTTCGTCGCGGCGTCCACCCGCCGGATGCGGTGGTTCCCCGTGTCCGAGAGGTAGAGGTTCCCCGCGCGGTCGTACGCCACGTCGAACGGCTGGTCCAGCCGCGCGCGGTGGGCCGGCCCGCCGTCGCCCGAGAACCCGGCCTCGCCGGTGCCGACGATCGTCTCGATCCGCGCCGGAGGGGCGTCGGGTTCGTCGGCCGGGGCGATCGCGATCGCGGCGAGCGTCAACGCGGCGGGCAGGAACGCAGGGGCGAACATGGATCGGATCCCTCTCTGGCGGGGCGGGTGGCGTCGGCCTGCGATCATAAGCCGTCGCGGCCCCGCCCGCCACGGTCCGATCCGATCCGCGGCGGGCGAGGGCTCCGGGGCGTCAGATCGGGGCGTGTGCGCCGTGCAGGATCAGCAAGGGTCGAAGGGGCGCGAGCCTTGCGATCAGCGGGGGGCCGCAGGGAATCGGAAGGCGGGGGCGCCGGCGAGGTCGGTGCTGGTGAAGGTGGGGCACCAGTAGCGTTCGACGTGTTCGATCATCAGGTCGGTGCCGGCGAAGTGGGAGACGCCGGGGGGGCGGTCGGGGTTGTACATGGTGTCGGTCAGGTCGCGCATCAGGGCGACGCGCTTGCCGAGGGCGGTCAACTGGCGGATCGCGAACGGACGGCCCAGGACGCACATGTTGAGGTGGACGCCGCAGAGGATCACGCGGTCGATCCCCCGCTCGGCGAGGAGGTTCCAGGTCTCCTGGCCGTCGTCGGTGATCGCGTCGGCGTCGGCGATCGCGATGGCGGCCGCCTGCCGGGTCCAGGGGGCGGTGATCTCACACTTCTCGCCGGCGCAGTCGCAGCCCATGTCGGAATCGTCGATCGGCAGGACCCCCTCGCGCTTCGCGTCGGTCCAGTACCAGGCCGTGCCCCAGCGCGGGGTCGTGACGAGGGGCCTGGGGGTCGGCGCGTAAGGGGCCTTCTTGGCGCGCTCGCGCTGGGGCGTCCCCTCGTAGAAGGCGGTGCAGGTGCTCGGGGCGTGGATGATGAACGCGCCGCGGTCGCGGGCCGCCTTCAGGGTCGCGTCCAGCGCCCCGGCCATCTCGCCCACGCGGCGCTCGGCCGACTTGCACCAGTGCCGGTCCCACATGTCGCAGACGATGATCGCCGTCTTCTTCGGCTCCCAGGCCTCGACGTTCTCGACCGTCGCGAGCCGGCCGTCGACCACGCTTCGCGATCGGAGGTGGAGCGTGAACGGCTCGTCCTCGGCGAGGGCCGCGATCGGCAGGCACGCGAGCAGGATCGCCGGGACGAGACGCCGGAGGATGGGTCGCGAGGGGGGCCGGTTCATCATCGGTCGGTCCTGGACGGAGGGGGCGGAACGGGTCTCCGCCCATGATCGCCGGGCCGACGCGGGGGCGAAAGGGGGATCCGCGCCGTCAGGCGTGGGCGATCTCCTCGGTCAATTCCTTGGGCATCAGGTAGGCGTGGACGTAGCCCGCCAGCGTCGGGTGCCGCTCCACGACGGCGATCGCGACGGACGAAGCCACCTCGATGTGCCTGAGGCGCTCTTCCTCGCTGTTCGGCGGCACGTTCTCGTAAAGCTCGTAGGCCTTGCAGTCCATGTGGTCGAGGATGATCACGCCCTTCACATGGCCTTCGGCGACCGCGAAATCGAGATGCTGCTCGAACGTCGCGGTCCACTCCGCGTTGTGCCTGGCCGCGTGCGAGGCCCCGGCCATCGCCAGGTGGTAATACTTGCCGCGATATCCGAGGCCGTCCATCGTGTCGATGATCCGGTTCGGGAAGCGCAGGTCGATGCACGAGAGGAGCAGGACCTTGTCCCCATCCTCCTTCAGCATCGGATCGATGACGCTCTTCAGATACTGGTCGAGTTGACGATCGGCGGCCACGGCGGGTCTCCTTGACGGGGGGATCGAGACGAAGCGGCCGCGATTGTGGGCGTGATTGCGGGCGGGTTCAAGGCCTGAGGCGGTCCTGGAACGAGAAACGCCCGCTCCGGCCGGAGGAGGGCCGAAGCGGGCGTCGTGGGGAGTACTCAAGGTGTGCCGGCCCGGCGATCGGCCGGGCGAGAGGTCACTCCTTGGGCGGCAGGATGACGGTGTCGATGACGTGGATGACGCCGTTGCTGCAGGCGATGTCGGCCTTGATGACCTTGGCGTCGTTGATCATGACGGTCTTGCCGTCGACCGAGACCTTGACGGCCCCGCCCTGGACGCTCTTGACGGACTTGCCGTCGAGCTTCACCACGTCGGCGGCCATGGCCTTCGAGGGGATGACGTGGTAGGTCAGGACCGCGATCAGCTTGTCCTTGTTCTCGGGCTTCAGCAGGGACTCGACGGTCCCCTCGGGCAGCTTGGCGAACGCCTCGTCGGTGGGGGCCAGGACCGTGAACGGGCCGTCGCCCTTGAGGGTCTCGACGAGCCCGGCCGCTTTGACGGCGGCGACGAGCGTCTTGAAACTGCCGGCACCGACCGCCGTATCGACGATGTCCTTCTCGGCGGCGAACGCCGGGGTAGCCAGGGCGAGGAGGGCGACCGATGCGAAGAACTTGTTCATAACGTTGCCTCTAATAGGTGTCCTGCGGGATGACTCAGACGGTGGAACTATACGGGTCGGTCGCGACAAGAAAAGGGGTTTCGACGAAAATGACCGAAATTCCCGTAATAACTAGCATTCCGTATGCGCATTAAGATCCTTTTATGGATCTAAGTTTCGGTGCGCGAGCGGTTTGCGGTCGTTTCGCAGGGGTTCGCTCGCGGCGCGAAAGGTGCACGTCTGCGACCCTCTAAGGGGGGCGACGCGTCGGCTCGAGGTGAGGGAGAGTCCGGGCTCAGTCGCGGCGGGCGAACTCGCCGGATTCGAGGCCCCAGTCCTCGCCGAAATAGCCGGCGGCCACGGCGCGGGGGGGGCGGTCGGCGTCGCCGGCGCGGAGGAGGGTCAGGTCGGGGAACCCGGTGCCGGAGACGAAGTACGGGAGCGTGGCGGTGAGGCGGAGGCCCTTCATGCCGGTGCCCGCGACGACGCCGACGGAGGCGACGTCGCTGCCGGGGCGAGGGCGGACGAACAGGCAGGCGAGGTCGTCGCCCGCGACCTCGCGGTCGCCGATCCGCGCGACGCCTCGGCCGACCCGCACGGGCCCGTCGCCGAGGAGCGGGCCCCAGGCGGCGTGGCTCTCGGCGTGGCCGTAGAGGATCACGCTCCGGTCGCGGAATTCGTCGGCCCGAGCCGGGTCGAGGAACGCGACGTCGGCGATCACGTCGACCGAGCCGTTGCCGCGATACCAGAAGGTCTCGGCGTCGAAGCGGGCGCGCGCCAGCGACCAGGCGTTCTCCTCGGGCGTCCCGGCCGTGCCGTACACGAGCAGGAACCGATGGTGGAACGCCTCCTTGAACGGCCCGGCGCGGTGCGGCCCCTTGTGCGCCAGCGGCGACGGCGCGTCCTGGATCGACCAGGCGCCGTCCTTCGATCGCGCGAGCCGCAGCCGGCCGCCGTCGGGGGTCGCGCCGGCCACCGCCTGGCCGTCGAGCGCGACCTCGAACGGGCCCGACGCGCCGGGGGCCGCCGCCGCGACGTCCAGGGTCAGGCGGGCGACGTTCTCGGTCGCGCCTTCGAACCGGCGCTTCTCCGGGTCGAAGGCCAGGTGGATCGCGGTCGGCTTCATGGCCTGCGTCTGGGCCTCGATCGTCGCCCAGTCCGAGCGGGCGGAGACGGCGGGGCTCATCGTGACGAAGTCGACGCGGCGGAGTTGGTCGAGGGGCTTCGTCGCATGTTCGCGCAGGAAGGCGAACAGGGGGGGCCAGTCGACGCACTCGTTCCCCCACCAGTGGCCCGCCCCAGGGCGCTCGTAGTAGGCGAAGTCGGGGTGAAACGTCGCGAGCTGCTCGCGCATGGTGCGGGCCTGGGCGACCGGCACGTTGTCGTCGGCGTCGCCGTGCAGGACGTAGACGCCCCGCCCTTCCAGGTTGCGGACCAGGGCGAGGGTGTCGCTCGGGTTGACCGCGCGGGCGATCAGCTAGTCCACCAGGTCGGGCGCCTCGGCGCGCGCGGCGCCGGCGTAGCTGAACATGCTGACCCATCCGGCGCTGGGGGCGACGGCGGCGAAGCGGTCGGGGAAGGTCACGCCCAGGTGCCAGGTGCCATGGCCTCCCATCGAGTGGCCCGTCAGGTAGGTCCGCGCGGGGTCGACGCCGAGCGTCGCGGAGGCCTTCTCCAGCACCTCGATCGCGTCCTTGCGGCCCCAGTCTTCCCAGTCGAAGCCGTAGGGCCGGCGGTTGGTGGGGGCGACGACGGCCAGCCCCGCCTTGGGCCGATACGCCGCCGCCTGGCCGATCGCCTCGACCGACGCGCCGTGGAGCGAGAGGACGATCCCGGGGCGGGCGCCCGAGGGGTCGGGAGCGGCCGGGACGAGGCCGTAATACTGCACGGAGCCGTCGATGTCGCTGACGAACGTGACCTTGCGCTCCTGGTCGGGGCGTCGGTTCCGCAGCGGGATCGTCGCTACGTCGAGCGTCGTCCCCCGGGCGTCGACGAGCCGGACCTCCAGCGGACGGTCATCCGAGCCGACTTTCGCCTCGGCGCGGATCGCGAACCGGGCCTTGCGGGTGGCGAGCGGCGGCAAGGTCGGGACGGGCGTGCGGACCTCCGCGCCGCCGTCCACGCGGGCGAGGACGGCCAGGCCCTCGGCGGGCGCGTCGGTCGTGTTGAGGACGATCAGGGCCGCGTCGGCCTCGGCCCCCTGCCCTTCGATCAGGTCGGGCGCGGTGACGTCGCCCGCGTTCAGCTCGGCGGCGGCCTTCGGCTCGGCCAGCCTGACCGGGATCGGTCGCCCCCGGCCGCCGAGGAACAGGATCGGGTTCGACCCCTTGCGGAGCCGGATCGGGAGGCGGACGTAGCCGTTGGCGTAGACGTCGCCCGCGCGGGGCTCGTCGCCCACGTAGGCCGCGCCGTGGCCCGTGGCCTCGAGGATCGCCGTCCGGTCCTCGGGCGAGGCGGCGTCGACGACGAGGTACGAGCCCGGCGCCGCGCGGAAGCCGCCGTCGCCGGCCTGGATCGGCTCCCATTTGCGCTCGCGGCCGTCGCCGAGGTCCGCCGCCTCGCCGGCCTTCGGTAAGGCCCACGTCCCGGCGACGATCCGCGCGACGATCGGGTCGGCGGGGATCGCCTCGCGACGGCCGCGACGGCCGCCGGGGAGGACCAGGCCCTCGCGAATGACGAGGGGCTCGGCGGCCGAGACGGCGACGGTCGCGATCAGGAACAGGAGCGACGCCGGGAGCGGGCGGATCATGGGCGAGTCTCCTCGGTTCGGTCGGCTCGGATCAATCGGGCAAGGGCCGGCCTCGGGTCTCGGCGGCGAACGGGACGACGACCAGGCCGAAGACGTAGATGAACGACATGAGGATCGCCGCGCGGGAGTATCCGCCGGCGCCGATCGCCAGCCTCCCCAGCAGGACCGGGGCCCCGGCGGTCAGGTAGCGGGCCATGTTGTAGCAGAAGCCCATGCCGGTCGTCCGCAGGCGGGTCGGGTAAAGCTCGGGGAGATACAGGACGATGACGCCGAAGATCCCGCAGGTGCAGAAGCCCAGCAGCGGCAGCATCCAGTAGACGTCGCGGCCCTGCGACATGCCGCCGAAGACCAGCCAGACCGAGGCCATCGCCATGGCGTAGGCCGTCGCGAACGCGCGCCTTCGGCCGTAACGGACGGCGATCCAGGTGCAGAAGGGGGCGCCGAAGAGCGAGCCGACGTCTTGCAGGAGCGTCCCCCAGCCGACGTAGCCGTCGGCCTCGGCCTTCCATCGGGCGACGAGCGCGGCGGGGTCGGCCCCGGTGCTCGCGGCCGACTCGCGGGCCAGGGCGTCGAGGCCGCCGGCCGTCGCCGCCGAGGCGGCCCCTCCCCTCCCCGCCAGCTCCGCCGCGACGGCGGCGCGGCGCTCCAGGAAGAGGGCGTCGCGGACGAGTTCCGGCGTATAAAGGCCGATGCTCCAGAGGCCGACCTGGCCGACCATGCCCAGGGTCATGCCGATGAGGGTGCGACGGCGCAGGACGGGGTCGGCGAAGATCGCGCGGACGTCGCCCAGCTTGCGGCCGGGCTCGGGGTTCTGAAGGGCCTCGTCGCGGGCGCGGAGCCAGCGGTCGGGCTCGGGGACCCGGAATCGCAGCAGGACGAGCAAGACGCTGGGGATCACGCCGAAGAAGAAGAGGACCCGCCATCCCGCGTAGCCGCCGACGCGCGACTGGGGGCCGATCAGCACGCTCAGGCCCGAGCCGATCATGGCGCCGACCGAGGAGGCCGCCTGGACGAGCCCCAGCGCGAAGGCGCGGGAGCGGGCGGGCATGGCCTCGGCCACCAGGGCGACGCCCGCGGCGTACTCGCCGCCGATGCCCATGCCGCAGAGGAAGCGGTAGGCCGCGAACTCCGGCCAGCTCCGCGCCAGGCCCGAGAGCCCGGTGAACACGGAGTACATCAGGATCGTCAGCCCCATCGTCCGCACCCGGCCGAAGCGGTCGCCCACCAGGCCGAAGGCCAGTCCGCCGGTGGCCCAGCCGGCGATGAACAGGGCCGTGGCCCAGCCGGCGAGCGTCGGCAGGTCGGCCGGGTCGGTCCCGGGGGCGAGGTCGCGGAGGGCCGGGGTCCGGGCCAGGATGAACAGGCGTTGATCCATGGCGTCGAACATCCAGCCGAGCGCGGCGGCCGCCAGGATCCACCAGTGGGACCGGGAGAAGCCGAGCCCTCGGGGCGACGCCTCGGGCTGTTCGGGGGGCGTCGTCGTCGCGGCCACGTCAGCCGCCCAGCCTTCGATAGCCGCCGGCGAAGTAAAGCAGCGGCTCGCCATCGTGCGCCGCGCCGCCGACGACCTCGCCGACGAAGATCTCGTGGTCGCCGCCGGGGAGGACGTCGTGGAGCCGGCAGTCGACGTAGGCGAGGCAGCCGGCGATGATCGGGGCGTCGGTGGCGTCGGTGGTCAGGTCGAGGCCGAGGAAGTCCTTGGGCCCGGGCCGGGCGAACCTCTGGGAGATCTCCTCCTGATCGAGCCGGAGGATGTTGACGGCGAAGCAGCGGTTGGCCTTGATGAATTCCAGGGTCTGCGACCGCCTGTCCACGGCGACGAGGATCAGGGGCGGGTCGAGCGAGAGCGAGGTCACCGCGTTGGCCGTCAGCCCGTGCAGGCCCATCGAGCCGCCGGTGGTCACCACCGTCACCCCGGTCGCGAACCGCCCCATCACCTTGCGCTGGATCAACGCGTCGATCGCCATGCTCGGCCTCCGGCCCCTCGCCACCCCGCCCCGTCGCGCGGCCCCATCGGGCCGGCGTCCCATTCTACCGGCGTAATCGAGGGATTCCGACCCCGCGGTGTAAGGTCGAGGCGAGGTCGGCGTATCCGGGGTTGGCCGGTGTGCGGGGCGGCTCAAGGTTGCGAACGCGGTGGAGAACATTCCCGGATTTTTTCGTGCCGCACCCAATGGTTGTTGGTATCTTGTCGGCTGGAACGGAACGTGGGGCCAATGGGAAACGTCGGAACATTCCCCTGTTACAGCCGGACTCACATCATGGCCAGTACCGACACGCCGACCAGATTCTCGATCATCGAGGGGGTGCGGGACCGGGACCCGGACCGCTGGCGGGAGTTCTACCTCATCTACAAGCCCATGCTGATGGGGTTCTTCCGCAAGCAGGGGCTCTCCGAGGGGGACGCGAACGACCTCGTGCAGGACGTCTTCCTCAAGCTGCTGAAGAAGATCCAGACCTACGACCGCTCCCAGACGCGGTTCCGGACCTGGCTCTTCACCGTGGCCCGCAACGCGCTGATCGACCGGGTTCGCCGGGAGCACTCGCAGCGCAAGGCTCGCGACGGCTGGGCGAGGCGTGTGCTGGAGATCACCTCGGACGAGGAGGCGGAGCAGCGCCGGGAGTTCGAGCAGGACCACCGCCGCCAGATCCTCCGGTTCGCCTTCGACAAGGTGAAGCGGCGGAGCTCGGAGCGGGTGTGGAACTGCTTCGAGTTCTCGGTGATCCAGGGGCGCCCCGGCGGCGAAGTGGCCGCCGAACTGGGCCTGACTGCGAACGCCGTGTACGTGAACTCGTGGCGGGTCCTCAAGGCGGTCAAGGACCTCTGCCGTCGCTACGACGAGGACCTCAAACATGACCCGGACGATCGCCTGCCCTGAGAACACCGATCTCCTGGCCTTCGCCGCCGGCGACCACGCCTCCCCGGTCGTGCGATCCCACGTCGACGCCTGCCCGAGATGCCTCCGGGCCGTCCGGCGGCTCCGGGTGGAGATCGGCTGCCTGCGCTCCAGCCTGGGGCCCGAGCCTCGCGGGCCGTCGCCGGCCCTCGCCCTGCCGAAGGCCTCGTCGGGGGGCTGAGCCCCCCCGGCGCGACGAGGCGGGCGCCCCGGCCGCACTCGCGACCGGACCGCCCGCCCGCCGATGATCCCGCGGCCGACCGTCAGGGCGTCGGCGCCGCGTCCGCCAGGAACGCCGTCAGCATGCTGTTCGTCGGCGACACCGCGCCGAGGAGCCCGTAGAAGAAGACGCTGACGTAGTAGTCGCCCGCCGCCAGGTTCGTGAAGACGCCGTTGAGCGAGAAGGCGTTCCTGGCCTGGTCGGCGTCGATCCTCACCTCGCTCAACGTGTCCACGGCGTTCGGCGAAGTGGAGACCGTCACGCCGACGCTGACCAGCAAGCTGCTCGAGAGCGTCACGTCCCACATCACGACGATCTCGTCGTCGAGGCTGTCGACCGTGAACGGGGTCGCGATGTTCGCCGTGGTGTAGGAGGTCCCTCCGAGGGTCACCGCGACGACCTCGCCGCCCGCCCTCTGGAACCCGACCTCCGTGACGCCGCCCTCGCCGGTGGCACCCGTCGCCCCGGTGGCCCCGGTGGCTCCGGTGGCCCCCGTGGCACCCGTGGCCCCGGTCTCGCCCGTCGCTCCGGTGGCGCCCGTGGCCCCGGTGGCCCCCGTGGCACCCGTCTCGCCCGTGGCCCCGGTGGCGCCCGTGGCCCCCGTCGCTCCGGTGGCGCCCGTGGCCCCGGTGGCCCCCGTGGCACCCGTGGCCCCGGTCTCGCCCGTCGCTCCGGTGGCGCCCGTGGCCCCGGTGGCACCCGTCGCGCCCGTGGCTCCGGTGGCCCCCGTCGCGCCCGTCTGGCCGATAGCGCCGGTCTCGCCCGTGGCCCCGGTGGCGCCCGTGGCCCCCGCGCCGGTGGCTCCGGTGGCTCCGGTGGCTCCCGTAGCTCCCGTAGCTCCCGTAGCTCCATCGGCCCCCGTGGCGCCGGTGGCCCCGTTCAGGCCGTCGAGCCCCGGGTCGCCTTGCGCGCCGGCGGGGCCGGTGGCTCCCGTGGCTCCCGTGGTGCCGGTCGCCCCGGTGGCGCCGGGGGCCCCGTCCTCGCCCCGAGGGCCGGGGATGTTCATGAACGACAGGCCGATCGGCTGGAGCCGGCCGGTGCCGCTGGGTCGCGAGGAGCCGAGTCGGGTGTAGGTGACGTACCGCGACTGGCCGCTGGCGAAGACCTCGGCCGGGAGCCCGCCGGGCGTGGCGGCGCCGAGCGAGACGTTGAAGGTCCGCGAGCTGACCACCACGGTCTGCGTCTCTTCAAAAATCACGTTGCCCCGAGGGCGGTCGTAGACCCGGAACGTCAGCGTGACCTCGCCGTTGGACACGCCGGTGATCCGGCCCCGGAATCCGGCGACCGGGATGCCCGTGGCGGACGGGTTCGAGCTCAGGGCGGCCGTCGAGGCCCCCGGATCGGCCGACGGGGCCTCGATCATGTTCCGCACCTGGCGGTGCCTCGCCATCCAGGGGCGGACCTCGGCCGCCAGCAGCCCCGACTCCGCGAGCGGGTTGGAGGCGTTCAGCACCATCCGCTGCTCCAGCACGTCGTTCAGGGTCGCACGATACTTCATGCTGCGTCGCTTCTTCATCGTATCGCTCTCAGGTGGTGTGTGTCATGAAGGTGGCACGCCGACGATGCGGCCGGATCAACTGGTGTAAACCTTAGAACGAAAAATCCGCCGGTCGGACCCGGGCGGCTGAATTTTGTTTTCTTCATGAAGCACCCTCGTTGGACGAATCGGGCGTAGCTTGTCCTCGATCGGCCCCGCCGCGTCGTATGGTCTTCCTCGGACGTGCGATCGTGAGGGTCCGCGAGGCGGACTCGCGGCGTGGCGATCTCTCGGAGGCTCGACAGGAGACGGCGATGAACGCCCAGGATTCGACCATCTGCCTCGGCATGATCGTGAAGGACGAGGCCCCGGTGATCCGGCGCTGCCTGGAGTCGGTCCGCCCCTTCATCGACACCTGGGTGATCGCCGACACCGGCTCGACCGACGGCACCCAGGAGCTGATCCGCGAGACGCTCGGCGACCTGCCGGGGACGCTCCTGCAACGCCCGTGGGTGGACTTCTCCCACAACCGCAACGAGGTCCTCGACGCGGCCCGCGACCGCGCCGCGTACACCTTCACGATCGACGCCGACGAGACCCTGGCGTTCGACGACGGCTTCGCCCGGCCGAGGCTCGGGGCCGACTCGTACGACGTGTCGGTCCACTACGGGTCCACCTGCTATCACCGCAAGCAGGTCGTCCGCTCGGCCCTCCCCTGGCGGTACAAGGGGGTGCTGCACGAGTACCTGACCTGCCCCGAGGCGCGGACCTCGGACTTCCTCCCCGGCCTCCGCACGGTCGTCACCCACGACGGCGCCCGCGCGCACGACCCGCTGACCTACCGCCGCGACGCCCTCCTGCTGGAGAGGGCGCTGCTGGAAGACCCCGACGACGCCCGCAACGTCTTCTACCTGGCCCAGAGCTACCGCGACGCCGGCGACCTGGACCTGGCCATCCGCAACTACTCGCGACGGCTGACGATGGGGGGCTGGGCCGAGGAGGTCTGGTGCTCGCTCTTCCAGATCGCCGTCCTGAAGGAGCGCCGCGGCGACGCCTGGCCCGAGGTGCTGGCCGCCTACCTGACCGCGTTCGAACGCTCGCCCGATCGCGCCGAGCCGCTGTACAAGATCGGCATGCACTACCAGGCCGCGCGGGAGTTCCACACGGCCCGGATGTTCTTCCGACGCGCCCTGGACGTCCCGCGTCCCGACCCCCGCCGGCTGTTCGTCTGGCGGACGGTCTACGACTACCTGCTGGAGCTGGAATACGGCGTCTCGCTCTACTACACAGACGGCCACGCCGAGGCCGTCGCCGTCGCCGACCGCCTGCTGGCTCGCGGGAACCTCCCCCCCGACCTCGCCCAGAAGGTCGCCGCCAACCGCCGGTTGAGCCTCGACAAGCTCCCGGCGGTCATCCGGGTCTGATCCGAGAGCCTGTAGGGCCGGATGTAGGGGGAAGACCAGCACGGGCGCGGTCGGAGAGATCGAGCCGGCCGTCGCGAATCGTCCTTCTCCCCTCGTGGGAGAAGGTGGCCGAAGGCCGGATGGGGGGGGGAAGAGCCGTCGCTCCCCTGCGAAGTCCGCCTTGACGGTCCCCCTCATCCGCCCCTACGGGGCACCTTCCCCCACCAGGGGGGAAGGGAAGACACGCGACGCTCAGCCCTCGTTCTCCTCGGCGAGATCGCGGAGGAAGTCCAGGGCCTCGTCCAGCTCGCAGACGATCGCGCCGGGCTGGCGGCCGCGGGTGTCCAGCTCGCGGAGGAGCATCAGGTCCTCGAACTCCTCGGACTGCTCCAGCCGCAGCCGGGCGCGGGCGCCGAGGGTCCCCTGGCGATAGGCGAGGGCGTCCATGTGCAGGGCGATCAGGGTCTCGGTGCGGGGGGTGATCGTCCCTTCGAGCGCCTGGAGCCCGGCGCCGACGTGGTCCGACGGGTCGATCGCCTTGCCGACGTCGTGCAGCAGCGCGGCGAGGAGGAACTCCTCGTCGTAGGCTCGGTCGTCGCGGGCCAGCTCGAAGACCTGGAGGCTGTGGTACAGCGCGTCCCCCTCCGGGTGGTATTTGGGGTTCTGCTTCACCGACTCCAGCGGGCGGAGCAGGAGCCGGTACAGCTCGAAGCGGTCGACGTGGTCCTCGACGCGCTCGACCTCGAAGTCCAGGTCGATCTCCGGGTCCTCGGCCTTCAGGAACGCCTCCAGCTCGGCGATCGAGGCGCGCTCGATGGCCTTGCCGGTGATGGAGCTTTTGAAGACGTACGAGAGCTTGTCCTCGGGGTAGAGGGTCAGCTCGAAGGGGTGGCGGTCGTCGACGTGGACGTGGGTGAAGACCCGCTCCTCGCCGAACTTGACGATCCGCTTGTGCTGGACCTCGTACGCCAGGCCGTGCTCGTCGAGGACGTCGGTCACCAGGGCGAGCGAGTCGGAGAAGACGTGCAGGTCGATGTCGGAGCCCTGGCGGACGTGGCCCGTCCAGACGCTGCCGATCAGCCGGGGCCGGAACCGCGCGAGCTTGCGCATCATGCGGAGGGCCTCCAGCCTCATGGCGCGGAGGTTGTCGAGCCGCTTGGGCCCCTCGTGCATCCGGGCCATGGCCTGGATCTGGTCGCGGATCTCGGAGTTGGAGGGGAGGTCGCCGGGCCGGAATCGATGCTCGACCCCGAGCTGCTTGGCGGCCTTGCGCTTGGCGGTGAAATACTCGGACTCGGTCCGATTGTACATCAGCTGGGCGGCGAGGAAGGCGATCTGCCGCCGGAGGCGTTCGTCGGCCATGGGGGGAAGGTGCGTCGATTCAGGCCCATCGAGGCGACGCCGGGCATGGAGAGTCGCGTCGCCGCGGTCGGATCGACCGTCGGACGCGGCGCGGCTCGGGAAAGGAGTCGGGAAAACCGGAGGGATCATAGGCCCGGCGCCCCCTCCCGGTCAAGTCGCGAGCTCCAAAGAAGGCGGTCCGGGGCTCCCGACGGCTTCGAGACGAGGCCCACGTCCCGAATCGGCTCGATTTCCCGCGGCAACGCCGCGTCGATGACCCAGAATCCTTGAGAGGGACCTGGCCCGCGTGCTCGGCGGCCGCGGGGCGGGCCGTCCTCCACGCCGCCGGGCCGGGGACGGCGGGAGCCGTCGTGAGCGTGGGGCCCACGATGCAGCGAGACGGGTTTCGCAGCAGTCACACGACGCCGATCGCGAGAGGGCGAGGATCCGCCATGCCACTCAGGCTTTCCGTCTGGTCCACCTTGGCCCTGGCGTGCGCCGCGTCGTCCGGATGCGGCACCGGTTACACGAAAAGCGGCGGGGAGTGGTCGTACGTCATCCTCAACGAGTCCGTGGGGCGTGAGGTGCGGAAGGTCGACGCCGACGTGGCGACGTTCCGCGTCCTGGAAGACCCGAAATACGCTCGCGACAAGAACCACGTCTACCGCAGCGGCCTCGTCCTCGAAGGCTTCGACGGCGGCAGCTTCGAGTTCCTGCCGGGCTGCAACTACGCCCGAGATAGGAACCACGTCTACTACCGCGATTCGATCGTCGTCGACGCCGACCGGGATACGTTCCGCGTCCTCGGCTTCCCCTACGGCCGCGACGCGAAGAACGTCTACTGCGGCAGCCTCCGCATGAACGTCGAACGGCCGGCGGACTTCCGGGTCCTCCAGGAGGGCGACCCCTTCGGGACGTCCTACTTCGATTCGACGGACGACCTCGTGCTTCGGCTCGGCGAGGAATTCTCGGGGCGTCGGGTGGAGTATGAGGCGAAGGGGGGGGACGACCGCTACCGCATCGCCGCGACTTGCTCCGGGGCCGCGACCGACGGCGTCTGGATCTTCGACGGGCCGAAGCGATCGCGCCGCGTCCCGTGACCTCGCGTCCGATCCGACGAGCGAGGAGGCGGATCGGCCCGCGAAAGCGGCCCGGGTCGTTCCGCTGCCCCGCCGTGCGGCGAAACGACCTCCGGGGAGCCCGGAGGCTCCGCCGGGCGGGATGGGCGTTTCTCGGCGTCCGGGGGCGTCCCGCAGGCCGAGTCCGGGGCGTCGGGGCCCGCTCCGGCCCCGGTCCGCGTCCGATCGATCGCTCTTGATTTCCCCGGGCTCCTGACGCATTGTGGGGGTCCATTCGAACACGAACTCGGCAGGGACGCCGACGTCGCGGGAACGCTTGAAGTTAAGGACGGCCGGAGCATGGCGGACGCCGCATCGACGACGCAGGAGCGCCCGTGGCGCGGGGACGGCTGGGGCTTGCGCATGGCGGGCCTGGCCTGGATCATCATGGCCCTCGCGCCGTTCTACCTGGCGTACTGCCTGTCGTTCGCCGCGGAGGGCTCCGGGGGGGGCCCCCGGACGAAGGTGGACCCGCAGAAGCTCCTGAGCGTGGCGCGCGGGGGCGCGAGCGGGGCCGATTCCAACCTGCCGACGGTGGCGCGGATCTTCCTGGACTCGCAGTGGACGATCCTGACGCTGGTGCTGGGCCTGACGGCGGTCTCGACGTGGCGGCTGTACCCGATCCTCTGGCGGCTCGTCCACACGGGGCTGGCGAACCACATCCTGCTGCTGGGGGTGGCGCTCCTGCTCTGGCTGGTCTACGGCGGGCTCTCGGGCATGGGGATGCCGGGGCTCTTCTGGAGCCCCGAGCCCAGCGACCAGTTCACGGCCGCCCTGGGCGTGACCCTGTTCATGTTCTGGATGCTGTACCTGCTGTTCGTCAGCGACTACGAGGCCCATCGCGAGGACCCGGAGCATCGGGCCTGGGACAGCCTGGCGCCGACGATTCGGCACTTCCTGCCGCCGGTGCTCGACCGGTTCGTCCCGACGGAGCCCTCGGCCAGCGAGCAGATGGGCTGGTTCGTCTTCTTCGCGGCCTCGCCGATCATCACGGTGCTGGCGCTGCCGGCGGTCCTCCCCACGATCCGCGCCGGCGCCGTGCAGGAGATCGTGGCGAAGCCCTGGCTGCTGGGCCTGGCGGCGGGCGTGGCGACGGCCCTGGTGGTGGTCGTCACCCGGATCCCGACCCGGCTCAACGAGCTGCGGCGGCAGCTGATCCACCGACGGATCGACTTCGCCCAGCTCTGGCGGCTGGACTCGGACCGGCTGGACCCGGAGGGCAACGCCAAGAACATGCTGATCATCGTCGGGATCCTGTACCTGGTGGCCTGGATCTTCCCCGGGACCACGCAGCGGATCTTCCCCCCCGCGTTCTCGCTCTGCATCCTGCTGGGGGTGCTGACGACGTTCGTGGTCTGGCTGGGGGTGCGGCAGCACCGCAAGTCGCGGGTGATCGCCGCGGTCTCGATCGTGACCCTGGTGGCCGCGTCGGGGATGCTGGACTACGACGTGGAGGTCCGCGACCTGGCCGGCGTGACCCCCGGCTCGCCCGACCTCTACCCGCCGTTGCGGGAGCAGTATCGATACCACCTGAGCCTCAGCCAGTCCAAGCCGGAATCGTACGGCAAGGTGGTGGACCTGACGAAGTTCCAGAAGTCCCGGGCGCTGGCCGACGTCGCGGCGGACTTCGCGGCTCGCCAGAAGCTGCTGGACCGCTGGCTGGCCGGCATGCGCTGGGGGGGCTCCGACTCCGCCGGGCCGGGCGCGGGGGGGCGGGGCAAGCCGATCGTCGTGGTGGTGACGACCAGCGGCGGCGCGCTCCGCGCGGGGGTCTGGACCCAGGCCGTGCTCCGCCGGCTCGACGAGACGTTCCCCGGCTTCCACCGCCACGCCCGGCTGATCACCGGCGCCTCCGGCGGCATGCTCGGCGCGGCGCGCTACGTGGCGCTGCACGCCGAGAGCCCGGACGATCAGGTCATGCCCGGCGGCGGCGACCACCCGGACTTCCTCGGCCCCATCGCCTGGCAGATCGCCTTCCGCGACTTCCTCCCCAACGCCCTCATCCCGTTCCCGGTCTACAACCGGGGCGACAAGCTGGAGGACGTCTGGCTCCGGTACGCGCCCGAGCTGGCGCGGACGTTCGGCGACCTGGCGGAGAAGGAGCGGGCCGGGATGATCCCCTCGATCGTCTTCTCGCCCATGCTCGTGGAGGACGGCCGCCGGGTCCTGATCGGCAACCTCCCGCTGGCCGACCTGACCGTCCACCTCAACGGCGTCCTGCTCGACGAGAGCCGCGAAGCCCTCGTCAAGCGCTACATGGCGACCAAGCCCAAGAAGGACGGCCGCCTCAAGACGGTGGACGAGGTCGACGACTACGACCTGGAATACCCCGCCCTCAGCTCGTTCTCGTCGATGGAGTTCTCCAAGCTGTTCGCCGAGCATCAGGCCCTGGAGCACCTCCGCCTGGCCTCGGCCGTGCGGATGAGCGCCACGTTCCCGTTCATCACCTCGGTCGTCACCCTCCCCACGTTCCCGGCGCGCCACGTCGTGGACGCCGGCTACTACGACAACTACGGCGTGAACCTGGGCTCGGCCTGGATCAACAGCCACAAGGACTGGCTCCGCCGCAACACGGGGGGCGTCCTCGTCGTCCAGATCCGCGCGTTCCGGAACGAGAAGCGGCTGAAGATCCTGGACCAGGAGGTCTACGCCCCGGCCAAGCCCGCGGCTGAGACGACCGTCGGCCTGTACGACTGGGTGGCCTGGGGCGTCGGCCTCGTCCCCCAGTTCCTCACCCTGATCCACGACGGCGCGCGCTCGGTGGCGATCCCGGCACAGGGGGTCGCCATGGCCCGCGAATCGTCCATGTTCTTCCGCAACGACGAGAACCTGGCGGTCCTGCACGACGTCTTCAAACGCCTGACCGGCGACGACGAGTTCTTCCGCACCGTCGTCTTCACCTGCGACACCATTCAGGTCGGTCAGGCGGCCCAGAACGTCGAGACCCTCAACTGGTACATCGACCCCGTCGAGTACGACCAGATCGAGCGCAACATGGACCGCTTCGACGCCGCGACCCAGTCCGGCCGCGAGCGCAACTACCTCCGCCTCGAACGCCTCAAGCAGTGGTGGCGGTCGCGCGGCGGCGTCGTCGCGCCCGACTGATCCGACCGGGGCTATCGGCTCGCCGTCACCCCGACCCGTCGGCACATCGACAGGAGCCGGCACGTCGAGCACCGGGGGGCGACCCCCGTGCAGACGAACTTGCCGAACGGGACGAGCCGCTCGTTGGCCTCGATCCAGTAGCGCTCCGGCAGGGCCGCCTCCAGCGCCGCCTGAGTCGCCTCGGGGGTCCGGGTCGCGACCAGGCCCCAGCGGTTGGCGATGCGATGGACGTGGACGTCCACCGGCACGATCGGCGTGCCGAAGGCCACGGCCAGCGTCAGCGCGGCGATCTTCGGCCCCACCCCGCGGTACGCCGTCAGCCCCTCGATGGTGGCCGGGACCTGGCCCCCCTGCTCCTCCACGATCCGTCGGGAGATCTCCAGGATGTCGCGCGCCTTGGGCTCGGGGAACGTCGCCGGGCGGATCAACTCGGCCAGCCGGGCCTCTCCCAGCGCCAGCGTCGCCTCGGGGGTCGGCGCGATCGGGAACAAACGGAGGCCGACGGCGAGCGTCGTCTCGTCGCGGGTTCGGGCCGAGATCAGGCTGGCGACCAGCACCTGGAAGGGGCTGTCGAACCCTCGGTCGCGGAGGTCGAAGACCGCCGCCTTGGGGTACTCTCGCACCGCCTCCCGAAGCCGCCGGAACGCCTCGTCGGCGTCCCAGGGCTCGGTTCCGGCCAGGGCCTTCGGGTCGCTGGCGGTCGGCATGGGAGGGAAGTCCCCCGAGGCGGCGCGCCGGCGCCGCCCGGGAGTCGGGCGGGTCGCGGCGTCGAGGGGATCGACGCCGCAACTCGGGCGCCGATCTCAGCGGGTGTTCTTCTCGGTCACGCCCGGCCAGTCGTCGGTGCGGAACGGGGTGGCGGGGAGGCCGGCGGCGCTGTAGAGGTTGCAGACCGGGTTGTCGGCCCAGGCGTAGCGGACGGCCTCGGGCTGGGGGACCTCGTCGGACCAGACCTCGACCTTGTCCGGGCCGACGACCTTGGCCTTCGCCCAGACGAACTTCTTATCCGCGCCGGCGATCGCGAAGCCGCTCAGCTCGGGCACGTCGAACGGCCGGAAGCCGCCGGCGACGTGGTCGAACGTCAGCACGACCTTGCCGTCGTGCTTCTCCATCGCCTTGTAGGTCGGGCTCTGGTAGGGGACGCTCACGCCGTAGTCGCGGGCCAGGGCCCACCGGGCCAGCCGCTTGCCGACGTCCGCCTTGTTCTTCGGGTGGATGTCCTTGACCTCGCCGATGTCGATGATGACGGCCTCGCCGGTGTTGGGCAGGCGCTTCATGGTCTGGGTCTGGGCCTCGCGCAGCTCGGCCCAGGCGCTGTCGCCCGGCTCGGGCTTTTCGGCCATGAAGTCGGCGAGCTGGACCCAGTAGAACGAGAAGTCGCCCTGGCCCCACAGCTCGCGCCAGGTCTGGATCATCAGCGGGAAGAGGTCGCGGTACTGGTACGCGCGGCCGGCGTTGGACTCGCCCTGGTACCAGATCACCCCCTTGATGCCGTAGCCGATCGTGGGCAGCAGGACGCCGTTGAAGATGTTGCCGGGGCGGTAGTTCCCGCGCATCTGGGCCGCGGGGTCCTCGTTCGGACGGGGGCCGGGCTTGCCCTCGGCCTTGGCCGTCTCCTTGGCGTCCTCGTAGGCCTTCTTGGCGGCCTCGTAGCCGTCCTCGCGCTCCTTCCACGAGGCGAGCAGGTCCGCGTACCTGGCGTCGGCGGCGAGCTTCTCGCGCGGGACCCAGGCCTCGCAGGCCGAGCCGCCCCAGGCGTCGTTGATCAGGCCGACGGGGACACCCAGCGTCTCCTGCAACTGCTTGCCGAAGAAGTAGCCGACCCCGGAGAACGGCGCCACGGCCTCGGGCGAGCAGACCTTCCACTCCCCCTTGAAATCGTTCTGCGGCTCCTGCGTGCCGACCTGCGGCACCGAGATCAGCCGGATGTTCGGGTTCTTCGCGGCGGCGATCTCCAGGTCGCCGTCGAACGAGTTCGCCAGCGACCACTGCATGTTCGACTGTCCCGAGCAGATCCAGACCTCGCCGACGAGCACGTCGTTGAACGTGATCGAGTTCTTGCCCGAGACCACCATCTCGAACGGCCCGCCGGCCCCGACCGGGTCCAGCACGACCTTCCACTTGCCGTCGTCGCCCGCCTTGGCGGCCTTCTCCTGGCCGTGGAACTTGACCGTCACGTCCTCGCCCGGCTCGGCCCAGCCCCAGACGTTGAGCTTCAGGTCGCGCTGGAGGACCATGTGGTCGCCGAAGATCGCCGGCATCTTGACGTCCGCCCGGGCCGTCCCGAGCGCCGCCAGCGCCGCGGCCAGTCCCGCCGCCGCCCGGAGTTTCCCCATTCGAAGCATCGCGCCGCCCTCTCCTCGCATCGACATGCGATGGAATCCCTCGATGACGCCGGGAGCCACGCCGCCCCGGCCCAAGGCCTGCACTATACGACGCGCCGGGCCCGGTTTGAAGACGCCGCCGGGCCGCAGCCGCCCCCCCTCCCCCGCCCGTTGGGAGAAGGCGGCCGAAGGCCCGACGAGGGGGACCCTCAAGGCGGACATGCAAGAAGGCGACGACTTTCGGGGGCGCCCCTCCCCTACGCTGCCGCGCGGCGCCTTGCCCCGCCGGGGGAAGGGACGGCCTTTTCAGTAGTCCCACCGCAGACGTTCGTCCGCCTCTACGCGCCTGGCGTGCAGGAACTCGGCGATGCAGGCGTGGCCTTCGCGCTCGGCCAGGTCGACCGGGAGCAGGCCGTCGTAGCGGGGCTGGAACGGATCGGAGCCATGGTCGATCAGGAGCTTGACGACCTCCAGTCGGCCCGAACTCACGGCCTCGAAGAGGAGGCTGCCGGCCAGGGGGCTCGGCTCCAGCCCTCGCCTCCGTCTGGGCAGGGACTCCAGGACCATGCGGAGGATGTCCAGGTTCGCCGTCCGGACGGCCAGGTCCAGCAGTTCAAGCTCTTGTTCCGGCGCATGCTCATGCGAATCCAGGAAACCGGCCACGGCGGCCGCATCGCCCAGGACGATGGAATCCAGCAGGCCCCGGCGGGCCCCCCGGTCGATCAGCAGGCGGACGACTTCCGCGCGCCCGTGCTCGGCGGCTAGCGCCAGCGGCGTGCAGCCGGGCAGGACTTCGTGGTCGAGCGCGGCGCCACGGTCCAACAGCAGGCGGACGACCTCGTCGCGCCCGTGCTCGGCGGCGAGCGCCAGCGGCGTTCGCCCGGTCAGGTCCTCGTAGTCGATCGCGGCACCCCGGTCCAGCAGAAGGGCGACCACGTCCGCCCGCCCTTCGAGCGCCGCGACCGACAGGGCCGTCCACCCGAAGTCGAACTCGGGCTCACACGCTTCGAGGTCCGCGCCCGCGTCGAGCAAATAGCGGGCCATGTCGGGGTGCCCGTGCATGGCGGCGACCTTGAGGAAGGTCATATCGGAGATGTAGCGGGCGTCGCCGGAGAGGTCGATCGAGGGATCCTCGTCGAGGAGCTTCCGAGCCAGGTCCACGTCCCCGAGGATCACGGCCTCACGCATGCCGAGCCGGCCGCCGGCCGCCAGGAGCATCTCCAGAGGCCGGGGATCGGGTGCATGCTCCCCCGCACAGTCCGCCGCCCGGGACGCCGCGGCGGTCGTCGGCGTACGTGTCTGCCAACCGGGGGCGTTCGGGTCCGCCCCGCGATCGAGCAGGAGTTGCATCATCGCCAGGTCGCCGTCCCTCGTCGACCTCGCCAGGGCGGTGAAACGGGCCCGGTCCCCGGCGTCGGGGCGGACGCCCCGATCGAGCAGGTCGCGGACGGCGTCCACGTCCCCGCGTTCGACGGCCGGCCACCATTCCCGCATCAGCGGGATGCGGTCCAGCGTTCCCGCGTCGATCCGAGGGGAGACGCCCCGGAGGACGTCCTCGACGGCTTTCGCCAGGTCGACCGCGAACAGCTCGTCGTCGAGCCAGAGGTGGTCCCCGACGTCCCAGTGGGTCGCCCTCACCGCAGCCATCGTCTCGTAGAAGACGCGGCCGTGAGAAGGTGCGGCCGAGGTTTTCGACACCTCGTCGTCCAACTCGTGGACCACGGCTTCCAGGTCGGCCAGCAGGAGGTCGAGCGTCGCCTCGTCCGCGACGATCCGCGAGACGGGGAACACCGCCAGCGTACTGTCCCAGGACGTATCCAGGATCGCCGCCGCATCGGGGCGTTTCCTCGCCTCCGCCAGGCTGCGGAACGCCTCGTACTCCACGCGATCCGCACTGTGCTCGGCGGCCCAGCGGCGGAGCTGGTTGTGGTGCTGCGGGATCTCGCCGGTCTCGTCGTTCATAGCCGTGCCCTCCCCGGGCGCCGATCGTATCGCGGCGGCGCCGGGGGGGGAAGTCGGCCGGGGTTCAGGCGGCGAGGCGGCGACGCCGGGCCAGGCCGAGCGCGGCGAGGCCGCCGAGGCCCAGCAGGGCGAGGCTCGACGGCTCTGGGACGGCGACGGCCGTCGTGTCGATCGTCCCGGTGAAGATGTCGAAGACGTTCCCCACCGTGTTGTTGGAGAAGCGGAGCTGGCCGTCGGTGAACCAGGATGCGTCGAGGCTGGTCGGCAGGTCGGTCGAGCCGAGGGCGGTGCCCGTGCTGTCGACCAGGATGAGATCGATCGTCGGATTCAAGGCGCCGGCCCCCGGGCTCGCCGCCGACGCCTGGGCGAGGAAGGCGTCCGGGTACGCCGGGTTCGACGCCAGGTCGTTCTGGATCGTCGCCAGCATGCCCCCGGTGTAGCGGGCGTCGATGGTCACGCCGTTGAGCGTGAAGGAGATCCCCAGCGGCGAGGCGAACGGCGGGGTGGACGCGCCCGTGTCCAGGTACTGCGCCGGGTTGGAGCCCGGGGTGCCGATGGCGGCGGTGGTGTCGTAGACCACCGTGCCCGTGAACGTATCGCCGACCGCCGCGCCGGCGAAGACGCCGGTCGGGTCGGGGATCGACGTGACCGTCCCGGTGAATCCGACCGTCACGAGCCCCGCCTGGGCCGTGAAAGCCGGGACGAGCATCGCGAGAGTCGCCAGAGCCCCCCGGACGATCCTTCCTTGATCACGCGTTATCACGATCTCCCGCGTTAAGTCATATGTGCTAACGAAGCGAGGGTTCACAATTGGATCGCTGTGATGCAAGCGGAGATTGTGCGGCGGCCATGCCGGCGTGTCAACGGTCACCCATGTTGCTCCTCGAGAATCATCCCTCGCACTCGGATGAACCGCGAGGGGGAAGTCGTGAACCACGCCCCCCTCCTTCGCCGAGGCACGGCTCTCGAACGCGACGAAGAGTCGCACGAGAATGCGGGTAGGTTTTCACGAATCCGAATCTTCGCGCTGGATATCCGTCGAGGGGTCGGGTATGAATCGAGCCTACATATGCGAGATACGGCGATCAGTGGCGGCCTCGGATGCGTCCGCCCGCGTGGAACCGTAACGCCGTTCGGCGGACCGCATCGCCCCTCACGCCCAGTCGACCTATTGGAGCTGACACCCATGCGTCATGGATCCCGGCCGATCCCGTGCCGAGTCCCCCTCTTGCTAGGGACCCTCGGCCTGCTCGTCACGCTCGGCCCCGGCTGCGGCGAGGTGCCGCCAAGCGGCGACGCGCCCGCCGGCGTCGACCCCGCGCTCAAGAAGTCGAACGACCAGATGGAGAACTTCATGAAGTCGCAGATGGAGGCCAAGAAGAAGCGGTGAGCCGGGCGACGCGCCCGGAGCGCCTCGAACCGGCCTCGCCGAACGTCCCGATCCGTCCTTCGCCCCTTTCCCGAGGAGGATTCCCTTGCGACATGCGACCAAGAGAGGCTTCACGCTGATCGAGCTTCTGGTGGTGATCGCGATCATCGCCGTCCTCATCGCCCTCTTACTGCCCGCCGTGCAGTCGGCGCGCGAGGCGGCCCGCCGCGCCCAGTGCCTGAACAACCTGAAGCAGATCGGGCTGGCGATGCACAACTACCACTCGGCGCTCAACTCGTTCCCGCTGGGGGCGAGCCTGAACCCTTACACGACGAACCCCAACGACCTGCCGATGTGGAACAACTGGAGCGCCCAGGCCCTGTTGCTGGGCTACATCGAGGGGGGGACGATCTACTCGGCCTGCAACTTCAGCTTCGCGCCGGAGTGGGCGAACAACTACGGGTTCCTCGCCAATTCGACGGCGACGTACACGAAGATCAACGCGTTCCTCTGCCCCTCGGACGGCAACGCCGGCAAGCAGACGACCGGCGAGTCGTTCGGGGCCAACAACAGCTACGCGGCGAGCATGGGGACCTCGACGATCGGCTACCCGGAGGCGACGCCGAACGCGACCAACGCCCAGGTCAGCTCCGGCCTGTTCGCGTACCAGCGCTCGTACGGGGTGCAGGACGTGACCGACGGCACGTCGAACACGATCGCCTTCTCCGAGTGCATCGCCGACGACAGCGACGGCAACTACTCGAAGCGGCCCGGCAAGGGAACCGGCGGGGCGGGCAACCTGACGGCCGTCTACCAGATCGACGTCAACAGGGTCGGCCTCCCCGCCGTGATGGCCGACATCCAGGCCTGCACGCTCAAGTACCAGACCGACGGCGGCGGCACCCAGGGGGCGGGCTTCCGGTGGTCCACCGGCGCGATGGGCTACACGATGTTCAACACGGTCGTCCCGCCCAATGGCGGCGGCTCCGTCCGGTGGGGCGCCTGCCGCAACAACTGCTGCCCGCAGGCCCGCCACGCCGACTACGTCAACGCGTCGAGCTTCCATTCCGGCGGCGTCAACGCGGCGATGGGCGACGGCAGCGTGAGGTTCATCAAGACCTCGGTGTCGATGCCCGTCTGGTGGGCGATCGGCACCCGCGCCGGCGGCGAGGTCATCAGCTCGGACTCGTACTGACCGCGACCCGGCGCGCGGCCCCGGGGGGGGCCCCGGGGCCGGCGTCGGTTCAGAGCGTTTGCGCCGTCGGCCGGACGATGATCTCGTTGACGTCGACGGTCGCCGGCTGGCGGATCGCGTACAGGACCGCCTGGGCGATCGACTCGGCCGGGATGGCGATCGACTCGAACGACCTGATCGTCTCGCGGAGGCCGGCGTCGGTGATGTGGGACGCCAGCTCGCTCTCCACGGCGCCGGGGCAGATGATGGTGCTGCGGATGTTCGGCCCGGACTCCTGGCGGAAGCCCTCGGAGATCGCCCGGACGGCGAACTTGGTCGCGCAGTAGACCGTCGCGCCGGGGAAGACGACGTGGCCGGCCACCGACGACACGTTGACGAGGTGACCCCGGCCCTGCTCTCGAAACCGGGGGTAGACGGCCGAGATCCCGTGCAGCACCCCCATCACGTTGACCGAGACCATCTGCCGCCACTCGTCGACCTTGCCGGCCGCGAGCGGCGAGAGCGGCATCACGCCGGCGTTGTTGACCAGGACGTCGACGCCGCCGAAGTGCGCGACCGTCGCGTCGACGAGCGCCTGGAAGTCCTCGGGTTTCGTCACGTCGACCGCGTGCGCCAGGGCCTGGCCGCCGGCCTCGCGGATCTCGGCGACGATCTTCTCCAGGCGGTCGACCCGGCGCGCGGCCAGGACGACGCGGGCCCCTTCCTTCGCGAGCGTCCGGGCGACGGCCTCGCCGATGCCGCTGCTGGCCCCGGTGACGACGACGACCTTCTCCTCGACCTTCTCATTCCAGTCGGACATTGCCGGATCCTCCGAGACGGGCGTGCGACCGATGCGAGGCCTCCCCGCATCCCGGGGGGATTCTAGGCGGGACGCCCGCCGCATCGGTAACCCGATCCTCGGCGGTTCTTGCCCGATCCTCCGGCGGTTTCCGGCTTCGCCGTAGCCGCGCCGGGGCGGCGTCCCTAGACTTGTCCGGGGACCACGGCCTGTCGGACTTGAGCGAGAGGAGCGGAGGGGAGATGCCCGCGAACGAACTGGCGGCCTTGATCGGCCGGATCGCCGCGACGGACGGCGTGCACCCGACGGCGATCGGGCCGGTCACGCTGTATCGCTCGTCGATGGCGAGCGAACCGTGCGACTGCGTGTATGAGCCGGCGCTCTGCGTCGTGGCCCAGGGGAGCAAGCGTGTGCTGCTGGGGGAGGAGGCCTACGTCTACGACCCCTCGCACTTCCTGCTGGTCTCGGTCGGCCTGCCGGTCGTGGGACAGGTCACGACGGCCTCCTCGGAGGAGCCCTACCTGGCGGCGAAGATCGACCTGGATCTGGGGCAGGTCGGCGAGCTGATGGCCGACGCGCCGGTCGCGATCGACGCCGAGCCGCCGGGCCGCGGGCTGACGGTGAGCACGCTCGACCCGCCCCTGCTCGACGCCGTCTCGCGCCTGGTCGGCCTGCTGGAGACGCCCCGGGACGTCCCCGCGCTGGCCCCGCTGGTGCTGCGGGAGATCGCCTATCGGCTGCTCACCGGCGAGCAAGGTGGGCGGCTGCGTCGGATCGCCGCCGAGGGGGGGCTGTCGCAGCGGGTCGCGCGGGCGATCGAGTGGATCCGCCGCCGCTACGCCGAGCCCTTCCGCATCGAGGACGTGGCGAAGGCCGCGCGCATGAGCCCTTCGACGCTGCACCAGCACTTCAAGGCCGTGACGGCGATGAGCCCGCTCCAGTACCAGAAGCGGCTGCGGCTGCAGGAGGCGCGGCGGCTGATGCTGGTGGGCGGCCTCGACGCGGCGGAGGCCGCCTACCGCGTGGGCTACGAGAGCCCCTCGCAGTTCAGCCGCGAGTACCGGCGGGCCTTCGGCGAGCCCCCCGCTCGCGACCTCGCCCGGCTGCGGGCGGCCCCCTCCCCCGCCGGCGCCTGATCGGGCGGGCCGCCCCTGCCGAGTTGCACGGGAGGGCGGCGGCCCTTAGGATGGCTCCATCCCGCCTTCCCGTTCCAACGCACGGAGATGTGTTCATGCCCGCCCCCGCCCACCAGATCACCCGCCGCTCCGCCCTCCGGGGCCTCGCCGCCGGCGCCGCCGCCCTCGCCGCGCCGGGCGTCTTCCGCAAGCACGCCCTCGCCGCCCCCAGCGAGACGCTCCGCCACGCCAGCTTCGGCGCCTCGGGCATGGCCCTGGCCGACGTCCGCAGCCTGGCCGCCAGCCCGCACTTCAAGCTGGTCGCCGTGGCCGACGTCGACCTCTCGCGCACGGGCGAGATCAAGAGCCTGTTCCCGGACGTGACGGTCTACCAGGACTGGCGCGAGCTGCTGGACAAGGAGAAGGGGCTGGACTCCGTCAACGTCTCCACCCCCGACCACATGCACGCCCCGATCGCCATGAGCGCCCTCCAGCGCGGGCTGCACGTCTATGGCCAGAAGCCCCTGACCCAGACGATTCATGAGGCCCGCCGGCTCACCGAGGCCGCGGCGCGCGAGACCAAGCTGGTCACCCAGATGGGCATCCAGATCCACTCGCACCCGGTCCATCGCCAGGTCGTCGCCACGATCAAGTCGGGGGCCATCGGCAAGGTGAAGGAGGTCCACAGCTGGAGCGGCAAGGATTGGGGCGATCGCAACCCCCGCCCGGACCGCACCGACCCCGTTCCGGCCGGCCTGAGCTGGGACGGCTGGCTGGGCGTGGCCGCCGAGCGGCCGTTCCTCGACGGCTACTATCACCCCGGCAACTGGCGCAAGCGGCTCGACTTCGGCACCGGCACCTTCGGCGACATGGGCTGCCACATCCTCGACCCGGTGTATGAGGCCCTCGCTCTGACCGCGCCGAAGTCCGTCCGCTCCGACGGCGACACCCCCGGCGCCGACAGCTGGGGCCTGGACAACCGCGTCCACTACGTCTTCCCCGCCACCCCCCACACCGCCGAGGAGCTTTCGCTCCACTGGTACAACGGCGCCCACCGCCCCTCCGACGAGATCAAGGCGCTGCTTGGCGGCCGCGAGATGGCGGGCCAGGGCTCGATCTACATCGGCTCCGAAGGGGTCCTTTACTCCCCCTACATCGACGCCCCGGTGCTGCTGCCCGAGGACAAGTTCAAGGAGACCAAGCTCCCCGAGGTCCAGGGCGCGGACCACTACGTCCAGTTTCTCGACGCCTGCCGCGGCGAGGGCCAGGCCTCGGCCCCCTTCGCCTACGCCGGGCCGCTGACCGAGATGGTGCTCCTGGGCTGCCTCGCCACCCGGTTCCCCCAGACGACCCTCGAATGGGACGCCCCGTCCCTCAAGGTCGTCAATTCCCCCGAGGCCACGGCGCTGGTCCGCAAGAAGTATCGCAGCGGCTGGGAAGTCGAGGGGCTCTGAGCCGGTCGACGCCGTCCGCAATCTGTGGTCGCGTCACGCGTGGCGACCGGAAGATTGGAGGGAATGGGACGCTCATTTGGTCTTGTCGATGAGAAGTTGGCGGAAGCCGACCCTTTCTTGAGAAGCTGCCGAGCGTCCGATTCCATCTCACCGAGGGCTGTTTCGATCTCAGCTCGTCCGAGGCAGTCGCAAGGACGTTTCCATTGCGCCGCAAGCGGTCCTGGCGCTATCACCCCGGTCCCGTAGCGAACCCTATCACCGCGTGCTGACGACCTCGAGCATGTTCGTGAATCAGGCGCGGCCGATCGACCCGGTGCGCCTGGACGGGGCCTGGGTTTGGCGCGGAGTTCTGCGGCAGCGCCGCCGTCGCCCGGGCGTACGAGCGGATGTCCCGCCAGATCGCGTTCATCGGGCGCGAGGCCGACGGGGGCCTAGTCGGCTATTGGCTGCGGCGCGAGGGGGGGGCGGTCGAGGAATCGCCGATCGTCGTCCTGGACAACGACGGGCAGTTCCAGTGCACCGCCACCACGTTGCAGGACCACTTCGTCCAGTCCGCCAACGACACGGAGGCGGTCGCCTCGATCCGTCGCTGGTTCCAGAGACGGGGTATCGAGACGAGGCGGTCACCGGAGGCGGTATGGGAAGCCATCGGCGGGCTGCCCGATCCGAACGAGCTGTCCTGGCGGTGTCAGAGCGAGGAGGCGGCCGGAAGTCCGTGAGGCCGGATCGGCGGTTCATCAAGAACGAGAGCCCCGTTTCGCACCGGTAACCAAGTACCGGCTTCCTTTACCTAGCCTCGTCCCGCTTCGTAGCGAGTTGCCAGGACGATTCTGCGCTCTATGGTTACAGCCAGACGGAGGCGTCGAAGACGCCGTGGTCGAGGCTCTCGGCATATCCCAGGTAACTTGGAGACCGTCTCAGAAGGTCGGTGACCAGCCGAAGCGAGCCTTCCCCTCCTTTCGGGGGGAAGCTGGCCGCCAAGCGGCCGGATGAGGGGGCGATCGATGTCGGGTTCTCGCCATGTTCGCGAAGCCGGAACCCTCCGTGCATCCCCCCGTCATCCGACCTTCCGGGCAAACTATTCGGCAAGAGCTTCGGACGGCGACCGGCCGTTGCGTCAAGCGCCCGGCAAATCGTGCCGAACAGGATTGTCCTACGGGCCAACCTCCCCCGCGAGATGGATGGCTCAATCGGGCCCGCCTATGGATAGATGGGTTGGATTTTTGGCGTTGGCATGGCCCATCCATCTCGTGTTGAGCGATAGACGTCGATGAGAGCATTTTTCGGTCCGTCGTCGATCCGGGACGAACGAACTCGCGGGCGAACGCGTCCCGTCGCCCTCACGCGGCGTCGGGCGGAGATGGAGGTCCTCGAAGGGCGGCTGATGCTTTGCGCGTCGCCTTCGCCCTTGGCCTTGCCGGGCGTCGGCTCGCAGGCGCGGGAGGCCGTGATCCGGACCTATGAGACGCTTGTGAGCGAGTCGCCGAGCCTCGCCGAGCAGAACCGACTCCTCCGCATCGAAGCCAGGTCGGGCCAGAATGCGCTCGTGCCCGCCATCGTCGCCACGCCCGCCTTCTACAACAGGACCGCCAAGGGGGACCCTGTCGGCTATGTGACGTTGGCTGCGGCGACGCTCGACCAATTCCCCTCCCAGGCCGAGATCGATCGGCTGTCCGGGCGGATCCTCGTCCAAGGCGCCCGCCCCCAGGTCTTGAATCGCGTGGTGCTGAGCCTGAATCCCCCCGGATCGAAGTCGCCTCAGCCCGCCGGCCCGACCAATCCGTTGTACAGGTCCCTTCAGCAAGACGTCCTCATCAACGCCGACTACTATGGCGATACGCCGAGCATCCTCGGCGCATCGCTCGGGTTCACGAACATCCTGGGCGTCCCCGGGCTGGGCGTCAGCTCCACATACGGCCAGGCGCTGGCGCGCAGGGCCGGCGGGTCGTGGGAGACCCTGAGCAGTTCGTCCGCCGGCGCCGCCTCCTTGCGAGCCTACACGTCGGACGCCGCGGTGAGCGGCATCGCGACGAATTACGGCTACCCGGTGAAGTACACCGATGGCTTCCCGATCGAGTTCAGTTGGCCCGTACTCCCGAGTTCGGTCTCGGGCGACGACTTCCGCGTGGTGCTCAACACCGGCCAGGTGGTCACGCCGCTGGCGGCCTCGATCACGCCGAACTTCGAGTACAACGAGCGCAGTACGGTCGTGATCCTGGGCTATTTCGGCAACCGAATCGCCCCCGGGCGGCCGGGCGCGATCTATCCCGTGAAGCTGGAAGTCGCGCGATCACACGATCCGCTGAAGCTGGTCGGGCCGGGGGGCGTCGTGGTCTCGGCGGCGGGGCTCGCGTATGGAGACGGCAGCACGCCGATGACCGCCTACAACCCGGGATCGGGGCCGAAGCTGGTCGGGGCGAAGCTGAGCGTCATGTCGACCGCCGGTGAATCGGCTCCCGCAGCCTTCTCCGGCTCCCTCCCCAACGACGGCGTCTCGCTCTACGGCTCGGCCGCGCAGTACCGGCTGCGAGTCTTCACGAGCGGCGGCTTCTCGCCGGATGGGGTGCGATCGGTCTACCCGACGGACTTCTCGCGATTCTTCCGGATCGAGACCGTCGACGCCGACGGCGAGGTCCGATGGCTCACCCAGACGGGCGTCCCCTACCAGCTGCCGAGCGGCACGATCACGGTGGTGGGCCTGGCGGACCTGGGGCCGGTTCAAGCCAGTTACGACGACTCCTACGTCGAGGACCACGACAACCAGATCGACATCGTCCTCTCCGGCGACGAGGCGGCCATCGCCACGATCAAGGCCGTGCAGATCCCCGCGTCCGGGGCTTATTCCCCGTTCTACAACCCTGGCGGCCCGGGGAACGACCCGACGCCGGGCGTCGTCTACAGCCAACCGGGGCCGAGCCTGACCCAACCGGTGATCCAGGCGCTCGTCGATCCGATGACGGTCACCTACATCGCTCCTCGCGCGGCCGCCAAGTACGCACTTCACTCTCGTTCGGGGTCGCCAGGAACCGGAACATCCTCGTAGACGAGTGCAGCGGCGGCAGTGGCTTCCGACGAGGTTCCGTTCCCCCAGCGGCTGTTCACCGGCCGTTCGAGCGAATTCGCGACGAGTCCTGGGAGGCGGAGCTGATATGCGTTCCGTCTTTCTCGCTCGACCCCGCACGGGACGGGGCGATGAGAGGAGACGAGACGAGCAAGCGAGTGGACCGCGATTGATCTTGAGATCGCCGCGACTCTCACCGCCGGCCGGTCACGTCGTCGGCGATGATGCGGCTGCCGAGGCAGCAGGCGACGGTGCCGAGGCCGGGCCAGGTGCCGTCGCCGGCGAGCCAGACTCCGCGGACGCCCACGTCGTGGGGCACGGCCTTCTGGTTGGCGTTGGCCAGGCTCAGCTTCGCGCCGCCGACGGCCCCCCGGGGACGCCGCGTGAAGCGTTCGTAGGTCCGGGGCGTGGCGAACTCGCGGACCAGGGCGTCGCGCGTCAGGTCGGGATAGACGCGGCGGGCCAGGCCGATCAGCCGCTCGCCGGCCGCGTCCTTCTTCGCCTCGTACGCCTCGGGCGAGAGCCCCTCCCACGGCGCCAGCTCGCAGTGGGTGGAGATCACGACCGTGCGACAGCCTTCCGGGGCGCTCGCCAGGTCCCCCGCGCCGGAGACGGAGATGAACATGTTGTTGCCGTCGCCCAGGGGCTTGTCGTAGTCCTCCAGGACCAGGTGATGCTGGAAGACCTGGCCGGCGACCTCGGACTCCGGAACGCCCAGGTAGGCGACCACCGCCCCGCCCACCGCCTCGTCGTCGCGCCTGCGATAGGGTGCAACGGCCTCAGCCAGGCCCGGCGGGCCGATCCTCGCCGCGGCCGGGATCGGGACGGCCAGGACGACCCGCGCGGCCTCGACCGTCTCCTTGCGGGTGACGACACGGAAAGCCCCCTCCCGCCCCTCGACGCGCTCGACCGCGCGGCCGACGCGCAGCTCGCCGCCTAGCTCCCGATACCGCGCCGCGAGCCCCTGCCAGAACCCGCGCATGCCCCCCTTCGCCCGGCTCTGGCCGGCGCCCCAGATGGTCACGCCGAGGGCGGCGTTCACCAGCGGGGCGTCCTTCACCGTGCTGTGGACGGCGTTCTCGATCAGCATGCCGAGGATCGCCGTCAGCGGCTTGTCGTCCTCCAGCCCGGCCCGTTTGAGGGCGTCGGCCAGCGTCCAGTTCAGGTAGCGGGCCAGGCCGAGGTTCCGCAGCCCCAGCGACCGCACGGCCTGGATCGCGTCGGCCGGGCCCCGGATGGGGAGCCTCACGCCGCGACGGCTCGCCTGCCAGAAGGCCGACGCCAGGTGGTCCAGCAACGCCCAGAACTCGCGGTGCGCCGGGGTGTCGCCGAACGCCCGGGCGCGCTCGACGGCCCAGGCCGCCGGGTCGCGGTCCAGCGTGACCACGCGGTCGGGCATCCAGGCGACGTATCCCTGCAGTTCCTCGCGCTCCAGCGGCGGCGCGCCGATCTCCTCCAGCAGCTCGCCCCCCACGCCTCCGGGGCCGAAGTCGACGAGCGTCGTGGCGCCGACGTCGAACGAGAACCCCTTCCGGCGGTAGAACCCCGCGCACCCGCCGGGCTGGCCGTGGGCCTCCAGCACGACCGTCGAGAGCCCCCGCCGCTGCAACCGAGCCGCCGTTGCCACCCCGGCGATCCCCCCGCCGACGATCGCCGCGTCAAACATCCCCTGACTCCGAAGCCCCGAACCGGCCGCGACGCTCGCAGGCCGCGTCGTATTCTATGCGGGCGGGGAAATCGGCAAGGCCTTTCGTGGGCCCGCCGCCGCACGCCCCGTGATTCGACGGCCGGATCGTTGTACGATCGGCCCGGTTGCGACGCGATGACGGTCGGTGGGAGACTGGGACATGGCCTGGCGAATCGTGCTGGCGGCGGCCTTGCTGACGACGTGGAATCCCTCCTACGCCGAGGACGCGTTCTTCCCCCTGATGGCCTGGGGGCACTCGCCGAACGACCCGGCGGTGCTGAAGCGGATGAGCGAGTGCGGGATCACGGTGGCCGGGTTCGTCGAGCCGGCGGCGCTGGACGCCTGTCGGGACGCCGGCTTGAAGGCGATCGTCAGCGACGCCCGGACGGCCGGCTACGACTGGTCGAAGGTCGACCCGGCCGTCGCGCGGCCGAGGGTCGAGTCGCTGGTGAAGGAGGTGAGGGAGCACCCGGCGGTCTTCGGCTACCTGCTCCGCGACGAGCCCTCGGCGGCGGTTTTTCCGGGGCTGGCGGTGGTGGCGGACGCGATCCGGGAACTCCACCCCGGCGCCTGGCCGTACATCAACCTCCTCCCCAACTACGCCGACCCGGAGCAACTCGGGACGCCGGACTACGAGTCGCACCTGAAGGCGTTCGTCGAGGCCTGCCGCCCGCCGATCCTGAGCTACGACCACTACGCCCTGTTCGACGGCGGCGGGCTGCGAGCAGGCTACTTCGCCAACCTGGAGTCCATGCGTCGGGCCGGGCTGGAGCACCAGATCCCGTTCTGGAACATCGTGCTGACCACGGCCCACTTCCATTATCGCGAGTCGACCCCGGCGGACATCCGCTTCCAGGTCTACACCTCGCTGGCCTACGGGGCGCGCGGGATCGCCTACTTCACCTACTTCAGCCCGCCCATCGGCAACTTTCGGATGGGCCCGATCGACCAGTTCGGGAACGAGACGCCGACCTGGGGGATGCTCCGGAACGTCAACCTCCAGGTCGCCCGCCTGGCCCCGACGCTCCTGAAGCTGCGCTCCGATTCCGTCTACCACTTCGGCGAGGTTCCGGCCGGCGCGAAGGCACCCGACGAAGCTTCCCTGGTCGAGTCGATCGAGGGCCCGATGCTCGTCGGCGACTTCACCCACGAGGACGGCACGCGCTACGTCCTGATCGTGGACAAGAGCTTCACCGCATCGACCCCGTGCCAGCCGAAATTCCGCACCCCGCCTTCGAAGGTGGAGCGCGTCTCGCCCTACGACGGCGCCCTGCAACCTTACGGCGGCGAGGACATCTGGCTCGCCCCGGGCCAGGGGGTGCTGCTGCGGCTGACCCTCTGATCGAGAGCCGTGAACTTGGCAGCCCCTCTGAGGTCGAGCCCTCCGGACCAGGGTAGCAATTCTCATGGCCGACGATTTCGGAAGGTACGAGTCGATGCGAGCCGGAGGTGCCTCGCCGCAGGCCGTCTCCCGGGAGGCCCGGCGTGAAGGGCTCGACGCGATAGCCCGCATCCGACTCCTGCGGTCGGTCTACGCGATGCCTTTTCGCGAGGCGGTCGAGCTTGATGCGTTGGCCGCGGCTGAGGAGGCAGCCATCTTGGCGGCCGGCCTGGAACGGCGTCATGTCGCATCGCACACCCCGACCGCCGTGTTGACGAGGGAGCTTGACGATTCCGACTTCCGGCCGATGAGCGAGTTCCCCTGGGCCTGGATGTGGACCGATCCGAGGTGGAACGTGATCCCGCCGGAGCGATTGTCGAGGATCCGCCCCCTGGCCGAATCGCGCGCGATCCCGCTGCACGACCGGGCCCTGGCGTTCTTCCACGCGCTTCACCTGCGCAGCGACCTGTTCTCGCAGATCGCGAGGTGCGACGATCCAGGCGACGATCGGTCGGAGGCGGCCAAGGGCTGGCTGCGGGGCTTGCCCCCGGCCGAGGAAGAGGCGGTGATCGTCCACTTCGGCCGGGAGGGCGTCGTCCTCACGGATTGGGCGACGGTCTGCGACTACTGGGACGATCTCAACTACGCGACGCCTCATCTAATCGCGTGGCCGATCTCCGAGGAGTGGACCCTGCATCACCACGACGATCGCCTGACCTTCGGGATGCGAGCCGGGCTGGAATCGTAGCCTCGACGATCGGGCGGACTGCCCCCGCGTGATCCGCAGCCGGCCCCAAGGAGCGGCGTGTCTACGGGGATCGCAGGCGAACCCGCGACCGACCGCCTCGGTCCGTCCGTCGAGGCCGACACATTCGCTCGCGACCGACTCAGTCGTCGAATCGCCGCTCCTGGCGGGTGCGCTCGCCGAGGTGGCGGCGGGGGTTGCCGCACATCCAGCAGGAGCAGGGCTTGCGGTCGACCGCGTAGGCGAGAGCCACGCGAGGGGGATCCAGGGAGAGGCCGAGCAGCCGGACGAGCCGGACGGCCCGGGCCTTGGCCCTCTGCCACTGTTGACGGCGATAGGCGCGGCCTCGTTCGATCATCGTCGACCCTCCTTTTAGCCTGTGCTGTAAAGGAGACATAGCCCCGGAACGCCCGATCGGCAAGGCCGGGAGGCGGGCGACCGGGGCGAGGGCGCCGGATTTATGGCTTGCGTCGGAGTCGCGAGTCCTGACGCACGGTCCAGGTCTGAGGTTCGCCATCCTCGGGGGTGAACGCGATCGCGGCCTCGTAGCCGTCGTCGGTGCGGGTCAGCGTCGCGGCGGGGACGCCGGCGGGAGACGCGGGGAGGTCCAGCGGGTCGAGGCGGTCGGACCAGGCGCCGTTGTTCCGCTTGTAGGCGTTCTGGGCGTGGTAGACCTGCATCAGCCGCCGGCGGACGGGCTCGGCCGGGTCGGGGCGGAAGGCGACGGGCTCGCCGCCGGGCTCGGACTTCGCGAACTGGACGTAGCCCCAGGTCTCGGGCCGGTGCATGTCGACCACCCCCTGCGGCGACCAGACCCAGTTGGCCTCGGGCGTCTTGGGGACCTTCCTGTACTGGCCGTCGACGACCTCGTGGAGCCACTCGACGCGCGAGAAGTTCACGCGCCACTGGTCGCCGTCGGCCGGGGGCGCGGGGCGGTTGGCGTGCTCGGCCAGGACCTTCCAAGGGAAGGCCAGCTCCACGGTCCACGACTCGTCGGCGTCGGCCGGCGCGTTGAGGGTCCCCTGCACCGCCACGCCGGTCTTCAGGCCGGGGATCTCCCACGAGTTGTCGGCCGGGCCGCCGTCGCGATAGGGCTTGGGGAGGAACAGGTCCCAGCCGGTGTTCAGGGCGTTGATCTCGAACTCGTAATACTCGTGGTTGTCGCCGTCGGGGTCGAGGAAGACCTCGAAGTCGTTGTCGTGGAAGATGACCGCGTCGTGGTCGGTCAGGGTCCCCCAGACGTGGGGCTCGTCGAGCTTCGCGGCGATGTAGAAGAACTCGTCGTCCCAGAGCATCCTGGCGCGGGTCGCGAACCGAGGGGCCGGCTTGCGGTCCCCCTCGATGTCGACGAAGAGGTCGGTCCAGGGGGCGTCCTTCCAGGCCTCGTCGTCGAGCTTGCCGTCGACGACGATCGGCCCGGGCGCGCGGTAGGCGACGTAGCCCTTCGGATGCTCCGGGCCGGGCGCGGGGGCGGCCTTGACTTCGCCGGCCGTCGCCTCGGGCTTGGCCTCGGCGGTCCTGTCGCGGGGCTTGAGGATCTCGCCGAGGAGGTCCGGCTTCGACTCGTCGCGGACGAGGGCCAGGTTCTTGACGCCGTCGCGGTAGGCCAGCGAGAGGGGCTTGAGGCGGCCGCCTTCGGTCAGCAGCAGCTCCACTTTGCCGCGTTCGACGCTCTCGGTCAGGGCGTCGCGCAGGGCGTCGGGGCTGAAGAGGCGGTCGTTGATCGCGACGACCTTCCGGCCCTTGACGAGTCCCGCCTTCTCGGCGAGCGAGTCGATGGCGACGTCGACGATCGTGCCGTCGTCGCCGAACGTCAGCCCGAGCGAGTGCCGGGCCGACGCCCCGCCCCCGCCGCCGCGACGCCCGCGCGAGGTCGCCTGCGGCCCCGCGCCGAACTCCAGGCGATAGCCCAGCCTGGCCGCGAAGTCCAGCGGCAGCGATTCCAGCGGCTTCGTCACGCGGTCTTCCAGGAACGTCTTCCAGTCGTGCTCGGCCACGCCGTTCAGGGCCGCGACGACGTCCTCGAAGGTGTACGGGTCGACCTTCTCGGGCTTCGTCGGGCCGCCGAGGAACGCCTTGCAGAAGTCGTCGAGCGACCTCGCGCCGGCGGTCTTCTCGCGGATCATGGCGTCGATCTCCATCCAGATCAGGGCCCCCTCCAGGTAGTAGTCCTGGCTGCGGCGGAGGACGTTCCAGTTGGGGCTCGGGGCGCGGAGGAACGACGTGGCGGCGGCCGTGTCGTCGAGCGGACGCCAGCGCCGGCCGGCCTGGAACATGAGCCCCTCGATCTGGGCCGTGAGCGTCTTCTTGTAGTCGTCCGGGCTCACCAGCCCCGAGCGGACCATGAGGACCTCGCCCAGGTACTCGGTCAGCCCCTCGTAGACCCAGAGGAGCCGCGTGGCCATCGGCTGGTGGTAGCTCTGCGTCGCCATGCCGGCGGGGAGGCGGTACTTGCCGCACCAGGAGTGGACGTACTCGTGCGGGAGCAGGTTCGCCACCCATCCCACGCGCCGGGCGTCGTCGATCAGGTCGCGCTCCTTGACGCCGTTGATGCTCGACGCCAGGTGCTCCAGGCCCAGGTAGCCCAGCTCGTCGCTCAGGGTGGTCAGGAACTGGAAGTCGTCATAGTGGAACGAGCCGAACAGGGCCCCGGCCTCGCGGACCACGCGGGAGTACTTGCCGATGGTTTCCGGCGACAGCTCCAGCGCCTCGGGGTTCTCGGACGTGACGTGGAAGAACGCCGGGGGGTACGGCCCGACGTCGAGCTTCGTCGTCTTGAGGTGCGTCCCGCCGATCAGGGGGGAGTCGATCAGTTCGACGAGCGAGACGGGCTCGAAGCGGACCAGACCGCCCTCGTTCGATTTCGCCTTCAGGGCCGTGGCGTGCTTCCAGCCCTCCGGGAGCCGGGCCGAGAGGGCGACGATGGTCTCGGCGGCGGTCGCGCCTTCGGGGTAGAGGATGCAGGTGGACCAGTTGACGACGCCGACCTTGTCGTTGCCGAAGGTCAGGTGGCCGCTGGCCTCGACGGTGGCCTCGTTGCAGATCGTGTCGAGCGCGACGCGGACCCGGGAGGCGCCCTCGGGGACCTGGCAGATGATCCGGTAGAGTTCCAGGTCGTCGCGGCGCCAGGGGACGACCGCGCCGTCGGGGGTGGTGATCCGCAGGCCGGCGACGGCCTCGTTGGCGCCGCAGGGGGCGTGCGTGCCGGGGATCCACTTGGGATGCCAGAGGGCCAGCTCGGCGCCCGGCGTGCAGGGCACGTCGAGCGTCGCGTGGACGATCCGTTTCGGCAGGTCGCGCAGGTCGACCTCGGCCGTCATCGACGGCTCGCCGGCCCGCGCGGCGGCCGGAGACCAGGCCGAGACCGCCGCCAGCAGCATCGCCGTGGCCCATCGCCGGGCCGATCCGAGGGAGAGAGAAACGCTCAAGGACATGAACCGCTCCGTGCATGAGGCGTCGAGGCCCGCGCCCTGGCGCGCGGGGACGCTTCATCGTAGGAGAATCCCCGCCGGGTTGAGAACGGGGCGGCCGATTTTGCGGCGTAACGCCTCGCGGCTGCCGGCCCGAATGGGGATGATCGTAAGAACATGGCCGAATCCATCATTGAGTCGACCGCTCCGGCCCGGTAATCTGTCGTCGCGGTGCGTCGCGACGGCGTCGGGGAGGCGACGGCGCGGGCGCCCCGGGCCGAGGGGGCGGACCTGCGATGAGCGAGACGGAGCCTGATCGTCCGGAATTCCACGGGGGCGTCGCGACCGCGGCGTCCTCCCCCGAGGCGGGCGTGACCGACGCCGGCCGCGTCTTCACCCCCGAGGAGGTCCGCGCCGCGTTCCGGGGGGCGATCCCCCCCAAGAAATTGCCGGCCTCGTACCGGGTCTGGGCGCTGATCGTGGCCTGCGTGATGGTGGCCCTGCCGCTGATCTACGTGGGGATCGTGACGGCGGCCGGCTACGCGATGTACTGGCACGCCACACACAACCACGTCGTCTTCCAGACCATGCGCGGCAAGGCGGCGGCGCTCTCCTACTTCGGCCCGCTGCTGGTCCTGGGGATCGTCGTCCTCTTCCTGGCCAAGCCACTGTTCGCCCGCCGGGGGAGGTCGGCGGCGGGGATGTCGGTCACGCGGGAGGAGGAGCCGGCGCTCTTCGCGCTGGTGGACGGCGTCTGCGAGGCGGTGGGCTCGCCCCGGCCGGTCCGGGTCGACGTGGACTGCCGGGTGAACGCGTCGGCCGGGGCGGAGCACGGCCTGGTCTCGCTGCTGCGGAGGAGGCTGGTCCTGACGGTCGGGCTGCCGCTGGTCGCGGCGACCGAGGCCGACCAGTTCGCGGGCGTGCTGGCGCACGAGTTCGGCCACTTCGCGCAGTCGGCGGGCATGGGGCTGACGTACGTGGTCAACTCGGTCAACCACTGGTTCGCCCGGGTCGTCTACGAGCGGGACGCCTGGGACGAGAGCCTGAACGAGTGGGCGACCGCGGGGAACCTCTACTCGATGCTGCTGGTGAACCTGGCCCGGCTGATGGTCTGGGCCTCGCGGCGGGTCCTGTGGGTCCTGATGCAGGTGGGCCACGCGGCGAGCTGCACGATGTCGCGGCAGATGGAGTTCGACGCCGACCGCTGCCAGGCGATGCTGGCCGGCTCGCCGATCGTGGCGTCGACCATGCGGAGGATCCGGGCCGCCGCGATGGCCGAGGGGGGCGCCATGAGCGACGTCTCCGAAAGCTGGAAGGACGGCAAGCTCCCCGACGACCTGCCCCGGCTGATCGAGGCCAACGTCCCCCAGATTCCGCCGGCGGCGCTGCGGGCGATGGACGAGTCGCTCGCGGCCGAGAAGACGGGGGTCTTCGACACCCACCCCGCCGACAAGGACCGGATCGCGGCCGCCTCGCGGCTGGACGCCCCGGGCGTGTTCCACCTGGAAGGGCCGGCGACCGGCCTCTTCCGCGACTTCGAGGCCGTCTCCCGCGCGGCGACGGCCGAGCACTACCGCGGCCTGCTGGGGGGGCCGGTCGAGCCCGGCCGGCTCGTCCCCTACCGCGAGGTCGTGCGCGGGGTCGAGGACCGGCAGGCCGACTACCAGGCCTTCAACCGGGTCTATCCCGGCACGATGGTCTTCCACCGCCCCATCCCGATCCCGGAGGCCCTGCCGCCGACGCCCGACGACGTCGACGCGGCGAGGGCCGAGCTGGAGCGGATCCGCGCCGAGCAGGCCGCGACCCGCGCCGAGCACGATGCCCGCGCCGAGGCCGACCGCGAGGGCTTCGCCGCCCGCGCGAAGGCCCAGGCGGCGGCCGTGCTGATGAACGCCGGCTATCGGCTCCGGCCGGCCGCCTTCGGCATCGAGGCCGCCACGCTCGACGCGTCGCGGTCGGCGCTCGAAGCCGCCGAGGCGGCCGGACGCGAGCGGACGCCGGCCCTCGACCGCTTCGACGGGCTGTGCACCCGCCGCATGGCCGTGGCGCTCGGGCTGCTCGGCCGGGACGACGTGGCCGGGGCGATCGAGGGGGGCGAGGCGGCCCGCGCCGAGGTGGTCGCCCTGCTCCCCGCCGCCTCCGCGCTCGCGGGCCCGTCCTGGCGGGCGCTGGCCAAGGCCCTCCAGGCGCGAGCCGTACTCTTCTCGGTCCTGGGCGAATACCAGGGGAACGAGAGCGACGAGAAGCTCCGCAAGGCGATCTTCGAGGCCGCCTCGGACCTGCACGGCCGCCTCGTCGGCCTGAGCGCGGCGCTCGGCGGGACGCCGTACCCGTTCGACCGCGGCGGCCAGGGGAAGACGCTCGTCGACATGGCCGTGCCGGCCGTGCCGGACGAGGACGACGTCGGCCCCTTGCTGCAGGCGGCCGAGCACGCGAGCGAGCGGCTGGTGTCGGTGTACGTGCGCTGCCTGGGCCGGCTCTCGGCGGTGGTGGAGCGAGTGGAGGCTCATCTGGGGCTCCCGGCGCTGGCCTTCGATGACGAATCCGGGGATAATCGCGCCCTCGGATGAGTTCGTCTGGTTCGGTCCAAAGGAAGCATCATGAACGTTCGGATCGCCTCGTCGGTCGCGCTGTGCCTCTCGTTCCTCGCCGCGTCGGCGACCGTCGCGCAGGAGGAAGCCCCGGCGGAGAAGCCGCTGCGGGCGGGGATCATCGGCCTCGACACCTCGCACGTCGTCGCCTTCACCAAGCTGTTGAACGACCCCAAGGCGCCGCCCGAGGTCGCCGGCGTGAGCGTCGTCGCGGCCTATCCCGGCGGCAGCCCGGACGTGCCTTCCAGCATCAATCGCGTGCCGGAGTACACGAAGACGCTGAAGGAGACCTACGGGGTCGAGATCGTCGACTCGATCGAGGCCCTGCTGGAGAAGGTCGACGTCGTGCTGCTGGAGAGCGTCGACGGCCGGCCCCACCTGGAGCAGGCGAGGCCGGTCTTCGCGGCCCGCAAGCCGATGTTCATCGACAAGCCGGTCGCCGGCAGCCTGGCCGACGCGATCGCGATCTACGAGCTGGCGCGGGAGACGGGCACGCCGGTCTTCTCCAGCTCGGCGCTGCGGTTCGGCCCCGGCATCGCCGCCATGCGGGCGGGCAAGCTGGGCGCGGTGGCCGGCTGCGACGCCTACGGCCCGTGCGAGCTGGAGGAGCACCACCCCGACCTGTTCTGGTACGGGATCCACGGCGTTGAGAGGCTTTACACGATCATGGGCGTGGGCTGCGACACGGTCGCCCGGTCGTCGACCGAGGGCTCCGATGTGGCCGTCGGCGTCTGGAAGGACGGCCGGATCGGCACCTTCCGCGGCATCCGCGCCGGTGCCCCGCACGACTTCGGCGCGACGGTGTTCGGCGCCAAGGGGATCGGCCCCAGCGGCGGCTACGCCGGCTACGCGCCGCTCGTCGCCGAGATCGTCAAGTTCTTCAGGACCGGCCAGGCCCCCGTCGCCCCGGAGGAGACGCTGGAGATCTTCGCCTTCATGGAGGCCGCCGACGAGAGCAAGCGCCAGGAAGGCCGCCCGGTGACCATCGAGAGCGTCATCGCCAAGGCCCGCGCCGAGGTGGCCTCGCGCGGCAAGTGAGGCGGGCCTGAGCGAAGTTGGAGACCCAGGCGGGCCGTCGCAATCGTCCTTCCCCCCTGGTGGGGGTAGGTGGCCGAAGGCCGGATGAGGGGGAGACGAGCACGAACACCGTCGCCCTCCCGTCACGTCCGCCTTGATGGTCCCCCTCATCCGGCCCTGCGGGCCACCTCCCCCCACCAGGGGGAAGGGGTGGAGCGAGGACGTTCGTCGATGAAACAGATTATGAGGAGCCCCTGATCCGATGATGGATACCCACGAGGCTCCGACGCGCGTACGGTTCGGCGTGCTGGCGTTCCTGGCGGCGATGACGTTCGTGCTGTACCTGGACCGGGTCTGCATCGGCCAGGCCGCGCCGGCGATGCAGGAGGAGCTGGGGATCTCGGACACGCGGATGGGCTGGGTGTTCTCGGCCTTCAGCCTGTCTTACGTCCTGTTCGAAGTCCCGACGGGGCGCTGGGGCGACCGCTACGGCTCGCGCGGGGTGCTGACGCGGATCGTGGTCTGGTGGTCGGTCTTCACGGCCTTGACGGGCGTGGCGGGCGGCTTGATGACCCTGCTGGCGGTGCGCTTCCTGTTCGGGGCGGGCGAGGCCGGGGCCCTGCCCAACTCGGCGAGGGTGCTGCGGGTCTGGTTCTCCGACGCCGACCGGGGCCGGGCTCAGGGGATCGTGGCGACTTCGATGATGCTCGGCGGGACCTTCGCGCCGGTGGTCAGCCAGCGGCTCATCGACCAACTCGGCTGGCGGGGGACGTTCTGGGCCTTCGGCCTGGTCGGCCTGGCCTGGGCGGCGGCCTTTTACTGGTGGTTCCGGGACGATCCCGGTTCGCACCCGGCGGCGAACGAGGCCGAGCGTCGCCTGATCGCCGAGGGGCGGAAGGGCGAGGACGTCTCGACGACCCACGCGCCGATCCCCTGGCCGCTCGTCTTCCGCTCGCCCGACGTCTGGCTGCTGGGGCTGGCGATGGTCACGATGGCGGGGATCTACAACCTCTTGATCTCGTGGTATCCCAAGTACCTCCAGCAGGCGCGCGGGGTCTCGGCGGGGGATTCGGCGTGGTACTCCAGCCTCGTGCTGGGGGCGGGGGCCGTGGGCTGCCTGCTGGGCGGCTGGCTGACCGACCGCCTGACGCGCGGGCCCGCCGGCCGCCGCTGGGGGCGGACGCTCCAGGCCGTTCTGGGCGCGGCGCTCGCCGCCGGGGCGCTGGCGGGGAGCCTCTCGGTCGACTCGCCGAGGCTCTCGGCCTGGCTCGTGGCCCTGGCGCTGTTCGGCGTGCAGGTCCAGGTCCCCGCCTGGTGGGCGGCCGCCACGCAGGTCAGCGGCCGGCACGTCGGCGCGCTGTTCGGACTCATGAACATGATCGGGAACGTCGGCGGGATCATCTCCCCCACGTTCCTGGGCTGGTTCGTCGACTCCATGAAGGCCGCCGGCCGCAGCGGCCGAGCCCAGTGGGACCCCGGCTTCTGGATTTACGTCGGCGTGGCCCTCGTCGGGATGGTCCTGTGGCTGCTCATCGACCCGCGACGGGCGGTCGAGCCCAAGCCCAAGCCCGAGGTCGAGGCCGATTTCGCATGAGGTCCGCCCATGTCGGCATCGAGTCGGCGCGCCTGGCGGGGCCTCGGGGCTGCGACCATCCTCGTCGCCGCGGCCCTGCTGACGGCGCCCTGGATCTCGGCGACGTCCTGGCTGTTCGACGGGCCCGATCGGAGATTCCGCGGGCTTTCCCGGGTCGCATCCCTCGGCCTGTCGCTCCTGCTCGCGATCGAGGCGGGCCGGCTCGCGATCGCACGCCTCCGGGGAGGGCGGCGGGCCGATCGCGCGGCCGGCCTCGTGCTGGCGGCCGGGGCGGCCGGCCTCCTCGCCGTGCACCTGAGGATTCACGGCGAGGAGTTCCGGGAGGCTTCGTCGTGGGCCCTGGCGGCGTGCGCGGGGTTCTTCGGCCTACTCTGGGCCGCCTCGATCCTGGCCCCGGCGAGCCGGCGGCCCGAAGGATGAACCGCCGACAGGCTCACCGCTACCCGCCGAGGCTCTGCAGCTCGACCATGTCGCGGTAGGGGCCGGCGGCGGCCATGAGGTCCTCGTGGGCTCCGGCCTCGACGACGACGCCGTCCTCCAGGACGAGGATGCGGTCGGCGCTCTTGATGGTGCTGAGGCGGTGGGCGATGACGAACGAGGTCCGGCCCTTCAGCAGGCGCGCCAGGCTCTGCTGGATGAGGCGTTCGCTCTCGCTGTCGAGGTTGCTGGTGGCCTCGTCCAGGATGAAGATCCGGGGGTCGGCCAGGATGGCGCGGGCGATCGCGAGCCGCTGGCGCTGGCCGCCGCTGAGGCGGACGCCGCGCTCGCCGATGAAGGTGTCGTAGCCGTCGGGGAGGCGTTCGATGAACTCGGCGGCGTTGGCGGCCTCGGCGGCCTCGATGATCCTCGCCATCGAGGCGGAGCGGTCGCCGTAGCTGATGTTCTCGGCGATGGAGCCGTCGAACAGGAAGACGTCCTGCTCGACCACGCCCAGCAGCCGGCGGTAGCTCTCCACGTCGTACTCCGGCAGCGGCACGCCGTCGAGCCGGACGGTACCCGAGGTGGGGTCGTAGAACCGCGCGACGAGGTTGCAGAGCGTGGTCTTGCCCGACCCGCTGCGGCCCACCAGGGCGATCGTCTCCCCCGGCTCCACGTCCAGGTCCACGTCGCGGAGGACCAGGCGGTCGGAGTTGGGGTAGGCGAACGAGACGTCCTGCAGGGTGATCCGGCCTTCGATGCGGGCCTTCTCGACCTTGCGGGTGCCGGGGCGGTCGGCCATCTCGCGAGGCTCGGCCAGCAGGTCGAGCACCCGGTCGAAGCCGGAGAGCTGGTTCTGGAACTGGGTGACGCTCGTCGCCAGGACGGCCATCGGCTCCAGCAGCATGGTCAGGTAGACCAGGAACATCATCATGTCGCCCAGTGAGAGCTTGCCCGCCAGGACCTGCGTCCCGCCGTAGTACAGCAGGCCCACCGAAGCCAGCGGCACCAGCAGCTCCCAGACCAGCTCCACCACCCGCGAGACCCACCAGACGAACAGCTCCAGGCGGGCCATCAGGTGGTTCTCGATCATGAACCGGGTCGACTCGGACTTCTGGCGGCCGAAGGCCCGGACGACCCGCATGCCGCCGAAGACCTCGGTGGCCTCGGAATCGATCTGCTGGCGCTTCTTGCGGACCTCGCGGTAGATCGGCCGGATCCGGCGGTTCCAGAAGCGGTCCGACAGGTAGAGCCCCGGCAGCAGGACCAGGGCCCCGGAGAGGAGCCGCCAGTCCACCCAGGCCAGCACGATCAGGCCGCCAATGAACTGGACCACGGCGCGCCAGGGGTTGTAGATCATGCTGAAGAGCAGCTCGCCGACCCCCCCCGCGTCCTCGCGCAGGAGGCTCGACGCCCCGCCCGACTTCAGGGCGTAGACCCGGTGCAGCGGCAGCCGCATGGCGTGGTCGTAGACCTTGCGGCGGACGTCGATCTGGACCCGCTTGGTCGTCTTGGTGGCGATCCAGCGGCTCCAGAGGCTGGCGGCCGTGGCCAGCAGCGTCACCGCCGCCACGGCGGCGACCAGCAGCTGCAGCCGGACCCGGGGCGATTCCGGGATCGTCACGGGGGACGACCGGACGATCGCCTCGGGGATCGGGTTCCCCAGCAGGACGTAGTCGATCGCGGCCTTGGTGGCGGCCGGCGGCACGAGCTTGAGCACCGTGGCGAACGAGAGCATCAGGAGCGCCAGTCCGATCGCGGCGCGGCGGCCCTTCAAGATCCCGTACAGCTCGCGATAAAGCTCGGCCAGCGAGCGGTGCCGCAGGGCCGGGTGATTGCGGTTCCGGTCGTCGAGCGGGGCGTCCTGGGGCTTGCGCCTCAGGGCCTCGCGCTGGGAGCGGAGGAACGACCGGAATCCCCGGCGGCTGCCGGGCCAGTGGTGGTGGGACAACTTCGGTGGCTTCCTTATCCTGTCGGGGCGCCGCGGCGCGTTGATCCTGGGCGGGTCCGGGGGCGATACTGGCCCTTCCGCTCTTATTGTAGGAACCGGACGGCCGACGGCGAGGGGTCATGAAGACGAAGGGCTTGATCGGGCTGTTCGGGGCTGCCGTGCTGGGGGCCTCGGCGCTCCTGTTCGCGGTCCAGCCGATGGTGGGCAAGATGCTGCTGCCGGCCTTCGGCGGGACGCCGGGGGTCTGGAACGCGTGCATGCTGTTCTTCCAGGCCGCGCTCCTGGCCGGCTACGCCTACGCACACGCCAGCACATCCCGGCTGGGCGTCCGGGGCCAGGCCGCGCTGCACGGGCTGCTCACGGTCGCGGCCCTCGCCTTCCTGCCGATCCGGCTCCCGGTCGAGGGCCCTTCGACCTCGGACGCCGGCGCGGGGCCGGGGCTCTGGCTGTTCGCCAGGCTGGCCGCCTCGGCCGGGCTGCCGCTGGTGCTGATCGCGGCGACCTCCCCCCTGCTCCAGCGCTGGTTCTCACTGACGGCCGACGCCGAAGGCCGGCCCGCGCGCGACCCGTTCGCCCTCTACGCCGCGAGCTGCGCCGGGAACCTGGCGGCGCTGGCGGCGTACCCGCTCCTGATCGAGCCGCTGTCGACGCTGGCCTGGCAGACGCGGGCCTGGGCGGTCGGGTTCGGGGCCTCGTCGGCGTTGACGCTCGCCTGCGCCGCGACCGCCTGGCGGTCCGGCGGGCCGGCGGTCGAACGTCGCGCCCCCCCCGTCGCGGCCGGCGACCTCCTCCGCTGGGTGGCCCTGGCGGCGCTCCCCGCGCTCTGGCTCCTGGCCCTGACGACCCACCTGACGACCGACCTGGCCCCGATGCCGCTCCTCTGGACGATCCCGCTGGGGGTGTACCTGGTCACCTACATCCTGGCGTTCGCGGGCGTGGGAGGGCGCTGGACCAGGACGCTGGGGCCGACCTTCCCCTGGCTGGCGGCGGCCCTGGCGCTGGTGCTGGGGGCGGGGTTCGTCCACCTGGCCTGGGCCCCGCTGCACCTGGCGACGTTCTTCGTCGGGGCCCTGATCGCCCACCATCGGCTGGCGGAGTCGCGCCCGGACGCCCGTCGGCTGACGGCGTTCTACCTGGCGATCGGCCTGGGTGGGGTCCTGGGGAGCCTGTTTTGCGCGATCCTGGCCCCCCTGCTGTTCGACCGGATGGTGGAGTATCCCCTGGCCCTGTTCCTCGCCTGCCTGGCGTTCGCGGCGCGGCCGGGGGGCGAGCGGGGACGGAGCCCGGCCCGCGAGGCGGCGATCCCGGCGGTCGTGGCGGGGACGGGCGGGCTGCTGACCCGGCTGGACCTGGGGGAATCGGCCCTGGGCGCGATCGCTTTGGTCCTGGCGACGGGGCTGGGGGTCCTGGCGGTCTGGAAGGCCGGGGCCCGCCCCTTGCGGTTCGCCCTGACGATCGGCGCCGTGCTGCTGGCCGGGGGCCTGGCGCCCGACCGGGGGGGCGAGGTCGTCCGCCGAGGCCGGAACTTCTTCGGGGCGCTCCGGGTCCTGGAGGACGCCGGGAGTCGTTCCCGTCGCCTGATGCACGGCAGCACCCTGCACGGCCAGCAGAGCCTGGACCCGATTCTCCGCGAGGAGCCCTCGACCTATTTCACGCGGTCGGGGCCGATCGGCGGGCTGCTGAATTCCGGCGCGTTCGGCCTGGACCGTCCCGAGGCGAAGGTGGCGGTCGTCGGCCTGGGCACGGGGACCCTGGCCTGCTACGCCCGGCCGGGGCAGGACTGGACGTTCTACGAGATCGACCCCGCCGTGGCCCGGGTCGCCGAGGACCCCTCCTGTTTCACCTACCTGGCCGACGCCCGCCGCCGAGGGGCCGAGGTGTCGGTCGTCGAGGGGGACGCCCGCCTCCGCCTGGCCGCCGGGGCGCAGGGGGGCTTCGCCCTGATCGTGCTGGACGCCTTCAGCTCCGACGCCGTGCCCGTCCATCTGCTCTCCCGCGAGGCCCTCGCCCTGTACCGGAGCCGCCTGGCCCCGGGGGGCTTGCTGGCCTTCAACATCACCAACCGCTACCTGGACCTGGAACCCCTGATGGCCCGCCAGGCCGCCGACGCCGGCCTCGCCTGCCGGGTCCGGTACGACCTGGACGCCCCCCCTGACGCCCGAGCGATCGGCTGGCAGCCCTCGATCTGGGCCGTGATGATCGAGCCCGGGACCGAACCTCCTCCGGAGCCCTGGCTGGCCTCCCGAATCCGTGCCGGATCCTCCCCCTGGACCGATGACTACTCCGACCTCGCCTCCTACCTGATCCTGGGCCGCCGCCGCTCGGCCCCAACCCCATGAGGGCCACAAACCGCCCCGCCGGAGATCGGCTTCGATTGGGTTCGTTCGCGCGCCGCGGCGAACGAGGCCGTCGGACGCAAGTCTCATCTTGGTAATGCTTTGGAGTTGGATTGTGCGGCTGGGAGATTGGGTTCGTTCGGCGCGCTTCGTGGTGGTTTTCTTGACCCTCCTCCCTCAATACCAACGGCACGGGATCTCTAGGAGAGGGCCGAACTCGGGTGCCACGGGTTCGAGAACCCGTGGATCGGCGTCGGGCCGCTCCCGAGCCTTCGCCGAGATCCCCGGCCGGTCCACGGGCTCGGAGAACCCGTGGCACCCGAAGGTCCCGCCTCGCGATCTGGTGGCGTTGAGTGAGGAGTGTCGTTTTCTTCGCCGCTGGATCCTGGGAAGGCTTGCCGGTCCAGTCGACGCTAGGGTCGTCCAGCGCGGAGCCTCCCCTACCCCCACAATGCGACATTTCGCGCGGTTTCGTCGGCGGACGGGGACGTGACGGTCGCGAGCCTGGGTGACGGCCGGATTCTCCGGGATTCGGTCACGATTCGGTTTGCGAACGATCGAAGTAGCTTCGGGATCGGGCATGGGCTAGGATGGACCCCATTGAACAGGTGTTGGACATCGCATCGAAACCGGCCGGACCTCTCCCTCCGGGCGCCGGGATCGTCGGAAATCTCCCCGGGGGCTTTCGCCGCATGGGTGCCGTTCCGAGGACGCTGACGCGTGGGCTGGGGCTGGGGGCGATCGCGGCCCTGATGGTCGCGATCTCGACCCCGCCGGGGCGCGCGGGCGAGGGGGACGCCGCCGACCCCCGGGCCGAGGCCGATCGGGTCCGGTTCTTCGAGCAGGAAGTCCGGCCGCTCCTGGTCGCCAAGTGCCAGTCGTGCCACGGCTCCGAAAAGCAGAAGGGGGGCCTGCGGCTGGACTCGCGCGAGGCCCTGCTGCACGGCGGCGAGACCGGCCCCGTGGTCGAGCCCGGCAAGCCCGACGAGAGCCCGCTGGTCGAGGCCGTACGCTACGAAGGGCTGGAGATGCCCCCCTCGGGCAAGCTGGAGGCCGCCGAGATCGCCGCGCTGACGCGCTGGGTCGAGGCCGGCGCACCCTGGCCGGCCGGTGCCGGTGCCGACGCCGCGAAGGCCGACGCCCCCCGCCCCAAGGTCGAGAAGGCCGACGCCTCGTTCTGGTCGTTCCAGCCCCTGAAGCACGTGGCCCCGCCCGACCTGACGGGTCTCGACGGCACCCCCTGGGAATCCTGGGCGCGGAACCCGATCGACGCCTTCGTCCTGAAAGGGCTGCTCGAAGCCGGGCTGACCCCCGCGCCCGAGGCGTCGAAGGGATCACTCATCCGCCGCCTGACGTTCGACCTGACCGGTCTGCCGCCGACCCCCGAGGAGGTCGACGCGTTCCTCGCCGACGACGCGGCCGACGCGTATGAGAAGCTCGTCGACCGGCTGCTGGCCTCGCCGCGATACGCCGAGCGCTGGGCCCGGCACTGGCTGGACGTGGTCCGCTACGCCGAGTCCGACGGCCACAACGCCGACGCCTACCGCCCCGAGGCCTGGCGCTACCGCGACTACGTCGTCCGCTCGTTCGACGCCGACAAGCCCTACGACCGCTTCCTGGCCGAGCAGATCGCCGGCGACGAGCTGGCGCCGGGCGACCCTGAGGCCGCGATCGCCACCGGGTTCCTGCGGCTCGGCCCTTATGAGGCCAACCAGCGGAACGTCCGGGGCCAGTGGGCCGACATCCTCAACGAGATCACCGACGTGGCGGGCGAGGCGTTCCTGGGCCTGAGCGTCGGCTGCGCCCGCTGCCACGACCACAAGTTCGACCCGATCGCCCAGGCGGATTACTACCGACTCCAGGCCTTCTTCGCCCCCATCCTGCCGGTCGACGAGGCACCGCTTTACTCCGCCGAATTCAAGGCCGATCACGACGCGAAGCTCGCCGCCTGGGAGCGGGCCACGGCCGACGTCCGCGCGAAGCTCGCCGAGCTGGAGAAGCCGGCCCGCGACAAGCTGGAGCGCGACATCGTCTCCAAGTTCACGCCCGACCTCCAGGCGATGCTGTTCCAGCCCGACTCCGAGCTGTCCCCCTACGACGTCCAGATCAAGGCCCTGGCCTACCGCCAGCTTGCCCTGGAGCAGACGAAGGTGACTGAGGCGACGATCGCCAAGGACGACCGCCCGCGCTGGAAGGAGCTGACCGCCGAGCTGAAGAAGCACGACGCGATCAAGCCCGCGCCGCTGCCGGTCGCCCTGGGCGTCCGGGACGTGGGGCCCGAACCGCCGCCGACCGCGATCCCCGGCGGCCGCAAGACGCCGACGGTCGTCCAGCCGGGCTTCCCGTCGGTCCTCGACCCGTCGCCGGCGGCCATCGAGCGTCCCGCCGCCGCGCCGGGGTCGACCGGCAGGCGGCTGGCGCTGGCCGCCTGGCTGAACCGCCCGGACAACCCGCTCTCGACGCGGGTGGTGGTGAACCGGGTCTGGCAGGACCATTTCGGCCGGGGGCTGGTGGCGACCTCGAACGACTTCGGCAAGCTCGGCGAGGCCCCGTCGCACCCCGAGCTGCTGGACTGGCTGGCGCGCCGGTTCGTGGCCGACGGCCGCCGGTTCAAGGCCTTGCATCGGCTGATGGTGACGTCGACGACCTACCGCCAGTCGGCCTTCCGGCCCGAGAGCGAGGTCGAGGCCGCGCGGCTGGTCGACCCGGCGAACCGCCTGTTGTGGAAGCGTCCGGTGATGCGGCTGGAGGCCGAGGAGGTCCGCGACGCGATGCTCGCCGCCTCGGGCGAGCTGGCCCCGACGCGCGGCGGGCCGGCCGCCGACGCCGCCGCGACTCCCCGACGGTCGATTGACTGCAAGGTGGTCCGCAACCGCCGCGACCCGATCCTCGACGCCTTCGACGCCCCCGACGGCTTCAACAGCACGGGCCTGCGCAACACCACCACGACCGTCACCCAGACGCTCCAGATGATCAACGGCCCCTGGGCCCTCGCCCGCGCGAAGGCCTTCGCCGCCCGCCTCGACCGCCTCACGGTTGACGGCGAGACCCGCGATCGGGACCGGATCGCCCTGGCCTACCGCCTGGCCGCCGGCCGCGAGCCCGAGGCCGACGAACTGGCCGACGCCCTGGCGTTCCTCGGGCGGGCCGACAAGACGGAGGCCCTCGCGGACTTCTGCCACGTGTTGTTGAATTCCAGCGAGTTTTTGTATGTGGATTGAATCCTGGTGAGCGAGGAGGCGACGGTTTGCGTTTCTTCCCTTCCCCCCTGGTGGGGGAAGGTGGCCCGTAGGGCCGGATGAGGGGGACCATCAAGGCGGACGGCGCGAGGACGCGACGACCCTTCGATCCGCCTCCCCATCCGCCGGCGGGGCGTCTGACTTCAGGGGAGAAGGACGGTAAGCGACCGAACATCGAGGAAGAGCACGAGGGCGAGCGACGGCTTTCCCAGGCACCCCCCTCATCCGGCCTTCGGCCACCTTCCCCCACGAGGGGGGAAGGACGATTCGCGACGGCCGGCCTGGTCGATTCTCCGGCGGTGCTTGTGCTCGTCCCCCCCTCATCCGGCCCTTCGGGCCACCTTCCCCCGCCAGGGGGGAAGGAATTTTTGGAGACGGAACCATCATGACCCCGCGCGACCCGAGCCCGATCGTCCCGCACAGCACGACGCCCCTCTCGCGGCGGGACTGGCTGCTCCAGGCCGCCGGGGGGTTCGGCGCGCTGCCGTTGCTGGACCTGCTGGCGCGGGAGTCGAACGCGGGAGCGGCGGCGGCGAACGTCGCCATCCCCGGCGCGCCGGCGAGCGCCCCCTGGACGCACGAGCCGAAGGCCAAGAGCGTCATCTTCCTGTTCATGGAAGGGGGGCCGAGCCAGATGGACCTGTTCGACCCCAAGCCGCTCCTGAACGAGCTGGCCGGCAAGCCGATCCCCGCCAGCTTCAAGCCGGTCATCACGCCGATGGGCGAGTTCTACTCGCCGATCCTCCCCTCGAAGCGCAAGTGGAAGCGCCACGGCGAGAGCGGCGCGTGGGTCAGCGACTGGCTGCCGCACACCGCCGAGTGCGTGGACGACCTGGCGATCATCCGGTCGTGCTGGGCCGACGGCCTGAACCACGTCAACGGCGTCTGCCAGATGAACACCGGGTCCACCCGCAGCGGCCGGCCCTCGCTGGGGAGCTGGGTCAGCTACGGCCTGGGGACCGAGAATCAGGACCTCCCCGGGTACGTCGTCCTGCAGGACTACCCCAAGTCGCTCGTCGCCGGCGGCCCCCGCAACTGGGGCACCGGCTTCATGCCCGCGCTCTACCAGGGGACGCGGATCAACAGTGGCGACGAGCCGATCGCCCACCTCCGCCCCCCTTCGACCATCGACGACGCCCGCCAGCGGGCGAAGCTCGGGCTCCTGGAACGCCTGAACCGCCGCCACCAGGACGCCCGCCCCGACCAGACCGAGCTGGACGCCCGCATCAAGAGCTACGAGCTGGCCTTTCGCATGCAGGCCGAGGCCCCCGAGGCCGTCGACCTGGCGCGGGAGTCGGCCGAGACGCTGGCCCTCTACGGCGTGGACGACCCGGTCACGGAGAGCATGGGCCGCAACTGCCTTCTCGCCCGCCGACTGGTCGAGCGCGGGGTGCGGTTCGTGCAGCTCTACTGCGGCGCCGGCTCCAAGTGGGACGCCCACCAGGACATCGAGGGGAACCACGGCAAGAACTGCCTGGCCAGCGACAAGCCGGTCGCCGGCCTGCTGAAGGACCTCAAGCGGCGCGGGCTGCTGGATTCCACCCTGGTCGTCTGGGGGGGCGAGTTCGGCCGCACGCCGATGTCCGAGAAGGGGGACGGCCGCGACCACAACGCCAACGGCTTCACGATGTGGATGGCCGGCGGCGGGATCAAGCCCGGGATCACCCTGGGCAAGACCGACGAGGCCGGCCTGCACGCGATCGAGGACCGGCTGCACGTCCACGACCTGCACGCCACGATCCTCCACTGCCTGGGCGCCGACCACACGCGGCTCATCTACCGCCACCAGGGCCGCCCCGAACGGCCGACCGTCAACGAAGGCCAGGTCTGCACCAAGCTGCTGGCCTGACCCGACCCGGCCAGGTGAAGTCAAGCCGGCGAGACGCGTCGCGCCTCGCCGCCGGCCGCCGGAAGTGGAATCCGGCCCGACTCGTCCCCAGTCAACGGAGTGCACCGGCGGGACCGACTCGCGGCGCTCCCCCTCGTTTCGGAGTCGACCGCGCGATGTCGCTCACGGCCACCGCTCTCTCTCCCGCTCCCGATCCCGCCGTCGCGGGGTCGTCGTCCCGGCGGTCCCTCCCCGCGATGCTCCTGCTGTTCGTCGCCAGCGGCTGCGCGGCGATGATTTACGAGGTCGTCTGGCTCCAACTGCTCCAGCTGGTGATCGGCTCCACGGCGGTCTCGCTCGGCGTCCTGCTGGGGACGTTCATGGGGGGCATGGGCGCGGGGAGCCTGCTGCTGCCGCGCCTGGTGTCTCCCCGCCGCGACCCCTTGAAGGTCTACGCGGCGTTGGAGCTGGCCATCGGCGCGATGGGGCTGCTGGTGCTGCTCGGCCTGCCGCACGTCGAGCGGCTCTATCTCCTCTACACCGGATACGGCGCGCCCGACGTCCTGCTGCGCGGGGTCGTGGCCGGGATCTGCCTGCTGCCGCCGACGCTCTTGATGGGCGCGACGCTGCCGGCCGTGGCGCGGCGGGTGAAGTCGGACCCTGAGGGGGTGGCCTGGCTCGGCTTCTTCTACGGCGGCAACCTCGCCGGGGCCGTCTTCGGCTGCCTGCTGGCCGGCTTCTACCTGCTCCGCGTGCACGACGCGGCGACGGCCACCTACGTCGCCGTCGCCCTCAACGCGGCCGTGGCCTTGATCGCGCTGGCGCTGCCTTCCTCAACGCGCGCGAACGAGGCCGAGGTCGAAGTCGAAGAGGAGGCCGGCCCGGCCGTCGGCGTGCGGTCGGTCTACCTGGCGATCGGGCTTTCGGGGGCGTCGGCGCTGGGGGCCGAGGTGGCCTGGACGCGCCTGCTCTCCTTGATGCTGGGGGCGACGGTCTACACGTTCTCGCTGATCCTGGCGGTCTTCCTGATCGGCCTGGGGATCGGCAGCGCCGCGGGGGCTGTGGCGGCGCGTCGGGCGTCGTCGGCGAGGGTCGCGCTGGGGGTCTGCCAGTGGATGCTGGCGGCGGCGATCGCCTGGGCGGCGTTCATGATCTCGGGGTCGTTGCCGTACTGGCCGGTGATGCCAGAGCTGGCGCCGAGCCCCTGGTACATGTTCCAGCTCGACATGGCTCGCTGCCTGTGGGCCGTCCTGCCGCCGGCCTGCCTGTGGGGGGCGAGCTTCCCCCTGGCGCTGGCGGCGGCGGCCTCGCCGGGGCAGGACGCCGGCCGGCTGGTGGGACGGGTCTACGCGGCGAATACGGTCGGCGCCCTGCTCGGCGCGCTGGCCTTCAGCCTGCTGATGGTCCCCGCCGTCGGGACGGCCGGCGCGGAGCGCGTGCTCGTCGGCCTGGCGGCGGCGTCCGGACTGGTGGTCCTGGCGCCGCTGGTGCGTCCGACCGGCGGGGCGCTTCGGCCGGGGCTGGCGGCGGGCCTGGCGTTGGCGACGGCCGGGGCCGGGCTGGCGGCCTGGGCGTTGCCGCCGGTGCCCTGGCAGGTCGTCGCGTTCGGCCGGCAGACCACCAGCGTGCTCTCGCAGGCCGCGCCGGGGATCGTCAGCGAGGTCCCCGAGGAGCGCGGCGAGCACGACATCTTCTGCACCTACGTCGGCGAGGGGGCGAACGTCTCGGTCGCCGTCACCACCTCGCCCGACGGCGAGCGCAGCTTCCACGGCGCGGGGAAGGTGCAGGCCTCCACCCGCGCTGTCGACATGCGACTCCAGCGGATGCTCGGCCACCTGCCGCCGCTCCTGCACAAGAAGCCGGAATCGGTCCTGGTCGTGGCGTGCGGCGCGGGGGTGACCGCCGGGTCGTTCGTGCTCCACCCGGACGTGAAGCGGATCGTCATCTGCGACATCGAGCCCCTGGTGCCGACCGTCGTGGCCCCCATGTTCGGCGCGGAGAACTACCACGTCGTCGACGGCATCGCCCGCCAGAACCCGCACATGGTCAACGGCAAGGAGGTCGAGGTCGTCTACGACGACGGCCGCCACTTCCTCAACACCACCCGCGAGAAGTTCGACGTCATCACGTCCGACCCGATCGACCCCTGGGTCAAGGGCTGCGCCGCGCTCAACACGGTGGAATATTATCAGATGTGCCGCGATCACCTGAATCCGGGCGGCAGCGTGAGCCTCTGGATCCCGCTGTACGAGAGCGACGTGGAGACGGCCAGGAGCGTCATCGCCACATTCTTCCAGGTCTTCCCCAACGGCATCCTCTGGAGCAACGACCGCGAGGGGATCACCTACGACGCCGTGCTCTACGGCCAGGTGGAACCCACCGTCGTGGACCTCGACGAACTCCAGGCGAAGCTCGACCGCCCGGACCACGCGCCGGTGAAGCTCTCGCTCCGCGAGGTCGGCTTCGGCCAGGGCCGCGTGGACGGCCTGGAGGAAGGCGTCGACCTGATCTCCCGCTACGCCGGCCAGGCCCCGATGCTGAAGGAATGGATGGAAGGCGCCCAGATCAACACCGACCGCAACCTGCGCCTCCAGTACCTCGCCGGCATGTCGGTGAACTCGATGCTCGACCAGCGCATCCTCGGCGGAATCCGCAAATACTACCGCTTCCCCGACCAGACCTTCGTCGGCTCGCCCGAACGCATCGAGACGCTGAAGCAACTCCGCCTCAGCCCCACCCGCTGGGAGTGACGTCGCGGCGCTCGACCGCCGGGCGGGGGGCGGATCGTTGACGCGGGCCTGGGACGGGCGGAGAATCTTCGGGACTCTCCGCCCGGTCCGAGCGGAACCCGATCCGCGCGGAAATCCCCACCGCGACATCCCACCGGAGGCCTCCCCGATGCGGCCCTACCTCCTCGCCTGCCTCGCGATCCTGGCGACGGCCCTCGGCGCGGCTATCGCCGACGACGACGGCGCGCTGAGCGTCCACAAGCGGTCTCGAAAGCCGGCCGCGAGCGACCCGGCGGCCTTCGAGGTCGTCGCGTCGACGGCGTCATGGGACCCGTCGAAGACCGCGCTGATCGTCTGCGACATGTGGGACGACCACTGGTGCAAAGGGGCGACCCGACGCTGCGGCGAACTGGCGCCGGTGCTGAATCAGGTGGTCGCCGACGCTCGGGCCAAGGGCGTCCTCATCGTCCACTCCCCCAGCGGCTGCATGGACGCCTACAAGGACCATCCGGCCCGGCTGCGGGCGAAGGCCGCCCCGAAGGCGGACGACCTGCCGGCCGACATCGGCGCCTGGTGCTACAAAATCCCGGCCGAGGAGCGCGGCGCCTACCCCATCGACCAGTCCGACGGCGGCTGCGACTGCGGGCCCCGCTGCGTCGAGCGCAACGCCTGGAAGACCCAGGATCCCCGGATCGAGATCCGCGACGAGGACGCCATCAGCGACTCCGGCGAGGAGGTCTGGAACCTGCTGGCGAGCCGGGGCGTCGAGCACGTCATGCTGACGGGCGTTCATACGAACATGTGCGTCCTCGGTCGCCCGTTCGGCCTCCGCAACCTCGCGAAGAACGGCAAGGACGTGGTGCTGGTTCGCGACCTGACCGACACCATGTACAATTCGCGGCGGCCCCCCTACGTCTCCCACTTCGAAGGGACGAACCGGATCGTCGAGCACATCGAGAAGTTCGTCTGCCCGACGATCGTCTCGACCGACCTGACCGGCCGACCGGCCTTCGCGTTCCGGCCCGACGACCGCCCTCGCGCCGTGTTCGTGATCGGCGACGACGAGTACAAGACCGCCGAGACGCTCCCCACGTTCGCCGCGGCCGAGCTGGAGCCGAACGGCGTGCGCTGCACGTTCGTCATCGCCGACCCGAAGGCCCCGGACGATTTCCCCGGCGTCGAGGCGCTCGACGACGCCGACCTCCTGTTCGTAAGCGCCCGCCGCCGGGCCCCGACGGATGCTCAGATGAAGATCATCCGCGGCTACGTCGAGTCGGGGAGGCCGGTCGTCGGCATCCGCACGGCCAGCCACGCCTTCGACACGAAGGGCAAGGCCCCCGCCGGCCACGCCGAGTGGACGACGTTCGACCCCGACGTGCTCGGCGGCCACTACACGGGCCATCACGCGAACGGCGTGGAGCCGACCATCAGCCTCGCGCCCGAGGCGAAGGGGCACGCGATCCTCGATGGCGTGGAGCCCGGCTTCCGCAGCCCCGGATCGCTCTACAAGTCGAGCCCGCTCGCGGCGACGACCATCCCCATGCTCACCGGCGCGATCGAGGGCCACCCCGCCGAGCCGGTCGCCTGGATCAACCTGAAGGGGAATTCGCGCGTCTTCTACACGTCGCTCGGCGACCCCGGCGACTTCGAGACGCCCGCCTTCCGACGCCTCCTCCGCAACGCGGTCTTCTGGGCGCTGGACCGCCCCGCGCCCGGCGCCGAGGCCGCCCCTCGCACGTCGTTCGAGGTCCCCGACGACCTGGCCGTCGATCTGGTGATGTCCGAGCCGGCCGTCCGCCAACCCCTGAACCTGACCTTCGACGAGCGCGGACGGCTGTGGGTCGTGCAGTACGCCCAGTATCCCCACCCCGCCGGCTTGAAGATGCTCAGCCGCGACGGCGTCTGGCGGGTGGCGTACGACAAGGTCCCCACCGCGCCGCCCAACCACGTCCGCGGCCTCGATCGCATCACCATCCACGAGGACGTCGACGGCGACGGGACGTACGACCGCCAGAAGACCTTCGTCGAGGGCCTGAACCTGGCGACCGCCGTGGCGCGCGGCCGCGGCGGGGTTTGGATCCTGAACCCGCCCTATCTCCTGTTCTACCCCGATCGCGACGGCGACGACGCGCCCGACGGCGATCCCGAGGTGCACCTGCAAGGCTTCGGCCTGGAGGACACCCACTCGGTCGTCAACAGCCTGACCTGGGGCCCTGACGGTTGGCTCTACGCGGCGCAGGGGAGCACGGTGACGGGCCGGGTGTCGCGCCCGGGGAGTGACGACGAGCCGGTTCGCTCGCTGGGCCAGCAGATCTGGCGGTATCACCCCGAGCGGCGGCTTTATGAGGTCTTCGCCGAGGGGGGCGGCAACGCGTTCGGCGTCGAGGTCGACGCCAGGGGACGGATCTACTCCGGCCATAACGGCGGCGACACGCGAGGTTTCGCCTACGTCCAGGGGGGCTATTTCCAGAAGGGCTTCGACAAGCACGGGCCGCTCTCCAACCCCTACGCCTTTGGGTATTTCCCGGCCATGACCCACGGCCGCGTCCCCCGGTTCACGCACGACTTCGCCATCTATGAAGGGGGCCGGTTCCCGGAGAAGTACCGCGGGCTCCTGTTCGGCGTCGCGCCGATCCTCAATCATGTGGTCATGAGCGAGCTTTCGCCCGAAGGCTCGACGTTCAAGACCCGCGACGTCGGGTTCGCCATGGCGACGAAGGACGAGCGGTTCCGGCCGGTCGACGTCACCCTCGGCCCGGACGGCTTCCTCTACGTCGCCGACTGGCACGACTCCTACGTCAACCACCAGCGCAACAACGAGGGGCTTGTGGACGTGGACACCGGCCGGATCTACCGCATCCGCCCGGCCGACGCGAAGCCCGGCGGCTCGCTCCCGGACCTGGGTCGGATGACTTCGTCCGAGTTGGTCAGGAAGCTCGACGACCCCAACCGCTGGGTCCGCCAGACGGCGCTGCGGCTGATCGGCGATCGCAAGGATGCGAGCCTCGCACCGGGGCTTCGGCGTCGGATGGAGACGACGACCGGCCAGGCCGCGCTCGAATCGCTCTGGGCGTTGAACCTCGTCGGCGGGCTCGACGATCCGAGCACGCTGGCCGCCCTTCGTCACGACGACCCGTTCGTCCGCGCCTGGGCCGTCCGGCTGGCCTGCGACGACGGCGAGGTCGCGCCCGAGGTCGCCTCGGCCCTGGTGGCGATGGCCGGCGCCGAACCTCGGGTGGAGGTCCGCAGCCAACTCGCCTCGTCCGCGAGGCGCCTCCCCGCTCGGGACGCGTTGGCGATCGTGCGCAAGTTGATGGATCGCGCCGAGGACGTGTCCGATCCCCACTTCCCGCTCCTGATCTGGTGGGCGATCGAGGCGAAGGTGGGGAGCGACCCGGAGGCGGTCCTGGCGCTCTTCGGCGACCGAGCCGCGTGGGAGGCTCCGATCGCCGTCTCGACGATTCAGGAACGGCTGATGCGACGGTTCGCCGCCGCCGGGGGCCGCAAGGACCTGGACGCGTGCGTCCGGCTGCTGGAGGCCGCGCCGGGGCCGGAGCACGTCGCCCGGCTGATGACCGGGCTGGAGGCCGCTTACCTCGGGCGTTCGACCGCGGGCCTCCCCCCCGCGCTGGCCGATTCGCTGGAGAAGCACGGCGGCTCCTCGATCGTCCTGGGCCTCCGCCGCGCGAAGCCCGAGGCCGTCGCCGAGGCCCTCCGCACCCTGGCCGACCCAGGCGGCGACCGCGAGAAGCAGCTCCAGTACCTCCGCGTGCTGGGCGAGGTCCGCGTCGATTCGTGCCGGGAGGCCATCCTGGCCGTCGCCCGCGATTCGGCCGTCAATCCGCTGCGATCGGCGGCGCTGTCGGCGCTGGCGGTCTACGACGACCCGGCGATCGCCGAGGAAATCCTGAAGATGTACGCGACGCTCCCCGACGACGTGCTGGCCTCGGCCTGGAGCCTGCTGGCCACGCGCCGGCCCTGGGCGGCGACCTTCCTCGCCGCGGCGGCCGACGGCCGGGTCGACGCCCGCACCGTCCCGCGCGAGGTCGTCGCGCGGTTCCGCGACCTGAAGGATCCGAAGGTCGACGAGCTGGCCGCCCGCGCGTTCGGCCCGGCCCCTTCCGAATCGGCGTCGGGCGCGAAGGAGCGGATCGCCCGGCTGGCCGGCGTCGCCCGCGCCGGCGGCGGGACGCCCAAGGCGGGCCGGGCCGTGTTCCAGGAGCGCTGCGAGCGCTGCCACACGCTGTTCGGCAAAGGAGGGAACGTCGGCCCCGAGCTGACGACGTACCGCCGCGACGACCTCGATTCGATGCTGCTGGCCGTCGTCGACCCCTCGGCCGAGGTCCGCGAAGGGTACGTCGCCTACACCCTGGCCACCACCGACGGCCGCGTCCTGGCCGGCGTGCGCGCCGACGAGGACCCCCGCGTCATCGTCCTCCGCACGGCCGAAGGCGAGGAGCGCACGTTCGCCCGCGAGGACGTCGAGGCCTTCGAGCCCTCGAAGACCTCCATCATGCCCGCCGGACTGCTCGACGACCTCAGCGACGATCAGGTCCGCGACCTGTTCTCGTATCTGCGGGTGAGCCAGCCGATCATCGACTGAGATGGAGGCCCCGTTCTGGTCGGCTAAAGCGAGGCCGGTGCCATCGCCTGGCCGACTCGCCCTGACCTCTGCGGACCCAAGATCGGCCCCCGATTCCTCGAGTCATGCTGGAAACCAGAGTGGCCGAGGCGGAAGGCCGGCGGGACGCATGGGCCTA
>NZ_JAALJI010000024.1 GCF_011064595.1 Paludisphaera soli | reverse complement strand
ATTCCCGGTCGACCAGTGGGAGGAGATGGCCCCCGACGAGCGCGAAGAGGTCGTCCAGGCCGTCGCCAGGGCGCGGCTCGCGGTGTCGTGGGAGGCCGAGGGCGCCTCGATCGGATCCAGCATGGAAGAGGGAGGCTGAGATGGCGTTGGCGCTGACGAGGGTGCGCGGCGAGCGGGTGATGATCGACGGCGGCCGCATCGTCCTGGAGGTCGCGTGGGTCGACGGCGGGAAGGTCCGGCTCGCCTTCGACGCCCCCAAGAACGTCGTGATCGATCGCGAGGAGATCCACCGGAAGCGGATCCGCGAGGGGCGGTCGAACTCGCCCGTCCTCGCCCTGACGGACGGCCAGCTCGGGATGCTCGCCGACCGGCTCCTGCACTCGACGGTGGACCTGGGGGCGGTGCTGCCCGCGATCCACCCCGGCGCGAGGCTCGCCGACGTGCTCGGCCGGCTCGCGTCGATCGGCGTGGCGAAGTGCCCCGACTGCGGGTCCTGGCGTCGCGACGAGCCGTGCCCCGACTGCCCGCCGGCCGACGCCGGCCTCCCGCGTCAGGTCTCGTCCTGGTCCGATCGGCTCGCCGACCTGAACGCGGAGATGGGCCGGGCCCTGCGGGACCTGGACGCCGGGCCCGCCTCCGACGTCGGCGGGGCGAAGGCCTCGATCGAGCGGGCGCTGGTCCGGCTCGGGTGCCTCGGCCGGCGGCTCGCCGAGAAGGGGGACGCGGCCTGATGAACCTCCACATCCGCTGGATGATCCGCCGGGACCTGCCGGCCGTGCTCGCGATCGACGCCGGCCTCCGCGAGCCCTGGACCGAGGACGAGTTCCTCCGCCGGCTCCGCGAACGGAACTGCATCGGCCTGGTCGCCGAGCGCGGGGACGAGGTCGTCGGCTTCGCGATCTACCGGCTGCGGCCCGGCTGCCTCCAGGTCAACCGCCTGGCGGTCCACCCCGAGCACCGCCGCCGCGGCGTCGGCCGGAAGATCCTCGAGAAGCTCAGGGGCAAGGTGGACGGGGATCGGCGTCGGTTCCTCTCCATGTGGGTCCGCGAGTCCGACGCGGACGCCGTCCGGTTCCTCGCGGCCATGGGCCTGCGGGCCCGGCTTGAGCGCGACATCTACAGCGACCCCGACGAGGACGCCTACGCGTTCCTCTGGGGCCACCCCGAGGCGGATCGGGTCCAGGCCGGGGCGGGAGCGCCCGAGGTCCGGCGATGAGGCCCGAGCCCCGCGCCCGCGGCCCGCCCCGGCAGGCCCACAGGCGATGGCTCTGAGACGAGCCAGGCGAAGGAAGGTCCGCAGCCTGTAGAGCGTGAGCCGATCGCGGAACCGCCGGGCCTGGGAAGGGCTCGGGAGGCCACCTGGACGTGCAATCCGCACGAAGGGGGAGCCATGCACCGCCGGGCGTAACGCCCCGCTAGCCGGAACGGGAAGGGGAGGGCAGGCCAACGCCCTCCCCGACCGGCGACGAAGGACCAACCACGACCAACCGAGGACGGAGGAAGCGATGGCCGAGAACAGTTTGATCGCCTGGTGCCACCACACCTGGAGCTGCTGGCGAGGGTGCTGCAAGGTCTCGCCGGGGTGCCAACTTTGCTACGCCGAAGCCCTCAGCAAGCGGAACCCCGCCGTGCTTGGGGAGTGGGGGCCGGACGCCCTTCGCGTGATCAACGCCGACTGGGAGACGCCCCGCCGCTGGGACCGGAAGGCGGCGAAGCTCGGGACGCGTCATCGGGTCTTCCCGTCGCTCTGCGACTGGCTGGAGGACAGGCCCGATTTGGAGGCTACGCGGGCGCGCTTCCTGTCGCTGATCGCGGCGACGCCGAACATCGACTGGCTCCTGCTCACCAAGCGGCCCGAGAACTTCGTCCCGCTCATGGAACGGATCGCGAGCTCCAGCCACGAGGCGATGGCGGTCGCGCGGGATTGGCTCGACGAGAAGCCCCCGGCCAACGTTTGGTTCGGCGTCTCGATCGAGAACCAGGAGTACGCCGATCGCCGCATCCCGATCATGGGGATGATCCCCGCCGCGCTGCGGTGGGTCAGCTACGAGCCCGCGCTGGGGCCGGTCGACTTCCGCCGGCTCAAGCCCTCGTTCCTGCTCTACGACGAGCATTACGACTGCCTGACCGGGATCAAGGACGGGATCGGCCCGGTCTCCTGGATCGTCGTGGGCGGCGAGAGCAACCAGGGCGGGAGGAAAGCCCGGCCGTTCGACGTCGAGTGGGCCCGCTCGACGGTGGAGCAGGGCAGGGCGGCCGGGACGCCGGTGTTCGTGAAGCAGCTCGGGGCGAACCCGATCGCCGGCCCCGACATGAGCGAGCCGAACGGGATCAAGCGAGGTCTCGTCCAGCGTCATAACCAAGGCTGGCTCGACCGCCATATCACCGACTCGCACGGCGGCGATCCGGCGGAATGGCCGGCCGACCTTCGCGTGCGCGAGCTGCCGCAGGCCGAGGGGGTGGCGTCGTGAAGGCCCTGACCATCTGGCAACCGTGGGCCACGCTCTGCGTCACTCCGCGAGTCAACGACCCGAGCAAGCCGGCGAAGGAGTTCGAGACGCGCGGCTGGGCGACGAAGCACCGCGGCGTCCTCGCGATCCACGCCGCGAAGAGGTGGACCGAGGATGGGATGTTCCTGACGCGAACCTTGGATTACCGCGACGCTCGCACTGGATGCCAGCCCTGGGGGCCCAACCCGCTCCCGTTCGGCTGCATCGTCGGGCTCGTCGACCTGGTCGACTGCCTCCCTACGTCGACCGAGGATGGCCGGCGCTGCCATCCCTGGACGGAACGGTTGAGCCCGGCCGAGCGGGCTTTCGGCGACTTCTCGTTCTGCCGATACGGCTGGCGGCTCGCGAACCCTCGGCCGCTCCCCGAGCCCGTCCCGGCTGTCGGGAAGCAGGGGCTGTGGACGCTCGACGACGAGCTGCTGCGCGCGATCGCACGGCATGTTCGTCTCGACGCGGAGGCCCTTCGATGAGCCATCTCTTCGCGCAGGCCGATTCCGCGCGGCTCCCGCTGGCCGATGCCTCGGTCGACCTGGTGGTCGGCAGCCCGCCCTACGCCGACGCCCGCCTCTACCTCGAGGACGGCCGCGACCTCGGCATCGCCCGCGACCAGTTCGAGTGGGTCGAGTGGATGCTGGCGGTGACCGAGGAAGCTTTGCGAGTGACGCGCGGGGCCGTGATCTGGGTCTGCGCCGGGGTGACGCGCGCTCGCAATTACTGGCCGTGCTGCGAGGGCCTCTCGTGGGAGGCCCATAAGCGGGGTTGGCTCAGCGAGAGCCCCTGCTTCTGGCACCGCTACGGAATCCCAGGGAGCGGCGGCGACCAGTGGTTCCGGAAGGACGTCGAGTTCTGCCTCGCGTTCAAAAGGACGGCCGTCCTGCCCTGGAGCGACAACACGGCCTGCGGCGAGCCGCCGAAGTTCGGGCCGGGCGGCGCGATGAGCCATCGTTTGAGCGACGGCGCCAGGGTGAATCAATGGGGCGCTCGGCCCACGTCTGGGCGAACCCGACGCGCCGACGGCAGCAAGCAGGCGGCCGGTCGGCCGAGCCACGTCGTGGTGGCCAAGCACATGATGCAACCGGACGGGAGCCGCGAGACGCAAGGATACGTCCCGCCCGTCGTCGCCAACCCCGGAACCTTGATCCAGACCGGGGCGACGGGAGGCAACTGCCTCGGCCACGCTCTCGCCCACGAGAACGAGGCCCCTTACCCCGAGGACGTCCCCGAGCGCTTCATCAAGAGCCTCTGCCCGACCGGCGGACGGGTGCTCGACCCGTTCAGCGGCTCAGGCACCACCGTCAGCGTCGCGGCCCGCCTCGGCCGCGTCGGAATCGGCTTCGACCTTCGCCGGAGCCAGTGCGAGTTGGGCCGGCGTCGGCTGGAACGGCCTCATGCGCCGGTGGTGAAGAAGTCAGCCGCCACAACCCCGATGCCCCTCTTCGGAGACTGACCATGGCCGCCGTAGGAGTCCTCGCCGTCGCTTTGACCTTCGCCTTCGGCTCGATGCGGGCCCTCATCTGGATAGGCGAGGTGCTGGGATGATGTCCAACCCGCGGATCGGCGACCGCTGCCGGATCCACTACCGCGAGGCCGTCGCGGCTGTCATGCCCCACCACGGCAAGCTCGGGACCATCCGGATCGTCGCGCGTCCGTCCGGCTCCGTGGCGGAGACCATCCGCTGGGTCGAGGCCGACGTGTTCGAGCGACGGAAGGTGGTGAAGCGCGGCCCCCGCAACCACCTGGTCGAGCTGGACGAGGGCGGCGAGGTCGTCGTCCCGTGCGGCAACCTCTACGCCCATGAGGAGGATTGACCGTTATGCAGGCGACTTTTTTCGACGCCCAGCGGATGGGGATCTCCGACTCCGTGGAGCTGACGGCCCGATCGCTGCAGGCCCACGGCGTGAGGCATCGCCACTGGGCGATCGCCTACAGCGGCGGCAAGGACTCGACGACCCTGTTGACGGTCGTCATGCACCTGCTCAAGACCGGCGCGGTCGAGAGGCCCGAGCGGCTGACGGTGTGCTACGCGGACACGCGGATGGAGCTGCCGCCGCTGGCCGCCTCGGCGAGCCGGATGCTCGGAACCCTCCGAGCCGAGGGCGTCGAGGTCCGCGTGGCTCTGCCGCCGATGGACGAGCGGTTCTTCGTGTACATGCTAGGCCGCGGCGTCCCGCCGCCGACGAACCACTTCCGCTGGTGCACCGGCCAGATCAAGGTCGAGCCGATGGAGGCGGCCCTGCGCGAGATGTACGCCGGCGAGAAGATCCTGATGCTGACCGGCGTCCGCCAGGGCGAGAGCGCCGCCCGCGACGGCCGGATCGCGATGAGCTGCGGCAAGGACGGGGCCGAGTGCGGCCAGGGCTGGTATCAAGAGACTCTGCCTGACCACCTCTGCGACACGCTCGCCCCCATCCTCCACTGGCGGACGTGTCTGGTCTGGGACTGGCTCACGGGCGCCATGCCGGCGGAGCTGCGCCACGGCTACGAGACCCGGCTGGTGGCCGAGGCGTACGGGCTGGATGAAGAGGGCAGCGTCGCCGAGAAGAACGCGCGGACCGGCTGCAACGGCTGCCCGCTCGCCTCGCAGGACGCGGCGCTCGACAACCTGCTGAAGTCGCCCCGCTGGGGCTATCTGCGGCCGCTGAAAAAGCTGAGGCCGCTCTATCGCTGGCTCCGCGAGCCGACCCAGCGGCTTCGCAAGCCGGGCTTCGAGCGGAGCAAGGCCGGCGTCGTCCGCCACACCAACCGCATGGGCCCGCTGACGATGGACGCCCGGCGGACCGCCCTGCGAGAGGTGCTCGCGATCCAGGCCCGCGTCAACGAGTATGCCGGCGACATGCCCGCGGTCGACATGCTCGACGAGTTGGAGGTGGCGAGGATCGAGGAGCTGATCGAGGCGGGGACGTGGCCGAACCGCTGGACGGGGGACGAGCCGACCGGGGATCAGCCCTTTGAGCGGGTGCACCGAGACGGATCGCTGCAACGCGAGATGTTCGGTGGCTGAGGAGACCTTGTCAACCGCCGCCGTCGGTCGGCCCGGCGTCGTGACCGGAGAGGGGCGGCTGCAACGCCTTGTCTGCGGCATCGAAGAGCACGTCCCTCGCCCACGTCGAAGTCGGCGACCCCACCGCCTCCGCGGCCGCATCGAGCTTCGCGCGCTCCTCGTCCGTGAGCCTGATCCGCAAGGGCCGATCGCTCTTCCGCTCTCCCGAGATGGCTTTTCTGCCCACGAAATCGACCCTCGCAAGAAAAAGTGTAGCCACACTATTGACTGTTTGGTTTGTGTGGCTACAATATGAGTGTAGGCGATGACGACGAGCGAAGCAAGGCAGGAGCGACGAGATGACGACCAAGACCCTGACCGTCGGCGACGCGGTGATCGCGAAGGAAGAGGGCGTCTTCATCGTGCGGTTCGACGACGACGCGGCCGAGTTCGACACGCTCCGCGAGGCCCGCGAGTTCGCGACCGAGCGGCGGAACGACCTGCTGCTGGAGAAGTTGATCGAGAACGCCGGCCGGCTGGGGATGAGCAACCCCAAGACGACAGCCCGGCTGCTGGCGGCGATGGAGGCCTTGAAGGCCTGAAATGGAGAGGGGGCGGCCGGTGCTGGTAACACCGCCGCCCCCGAGCATCCCCCCGAACCCTGTCAGGAACGAAAGGACGGACGCAATGTACGACCCCGACCTCCGGATGATCAAGGCGGACCCGATCAACAAGGCCCTCGGCGAGTTGCGGTTCGCCCGATCGCAGGTCGACTGCGCGAAGCCGGCGAGCTTCGAGGGCCGGCGTGAGAGCGCCCTGAACGCGATCGACGACGCGATGAGGCGGCTCGAAGAGGCGATGGAGGAAGGCCGCCGCCTCGCGGAGGCGAGGGCCTTCGAGGAGCGCGTGGCGGCGATCCACGAGGGGACCGAGGACGGGCGGGTGACCGAGGCCGACGTGATGGCCGCGGGCCTGGCGGTGGGGTGAACCCGCCGCAACGCGAACCAGCCCCGCCGGATCGGCCGGCGGGGACCTCCCGCGACCCCTCGGAGCCAGGACCCCCACGATGGACGAAGCCCCCAAGATCGCCAGCCCCGACCAGATCGATCGCGACGCCGCGCGAAGGTCGTACGAAGGCGTCAGCATGGACCCCGAGCGACGGGGCGATCAGGACCGCGAGGATTACGCCGCGACGGTGAACGGCCTGTACGCCGAGCTTTGGCCGCTCGCCCAGACCGAGGAGCAGCGCGTGATCCTCGACCGCGAGATGCACCGCTTCCGCAACTGCTACCGCCATTAGGTGACGGAGTCTTCGCGCGGATTCACTGGTGAGCTGACTATTTCGCGACGAGGAAGGTCTCCATGTTCGCGAACGATGGGTGAGCTGGAACTTGGCACACGCGAGAAGCTTGCTTAGAATCGCAGGGAGCATTGAGACACTGCTGGTTTTGGTGGGTGCGTGAGTGGGTGTTAGCTATCAGAAAGTGCGCGAAGTAGGGGGGCAATACTATTGTTCCCTTTTGTTCAATCGCGAGGATCGCAATGGCAAGCAAGACCAGGTTGTTTCAGTTCGCGACAAACCTAGGACAGCAATGCGTAGGGCCTGCTGGATGGGTGTTTGGCACTGGGCTTGCGGTTGGTTCCATAGGCATTGGTATTTCCGGGCCAATCGGTCTTGGCTTGGCATGGGCTGGCGGGGCAATCATGGTTGGGGCCAGCGGTGCGGGGTGGTAGAAAGCAATCCCGCCAAGGCGACGGACGGCTGTTGAACTGAACTCGCGAAAAATCTCTATCAGGGATGCCTTAGAGCTAGAGCCTCCCATTTTCAAGTTAGGCGTCGTTGGGGACTCCGAAGCGGGGAAGACCACTCTTGTAAATAGGTTGCTGCAACGACCGCTTCCTCAGCAACGAACCCAAGGGGTTGGTGCCTATATTGCAGCCCTGCAGACAAATCCGTCCGAGCATGTCGCGCTTGTTGACGGTGGAGGCGAGGAGTACGTTCAGCAATTCCAGGTTGCCGAGTATGCTGATGCGTTGTGTGTTGTTCTTGATCATAACCGAAGCCATGTTGATGAAGCGGTGGATCCTCGACGTCTTGATAAAAGCCTTGAATTTCAAAGGAACTTGCGCGGTTATATACGGGATGTGAGGCTTGCCAATAGGCCTCTTGTTTGGATCCTGGTTAACAAGAGGGATTTATGGGAGAAGCTGGATGAGCAGGCAGTTCTCTCTTTTCGCGAGACAATCAAGGCGATTGAGCATGACTGGGTGCATAGCAATCTGGCTCGGGAAGTTGTCGTCTTAAATCATAGTAATATGATTGGGGATGATGTTGCAGCTTTTCACGCCTTGGTAGTTCGGCATTGTGGTCGGGAGGGCTGAGATGGAGTGCCGTAAGCTGGGCCGTACTTGGGTGGTGAACTCAGCACCGTTTGAATTTGTGTTGATCGGGCCTAGGGTTTCAAGCACTGAGTATACTGGGGCGCAAGAGCGGCCGTACGAGCGTGATGTGGTTTTGGTGCGAACTATTGATTTGAATCCCGATCTTTTGGCGTTGGCAATTGAGAGTCGAGAGGGGGATCCTGTGGGTGGTGATGCGTACTATGGGCACTCATACGAGTTTCGGTTGGATTATTTATCGTCTCTAGCGAGGTTGTTTTTTGTTGCGCCGTATAGGTTGCCCGGTCGTCTTCGCAGTCTAGCAGCCGTACGTGTAGGTATGGTCGTTTGGTCCGATCAGCGGGACTTTAACTATGTGTTCGCTTGGGCGGGTAGAGTGAATGAACCTGGAAAAAAATACGTCGAGGTTGTCGTGCGTCGGTATATAGCTGATCTACAGGCGGGGTTATTGACCGAGGATGACGAAAGAATCGAATGGGCTCTTGCGCCGATTGTTTATGGTTGCATGCGAGTAAACATTGGGTCATATCAGGAGAGTGTCAAAGCAGATGGTGTTGCCAGGGAGGCCAGGGTTAGCAGCTATGTATCTCTTGTTGTGTCTGGGGTTGCATTTCTGATTGCGGTGGCTTCTGTGTATATTTCGGTCGTATTCAGGAAATAATGCGTGATTATTGGTTGTGTCGCAGGTGTAGAGTGCGCGGTTACGCTGTGATTGGTGGTTTGAGATGACCTCGGCGATCGGTCCTTGGCAACTCGGCGTCGAGGGCTGACCGCGGAGGTCTTCGAACATGTCGCATGCGTCTCCCGAGCCTCGTCCGGACCGCCCCCAGGATCATTTCGCGTGCCTGACCGCCATTCCCTCCGCGACGCCCGCCGCTACAGAATCGCTACAGAAAAGCAACGATCCCGGTGAAGCTTGCCCGCTCGGCGGCGAACCAGTAAAATCCAATCGGCGGACGGCTTGGACGTCGCCCGCCGCCCCGAACGACCTGCTGCCTCGAGGGGAGACAAGACGCCCCCCGTTCTCTGGGCGACGCCCCCGCTCCCACGCCCTGACCCCCTCGCCTTTTCGCGAACCGCGCTCGCGCCGGTCGGGTCTTTGATTAGAATGCCAGCCGAAGGGCGATTAACTCAGCGGTTAGAGTGCCTGCCTTACACGTAGGAGGTCGGGGGTTCGAATCCCTCATCGCCCATTCGACCGCCCGGCCGGCTCCCCACGTCGATGAATTTCTGTTAAGATTGTCTCCTGGGCCGATCGCGACGGATCGGCGTCTGGGGAGAGGCGTCCGGCCCCCCGTCCTGACTCGTTCCGGGGGCCGTCGATGGTCCGTGCGATAATCGTCTGGAGCCTGCACAATCGGCTGATCGTCATCCTCGGGGCGATCGCGCTGATCGGCGTCGGGTCGTACTCCGCGGTCCACCTGAACGTCGAGGCGTATCCCGACCCGACGCCGCCCCTGGTGGAGGTGCTCACCCAGAACCCCGGGGCCAGCCCCGAGGAGATGGAGCGGCTGATCGGCATCCCGATCGAGACGGCCCTGAACGGGATGCCGGGGCTGGAATACCTCCGCAGCACCTCGATCGCGGGCCTGAACGACGTCAAGTGCCAGTTCGCCTACGGGACCGACTACTCCGCGGCGCGACAGGAGGTCCTGAACCGGATCGGAATGGTGGACCTCCCCGCCGGCGTGAAGCCCGAGCTGTCGCCGTGGAGCCCGACCGGCGAGATCGTCCGGTACGTGCTGGAGGGCCCCGCCTACACGACCAACCAGATCAAGGCCGTGCAGGACTGGGTGGTGACCCGGATGCTCAAGCAGGTCCCGGGCGTGATCGACGTCATCGGCTTCGGGGGGACGGTCAAGCAGTATCAGGTGCTGCTGGACACGCGGCTGCTGAAGCAGTACGGCGTGACGATGCAGCAGGTCGAGGAGGCGATCACGCGTTCGAACGCCAACGTGGGGGGGGACGTCCTGACGCTCGGCTCCCAGGCGCACAACGTGCGGGCGATCGGGCTGCTCGGCGGCGGGGTGGACCCGCTGGACCCCGCGAACGTCGATCGGGCCATGGTCATCGAGACCGAGAAGCTCGACGACGTCCGCGACGTGGTGATCGCCGCCGCGCCCGACGGCACGCCGATCTTCGTGCACCACGTCGCCCGAGTGGTCGTCGGTCACCGGCCCCGGCTGGGGGTCGTCGGCCGCGGCGCCGAGGACGACGTGGTCGAGGGGATCGTGATGATGCGGAAGGGGGAGAAGTCGCTCCCCACGTCCGAGGCGGTCGCCGAGAAGATGCGGCAGATCGAGCGTGACAAGCTCCTGCCGGCCGGCATGACGATCCGGGTGTTCAACCAGCGGACCGACCTCGTCCACGTCACGACCCACAACGTCCTGCACAACCTGCTGGTGGGGATCGGCCTGGTGGTGGCCGTGCTGTTCGTCTTCCTGGGGGACCTGGCGAGCGCGGCGGTCGTGGCGCTGGTGATCCCGCTGGCCCTCTTGTTCGCGATCTCGGTCCTGTACGCCCAGGGGAAGTCGGCGAACCTGCTGTCGATCGGCGCGGTCGACTTCGGGATCATCGTGGACAGCTCGGTGATCATCGTCGAGACGATCTACCACCACGTCACGAGCCCGACGGCGGACCGGTCGAAGCCCCTGGTGGACCGGATCGCCGAGGCCTCGCGCGGGGTGGAGCGGCCGATCTTCTTCTCGACGATGATCATCGTCTGCGCGTTCCTGCCCCTGTTCGTGATGAGCGGCCCGGCGGGGGCGCTGTTCGGGCCGATGGCCGCGACCTACGCGTTCAGCATCCTCGGGGCGCTGCTGATCGCCGTGACGCTCGCCCCGGTGCTCTGCTCCTTCCTCTTCCACGGCAAGACCGAGGAGAAGGAGACGCTGGTCGACCGGGCGATGAAGTGGGTCTACTCCCGGGCCCTGCGCGCGGCGCTGGCGAGCCGCCCGCTGGTTCTGCTGGGCATGGGGGGGCTCCTGGCGGCCACCGTCGCCGCGGCGGCGAACCTCGGGGCCGAGTTCATGCCCGAGCTGGAGGAGGGGAACCTCTGGATCCGGGCGCTGATGCCGTCGACCGTCTCGCTGGAGGAGGCGGCGCGGATGGCGCCGCGGCTCCGCGCGGTGATCGCCTCGATCCCGGAGGTCCGGGGGGTGATGTCGCACGTCGGCCGCCCCGACGACGGGACCGACGTGACGAGCTTCTTCAACCTGGAGTTCAACGTCCCCCTGCGGCCGATGGAGGAGTGGCGGCCGGGGATGACGCGGCGGAAGATCGAGGCCGAGCTGAACGCGAAGTTCGCGGACTTCTCCGGGGTGGACTTCGGCTTCAGCCAGCTGATCCGCGACAACATCGACGAGGCCCTCTCGGGCATCAAGGGGGCGAACTCGGTCAAGCTCTTCGGCGGCGAGCTGAAGACGCTGGAGGAGACGGGGCGACGGGTCGTCAACGCGCTGCGGTCGGTGCCGGGGGTGGAGGACGTCGGCCTGTTCCACATCCTGGGCCAGCCGAACCTGGAGATCCGCATCGACCGCCGGGCGTGCGCCCGCTACGGCGTGAACGTGGAGGACGTGGAGGACGTGATCCAGGTGGCGATCGGCGGCCGCGCCTTCTCCGAGATGGTGGAGGGGGAGAAGCGGTACGACATCATCCTGCGGCTCCCCCCGGACCTGCGCAACGACCCGGACGACATCGCCCGCATCCCGGTCGACGTGCCGGGCCGCGACGGCGGCCGCGGGGCGCGGATCCCGCTGTCGCAGCTGGCCTTGATCGAGCCCCACAAGTCGGGGGCCTCGTACATCTACCGCGAGAACAACCTCCGCTACATCCCGATCAAGTTCAGCATCCGGGGCCGGGACCTGGCCTCGGCCATCGACGAGGCCCGGCGGAAGGTCGAGGACCCGAGCACGGGGGCGAAACTGCCCGAGGGCTACCACCTCGTCTGGTCCGGCGAGTTCGCCCAGATGCAGGCGGCGAACCGCGGGCTGATGTTCACCGTGCCCCTCTCGGCGGTGCTGGTGCTGGTGCTGCTGTACACGCTGTTCGGCTCGATGAAGGACGCCGCGATCGTCATGCTTGGGGTCTTGCCGGCCGTGGTCGGCGGGATCTGGGCCCTGGTGCTCACCGGGACGACGTTCAGCATCTCGGCGGCGGTGGGGTTCATCTCGATCTTCGGCGTCGCGGTCCAGAACGGCGTCCTCCTGATCTCGTACTTCAACGAGCTGCGGTCGGAGGGCGAGAGCGTCCGGGAGTCGATCGTCGGCGGGGCCGAGCGCCGGCTCCGGCCGGTGGCGATGACCTCGCTGACCGCCATCCTGGGGCTGCTGCCGGCCGCCTTCGCCACGTCGGTCGGCTCGCAGGCCCAGAGGCCGCTGGCGATCGTGGTCGTGGGCGGCATGTCCGCCGCGCTCTTGCTCTCGCAATTCCTCATCCCCGTGCTCTATTCCTACTTCCCGGCGCGAGGGGTCCGCCCCGCCGGGGGAGACTGAGGCCCGCATGACGACGCCGACGCCGGCCGCGGCCGAGACCCCGGGGCCGCCCGACCGAGCGGGGGGCGGCCCGACGCGCCGCGGCCCCGCACGGTTCCTCAAGCCCGCCGCCTGGCTCGTCGCGATCGCCGCGGCGGCCGTCGTCGTCTGGAGGCGCCCCGACGTGGCGTCCGAAGCCTGGCGGGCGATCGCCGGGGGCCACCAGGCGGCCCATCATCCGGCCGACGCGACCCCCCCGCGGGTCGCGTCCGGCCCCTGGGACGGCGCGATCGTCGTCGCGGAGCGGGCCCGGGAAGCGATGGGGATCCGGGTCGAGCCGGCGAGGCCGCAGTCCGAGCCCATCCGCCTCGAACTCCTCGGGACGACCGAATACATCTCCGACACGCTCACCAAGGTCCGGCCGATGTTCGAGGGCCGGGTCGACAAGGTGTACGTCACGGTCGGCGAGTCGGTCCGCAAGGGGGACCCGCTGATCGACCTCTACAGCACGGAGCTCGCCGCCGCGAAGAGCGTCTACGAGATCGAGAAGATCCAGTGGCTCTACGACAAGAAGCTCCTGGAGATCCGCGAGTCCCTGCTCCAGTCGAAGGCGGTCTCCCAGCAGCTCTACGACGAGACCAGGAACAACGAGATGAAGAACCGCCGCGAATACGAGGTCGCGCGGGACAAGCTCCTGGTCTACGGGCTCACCGAGCAGGAGGTCGAGGGGGTGGAGTCCGAGCCGGGGTCGGAGAAGGCCCGGCTCACGCTCCGGTCGCCGGCCGACGGCCTGGTCATCGACCGCGACGTCGCCGTGGGGAACCTCTACGACGAGAACGACACCCTGCTGGTCGTCACCCCGCTGGAGCGGCTCTGGGTCTGGGGGAACGTCTTCGAGAGCGACCTCGACCTGGTGAGCCTCGGGCAGTCGTGGGAGATCCGGTTCCCCTTCCTCGGCTACACGGCCCGGGGCAAGGTCGAATACATCTCGAACCGCGTCGACCCGTCGAGCCACGCCGTCCGGGTCCGGGCCTCGATCCCCAACCCCGAGGGGAAGCTCAAGTCCGACATGCTCGTCCGCGGCCTGCTGGAGATCCCGCCCGTCGAGGGCCGGGTGGAGGTCCCGAGGACGGCCCTGGTGGTCGTCGACGGGCTCGCCTACGTGTTCGTCGAGGTCGAGGGGAGGCCCGACGCTTACGAGCGCCGCGACGTGACGGTCGCCCACGAGAAGGAGGACCACGCCGTCCTCGAGCGCGGGCTGAAGGCCGGCGAGCGGGTCGTGGTCGTCGGCGGGCTGCTCCTGCAGCAGATCTACGAGAACGAGGAGGCCGCGGCCGTCGGCGCGGCCCCGGGGACCTCGGAGCCGGGTCGGGCCCCGGCCGCCTCGCAATCGCGTTAAGCGCCGCGGCCGTCGCGACCGATATCTTGGGAGGTCGGCGAGACGGGACCGTCGGCGCCCATCCTGGGAGGCCGCATCTCGCTTCGGGGTCACGAGGAGCGGGGGATGAAGCGATCCAGCCGGGCCGTCCGCGCCATGATCCTGCTCGGGGCCCTGGCGCTCCTCGCCCTCGTCCGCCCGGCCCGCGCCCAGGGGCCCGCGGTCGATCCGGCCGGCCCGCCGGGGCGGGTCGAGTCGCGGGGGGGCCTCGGCGTGCCCCTGGGCTCGGCGGGCATCTCGGCCTTCGACACGACCCCCGGCGCCATGGGCCAGCCGATCGGCGGCCGGGCCGGGCCGTCGGTCAGCCGGGCGCCCGTCGGCGGCCTCCAGCCCCCCACCACGGGGCGGGAGCCCGAGCAGCCGGAACGCTTCAGGCTCCGGGCCCTGGAGCCGGCGGACGTCCCCCAGTACGGCGAGCTGGAACTCCCCGCCGACGCGCCCGACCAGACGGGCCCGCCCGACGGCCTGACGCTGGATGCGGCCATCGACCGGCTCGTCGAGCGGAACCTGGCCCTGCTCGCCCTCAAGCACGAGATCGACCAGGCGCGGGCCGACGTCCTCACGGCGAGCCTGCGGGTCAATCCCGTGCTCTACGCCGACACCCAGTTCATCCCCTACGGCCGGTTCAGCAACGAACGCCCCGGCGGGCAGACGCAGTACGACGTCAACGTCACCCTCCCCGTCGACGTGACCGGCAAGCGGAAGGCCAGGACCGCGGCGGCCCGGCAGGCGAGCCGCGTGACCGAGGCCCAGTTTCAGGACGCCGTGCGGCTCCAGATCGACAACCTCTACACGGCCTACGTCGACGTCGTCGCCGCCGAGGAGACCCTGCGGTTCAGCCGGGCCTACGCCGACGGCATCCGCAAGCTCCTGGAGCTGAACCTGGACCTGCTGGAGCAAGGGCAGATCACCGAGGCGACCACCGACGCCCTCCGCGCCCAGGTCGAGCAGGCCCAGTACCAGGTGCGGGAGGCGACCCAGGCCGTCGGCCGGACCTCCCGCGCGCTCGCCGTGCTGCTGGACGTGCCCAGGGTCGAGGTCGACGCCCTCCGCGTCCGGGCGCCCCGCCGCCAGGTCTCGGACCTCCCCATGCCGATCGACGCGATCGTCGCCGAGGCGGTCGCCTGCCGTCCCGACCTGGTCGCCTACCGGCTCGGCGTCGGCCGCGCCGACGCCGACCTGCGGCTCGCCCACGCCGAGCGTTACTCGGACGTCTACGTCCTCGCCCAGCCCTACACCTTCCAGGACAACAGTCCATTCGGGAGCAAGAGCGCCACCTCCTGGGCCGTCGGCGTGACCGTCCCGCTGCCGCTCTACAACCGCAATCAGGGGAATATCGCCCGGGCCCAGTCGAACGCCGTCCAGACCCGGATCGAGGTGGCGTCGATCGAGCGGCAGGTCGCCGCCGAGGCCGAGGAGGCCGCCCGCGAGCTGGAACTCAGCCGCGACGGCGTGTTCGAGCTGGAGCAGCAGATCCTGCCGTCCTCGCGACGGGTGCGGGACGCGGCCTTCGCCCGGTTCCGCGGCGGCGAGGCCAACGCCCTCGAATATCTCGAGGCCCAGCGCCAGTACAACGACGTGGTCCGGCAGTACCGTGACTCCCTCGTCCGGCATCGCCGAGCCATGCTCGACCTGAACACGGCCGTGGGCGCCCGCATCCTCCCCTGAGCCTTCGACCGACCGAGGCAAGCGGCCGGCCGGGACCGACGGCTCCCACCAACTTCCTCCTCAGGCGACGCCCCCGAAATCCGGCATGGAGATTGCGTTCTGGACGGGCCGGGGCGCGGCGGGGACGGCGGGGGAGTCCGACTCGCGGGCGAGCGCCGAGCGTCCGACGGGGGGCCGCCGATGGCGTCGGAGGAGATGGGGCCGGCTCGAAGCTCGCGGTGGAGCGCCATGGGCCGGGCGTTCGCGAATCGGAATTACCGCCTCTTCTTCCTGGGTCAGGGGGTCTCGCTCGTCGGCACCTGGATGACCCGCCTGGCGACCGGGTGGCTCATCCTGCGCCTCGCCGGCGCGGACGCCCCGTGGCTGCTCGGCGTCGCGAGCTTCGCGGGCCTGGCTCCGACCTTCTTCCTCGGCCCGATCGCCGGGGTGTTCGTCGACCGCTGGGACCGCCGCCGCGTCCTGGTGGTCACCCAGGTCCTGGCGATGTTCCAGTCGGCCGCCCTGGCCTGGGTCGCGTTCAGCGGGCCGAGCGGCCCGCTCGCGATCGCCCTGGTCGTCGCCCTGAGCGTGGCGCAGGGGGCGATCAACGCGTTCGACATGCCGGCCCGGCAGTCGATGATGGTCGAGATGGTGGCCCGCCGCGAGGACCTCCCCAACGCCATCGCCCTGAACTCGTCGCTGGTCAACGGCGCGCGGCTGGTCGGCCCGGCGACGGCCGGCGTGGTGATCGCGGCCGTGGGCGAGGCCTGGTGCTTCGCGATCGACGCGGTCAGCTACGCGGCGGTCGTCGCGGCCCTGCTGGCGATGCGCCTGACGCCCCGACCCCGGGCGGCGGCGGTCGGCTCGGTCGGTCGTCGCCTGGTCGAGGGGTTCCGATACGCCTTCGGCTTCCCGCCGATCCGGGCCCTGCTCCTGCTGCTGGCCCTGATCAGCTTCGCCGCGATGCCGCAGTCGGTGCTGATGCCGGTGTTCGCCGCGAGGGTGCTCGGCGGGGGGCCGTCCACGCTCGGCCTGCTGTCGGCCGCCCAGGGGCTGGGGGCGCTGGCCGGGGCGCTGTACCTGGCCTCGCGGGTCTCGGTCCTCGGGCTGGGGCGGGTGATCGTGGCGGCGGCGGGCGTGCTGGGGATGGGGCTGATCGGCTTCTCGCAGTCGGGGTCGGTCTGGCTGTCGGCCGCCCTGCTGACGGCGACCGGGGCCGGGATGATGGTCCAGATGGCCGCGTCGAACACCCTGATCCAGACGATGGTCGACGAGGACAAGCGGGGCCGGGTGATGGGCTTCTACGGGATGGCCTTCCAGGGGGTCGCGCCGTTCGGCAGCCTGCTGGGGGGCTGGCTGGCGGGGCTCGTCGGCCCGCGCCCGGTGGTGTTCGGGTCGGGGCTGCTGGTGCTCGCGGGCGGCGCGGCGTTTGCTTCCCAGTTGCCCAGGCTGCGACGCCACGCCCGGCCGGTCTACGCCCGCCTCGGCATCATCCCCGTCGCGGCCGATGCGGCCGCCCCCGTCGCAGTCCGGCCGCCGAGCCCGAGGGAGATGGGCGAGCCCGTCGGGCCTTGATTCCGCGTCGCCCGCCCCGAAAGATCCTACCGGTCCCCCATTCCGGTCCCAGGAGGCCCCCATGGACGAGCCGCCGAGGCCGAAGTTCACCCGCGTGGCGACGCTCGCCGGCCCGGACGGCGAGCCCCTGTCGTTCATCACCCGCATCTGGCGCAAGGGCGCGGCCCGCCGCTGCACCCTCTGCCCGACCTGCAACCGCCAGTCGCTGGCGATCTTCTCCATGTGCGTCGTGGTCACCCCCGGCTTCGTCGACGACGAGGAGGCCGCGATGCACGCGTTTCAGTCGGGAGACTCCCAGCCGGAGACGCACGTCGAGATCCGGGAGCTGAACCCCGACGAGGGCGAGGACTGAGCGGGGAAGGCGAGGACGAGCCATGGTGATTCTGCGGCGGGTCGCGATGCTGGTCTTCATCGCCCTGCCGATGTCCCTCTCGTTCGTGGGGACGCTCCTGAGCCTGATCGGCGCCCTGGACTATCCTTCTCGACCGGCCTTCTCGGCTCCGGCTTGGTTCTTCGTCATCCTGCCCGCCGTCTCGGCCGCCCTATACGGGATGGGCGCGTACGACAGGATGCGGGGACGATCCTGGCCGGGGTGGGTCGACGGCGTGGCCTTCGTCCTGCTGATCCCCGGCCTGTTGATCTGGGGCTTGATGCTCTGGATCGGCCTGATCATCGCCGCCCACGGGGGGGGCTCGATCGTAGTTTGGCAATGACGCGGTCGAGGAACGCCCCGACGAGCGGCCCGATCTCGGGCGACCGCGACGTCGGCTCGCCCGCCGCGACGAGGACGCCGATCTCGAAGACTTGCAGCCAGTCCGCGGCCTCGGCGGGATCGGCGAATCGCGGGTGGACGACCAGGAAGGGCTTGCCCAACTCGCGGCACGCGGCGAACACGTCGGCGGCGCCGGGCGAGTCGGCGTCGCCGAACCAGAACAGCCCGTCGGCCCGTCGCAGGTTCGCCCGGATCCGCCGGGCGTCGTCGAACGGGAACTCGATCGCCCCGTAGAGCGCGCCGAGCCTCGGCGCGGGGCCTTCCTCGGTCAGGAAGCCCCGCGGCATGTAGCCCCCGGTCTCGACCCCCGCGCGGCGGGCCGACGCCCAGGCGGCCTGCTCGGTGCCCGCCTGCCCCCCCGTCACGAGCTTGCGGAGCATGGGGAATTCCTCGGAGGAGCGGGAGCCTTCAGGCGGATCCGTAAGCCTCGGCCAATGCGGCGATGACCCGGTCGTGCAGGGTGCCGTTGGTGGCCACGACGCCGCGGTTCTCGGACAGCTCGCGACCCTTCGTGAAGTCGAGCGGGCGGCCCGTGACGTCAGTCACGACGCCGCCGGCCTCGGCGAGGATCAAGGCCCCGGCGGCGTGGTCCCAGATCTTCTCCCGGTAGTCCTTCCGCGTGGGGAGGCGCAGGTAGATGTCGGCCTCGCCCCGGGCCACGACCGCGTACTTGGCCTGGCTGTCCAGGCGGACGGGGGCGGCGGCCACGCCGAGCCGCTCGGCCACGAGCGCCGACTGGTCCTGGGCGCTGTGGCCCGACTCGACCGACTCGCAGATCCGCGCGTCGCGCGGGTCGGTCCCCGCCCCGACCCGGATCGGGGTCGCCGGGCCCGCCGCGTCGAGCGGCCGGACCTCGGCCCCCTCGCCGCGAACGGCAGTGAAGACCGCCCCGACCGCCTCGTCGCCCGCCCGGACCGGTAGATTCGGGCAGGCCATCGCGGCCACCTCGATCCGGCCGTCGACGATCAACGCCAGCGCGACGGCGTACTGGCCGCCCCGGAGGAAGCCCTTGGTGCCGTCGATCGGGTCGAGCGTCCAGAACCGCCCGGCGCCCCCCTCGTCGCGGCCCAGGTCGATCCAGCTCAGGACCGATTCGCCGTCCGCCTCGGGCCGGATCCCCTGCACGAACTTGAGGACTCGCGAGGCCGATTCCTCGGCCCCCGCGCGACGGAGCATCGCGGCGTCTTCCTCGGCGACGATCCGATCGCCGGGGAAGGCCTCCGCGAGCGTCCGGCAGATCAACGCCTGGCTCCCGAAGTCGGCGATCGTGACCGGGCTGCGGTCTTCCTTGTCCATCGCGGCGGTTTCCAGGCCGCGCTGGACGGCCCGGCAGAGGATGGCGGCGTCCCGCACGGCGGCCGTGGCGACCTCGCGTTCTCGTTCGAAGGCCGCGTTCGGGCTCGTTCCATCCATCATCCCGCTCCTCCTGGTCCGCGATCGAAAACGGCCGCTCCACGGCCTCGGTTCCCATTCATCGGCCGACGAGGCCTCGCGCGTTGAATCGCCGTCCCGCCGTCAGGAGGGCTGGGCGACCTTGCCGACGCCCCGCCAGCCGGCCGCGACGGCGGCGACGAGGTGGCCGGACTTCGGGTGCTCGGGCTCGACGTCCACCGGCAGGCCGTGGGCCCGGAGCGCCTCGGAGGTCGTCGGCCCGATCGAGCCCACGACGACGCGTGCGGCCAGGGCCTCGCGCAGGGGTCCTTCCAGGCCGTCCTCGCGGGCGACCTGGAGGACGTGCTCCACCTGCTGGGCCGCCGTGAAGAGCGCGACGGGGATCCGCCCGGCGGCCAGCTCGGCGAGCGTGGCGCGGAGCGGGCCGACGTCCTCGGGCAGGGCCCAACGATAGACCGGCACGCGGGTGACGGTCGCGCCGCGGGCTTCCAGCCCGTCGGTCAGCTCGGGGACGGGCTTGCCGTACTCCTGCACCGCCACGCGCAGGCCGGCGACGGGCTTGCGCTCGTCCAGCGTCGCCAGGGTCTCCCGCCAGGTGTTCGGCGACGGGACCGAAACGTCGATCGCCACGCCCAGCTCGCGGAGCGCGGTCGCCGGCTTCGGCCCCCGGGCGACGACCGTCGTCCGGCCCAGGACCTCCGCCCAGCGTTCGCGGGGGAAGCGGGGCGCGAGGGCCTCGACGAGGTAGCGGATCCCCACGCCGGTCTCGAAGATCACGAGGTCGAAGCCGCCGGCTTCCAGGGTCTCGGTGAACGCGAGGGCGGCGGGGTTGTCCCCCAGGGGGATCTCGCGAAGCGCCGGGGCGGCGACCGCGAGGCCGCCGTGGCGGGCCACCAGGTCGGCCAGGATGCCCGCCATCCGCGCCTCGAAGACGGCCACGCGGAGGCCGTCGAAGGATCGGGCCGTGGGATTGCTCATGGGGCTCACATCCGAAAGGCGAAAGGGCGGGGGGCCGGTCGGTCGGTCAGGCGGCGCCCGGGGCCTCGGCCAGCGTCGGGCCGGGGACGAGGGCCGCGTCGGCGGCGGGCCCGCCTTCGACGACCAGGCTACCGCGCCAGCCTCGGCTCGCGTAAGCCAAAGCCGCCGCCCCGCCGAGGCCGCCGGCCAGGGCGAAGGCCACGAACCCGCCGCTGAAGCTCCCCGTCGCCCCCTTCATCGCCCCCAGCAGGGTCGGCAGCAGGAAGCCGCCCAGGCCCCCGGCCGCGCCCACGATGCCCGTCGCCACGCCGATCTCCGCCGGGAACCGCTGCGGCACGAGCTGGAAGACCGCGCCGTTGCCCATGCCCAGCGAGGCCATCGCCGCGAACAGCAGCGCGGTGCCCGCCCAGAGCGGCGGCAGCGTCCCCAGGCCCAGCAGCGACACGCCGGCGGCCAGGTACAGGACCGTCAGCATCCGGACCCCGCCGAGCCGGTCCGCCAGGTGTCCGCCGATCGGCCGCAAGGCCGAGCCCGCGATCACGCAGAAGGTGGCGAAGTTCCCCGCCTCCACCCGCGAGAGCCCGTACTGGCTGAGGAAAAAAACGCTCAGGAAGCTCGCCAGGCCGACGAACCCTCCGAACGTGATGCCGTAGAGCAGGCAGAACCACCAGGTGTCGCCCCGCCCCAGGACCTCGGCGTAGGCCCGCAGCGGGCGGGGGGCCGGCTGGTTGGGGCCGTCCTTGGCGAACGCGGCGAAGAAGGCCATCGTCGCCAGCAGCGGGATCAGGGCCAGGCCGAAGACCGCGTGCCAGCCCCAGGCCGCCGCCAGCCGGGGCCCGAAGAACGTCGCCAGCGCCGTGCCGCTGTTCCCCGCGCCGGCGATCCCCATCGCCAGCCCCTGATATTGCGGCGGATACCAGCGGCTCGCCAGCGGCAGGGCCGCCGCGAAGCTCGCGCCCGAGATCCCCAGCAGCAGCCCGACCAGCAGAATCGCGCCGAACGAATCGGCCCAGAGCCAGCCCAGGAGCAGGGGGATCGTCGTCAGCACCATCCCCAGCAGGCCCGTCCGCCGCGCGCCGATGCGGTCGGTCAGGAGCCCCAACGCCAGCCGGAGCACCGCGCCCCCCAGCAGGGGGACCGCGACCATCAGCCCCTTCTGCGCGTCGGTCAGGCCGAAGTCCGGCGCGATCGAGGTCGCCAGCGCCCCCGGCAGGAGCCAGACCATGAAGCTGACGTCGAAGTAGAGGAACGCGCTCAACAGGGTCGGCGCGTGGCCGGCGCGGCGGAAGTCTCTCAGGTTCATCGGGCCGGGGCTCCGGGGGGGCGGGGTAAAGGGGTGGAAGCGGGGACGGTTCGGGTCGGTCAGGAGCAGCCCGAGGCGCAGGCCAGGGCCATGCGCGCGAGTCGGCCCATCTCGGCTTCGGGGGGCAGCTCGACGTACACGTCGTCCCCCTCGACCTTCACGGGGAAGACCTCCAGGCGGTACGGCTCGCCGCCGAGGCACGAGCCCGATTCGAGCGAGAAGGCCTTTTTGTGCAGCGGGCAGGCGACCTTCGGCACGCCCTGCGCGTCGCCGAGGATGCCGCGCGAGAGGACGGCCTCGCGCTTGTGGGGGCAGGTGTTCTGGCTGGCGTACCATTCGCCCTTCGACGCGAACCGGAAGACGGCGATCTCCGCCTCGCCGTGCTTGATCGCGCGGCCGCCGTCGCGGGGGAAATCCTCGACCGACCCGGCGAAGACCCACGACCGACCGGCCCGGGCGGCGGGCGTCTTCGCGACGGGCAGGCCGACCTCCTCGATCGGCACGACGTCGGCCGGCCAGTCGGCGGGGCGGGTCTGGCCGCGTTCGGTCACGAACTCGATGCCCGGCGTCACCTCGTCGGTGTTGGCGAACTGGCGGAAGAACCGGCGCTTCTCGGGGTCGTCGACGACGGCCTTCCACTCGCATCGGTACGAGTCGACGTGTCCCTGCATCTGCCGCTCCAGCTCGTCGGCCAGGCCGAGGCGGTCGTTCACGATCACGTCGCGGAGGTAGTCGATGCCGCCTTCGAGGTTCTCCAGCCAGGTCGAGGTCCGCGTGAGCTTGTCCGCGGTGCGGATGTAGTACATGAGGAAGCGGTCGAGGTAGCGGATGGCCGTCTCCTCGTCCAGGTCCGAGGCCAGCAGGTCGGCGTGGCGCGGGCGGGCGCCGCCGTTGCCGCAGACGTACAGGTTGTAGCCCTTCTCGGTGGCGATCAGGCCGAAGTCCTTCCCCTGGGCCTCGGCGCACTCGCGGACGCAGCCCGAGACGGCCCCCTTCAGCTTGTGCGGCGACCGCAGCCCCCGGTATCGCAGCTCGACCCGGATCGCGAACCCGACCGAATCCTGCACGCCGAACCGGCACCACGACGAGCCCACGCAGCTCTTGACCGTCCGCAGCGACTTGCCGTACGCGTGGCCGCTCTCGAACCCGGCCGCGATCAGCTCGGCCCAGATGTCCGGCAGCAAATGCACCGGGGCGCCGAACAGGTCGACGCGCTGGCCGCCGGTGATCTTGGTGTAGAGCCCGTACTTGCGGGCGACCTCGCCGAGCACGATGAGCTGCTCCGGCGTGATCTCGCCGCCGGGGACGCGCGGGACCACGGAGTAGGTCCCCCCGCGCTGGATGTTGCCGAGGAAGCGGTCGTTGGTGTCCTGGAGCGTGGCGTGGGCGGGGGCCAGGACGTCCTCGTTCCAGAGGCTCGCCAGGATCGAGGCGACGGTCGGCTTGCAGACCTCGCAGCCGACGCCCCGCCCGCAGGCCGCAATGAGGGCGTCGAACGTGCGGAAGCCCCGGACGAGGGCAATCTGATAAAGCTCGCGGCGGGTGTGCGGGAAGTGCTCGCAGAGGTGGTCGTCAACCTTCGCGCCGGCGGCCTTCAGCTCGGCCTTGAGCAGCTCGCCCACGCGGGGGAGGCAGCCGCCGCAGCCGGTGCCGGCCTGCGTGCAGGCCTTCACCTGGGCGAGCGTCGTCAGCTTCTCCGAGCGGATCGCCTCGCGGACCTGGCCCTCGCTCACGTTGTTGCACGAGCAGACCTGGGCGTCGATCGCCCCGCCGAGCGCCGGGCCTCGGCCGGTGGAGAGCAGCTCGCCGGGCGGGAGCGTCAGGGGCTCGGGACTCTTGAAGACCGAGAGCAGGGCGCCGTAGTCCGAGGCGTCGCCCACGAGCACGCCGCCGAGCAGCTTCGTGCCGTCGGGGGCGAAGAGGAGCTTCTTGTAGACGCCCCGGAACGGGTCCTCGAAGGTCAAGGCTCGCGCCCCGGCGGCGTCGGCGAACGGTTCGCCGAAGCTCGCCACGTCGACGCCCATCAGCTTGAGCTTGGTGGACATATCAAAGCCCGAGAACCGTTTCACGGAGCCGGTCAGGTTCGCCGCCGCGACCTCGGCCATCTCGTAGCCGGGGGCGACCAGGCCGTAGACCATGCCGTCGTGCGCGGCGACCTCGCCGACGGCCAGGATCTCCGGGTCGGACGTCCGCATCGCGTCGTCCACCACGACCCCGCCGCGCGGGCCGACCTCCAGGCCGCAGGCGCGGGCCAACTCGTCGCGGGGCCGGATGCCCGCCGAGACGACGACCATGCCGACGTCGAGCACGCCGCCGTCGGCGAACGCCAGGCCCTCGACCTTGCCGTTGCCGAGGAACTCCCGCGTGCTCTTGCCCAGGTGGACGCGGACGTTCATCGCCTCGATCTTGTCCAGCAAAGCCTTCGATCCCGCGTCGTCGATCTGCCGCGGCATGAGCCGGGGCGCGAACTCGACGACGTGCGTCTCCAGCCCCAGTTCGCGGACCGCCTTGGCCGCCTCCAGCCCCAGCAGCCCGCCGCCGATCACCGCCGCCGAGCCCGCGCGGGGGGCGTAGGCGAGGATCGCCTCCAGGTCCTCGATGGTCCGGTAGACGAAGATCCCCTTCTTGTCCACGCCCGGCACCGCCGGCACGAACGGCGCGGAGCCGGTGGCGAGCACGAGAGTATCGTAGTCGACCTCCAGCCCGTTCGCCGAGACGACCCGCCGGTTCTCGCGGTCGATGCTCGCCACGCGGTCGCCGACGTGCAGGTCGACCCCGTTCTCGGCGTACCAGGTCCGGCAGGCGATCTTGAGGTGCTCGGCGTCGCGCTTGTCGAAGAACTTCGACAGGTTGACGCGGTCGTAGGCCGGCCGGGCCTCCTCGCAGAACGTGGCGAGCTTGTAGCGGCGCTCCAGGTCGAGCGCCACCAGCCGCTCGCAGAAACGGTGGCCGACCATGCCGTTGCCGACCACCACCACGGACTTTCGCGGGTCGCGTTTCCTGATCATGAGGCCCTCGTGCTGGCGTTCAATGGCTGGTCGACGTATCGGCGCGCCGGGGGATCTCGCCGGCGCGGGCCGCGCGGACCCGCGCCGCGCAGGACTTGTAGGAGGGCTGGCGGGACTCGGCGTCGAACGCCGCCAGGGTCAGCCGGTTGGTCGCGGCGTCGTGCATGGGGAGGAAGAGCTGGCCGGCGGCGACGGTCGGCGTGACGAAGGCCCGCGCCCGGGCCTCGCCCCGGCGGGACGCGACGACGGCCCAGTCCCCAGTGGCCAGGCCGGCGGCCTCGGCGTCGACCGGGTTGATCTCGACGTAGGGGTCGCGCGGGTGGAGCTTGCGGAGGACGTCGGATTTCGCGGTCCGCGTCTGCGTGTGCCACTGCGCCGCCGAGCCCCGGCCGGTCAGGAGCTGCATCGGGAAGTCGCCGCCCGCCGGCTCGGGCGCCGGCCGGGGCTCCTCGAAGAGGAACCGGGCGCGGCCGTCCGGGTGATGGAACCGGCCGTCGGCGAACAGCCGACGCTCCGGGCTCGGGTCCGCGCCCTCGGCCGGGAAGGGCCACTGGATCCCCCCCGCCTCGTCGAGCGCCCGGTAGTCGGCGATCCCGGTGACGTCGCAGGGGCGGCCGGCGGAGAGCCGCTTGAGGATCTGGAAGGCCGCCTCGGGCGACGACCATTCGTCGAACAGGGCGTCGCAGCCCGCGTAGTGGGCGGCGAGCTTGAAGATCTGGAAATCCGCGAGCGCCTTCCCCGGAGCGCGGCGGACCTTCTTGTGCAGGCCGACCCGGCGCTCGGAGTTGATGAACGTCCCCTCCTTCTCGCCCCAGCCCGCCGCCGGCAGGAGCAGGTCGGCCAGCTCGGCGGTCTCGGTCGAGTGGTACATGTCCTGGACGACGAGGAAGTCCAGCTCGCCCAGCGTCTCGCGGAACCGCGACTGGTCGATCCAGGAGTGCGCGGGGTTGGTGCCGATGATCCAGAGCCCCCGGATCTCCCCCGCGCGGACGCCGTCGAGGATCCGGTCGTACGACCAGCTGGGGCGGTCGGGGATGCGGCCCTCGGGGATATCGAGGATCTCGGCGACCTCGGCGCGGTGGGCGGGGTCGGCGAAGTCGCGGCCGCCCAGCAGGTTCGTCGTGTTCGAGAACAGCCGCGAGCCCATCGCGTTGCACTGGCCGGTGATCGAGTTCGCCCCCGTCCCCGGCCGGCCGATGTTCCCGGTCAGGAGCGCCAGGTTGATCGCCGCCTGCGCGGTCTTGACCCCCTGGTGGCCCTGGTTGACCCCCATCGTCCACCAGAACGAGACCCGGCGGCCGTTCGCGATCCGGTCGGCGGCGTCGCGCACGACCTCCTCGCGCAGCCCGGTTTCGCGGGCGACGTATTCCGCATCGAACCGGCCGACGAAGGCCGCGAACTCGTCGAAGCCCCGCGTGTGGGCGTCGATGAACGGGCGGTCGATCGCGCCTCGTTCGATCAACAGATTCGCGAGCCCGTAGAGGAACACGAGGTCCGACTTGGGGCGCACCGGCAGGTGGAGCGTGGCGGCCATCGCCGTCTCGGTCCGGCGCGGGTCGACGACGAGGATCTCGGGCCGGTGGGGGTTGCGCGTCGCCCGCTCCCAGAGCACCGGGTGGGCGATGCAGGGGTTGGCTCCGATCAGGACGATGCAGTCGGATTCTTCGAGGTCCTGATAGGTGTAGGGGGGGGCGTCGAAGCCGAAGGCCTGCTTGTAGGCCACGACCGCCGAGGCCATGCACTGGCGGGTGTTGCCGTCGCCGTGGACCATGCCCAGGCCGAACTTGGCGACGGCCCCCAGCAGGGCCATCTCCTCGGTGGCGATCTGGCCGGTGCTCAGGAAGGCGACCGAGTCGGAGCCGTGCTCCTTCTGGATCGCGCGGAAGCGGGCGGCGAGTGTCGTCATCGCCTCGTCCCAGCCGACCTCGCGACGCCGGCCGTCGGCCCCTCGGAGCAGGGGGGCGGTCGCCCGGTCGGGGGCGTCGAGGACGGTCAGGGCCTCCCAGCCCTTGGGGCAGGCCATCCCCCGATTCACCGGATAGTCGGCCGTCGGGGTGAGGTTGACCGCCTCGCCGTCGCGGAGGTGGACGGTCAGGCCGCACCCCGTCGAGCAGAAGCCGCAGACGACGCCCGTCGTCGCGTCCGGGGCCTTCGAGGCCGGGACCTGCCCCAGCCCGAAGCCCCCCGGCTCGCGGCGAAGCTCCCGGGTCAGCCGGCCGTCCCTGGCGCGGACCAGGCCGAGGAGGCGGTCGAGGACGCCTTCGCGTCGGAGTTCGGTCGTCATGACGGCAGCCCCCCCGGCATCCTGGGTTTGGAGACGGCCCGGAAGAACAGGCTCCGCTCGACGAACTCGCCCGCCAGCGACGCCCCCAGGGCCAGGCCCGAGGCGATCGCCGTCCCGATCGGCGCCCCCGCGAACAGGACCAGGACCGCCGCCGCCGGCAGGACGAAGCCCCCCGCGATCCCCAGCGTCCGCCTCAGGTCGACGGCCCGTCGCAGGGGGCCGCGCAGCAGCCGGGCGGTGCGGCCGAGCGGGTCGTCCCCCGTGGCGTCGAGGTCGCGGGCCTCGAAGGCCAGCTTGACCGCGGTCGCCGCGCCCAGGGCGAGCGCGGTTGCGATCAGGGGCGTGGTGGCTCGTCCACCCTGGACGCCCAGGCAGGCCAGGGCCACGGCCAAGCCGAGCACGACGGCCGTGCCGGCGAACTTGCAGCCCGCGATCGAGGCCCGCCAGTAGGGCCGGCGGACGACGTGGTAGACCATGACCGAACTCCCCACCCCCGCCCCGCCGCTCGCGACGACCGCCGCCAGCATCCCCAGGCGGAGCCCGGGGCGGCCGTCGAGCCAGCCGGGGAAGAGCAGGTCGGCCGCCACGTAGGCCGCCGCGACCTTGGCGAACAGGCCGAGGGTCGCGATCTCGCGACTGAGCCAGGAGTGCCGGATCCCCAGGATCGCCCGGTAGGCGTACAGGGGCCGCCCCAGGTGGAGGAGGCTCGCGCCCAGGCCCAGGAAGCCCATCGCCAGGCAGGCCCGGGGATGGGCCGATCCGGCGACGCCGTCCGTGGCCCCCGCCAGTCGGGCGAGCAGTTCGATCAGGAAGCCGCCGGCGGCGAGCTGGGTCAGCACGAGCATGACCGCCAGCGGCGTGTGGCCGTGCTCAGGGGTCGGCAGGTGATCGTCGGCCGGGCGGAGATCGCCCGGGACGAGCGAGCGGAACCGCGTCGCGGGCCGGGTGTAGGCCGGGTCGAACGCGCCGGGGAGGAACGCGCCGGCCTCGGCGTCCGCCCGGACCTCGGCCACGTCCACGACCCGGATGCGGATCGCCTCGTGCGGGCAGGCCTGGACGCAGGCGGGGGCCTCGCCGACCTTCAGGCGGTCGGCGCACATGTCGCACTTGCGGACGATGCCCTTCGCCGGGTTGTACTTGGGGGCGTCGTACGGGCAGGCCAGGGTGCAGTACTGGCAGCCGATGCACTGGTCGTCCAGGTGGCGGACGATCCCGGTGATGGGGTCCTTCTCATAAGCCTCCACCGGGCAGGCGCTCTGGCAGGCCGGCTCGACGCAGTGGTGGCAGGCGGTGGTGACGTGCTGGAGGACCGGCAGCGCCGTCGAGCCGCCGATCAGGAGGCCCACGTCCCGCCAGGTCTCGTCCGCGTCCAGCCCGTTCAGCGAGTGGCAGGCCGCGACGCACGCCTTGCAGCCCGAGCATCGGCCGAGGTCGACCTCGAACGCCAGCTGCTGGCCGGGGCCGGGCGGCTCGGCCGGCAGGAGCGCCGAATAGTACTGCGCCTGGATCGGCTCGGCCGCGTCCTGGTGGACCTGCGCGAACCGCTCGACGGCGGTCAGGTCGCCCTGCTCGGCCAGGAGCGAGGCGACGAGCCGGTCGCCCCGAGGCCTGCTGGGGGCGGGCGCTTCACGATCGGCGATCGCGGTGGGACGTTCCTCGACGACGGGCATGGCCGCTCCTCGCTCGGACGGTTCGAGGGGTCGCGACCGGTCGGGCAAGGGGCCGGTCCGTCCTCGTCGAGGGACCTACCTATCGCAGCGAGAGTGCCGAGGCTCGGGAGAGTGCCTGGTTTTGCGGAAGCCCGAAGGGGCCGGCGGGGTGGTCCTTCGCGAAACCGAAGGGTCGATGGGGCTCGTGAGCCGGAGGGCTGTTTGAATCCTCGGCAGACGTGCCTTGATCGCGGGCTTCGTTCAGGCCGAGCGGGGAGGCGAGATCTGCCGCGAAGGCGGCTCGGCCTCCTCGACTGCGATCGCCAGCCGCAGCAGTTCCGACAGCGACCCGGCCCCCAGTTTCCGCATCAGCCCGGCGCGACGCAACTCGACCGCGCGGGGGGTGATGTCCAGGAGGGCGGCGATCTCCTTGTTGGGCCGACCGTCTCGGATCATCGCCAGGACCTCGCGCTCCTTGCCGGTCAGGGTCTCGAACCGCGAGCGGATCGCGTCGGCCTCGGCCTGGCGGGCGAGGCGGGCGGCGTCGTCGCGGATCGCCCGCTGGATCTTCTCCAGCAGGACCTGGCCGTTGAAGGGCTTCTCCAGGAACTCCACCGCGCCGGACTTCATCGCCCGGACGGCCATCGGCACGTCGGCGTGGGCGGTGATGAACAGGACGGGCAGGCGAATCCCCCGGGCCGCCAGGCTCTCGAACAAATCGAGCCCGCCGGTCCCCGGCATCCGCACGTCCAGCACGAGGCACGCGGGGCCGGCGTCGAGGGACGCCGCCGAGAACGCCTCGGCCGAGTCGTAGGTGACGGCCCGGAGCCCGACCGTCGTCAGCAGCCAGCGCAGGGAGTCCCGCATGTCGGGGTCGTCATCCACGATGTGGACCGTCGGCTCGTTCATGATCCGGCGGGGCGGCGGGGATCTGGAACCGGAACGTCGTGCTCACGCCCGGCTCGGACTCCACGAAGAATCGCCCCTGGTGGGCCTCCACGATCGTGCGACAGATCGCCAGTCCCATGCCCATTCCGTCGGCACGAGTGCTGAAGTATGCGTCAAAAATTCGAGACAGGATCTCGGGCGTAATGCCCTCGCCGTTGTCTCCCACCTCGAATTCCACGCCGTCCGGGTTGGACCTCGTCGTCCGGATAACCAGCCTGGGATTCGGGACTTGCGACTGGGCGAGGGAGTCCAGGGCGTTGCCGACGAGGTTCACAAGCACCTGCTGGATCTGCACCGGGTCCCCGACGAGACAGGGCAAGTCGGGCGCCATGTCCAGATGGACGGCCGCGCCGGAGGCCTGGAGGCGGCCCCGGAGGATCTCGATCGCGTCGTTCACGGCCGCCTCCGCCCGGAACGGTTCGAGGCTCGGGCCGTGTCGGGTGACGAACCGTCGGACGTGGCCGATGATCCGCCCCGCCCGCAGGGTCGCGTCCCGGAGTTGGCGGAGCGCGCCGCGGACTTCTTCCAGGGGCGGCTCCGGCTTTTCGAGGGCGATCAGGCAGCCCTCGGCGTAGTTGGCGACGGCCCCGAGCGGCTGGTTCAGCTCGTGGGCCAGGGCCGAGGCCATCTCGCCGACCGTGCTGGCCCGCCCGGCGTGGCTGACCTGCTCGAGCAGGCTCCGGTGCCGCTCCCTCGCCGCCTCCAGCTCCTTCGTCCGTTCCCGGACGCGGGCCTCCAGCTCATCCCGAGCCCGCGCCAGCTCGTCCACCTGGCGCCGCAACAGCTTCGCCGCCGGCCGGAAGATGAGCGCCCCGATGGCCACGAGGCTCGCCAGGGTCATCCCGGCGAGCGCCCAGCCGATCCGGCGGAAGGTCGCGATCCGGCCCCGAGCCTCCTCCTCGTACAGGCCGACGACGCGGTCCATCCGCCGGAGGTACTCCCCCTCGTGGTCCAGGATCGCGGCCACGGCCTCTCGTGCGGTCGCGGCGTCGGGCGGGTCGGCCGAGGCCGAATCCAGGAGCCGGCGGGCCGCGTCGCGCATCGCCACGAACGACGGCCCCAGCGCGGCGAGGGCCTCGCGGACGGCCCGGCCGTCCCGGCCGTCTCCCCGGAGCAATCGGTCGTGCGACTCGGACCAGAGGTCCAGCACCCGCCGCACCTCCCCGAGCGCCTCCCCCCCTTCCGCACCCCGGCCCCGATCGAACTCCAGGGCGGCCTTCGCCAGCCGCTGGCTGAGCATCCGCTGGCGGCCCGAGACGTTGATCAGGGGGGCGTCGGTCGCCAGCCGGGCCAGGTACGGCTGCACCAGCAGCCGGTCCCCCAGCACCAGCAGCATCACCACCGCCAGCGCGGCCCGGTACTGCCGCTCGAACACGTCGATCATCGCGGCGCTCGTCATCTTCGCTTCACTCGAATCCTCGATCCGCGGGTCTATGTTTAATTTAGCGTGAATGCCTTGAATGGAGGCGCCGAAGGAATAGAATGTCTTCGCGGTCGGGGTCGACGCCGACGAACGAGGCGGCCTGGGATGGACCAGTCCGCCCCCCGTAATGCACGCGAGGTGCCGTCGGGAGCCCCGGGGCGACCGGCGGCATCCGCGTATGCGCCTCAGCCCAGCAGGGCGAACGCCCGCTTCAGGGACCGGGCCGCGGCGGCGACGGCCTCGTCGGCGGGGAGGGTCCGCAGGGTGGCGTTGAACGGCTCGGCCCGGACGGGGCCGTCGTAGCCGAGGGCGACGAGGGCCGACAGGAAGGCTTTCAGGTCGATCACGCCGGTGGCCCCGGGGAGTTCCCGGACGCCGTCGCGCTGCTGGTCGAGGGGGACGGACCGGGGGGCGTCGTTGAGGTCGCAGGCCACCACGTCGCGGTTGGCGAGGCCCTGGAGGTCGTCGGCGGTCTCGCCAGCGGTGTGCCAGTGCCAGGAGTCGAGCACCAGGCCGACGTCGTCGCGGCCGATCTCGGCGATCAGGTCGCGGGTCTCGGCCAGGGTATGGACGAACGGGTGCCGCGAGGCCGTCCAGGCGGTCTTCGGGCCGACGTACTCCAGCCCCAGCCGGAGGCCCTGGTCGCCCAGGACCTTCGCGACCTCGCCCAGCCGCCGGGCGTGGCGGCGGAGGTTCGCCAGGTAGGTCAGCCGATCGTCGCCCGGCCGGATCCAGGTGCCGACGCGGGTCGCCCCGGCTCGGGCCAGGGCTGCGGCGAAGGCGGGCAGCTCGGCCATCCCGGCGCGGAAGGCCTCCTCGTCGCCCCGGAAGTCGACCGCCAGCGCGGCGGCGCCCCAGGTCAGGCCCTTCACCTTCAGGTCGGCGAGCAGCTCTTCCACCTGGCCGTCGGACAGCCCGCCAAGGTGGCCGGCGTCCGGCGCGACCGACCGGAACCCATGCCGATGCGCCAGCGCGATCGCCGTCGGCAGGTCGGCCTGGACGCCGAGGTTGCCGCAGACCAGGTCCATCGTCATCGCCGAGGCCGGCGCCCGGGACTCGGCCCCGGGGACGAGGCCCGCCAGCCCGATCGCGGCCGAGGCCCGCAGGAAACCCCGCCGCGTCGTCATCGCCCGCCCTCCGTCCGGATCCCCGCGCCTTCGGCGAACCGCGGCCCCTCGCCGTCGCGGAGCCAGCGCGGGGAGGCCCCGGTCTCGGCGAGGAAGTCCAGCAGCACCTCGGCCGGCATGGTGACGCCGGTCTCGTAGTTGTACCAGGTCCGCACCGGCAGCCCGAGCCGGCGCGCCATCTCGGGGCCGCCGGAGGGCCCCAGCAGCTCCTCGCGGATCTCCCGGATGCGCTCCGACAGCTCGGTCCGACGCCGGATCCGCCGGTCGCGCTCCGCGTCCGAGACCTCGCTGAGATGCTGCAGCAACGCCCCCTGGTTCCAGGCGTCCCAGGCCTCGACCATGACGCCCTTTTCGAACCGCTGCCAGGTCATCCCCCGGACCGAGACGTGGCGGTGGCAGGGCTCGATCCCCAGCGCGTCGCCGGCGTGCGTCCCCGTCGCGGCCCAGCGGACGACCACCTCGTCCCCCTCGCCGAGCAGGCCTTCCATGTCGAATTTCAGGTCCGGGAAGGCGGCGAGGAACTGCTCGCGGACCCTCAGGAAGGGCTCGATCCCGAAGGTCTCGCCGGATTCCATGTGGCCGACGACGTCGGGGCTCATCAGCTCCGTGATCGGCTCGTCCCGCCGCTCATTCCAGACCTCCTGGAACCACCGCCGCGATAGGTCGCGATTCTGGGCGCTCATGTCCGTCTCCCGGCTGGGGGATCTTTCACCGCCGCAAGCCCACGAAACCCAGGATAGCCGAGCGGCTGGCTGGCTCATACCATGAACCGACCGATGACGCGGCCCCCGAACCCGGCCCCGAAATCGGCTTCGTTCGCGCCGGCCTGAAAAGGAAACCGTCGGACGCAAGTGGTTTCAGGTCAAGGCCTTGTCTAGCGTTCTCAGTGTCCGGAAATTGGCTTCGTTCGGCGCGATTCGCGACACTCCTCTCACTCAACACCACCAGGGCGGGTAGGAAGGCCGCAGGGTGCCACGGGTTCGGGGAATTCGTGGCACCCGGTTTAACGCCCCTCGACGGTCCCGAGCCGGTGGCATCCCGGACGCAACGTCGCGAATCGGCTTCGTTCGCGCCGGCCCGAAAACGAACCCGTCGGACGTAAACTCTTAGCCTTGATGGTGTTGTCGTGCGGTAATCCCGCCCGGAATTGGCTTCGTTCGGCGCGCTTCGTGGGTCGAGGCCGTGCGCCTCGACGTGGTGGCCGACGCGGGAGCACCGCCCACTTTCCGACCGCCGGCTTGCCAAAGATCCGGGCGCACCGCCCCCTAACCCCATCATGCGTCACGAAGTCCGATCGGGGAGACGCCGATTCTGCGGAAGGAGGGGGCGGCCGGCTCGTGGGATCAGGTGAGCGGGGCCGAGTCGGGGTCGTCCCGCTCGGCGTCTCGGTCCTCGGACTCAAGCTTCTCAAGGCCGATGCGGAGCAGCTCGATCGGCGAGGGGCCGGCGGCTTCGGGGGTGCGGCGGTAGCGCGGGCCCTCGCCGGAGAAGAGCCAGTGGGGCTCCACGCCGGTCTCTTCGAGGAAGCCCAGGAGGACCTCGGCGGGGACGGTGACGCCGGTCTCGTAGTTGTACCAGGTCCGGGCCGGCAGCCCGAGCCGGCGGGCCATCTCGGGGCCGCCCGATTCGCCGAGGACCTCGGCGCGGATCTCGCGGATCCGGCCGGCCAGCTCGGAGCGACGTCGCACGACCTCGGGGTCCCCGACGCCGGCCGGGCCCGGCTCCAGCGACCGGAAGAGGCCGTCCTGGTTCCAGCCATCCCAGCCCTCGACGAGCACGCCGTCCTTGTAGCGGTGCCAGGTCATCCCCCGGAACGACACCGGCCGGCGGCTGGGCTCGAAGCCGAATCCGTCGCCGGTGTGCGTCCCCGAGGCGCGCCAGCGGACGACCACGTCGTCGCCGTCCGCGACCACGTCCTCGATCTCGATCCGCAGGTCCGGAAACGCCGCGAGGAACTGGTCGCGGATCTCCTTGAACGGGCCCGGCCCTTCGAAGTCGCCCGATTCCATGTGCCCGATCCCGTCCGGGCTCATCAGCTCGTCGATGGCCTCCGTGCGCCGATCGTTCCAGACCTCCTCGAACCACCGTCGCGACAGCGTGCGATGCAAGGCGCTCATGGTCGTCCTCGTGGGTTGGTCCCCATCATCGGGGTATGCAGGAGCGTTTCCGAATCGTCGGCGGGCGGGGCGGCGAAAGCGAGGAAAATCCGGCGAGACCTTCAAGGCGACTCAAGGTCGAGGCGGGAACCGCGTCGCTCGCGATCGAGCCGCAGCAAGGGGAGGCGTCCGACACTCATAGTCCTTCCCCCCCGTCGGGGGAAGGTGGCCGGAAGGGTCGGATCAGGGGGAGCACGAGCGCCGTACGGAGAACCAGCCGGTCTGGCAAGCCGTCGCGTCCTCGCGTCGTCCGCCTTGATGGTCCCCCTCATCCGGCCTTCGGCCACCTTCCCCCACCAGGGGGGAAGGGAAGTCGTGCGAGGGCCGACGGAGTTCTCAAGGACGCAAGCCGTCCGGCCGTCCCCAGCCGAGGGGGGCGGCCTCCGCCGCCGATTTTCCGCGATCGCTCACTCCAGACGCGCCCCCTCGGTCGCCAGGTCGATCAGGCGGTCGGTCGGGTGGTCGGCGGTCCAGGCGATCGCGCGGAGGAGGATGAGGCGGAAGAGGGGGTCGTCGAAGCTCCAGGTGTAGTGGCCGGGGATGGAGACGAAGACGCGGCCCTTCCCCTGGCTTCGGGTCCACATCAGGGGGCGGGGCTCGCCTTCCTCGGGGGCCGTGGCGAGGACCTCGATCCGGCCGACGTCGCCCCGGAGGTTCCAGTAGGTCTCGTCGACAAGATGAAGTGCGGCGAGGCCCTCGGTGATGGGCGACTTCGCGGCGAACGTCAGGTCGAGCGGGCCGTGGCGGAACTTCGCGCCGTCGGCCCAGGCGAGGCCGATCAGATCCGCGAGCGCGTCCGGGGCCTTGCCGCCGTTGACGGCGAAGTGGATCACGACGAGCCCGCCGCCCCGGTCGAGGTACGCGCGAAGTTTCGCGGCCTGGTCGTCGGACCAGGTGCCGTTGGCGGAGTACCAGACGATCACGTCGGACTCGTCGGCGAACTCCAGTCCGGTGCCGTCCGCCACCTCGCGGACCGTGACGTTGGGGGCCGAACGCAGCAGCGGCGCCCAGCGGTCGAGCCAGAGGGGATAGTCGTGCTCGTCGATCCCGTGGTCCTTGGGGCCGGCGGCGAGCGTGATCCGCAAAGGCTTTGCGGCGGCGTCGGCCGGGGCCTTCCTCGCCTTCGTCGCGGCCTCCCACTCGGCGCGGGTGCGGGGCGGGGGGGCGTCGTCGCGATGGATAGGGGCGGGGGCCGGCGGGCCGAGCAGGAGGAAGGCCATCAGGTGCTTGAAGTCCTCGGCGCCGATCGCGGCCGGGAGCCCCCCGGGCATCGTCGAGATCCCCGCCGGTTTCATCTCCTCCACGTCGGCCCGCGAGACGATCAACTCCTCGCCCGTCGTCAGCCCCATGCGGAGCCGGTCGTCCTCGGTGCGGACCGAGCCGGTGAGCGTGCGGCCGTCGGCCATCGCGACCTGGTACGCCACGAAGTCCGGGTTGATCGCGGCGCTCGGCTCGGTCACGTCGCGCAGGACGGACGCGAAGTCGCGCTCGACGAGGTTCGACAGGTCGGGCCCGATCGTCCCCCCCTCGCCCCGGATCGCGTGGCACTGCGAGCAGCGGGCGCTCGCCCCCAGGAAAACCTCGCGGCCCCGGCGGCGATCGCCCCCGGCGAACTCGGGCGGGAACGTCGACTCGCGCGAGGGCTCGGGCGAGCCGTCCTCGGCGACGCTCGCCCACGGGACCAGCAGCCGATTCGGCGGCAGCAGGCGCGGACGCGGGTCCTCGTTCGTGCGGTAAGACACTTCGAGCATCCCGCCCGGGCCCGTCGAGCAGGCGGCGACGATCGGGACCGGGGCCTCGGAGACTTCCCCAAAGGTGGCGACGATCTCGACGAGCCCCTCGCCGGCGTCTCGGGTTTCGAGTTGGGCGCCGGGCGCCTCCACGCTCAAGCCGCGACGGCCCTTGAACGTGAGGATCGGCCGCTCCGGTGGCAGGCCCGGGTCGACGGTGGAGCCCGGCTGGACGGCGGGGCGGAGCAGGTCCTTGAGGCGGACCTGGGCGCGGAGCGTAAGCAGGCCCGGCCGGTCGAGGCCCGCGAAGAAGCGGTCGTGCTCGGCGCTGGCGAGGGCCAGGCCGCGCGCGACGGCCGGGTCCAGGTGGGGGAGCCAGAGTTCCTCCGCAGGTCCTCCGCCCTCCGGTTCCCAGCGCGCCGCGACGCCGTGCAGGTCGAAGGCCAGGTCGGTCTCGGGGCTCTGAGGGAGGGGGCCGGTCTTCGCGCCGGGCGCCGGGTCGGGCCGACCCAGGCCGGGGATCGTGAGGGCGTGGGGCAGGGGGGCCGACTGGGCGTCGGTCGTCAGGATGAGCGTCCGGCGGTCGGGCGACAGGCCCACGCTCCGAACCGGCAGCAGGTCGCGCGGCGAGGCGAGCTGGCTCGCGACGACGGCGTAGCCCGGGCGCAGGGTCTCGAAGCGGTCGCCCGGCGCGACGGCGCGGCCGGACTCGATCAGGATGCGTTTCGACATATTCTGGAGCGACGCCGGGTCGAGCGGGCGGTCGAAGGCGATGCGGACCTCGCGAGGGCCGCTCGACCAGGCGAGCGTCGGCAGCGGCAGGCGAGCGGCGTGGCGGATCTTGTAGAGCTTGCCCTTGCCTTCGGGGCCGCTCCCCCAGTCGGGGGCGCCGCTGTGCGCCGCGACGACGAGCGAGCCGTCGGCCCCGACGCACGAGTCGACCAGCAGCATCCCGGCGACGGCGATCAGGTCCGTCCGCGCGGCGTACTCGCCCCGGACCTTGACCAGGTGCGTGCGGTCGAGCTTGCCGCGCGAGTAGCCGCAGACGATCGCGTCGCCGGCCCACCACTCGGGGCCGAACCTCGGCTCATCGCCCCGGCCGTTGAACGTCAGGCCGCAGGTCGACTGGTGCTGGGGCGCGTAGTCGAACGTCGAGGGCTCGTCGATCACGCCGGGGAGGTGCTTCGCGTGCCGCGGGGGGAAGCCGTAATGGCGCCCCGGCCGGACGTGCAGCAGCTCGTCGAACGGGTTGCCGTTGGCGAGCCACGTCGCCCCCTCCTGGTCGGTCGCGAACAGGTCCCCCTCGGCGTTGAACTCCAGGCCCACCGAAAACCGGATCCCGGTGGCCACGACCTCGCGCGAGCGGAAGTCGGCCGCGACCTTGAGGATCGCCCCGCGCTCGCCCCTCACGTCGTATCGGGCCCGCCCGTCGGCGTCCAGGAGGTAGCCGTTGGTGAAGTTCTGGGTGCCGGTGCCCAGGTAGATCGAGCCGTCCGGGCCGAGGGCCACGCCCATCGCGTCGACGCTGTGGATCAGCTCGGGCCAGCCCTTGGCGACGACGATCTCCCTGTCGGCGCGATCGTCGCCGTCCACGTCGACGATCAGGGCGAGCTTCCCCTTGCAAGGGATGAACAGGCCCGAGCCGTGGGGATAACCCGGCGGCGTCAGGGCCGCGTCGATCGGCGAGACGATCGATCCTCGGCCGTCCCAGAACAGCTCGGCGCGGTCTTCCAGGCCGTCGCCGTCGGAGTCGGACAGGACGTGGATCATCCCGTCGTAGCCCACGGCGAACAGCTTGCCGTCGGGTCGGCGTCGAAGGTTGTTCACGTTCTTCAGGTCGAGAGGCAGCTCGAAGACCTCGAAGCCGGGGACGAGCATCTGGAACGGCGGCGGGTTCTTCACGGATTCCAGCCGGCGTCGGCCGTCGGCCTCGGGGATGGTCCGGAGGACGTCGGTAAGGCCGCGATGCCTGGCGTCCAGGTAGTCGCGCACCGCGTGGGCCTCGGAGTCGGAGAGGGCGCGGTCGTACAGGAGCACCTCGGCCACGTCGCCGTGCAGGAAGCCCTGGACGAACGGGGGCCGGGCCTCGTTGCTGTAGAGCCGGGCGCCCAGGGTGAGGCGGTCCAGCCGCATCGGCTCGGACTTGCGCGGGCGAGGCTTCTGGGGGGCCCGGTCGAACGTCGTGACGATCTCCGACCCGTCGATCCGCACCATCACGACGACGAACTCGCGGAAGTCGCGCGGGGAGTCGACGACGTTGAAGAAGCCCTGGAAGCCGCGACCCTCGACGTTGAGCGCGTCGAACCGCGTCGACGCGAACGGCCCGAGGTCGATCGTCAGGCCCGAGGTGTAGTCGTTGCGGCCGTCCTCGGAGCCCGCGAGCAGGCCCCGGAACATCCCCAGGTTGCTCGCCGGCGCGACGACGACGAACGCGGTGGCCTCGCGGATCGGGCCCTCCAGGCCCTTCGCCTCCAAAAAGTCGTCCTCGCCGTCGAACCGGACGAACGAGCGGCCGTCGGCCTGGATGAGCCGGGGGCGGGCTTTCGCCTCGGGCTGTTCGAAGTCGCGGCGCGAGCCCGAGGCGTCGGGCCAGGTCGCCATCGCCGCGCCGGGAGCGGCCTCGACGCCCGCCGGCCGGCGCCCGGCGTCGAGCCAGGCTCGCAGGCCGTCGCGAACCGGCAGGCCGGCGTCGGCCCAGGGCTCGATCTCGACGGCCGCGGCCGCGCGGGCCGCCATGAGGATGATCGCCGCGAGCGCCTTGAACGCTCGACGGCTCGACCGGACCCGCAACCCTTCGCGCGACATCGGCCCGCCCTCCCTCGTGTCGGGGCCGCGCGATCCGCCGACGCCCGGCGATCGTCGCCCCGCCGCCGATGGTATCCGCCGGGGGTCGCTTGAGGAAGCCGCCCGCCCGGCCGTCGATCCGCCGCGACGCGCGAGGGATCGCGAGCATGCTCGTGTTCGAATCAGCGACGCCGGCGGTCGGCGTCCGACGGGGGTGCGGAGCCCTGGTCGCGCATCGCGGCCCGGAACTTCGCCGCGAACGGCAGCAGCCAGAGGATCATCCGGAACCTGGACAGGAGCTGGGTGATGGCGATGCCGCCGATCAGCCCTACGACTCCCAGGAAAATGGAGAGCCAGGCGAGGGTCCCCGGCCAGTAATACCAGCCGCCGACCGCCCCGAGCAGGGCGAGGCCGACCGAAGTCGCGTAGGCGACGCGGATCGCCCGCAGGATGAATGGCTCCGGTGGCTGCGTCATGATGGCCCATCCCGTCCGGGCTGCTGCGGGAGTGGAACATCCCCGCCGGCGACCTCACCCTGACGGGAGACCCCTGGGGGGTGTTGAAGGCGCCGCCGACGTTCGTCGAAACCCTGGGAAGTCAGGAGTCGACCTGGAGACTCGGGCCGCTAAAGGCCAGTGGAGCGGAAGGGGATCGAACCCTCAACCACAGCATTGCGAAGCGGCCGACGGCGACAGTCAGAAAACCGCGTAAACCCTGTCGCTGTAAACAGTCTACCGGCTTCAGGCCCTTTTGCAAGGCCCATCGAACGATTGCGAGGGATCGCGGTGTCGACGATCGGCCGGCCGGTAGAAAACAGGTAGTGTAAGGGATGGCAAATTGGGACTATCCCCAGGCCCCGTGGTGCGGGTGGAAATCCGAGTCGATCTGGTCCCGTCCGCCTCGCCTTCAGGCCAGTTGCCTCAGTCAAAGCCTCGGAGCGCGATGCCCTTGGCGAGTCGGCGCATCGAGGGCCGGGTCTGGATCGTGCCCGGGCCCATCGTGTAGACCCAGGGCAGGACGCGTTCGCGGACCCCCTTCTCGGCCAGGTCGAACCGCAACTCCAGGTCGTCCCCGCGCACCCCCACCGCAACGGCCCGGAACGCGACGTCCTCCGGCAGCCGGATCTTGAGGGAGGGTGGGACGGCCTGTCCCCTGGGCCACCGGATGAAAGCTCCGCCGGCCGACACCCCGGACATCACGACGACGAACGACTTCCCGTCCTCGGTCTCGCAATCCACCGCTTCGGAGGACGGGGCGGGCGCCGATTCACACCGGCCGTCCCGACTCGCCAGGACCACCAGGAACAGGAGCAGGATGTTGGGGACGGAGAAGAAGAAGGCCGCGATCAGATGATCCGGATTGGCGATCAACCGGGTCTCCGGTCGCGTATTGATCAGCAGGCCGAGGACGTTCAGGGCGATGAGGGCCTGCGCCGAAGTTCGGGCGAATCGATCGACGCCCCGGGCGGCCCCGCTCCCTTTCGGAGTGACCCGGAACGGGACGCCGAAGGGCTTGATCAAGGTCGCCGCGATAGTCGGCACGATGCGGAAGCTGAGCAGGAGCGACTGCCCGGCCGTCACGAACGGAACGTGTCGACCATCCGACAGCCAGCCGATCAGGCCTAACAGGGCGATGATCACGGGGAGCTGGTAATTGATCAAGTCCGACAGGTGGGCGTTCCGGATCGGTGCCAGCCCGGTCCACAGGAAGATGATCGGGACCAGCACGCTGAGCAGTCGGGCCGGGGTCTGCACCAGCCAGTCGAGCGGGAAGAAGAGCAGCCGTTGGAGCAGGGTGAGGCCGGGGCCGAACACCCCCTCTTTCAAGAAGAGCATCTGGAGGCCGCCCCGGCACCATCGCTGACGCTGCACGAACATCGCGGAGACGCTCTCCGGCGCCAGGCCGAAGGCGAGCGGCTCGTTCAGGAATCGCGTCACGAACCCCTGGCGCATGAGGACCAGCGTGGAAAGGATGTCTTCGGTCACCGACGCCGTCGGCACGCCGCCGACGCCCATGATCGCGGATCGCCGCTGCACGCTGGCCGAGCCGCAGCAGAAGGCGCAGCCCCAGGCGTCCCGGCTGGGCTGCAGCACGTCGAAGAAGAGGTGCTGCTCGTTGGGCATGTCGTCGAGGCGAAGGTTCGCGAGGTAGGGGTCGGAGTTGAAGAAGTGGTGGGGCGTCTGCACGATGGCGATCGTCGGGTCCGCGAAGAAGCCGACGGTTCGCATCAGGAAGTTGGGCTCGGGGACGAAGTCGGCGTCGAGGACGGCGAAGAACTCCCCGTCGGTCCTGGAAAGCGCGTGGTTGATGTTCCCGGCCTTCGCATGGAGGTTGTCCGGCCGGGTCAGGTAGTTCACGCCTTGCGCCGCGCAGTAGTCTCGCAGCCACGGCCGCCGGCCGTCGTCGAGGACCCAGACCGTGAAGCTCGGATAGTCCAGGTTCCGGCAGGCTCGGATGGGCCGTCGCAGGACCTCGAGATCCTCGTTGTACGTGCAGAGGAAGACGTCGACGCGCGGATGGTCCCCGTCCGGCAGTCGACGCAAGTCGTGCTCGCGTCGATTGGCCTCCCCGGTGCGATCGCTGGTGCTCGAGAGCATGGCGAACGTGAGGCCGAAGTTGGCGGTCGCCGCGATCTCGCACTGGAACAGGAACCAGATCCAGGCCCCGGCCGCCGTCAGCGGCGACTCCGGCAGGACGGTCGCCACCAGCCGCCATCGCATGTAGCGGACGGCGACGATCATCCCCAGGGCCACGGCGAGCGTCCGGGCCCAGGTCCGCTTGCTGGGCAAGGCGGGCAGGACCGCGAGGAGGAAGCCCGTCACGGCCAGCGAGACGGCCCACTCGCCGCCGATCGAGGGAAAGCTAGTCATCGCGGGGCGCATCCGTGAGGGGGGTGGGCTTGGGCCGTCAGCGGGCGATCCAGACGTAGGCCGAACGGCCGACGTGGAAGCAGTTCGCCGCCGAGCCGCCCTCGGGCTGACGGTCGAGCGCGATGATCGCCCGATAGGTGTCGGGGGTGCGAGGGATCAGGGCCGCCGCGCCGCCAGGCGCGGGCTCGGTCTCGTGCGAGCCGGCCAGGCGGACGACCCGGCCTTTCACGACTTCCGAAGAGCCCAGCAACCGAGCCTGGATCGGCTGACCCGGGTGGACCCGAGCCAGGTCCGACTTGCTGAAAGTCGCTTCGAGCATGAGGCGGCCCGGGTCGAGGATCTCCATGGCCACCGAGCCGGGGGAGACCTCGCTGGCGTCGGAGACCGTGGAGGCCCACACCACACCGCCGACCGGCGCGGACACGGTCTGGGCGTCGTGCGTCGAAAGGTAGGCGTCCTCGCTGAGGATGCGGGCCGCCAACTCGCCCAGCTCTCCCTCCAGCTCGGACACGCGGGCCCTGAGGGCCGCCTGCTGGATCTCGATGTCGTCGCCCCGCTGCTCCGAGTTGACCCGATCCTGGCCGCCGTCGCCCTCGCCCAGGAAGAGGCCCTTCCGGGCCGCCGCGAGCTGGAGATCCGAGCGGGCCGCCGCCTGACGCGCGACATTCAGCTCGTGACGGTTTCGCTCCACGTCGATCTCGGCCTGGCCGAGCTCGAGGCCGCTCGTCTGACTCTTCCGCGACAGGAGCCCGAGCGATCGCGCCTCGGCTTCGCTCGATCTCAGGCCCGAGGCGACGGCGTCGGCGTGAGCCCCCCGCTCCGCGGCGAGCGTCTCGGCGTGGCGAATCCGCAGATCTCGGTATTCTTCGAAGTGGCTCCTGAGGGAGTCCTTCAGCCGGTCCAGGTCGCCGATCTCGACGTTCAGGGCCGAAACGGTGTGGCGGACGGCCGCGATCTCGGCGCGAAGCCGCTCCGACGGCCGACGGTCCGCCGGCGGGGGCTGGACGATGAACAACGCCTGCCCCGCGACCACCGTCTCGCCGACGGCCGGAGGGGTGCCGCGCACCCGGCCCTGCACGGGCACGGCGACGGCCACCAGGGGGGCCGTGATAGCCGCCTGGACGCTGCCCCGGTACAGGTACGCGAAGATCGCGAACCACGCGGCCGCCCCCAGCAGCGTTAGACCGAACGCCAGGCGCAGGAGCCGTCGCGGCCAGACGCGAATCCAGAGCGGGCGCAGCTGGATCCCGTCCGGCGTCTCGACGATCAGGGCGTCGACTTCGCCATCGCGGATCGCCCTGAGCGCCTCCTCGGCCTCTTCGAGCCGCCTCCGGAGCTCGACGTCCCCGGGGGCCTCCGCCACGGCCGGCCGATGGTCATCCATGACGACCTCGGATGGGTCGCGGGCCTCCCATCAAGGCGGCGTGGGCTCGACTTCCAGCCCCGCGAGGACCCGCCGGACGTCGGACAGGTCGCCGATCACCTTGCGCTTCGGCAGCGGGGCGGTCCGCACCAGGGTCGGGATCGCGACGATCTCGTGGGCCTTGGCCAGTTGCGGGCTCGTCGCCAGGTCGATCACCTCGATCCAGTATCGTCCGCACAGGTGCTCCTCGCAGATCTTCTTGAGGTTCGCGATGGCCACGAGGCATCGCGGCGTCCGTCCGGCCACGTACAGTCGGAGTTCCCACGTTTCCGGCCCGGCCGCCGACGCGTCCGGCTCCGGGGGGGCGTCCTGGAGGTCATTCATAATGCCCTTCCACCAGTGCGGTGCCCTCGCCCTGGGCGTCCGCCTTGCGGTTCTTCGCCATGGCTTCGGTGACTTCGACGCGCTTGACCTCTCGCTTCTGAACGCCGAGCAAGAAGCGCTTCAGGTCGGCCTCCTCGGCCTCGTGTTCCGCCTTGAGGGCCTCGATACGGGCGTCGATCGCCCGGCACTTCATCCCCACGTCACGCTGCTTCTGCTCGACGTCCTCCGCCGTACTCCTCTCGGCCGCCAGGTCTTTCGCCTCCTGGGAGAGCCGGGCGGAGCCGGTGAGGACCCCGTCGGCCCCCAGGTAGACGTCCGTGAGCTTAAGCCCTTCGGAGCTCAGCACGAGCTCCCGGACCTGGTTGGAATGGGCCATCCCTCGCGACTTGAGGATGTTCAGGGCCCGGTTCCGCTCGCCGTTGAGCTCGATGGCGCGGATCAGCATCCAGGTGTCGATCAAGGACGCCATCCCGGCGTCCCGAAGCTCCATGGTGTCCCCACCGTTGGAGAGGCTGGTGAAGAGGCCGGTTATCTCGCGATCCTTGAGGGTGTCGACCAACCGCATCAGCATCCGCTTGACGTCCGCGTGGCCCCCGACGGCGTTCAAGTTGGTGATCGGGTCGACGACCATGGCCTGGGGCTCGAAGTCTCGGACCTGCTCGTGGATGTAGGCGAGGTGGTTCTCCAGCCCGAAGAGGGTGGGCCGGGTGGCGTGCAATCGGAGCAATCCCTGGTCGACCCACGGGGCCAGGTCGATGCCGATCGACCGCATGTTTCGGATGATCTGCCTGGGCGACTCCTCGAAGGCGAAGTAGAGGGCCCGCTGGCCACGGCGGCACACCGAGTCGACGAAGGCCGCGGCAAGGCTCGACTTGCCGGTCCCGGCCGTTCCGGAGACCATGACGCTGCTGCCGCGATAATACCCCCCCCCGCCGAGCATCGTGTCGAGCCGGTCCACCCCGCTCGGGATCCGATCGATCGGGGCGGCGTGTTCCAGGCTCATCGCGGAGACGGGCAGGACGTCGATGCCCCGCGGGCTGATCAGGAACGGGTACTCGTTGGTTCCGTGGGTCGTGCCGCGATACTTGACGACCCGGATGCGCCTCGTCGCGACTTCGTCGATCACGCGGTGGTCCAGCAAGACCACGCAGTCGGAGACGTACTCCTCCAGCCCGCGTCGGGTCAGGCTTCCTTCCCCCCGTTCCGCCGTGATGACGGCCGTGATGCCCTGATCCTTCAGCCATCGGAACAGCAGCCGAAGCTCGCTGCGGACGACGTCCTGGTCGAGCAGCCCTCCCAGGAGGTTCTCGATCGTGTCGATGAAGATGCGCTTCGCCCCGACGGAAGAGATGGCATGTGCGGCGCGGAGGAACAGCCCGTACAGGCTGTACGAGCCGGATTCCGCGACGTCGCCGCGGTCGATTTGGACGTAGTCCAGGGCCAGCCGCTTCTGCGCGACCAGCTCGTCGAGGTCGAAGCCTAGGGACCGCACGTTCGCGGTCAGCTCCTCGGCGGTCTCCTCGAAGGCGATGTAGACTCCCGGCTCATCGAACTGGACGGCGCCCTGCACCAGGAATTCCAGGCCGAACAGGGTCTTGCCCGACCCCGCGCCGCCGCAGACCAGCGTCGGCCGTCCGCGGGGCAGCCCGCCGCCGGTAATGTCGTCGAAGCCGCGGATTCCGGTCGGCGTCTTGGGGAGCGACCGTAGGTTCGAGACGTTTTGCTCACCAACCGGCGGGAGCTGGTCGAATATGAGAGTTTCCATACCCCCAACCTAGGACGCGGGGACGGCTTTGATGCATCAGGGCCGCCGGGGGCCGAAATTAAGTAGGTTCAGGAGGTCCAACACCTAGTTGGGGTCGCCCGGGATCGACCAGAAAAGCGACCTTCGTGCGATGCATCGGTGGACCAGACGCCACCCTTGCGGGGGGGGGCGACGAGACTGGCGGCGACCCCTTACATCCTTGGACATACGAGCAAAGAAGCCCCTTAGGGTGTGCTTGATGAACCGGCCGTCGGTCGCGTTCGTAGAACCTTGTTCCGATCGAACAAGGAGGGACGAAGATGAGACGGCACGAACTGACGGAGGCCCAGTTCGAGGCGATCCGCCGCCTGCTGCCCCGGGGCGGCGGCCGCGGCGGCCGGTGGCGCGACCAGCTGAAGGTGCTCAACGGCTTGTTCTGGAGGCCGCGGACCGGCTGCCCCTGGCGCGACGTCCCCGAGCGTTACGAGCCCTGGCCCACGATCTACGGCCGATTCCGCCGCTGGAGCCGCGACGGGACGCTGGATCGAATCGTGAAGGCGTTGCAGATGCGGCTCGATGAGGGGGGCCGCATCGACTGGGACCTCTTCTGCGTCGACGGGACGTCGATCCGCGCGGGCCGGGCGGGGCCGCCGGCGGCGGAAAATAGGGGGCGCGGAGGAGCCCGGAGACCACGCCCCGGGCCGCTCGCGCGGCGGATTCGGGACCAAGGTCCACCTGGTCGTCGACGGTCAAGGCCTGCCCCTGGCTGCCGAGGTGACCGGCGGTCAGCGGCACGAGTCGACACGGTTCGAGAAGGTGATGGACGCGGTCCGCATGCCCCGCCGCGTCGGACGCCCTCGCAGCCGACCGGCGAACGTGGCCGGTGACAAGGGCTGCAGCTACGATCGCATCCGACGCTGGCTGCGCAGCCGCGGCATCGGTGCGACGATCCCGCAGCGATCCGACCAGAAGGCGAGGCATCGCGGCCGGCCCCCGAAGCTCGACGCCGATCTCTATCGTCGCCGCAACGTGGTCGAGCGGCGTGGGTTGGCTGAAGGAGTGCCGGGCCGTGGCCACGCGCTTCGAGAAATTGGCGCGCCACTACCTCGGCATGGTCAAAACCGCCATGATCGAAAGGTACTTGCGCCTACTCGATCCGTGATACAGACCCTAGTGTGACGGCCGCTTGGCCGGAGGGCTTGTGGTGCCGGTATGTGTGCGTCCGGCGGGTGGGCGTGGACATGGGCCAAATCTCCAAAACCGGTAGGCTACCGGCTTTCTTGGAGTCATTCGGCCGCACCGCCGAGGTCCGGCGGGTATCCTAACGCAAGGATTTGAGGAGAGTTAGGAATAGTGGAGCGGAAGGGGGTCGGACCCTCAACCTCAGCATTGCGAGGCGGCCGGAGGAGTCAGGGGGAAAGCCGTATAACCCCTGACGCCGTAGAGATCTGACACGATTATCGCCCGTTGGCAAAACTTCTCGTTCGATGGCGTAGAACTGCGGGGGATCGCAGTAGACATGAGCCGCTATCCAGTAGTCGTCCGGTAGTCGCCGGATGCCTCCCCCGTGCCCTGAGAGATCTCCCAGGGCCCCAGTCCGGCTTGCTACGCTTGCCCATCCGACCGCCCGTATGCGACTCTGGATGGATCGAAGCGGCAGGGAGGTAGTTAATGGTGAACGTAATGCGTTCACCGCCTGCCGGGCGGGGGCACGCCCTCGGCGAGGGTAGGATTGCGTTGCCAGGCCGGTAAATTCTACTTTGCTGACGAAGAGTACCAGTAGCCGCCCGAGCCAGGTAGGATGATCTCCGATCCGCACGAGGCTGCGATCGGACGAGCACGCCGGAGTTCGCGAGGTACGCGACTTTTAGAGAGGACTTCGGACGCCGGCATCGGCATGGAAGAGCGTACCGCGCTGCCCAGGTGTCAGGCCAGCCCTCGCTCGGCATTCCCCTGAGCCAGGCCGCAGCCCCCGCCGCTGGGCCATGGTACGTCAACATTCCTTGGACGCGGGTCGCTGGATTTGCCGAGGGAATCTTACTGCAACGTTCGCGACCCATCCCGTCGCGGGGACGCCGAAGGCCGTGGAAGGGCCCCGGCTGTTTAGCACTCGCCGCGTGCAGGTCGACGCGGCAACGCGAATTCCGATCCCGGGGGGGCTCATGGGCCGTCGTTTTCGGACGCTTCTGCTTGTCCTCGCGGTTCCGGCCTTCGGCCTCGCCCTTCTGATTCCGGAAGTGCGCGAGCCGATGTTGCGATCGCTCGAGTCCGCTGGCTCGCCGGGGGAGGTGGCTCGCCCTGAGGAGCTCCCCCACGAGGCCGGGCGGCCCGCGGTCGAACTGGTTCCAGGGCGACGGGATATGCTCGTCGTGCCCGCGGCCGTGGTGGAGGCGCTCAAGATCCGCACCGAGGCGGCGCGGGCGGCGAGCGAGGTTCGCAGCCTTTCGTTGTCCGGATCGCTGGCCCTCGACGCCAACCGTTTGGCGAGGGTGCACCCCCGCTTCGAGGGCGAGGTCGTCGAGATCGGGACGATGCCCGAGCCGGACGCACGATCCGCCTCCGGCGGGACCCCGGCCCGCCCGCTCCGGTTCGGCGACGAGGTCAAGGAGGGGCAGCTCTTGGCGGTCCTCTGGAGCACCGCGTTGGGGGAGAAGAAGAGCGAATACGTCGACGCCCTCTCCCGGCTCCGCCTCGAGCAGGAGACGCTGGCGCGGCTCGAGAGGCTGCTCAAGGACCAGGCGATCCCCGAGCGCAACGTCCGCGAGGCCAAGCGGGCCGTCGAGGCCGACGAGATCGCCGCGGCCCGCGTCGAGCGGACGCTGCTCTCGTGGCGGCTGACCGACGCGGAGATCGGGGCCCTCAAGGCCGAGGCGGAGCAGATGCACGAACACAAGGCGGCGAGGGTCAAGGACCTCGAGCGGTCCTGGGCCAGGCTTGAGATCCGGGCGCCGTTCGCGGGCACCGTCGTCGAGAAGAACGTCGCCGTGGGCGACATCGTCGCGCCGGACTCGGACCTCTTCAAGATCGCCGACCTGAGACGCTTGGCCGTCTGGGCGCATATCTATGAGGAGGATCTTCCGACGCTGCTGGCGCTGCCCGCCCCCGTGACGTGGACCGTCCGGCTCAAGTCGGACCCGACGGCCGCCCCCCTGACGGGGGTCATCGACGAGATCGGCGACATCATCGACCCGAACCAGCACACGGCGCTCGTGATGGGCCACGTCACGAACCCGGCGGGGAGGCTGCGGGCCGGGCAGTTCATCGTGGCCTCCATCCCCCTGCCGCCGACCCCGGGCGAGGTCGAGATCCCGACTTCGGCCCTCGTGGAGGACGGCGACGAGAGCGTGGTCCTCGTGCAGCCCGACCCGGCCCGGCCTTGTTACGAACTGAGGCGCGTGGCCATCGCGCGGCACACCAGCGAGGTCGCCTTCATCCGCCCCGCCGCGGGCCGGCCCAGCTCGGTCGCCCTCGGCGAGCGGGTGGTCAGCTCGGGGGCGTTGGAGCTCCGGGCGGCCTTGAGGGACCTCCAGGCTTCGGCCAAGAACTCGAACTAAGCAAGGGCCCCCTCCTCCCATGGTGCGCAAGCTCTTCGACTGGGCCGTGGGCAACCCCCTCGTGGTCATCCTCCTCGCCGTGGCGCTGGCCGGGGTCGGGGGCTACTCGTTCGTCCACATCAACGTCGAGGCCTACCCGGACCCGGCGCCGGCGATCGTCGAGGTGGTCGCGATGTACCCCGGAGCCTCCGCGGAGGAGGTCGAACGCCAGGTCACCATCCCCCTGGAGGTCGCGCTGGCCGGGATGCCGGGGCTCAAGGCGTCGCGCAGCAAGGCCCTCTTCGGGCTGGCGTTCGTCAACAACCAGTTCGACTACGGGACCGACTACAACCAGGCCCGTCAGGAGGTCATCAACCGGCTGAGGTCCGTCGAGCTGCCCGAGGGGGTGGTCCCGGAGATCTCGCCCAGGTCGCCGATCGGGGAGATCTTCCGCTACACGCTGAGCAACCCCGAGGACGCGCTCGGCCGCCCGATCTACTCGATGAACGACCTCAAGACGCTCCAGAACTGGACCCTCGTCCGCGAATTCCGCCGCTTGCCCGGGATCATCGACGTCATCAGCTTCGGCGGGACCCGCAAGCGGTACGAGGTCCGGCCCGACCCGGACCGTCTGAAGCGCTACGGCGTCACGTTGACGCAGCTCCAGGAGGCGATCGCCGAGAGCAACGCCAACGTGGGCGGCGATTACATGGTGCAGGGGGACACGGTCCAGGTGGTCCGCGGCCTCGGGCTGCTGGGCAAGGGGCTCGACCCGTTCCAGCGCGTGCTCGGCCTCAAAGACCCCGCGGCCGCCCGCGATATCCTCCGCGCCGAGGAGCGGAAGCGGATCGCCGAGATCCGCCGCATCGTGGTCACCTCGACCGACAATGTCCCCGTCCGCGTCGAGGACGTGACGGAAGGGGGGCCGCTCAAGTCCTGGGAGGAAGTCGGGGCCCAGGGGGTCGTGGTCGCCAATCACACCCGCCTCGGCCGCGTCATCCTGAGCCGCCCCTCCGGCCCGTCCGGCGAGCGGGACGGCGTCGAGATCGAGCGGGGCGGGTGGGTCGACGAGGACGACGCGGTCCAGGGCCTGGTGATGCTCCGCAAGGGGGCCGACACCCTGCCGGCGCTCAAGGCCGTGGAGGCCAAGATCGAGGAGCTGAACACGGTCCCCGGCCGCCTCCTCCCGGGCGTCAAGATCGTCCCCTATTACAACCGGACGGATCTCATCAACGTCACGACCGAGACGGTGCGCGAGAACCTCCTGGTGGGGATGGCCTTGGTGGTCGCCATCCTGCTCATGTTCCTGGGGAACGTCCGCTCGGCGCTGATCATCGCCATCAACCTGCCGCTGGCCTTGCTCTTCGCGTTCGCGGTCCTCTACCTGCGGGGCCGGTCGGCCAACCTGCTGTCGATCGGGGCGGTCGATTTCGGCATCATCGTCGACAGCTCGGTCATCGTTGTGGAGAACATCTATCGCAAGCTGAGCACGGGCGAGGACGCCGACCTCCCCCTGGGAAGCCGGATCGTCAGGGCCGCGATGGAGGTCGAGCGGAGCCTGTTCTTCTCGACGATCGTCATGGTCTGCGCCATGCTCCCGCTGTTCACGATGACCGGCCCCGAGGGGCAGATCTTCGCCCCGATGGCCGACACTTACGCCTTCGCCCTGGCCGGGGCCCTGGTCCTGGCCGGGACGCTCTCCCCGGTGCTCTGCCTCCTCCTGTTCCGCCGCCTCAGGCCGGCCAGGGACAACGCGCTCGTCCGGGGGATCAAGGCGGCCTACCTCTGGCAGCTCGGCTACGCCCTCAACCATCGCGTGCTGAGTCTCGCGGCGTTCCTCGCCCTCGCCGGCGTCACGGCGGGCTGGGCCGTCCCGAGGCTGGGCCGCGAGTTCATGCCGGAGCTGGACGAAGGCCATATGTGGATTCGGAGCATATTCCCGATCAACATCTCGCTGGACGAGGTGTCCGACAAGGCGAAGCTCGCCCGGTCGATCATGCGGAAATACCCGGAGGTCGAACTGGTCGCGGCCCAGCTCGGCGGTCCCGACGGTGGGACCGATCCGACGAGCTTCTACAGCGCCGAATTCTTCGTCCCGCTCAGGCCGCAGCATGAGTGGCCCGCCGTCAAGGAGCAGGTCGGCTGGCGACGCTGGATCGCCCCGAAGCGGCCGAGGAGCCGGGAGGAGCTGGTCGCGGAGCTGAGCGCCGAGCTGTCCGGGACCATCATCGGGGTGAACTGGAACTTCTCGCAGCAGATCCGGGACAACGTCATGGAGGTGCTCTCCGGCGTCCAGGGGGAGAACTCCGTCAAGATCATCGGGCCCGACCTGGACGAGCTCGAATCGGTCGCCGCCCGCGTCGAGGCGGCGCTGACGGAGGTCCGAGGACTGACCGACGTCGGGGTCTACCGGATCAAGGGGCAGTCCAACCTCGAGTTCCCGATCGACCGCGAGAAATGCGCCCTCTGGGACGTGAGCGTCCAGGACGTCGAGGACGTGATCCAGACGGCCGTGGCCGGCAAGCCGTTCACTCGCATGATCGAGGGGGAGAAGTCGTTCGACGTGACGCTCCGCTGGCCCGAGAGGCTCCGCCAGAGCGATACCGCGATCCTCGACATCCCGGTGAACGTGGCCGGGCACAGGGTCAGCGGCGGGCGCGATGACGTCGCCGGCACGTCGCTCACCGGCCCGAGCCAGAGCGTGGCCTCGATCGGCACGAGCGGGGCGATGCCGGCCCTGGCGGGCAGCACCCTGAGCACCGGGGTCAGCGACTTCGGCGACTCCCCCTGGCGGCGCCTGGGAGACCTGGTCACGCCGACCGACGCCCACGGCGACCCGGCCCCCGACGCGACCTTCATCCACCCCGGGGCGTCGATGATCTATCGCGAGGAGGGGAATCGGATGATCGCCGTCAAGTTCGGCGTCCGCGGCCGTGACCTCGCCGGGGCGGTCGCGGAAGCCCAGCGCAAGGTCGGCCCCCTGGTCGAGGCCCCGTATCGGATCGAGTGGAGCGGCGACTTCAGGCAGATGGAACAGGCCGAGCGCCGCATGCTGCTCATCGTGGGTCTGTCGCTCGCCCTGATCTTCCTGCTGCTCTACCTCGCCTTCAATTCGCTCCTGGACGGGATGGTGATCTTCGCCAACGTGGTCGCCATGTCGATGGGCGGCGTCTGGGCCCTCCTCCTGACGGGGACGAACTTCAACATCTCGGCCGCCGTCGGCTTCGTCTCGGTGCTCGGGGTCGCGGTCCTGAACGGGCTCCTGATGGTCTCCACCTTCAACGCCCTGAGGGCCCAGGGGCTCGACGTCCGCGCGGCGGTGACCCGGGGCGTCGAGCGGCTGATCCGACCGGTGACCATCACGGCGCTGGCGGCGATCCTCGGGCTGATCCCGGCGGCGTTCTCGACCCGCATGGGCTCGCAGGCTCAACGACCGCTGGCCATCGTCGTGGTCGGCGGCATGATCATGACCCTGATCGTTGCCAACCTGGTCCCCGTCCTCTACAGCCTCTACGGCCATCGCGAGCCCCCCGCCGGCTCCGGTGACATGGCGCATTGATCCCGCCGTCGGGAAAGCGCCGATCCCGCCCAAGTCCCGCCGTCATTCATGCCGATCTAAGCTGAGGCCGTACACCACATGTGCGGCGGGCACCGGCAGGACGCCGGGACCCTATCCCGGCAAGGAGGTCGGCCGTGATTCGCAGGCATTCGATCCCATACCGATGGGACCTTGCAGCTTTACTGGCCGTCGTTTTGGCCGTGGGAGCGTCCCGCGCCGCCGCCCAGGGGCCGACCGTCGATGCCCAGGATTCCGCCCGGGTGCCGTCCGGGACGACCCTGGGCCCGCTCCCCGGCTCCGGGGGCACGCGGGGCGGGGCCCCCGCCGACATCGGGACGATCCTCGGCGGTCGCCCGGGCCCCTCGGTGCCCCGGGCGCCGACCGGGATCACCCGACCGGGACCCGGGTTCGGCATCCGCCCCACCGAGGGGGTCACGCTCCCCCCGGCCCTGCCTTTCACCGAGGCGCCGCTCTACGGCCCCCTGTCGATCCCGCCGTCGGCCGAGGACGAGGGCCCGCCGGACGGCCTGACGCTCGACGCGGCGATCGACCGCCTGGTCGGGGAGAATCTCGAACTCAGGTCGCAATATCACGAGATCCCCAAGGCGCGCGCCGATGTCCTCACCGCGAGCCTCCGGGCGAACCCGATCTTCTACGCCGACAGCCAGCTCATCCCCTACGGCGACTTCTCCGAGAAGCGGCCCGGCGGCGCGACCCAGTACGACGTGAACGTCACCTATCCGCTGGACGTCTCTCATAAGCGCCAGGCCCGCACCGCGGTGGCGGCGCAGGCCGTGCGGGTGATCGAGGCCCAGTACCAGGACGCGGTTCGGCGGCAGATCGACGCCCTCTACGAGGCCTACGTGACCATCCTGGGCGCCAGGGAGACCGTCCGATACGCTCGGGCCAGCGTCATCGGCCTTGAGCAGCTCCTCGAGAAAGCCGAACGGCTCCTGACGGGCGGCGAGCGGAGCCGTGGCGACGTCGAACGCATCCGGGTGCAGCTCAACGCGGCCAGGGTCGGGCTGGCGGACGCCGAAGAGGCCCTCCTGAGCGCCAAGAGGCCCCTCACGCCCCTACTGCGAATCCCGCTGGCCGAGGTCGAGTCGCTGGAGCTTCTCGGGACCGTCGGCGATCAGTCCCCGCCGCCGCCGCCGGGGGAGGCGCTGATCCAGATGGCCTTCGAGGCTCGGCCGGACCTGGCGGCCTCCCGCCTGGGGATCGCCCTGGCGCAGGCCGACGTGAAGCTGGCGAAGGCCGAGCGCTACCAGGACGTCTACCTCCTGGCGCAACCCTACACCTTCCAGAACAACGCCCCGTTCGGCACCAAGAGCGCCCATTCGTGGGCCGTGGGAGTGACCGTGCCGCTGCCGATCTACAATCGAAACCAGGGGAACATCCAGCGCGCCTACGTCAACGTCTCCCAGACCCGGACGCAACTTCACCAGCTCGAGCTGACGATCGCCACCGAGGTCCGCCAGGCCGAGCGGGAATATCTGGTCACCCGCGAGGCCGTCGACCGCATCGAGCGTGAGCTGCTGCCCGGCGCCCGGAGCATCAGGGACGAGGCGCTCCGACGCTACAACGAGGGCGAGGCGGCCCTGGTCGACCTCGCGGTTGCGCAGCGGGAGTACAACGAGATCGTCCGCCAGTACCGCGACACGCAGGTCCGCCATCGCCGCAGCATGCTGGGACTGAACACGGCGGTGGGCCGTCGCGTCCTTCCCTGAGCCCGACGTCCCCGGCCGGGGCGTGCGACGCCGAACCTGATTTCTCACCCCCACCTCCCAGTCCCATTCGTTCGCCATTGCCTCGACCTCACGGCGGAGTGTGGCGAGTTGAGAGATCCTCAAATTCGTATGGGGAGGTCGGAGCGGTCAGCGAGGTACGGTGGCCTGCCATTTCGCGGCCTCCGGGGCCGTCGCTCGAAGCGAACTCATTCGACGCTCATGGGTCGTCGCCGGGGAGGTCCCCCCCGGATGCCGACGCTTATCGGAGGACTCCCGGGAGGTTGATCCGGGGGAATTTCTGGGCCATCCTCCGCGCGACGTCGACGAGCGTGGTTTGCGGTCCTCCGGCCCCGGCCGGGGGTGACGCGCCTTCGAGCCACTTGAGTACGGCGAGACGATCTCCGGCCCTGGTCGCGCCGTTCACGATCTCGGCCGCCCACGCGTCCAGGGTGGTCCGCTCCGGGGCCGCCGGGTCGGGTCGTGCCAGGGCCCGCCGGAACGCGTCTCGGGCGCTCCTGGAGCCTTTGGGGCGGCCGGCGGGGTTGCCGCTCCGGCCGGCCGGGAATTGCGTCTCGGAAGAAGGCATGGGCCGGTCTCCTGAAATCGTCCTGCATCATCAGGGCGTCATGCCGCCGGGATGCGAGCCTCCCCGGCGGACAGGTCGACCTCGGGGTCGTCGTCGGCCAGCAGCAGGGCCAGGCCCATCGACGATTCCCGGCGCTCGCGATACAGGCCGTGATAGCGGGCCAGCTTGTCCAACGCGTCGAGCTTGTCGAGCAATTCCAACTCCACGCGCGTTTCCACCGTCTCGCCCTCCCGGGTCGTCGTGGTGCGGGTCGTGAGCTTGAACCGCTTGACCAGACGGAGCCGGTCTTCCCGCTTCGCCCTCTCCAAATCGAGCGAGACGCGGCCCCGGTCGTCGAAACGGAGGAAATGCCGCATATCGCCGGTGGCGATCTCGGCGAGCCGGGCGAGGATCTCGTCCGAGTCGAGCGCGGCGGCCGTCCGGCCCGAGATCGCGGCTCGGATTCCATCATTCGCCATCAATCTCGGCCCGGCCATGTGGGGTTGCCGATATCCGGCGCGACGCGCGGCCTCGGTCGAGTTGCCCCGGGCCGGGCCGACGAACGCTTCGACGATCAGGCGTCGACGATAGGTCAGGTCTATCGGAGAGTCTCCAAGCCTCGATCGTGCTTTCATGATTTAAGCTTCGACGTCCAGGATCGTGACGATCGGAGACCGGCCCGGCGATCGGACCGTCGAGACCAGCCCCGCCCGCTCCAAGAGGTCCAGGCCCGGGGAGGCCGAGAATCGGGAGAGGCCGAGATCCGGCCAACCGTCCAAGGCCAGCTCGAACACGGCCGGCCGTTCCCATCCGGCCAGTAACCAACAGACCATGCCGACGTGGGGCGCACGCCTGGGGAGTCGCGACGCGGGCAGCCACCAACGCCAGGGGATCGGGCCGTACAACGGCCGACGGGCCGATGCGGACCCCGAGCCGGCCGGGACCGAGACGGCCGGCTTGCAACCCGGCTCCCGTTCCACGTCCAGCAACCCGGCACCTTCGGCCGCATGGAGGCCGCGTCGGGCCGAGTCGGGCGATATCTGCAACCCTCTCGCGATGGCGTCCAGGCCCCATCGGTTCGGCGTCCGCTATCGACAGCAGAGGAACCGGCAGGCCATCGCGACGTGGAGGCCAGAACCCGGGAGCCGACAGGCCGACGCCAGCCAGAGATAGGGGATCGGCCCCTTGATGAATGGATCTCCCGGCCGATGGCGGGGCGGCCGCTTCCGGGCCGGAGCCTCGCCTGTCAGCTCAGGCGGGAGCCGGAATCGCTCCAGATCCCACGTTTCTTTCTCCGACGCTGGGGAAGGCCCCATAGATCGCTCCTCAGAAAAGGAACCGGCTTTTCGAGATTACAGACCAATTTGGATATGCTGATAGGAACTAAAGTGCGCGCGGAGAATTCCCGGAAAGCTCAGCGGGAAGGGACGCCCGAAGGGCGGGAGAAAGGTCGCCGAGTGGGGCAGCCGAAAGGATGTGGGTTACGGATCGAAAGGGCGGCCATGCATTTGAAGCGGATCGGGGGCCGGTTCTACACCTATGAGTCGGCACGCCGGGGCGGGCGGTCCACCTCCCGCTGCTGGGGCCGCATGCCGGATCTCTTCGTCTCCGCGTGCCTGGAAGTGGCGAGGGACTGCCGCGAGACGAGAGAGGCCGACGCCGCGATGGAGCGACGCAAGCAGGCCCGTCTGCTGGCCCCGCTCGTAGCCTTGCAGGACGAGATCGCCGCATATGGCGCGGAGGTCGACGCGGCGGTCGCGGAGGCCCTGGAATCGCTCGGATACCACCGCCGGAGGCGCGGGCCCTGGCGTCAGAGGAGGGGGGCCGACGTGGGCGAGACGACGATCCAGGTGACCCGGACCAACCTCGGCCAGCTGCTCCATCTGGCGAACAAGGGGGACGCCTTGGCGGCGGAGAAGCTTCCGGCCGCACTCGAAGCGGCGGCGAGGGCCGGTGGTGACATCGGGACGGAGACCGCTTCTCTGGTATTGGACGTGCTCCCGGCCCCGAAAGAGCCGGCCGAGGCGCAGGTCGAGTTAATGCGCCGCGAACTGTCCCCGCCGGGATCGTCGCCGGTCGTGCGGCTGATGGCCTCGCGCGTCGTCTGCGACTGGCTGCACGTCCAGACCTGGGAGCGTTACCTGGCCTTGGCCTGGGGCAACAAGCACCCGATGTCGGCGGGGACCTTGCGGCTGATCGAGAAGAACTTCGACCAGGCCGTGCGACGCTACCAGGCGAGCTTGGTCGCCCTCGCCCGTATCCAGCGGTTGAGCCTGCCTGTGGTCGCCCAGGTCAACATCGCACAAGCCGGATCTCGGCAGGTTAACCAGGCGGCGGTGAGGTAGGGTCGATCCTCAGACGCGGCGTCATGTAGGTAACTCGCTGACGACGCCAGTACCGCATTCCCGAGTCGCGGGGAACTAGGATTCGGTTCCTGCCAGCAGCGAAAGAATCGGAGGTTGCAACTAGGAATTCTGGACCCGTTTCCACCTCGCCAGCTTGGGAGACCGCAGCAATGAACCGAGCCGACCGGCAGTTCCTCAAGCTCGTGTCGAAGATCGAACGGGCCCGACGGAAGCGGAAGCGCCCTAGCGTCCCGGGTATTACCGCGAAGCAACGGGCGTTCATCGACGCGTACCTGTGGAAGACCAAAGGCAACGCGACCGAGGCGGCCCGGCTCGTGGGCTACAAGTGGCCCGGCAAGGTCGGCCCGGCGCTGGTCCATCACCCGCTCGTCAACCGCGTCCTACACGCCTAGGTCGGCCTTATGGTCGCATCGCACGGGGGGCCGCTCCGGGCCGGACTGCTGACGTTTCAGTGAGAGGATTGGAGCCGCCGTCTTTTGGGACCCTCGTGAATCACCGTCCATACCGGATTCGTTACGACACGTAGAACGTGGGTCCTGTCGGAACTGGCAGCCAAGGCCGCCATACGGCCTTTTTGTACAAACGCCTCAAGCGAGCACAAGTCTCGGCGTGCTTCCCATAATCTTTAGCCGCGCGTTCATAATCGGCAGCAATTCCGAGTCGCTCCGGCTCTCGGAGGTCGTTTAGAATTCGAAGACTCGTCCCGTCTATCTCGCATCCGAGACCGTCCCAATTCATCTCTCTTAGGCTTTGATCAAGGGCCGCCTCATTGCGGGGAGGGTTTCGGAAGATTCGGCTCATCAGGACCGCGTTCTGCTGTCGCCGCCGGTACCCTTCCTCTACCCATCCATACCTCTCAGCCCGATCGGAGCAGATCGCCCACCGCTGCCAACCCTGCACGAGCCCCAGCGAGATGCCCACGAAGACAACGAGGAAAATCAGCCGCCGGACCGTGATTCGCACACGGCTCGCTCGCATAGTCAGACCCCCCGTCGCATGACAATGGTCACTCTTCAACGACACAGCACCGAAACCGGCAAACCGCTCCGCCGACCGACCCCCACTATATGCCGAAAGAGGAAGACAGAAGAGTAAGAGTTAGGCGGGGTTGGCGATTCCGCACGGGTTCGCCTGCAATCCAACACAGCCCCTCCCGGCGATCCCGCTCGGGTGCGGCTCCAACGGGAGCCAAGCCTGCCATGCTCGGGCGAGGGGCCGGCGGTCGGCCTTCCTGCTCCCGGGAAGCAACGCCATGACGCGCCCCCAGAATTCCCGGCCTCGATCGTCCATGTAGCGTTCCGGCCATCGGACGATCTTGACGTCCGACCGGAGGCGGAACCCGTCCAGGATGACGGCCGACGCCTCCGCCATCGCCTCTTGGGTCGCGGCCGCGATTTCGTCGATCGATTCGGCTGGCCCCTCCGCCAGAATCGCGTCATGGACCGGAGCGATGATTGGGAGGCCCCGATCCGTCGCCAGGCAGCAGGCCAGCCGCAGCATCTCGGCCCCGTTCGCCTGGCATGGGTAGTTCCGGAGCGAACGCGGGTTGGCGTCGGGCCCGACGTGAAGGGTCCAGCCGAACACGGTATGGAGCCGGCCGAGCAGCATCGCGTGGGTCTCGGCCCCCTCCGACCATCGCCAATAGGCCGGGTAAGTCTCGCGGTGGAGCCGCAACAGCTCCCGACCGTAGGCCGTCGGCTTGCCGATCCTCCGGGCCAACGCCTCCGGGCCCATGCCGTACTGGACGCCCAGCACGCAAGCCTTGAAGAGTTCACGATCGGCCCCGTGGGTTTGCTTGGTCCCGTCCTTCGGAATCCGCCCGGCTTGCTTGCCGAACGCGAGGTAGGGGTTTCCGGATCGGTAGGCGTCCGCCATCGCTTCATCTCCGGAGAGGGAGGCCGCAATCCCGAACTCCTGTTGCGACCAATCGAGGTAGGCCACGGCCCGGCCCGGCTCCGGCTTGATGAGGCCCCGGAGCCATGTGGACGGTCCGAAGATGAAACGGGAGTTGGACGGAGCGTTGCGGCCCGTCTTGGCCCGGTAGGGGCTCAGCAGGCTACGATTCCTGCCGTCGGCCCCGACTGCCAGCTCGCGGAGGCGCAGTTGGGAGAGGGAGACTCGGAGTTCCCGCATGAGGGCCACGTCGGGGTGGCTCCGGGCCATCTCCCGGAACGTGTCGTCATCCAGCGCCAGCTCCCCGGATTCGAGCCTCGGCCACGACACACCGGATCGGGCCAGCCAACCGGCCCAACGCTCGGCCTTGAACGTCTTGCCGTCGAACACGCCGAAGCGGGAGTCGACCGACCGAATGAGCCGCTCCTGGACGGACTCCCAACCCTCGCGGAGCCGGGAGAGGGTTTCCGTATCGATCGGGACTCCGGCCCATTCCATCCTGGCCACGGCCCCCATGTATCGGCCTCGGCAGGCCACGGCCCGGGGGAGATCCAGTTCCGGCAGCATCCGAGGGAGCAATTTCGACAACGCCAGGACGTCGGATTCGCAATAGGCCGGCAACGCCTCCCGTTCCTCCGCCGTCCAGGGGCCGCCCCGGATGGCCAGATCCCGCATAGCTCCCTTCTCGGTCGCGTCCATCGCGTCCAGGCCGTACCGCATCAGCGCCCCCAGCAGGCCGAACCCGTTGGGCGGACAGAGGCCATTGGCGACGTTCCGGAACTCCGCGTAGAGATCCAGGACGCGGGCCGGGAGCGGCCAACCCAACGCCAGATGGCAACCCAGCTCGGCCGAGGCGAAGTAGGCGACGAACAGCGCATTGGGGCCGATCGGATAGGGCGGGAGCCGACGGGCCCTGGAGGTCGTCTTGCCAAAGCCGGATGGTCCGGCCCGACCGGAACTCCCGAGCCACCAGACAAACGGGGGTGGGCCGTTCGCCTGGCGGGGTCGAGAACACGAAATCGGCGAGCCAAACCTCCCGGTAGGCGTCCAAGCCATGTCCGGGAGGCATCGATTAGACCTCCCCGCGAAGGCGTTTTGGAGGACGGGGTGGGACCTGTCGGAGACCATCTTGTCCCGGAACGCGGTCTTGATGATCTCCTGGAACGTCAGGTCGGGCCAACTGGGCTCCGCCGCCGGGCCGGTGGCGACGGAGAGATCGTAGGCGCCCAAACTCATGTTGGCCGTGATTCGGACCCAGCGAGACTTGGCCTCATCGGCCGCGTCCAGGGCGGATCGGCTCCAATCGTCGATTTTGCCATCGGGGCCCGGCAGGCGGATCGGCCAGAGGAACGGCACGCCTTGCTGGTTGACGGCCGTCACCAGCAACCGGGGGGAGAACGTCGCCTCCGAGGCCAGCTCGGGCCAGAGGCCCTGCGCGACGAGGTAGACCTCCCGGTCCTCTTTCAGCTCGAGGACCGGCGTCGAAAGCCAATACGACGAATCGGGGTGGGCCCGGACGAACCACTCCTGGGATGGCTTCCGAACAGGAATCGTCGTGACGAGCCGTTTGACGCCGACGGCCGACGCGTGTCTTGCGGGAGCCGGAGCGAGGCCAGGTCGAACGGATCGGCCGCACCGGGCCGTAGCGCCTCCGGAGGGCCTGGGAGGCCGACAGAGGCCGCTCGACCGTCGGTCCCGACGTCCGGTGTGGTTTCGTCGTCGGGCCCGTAGCGGCCAAGCGGGAGGCCGTTCTGTTCATGATTCGCATCGCGGGATTCCCCGCGCGTGAGACGCTTGCTGGGATTCATCTGGATGAACTCCGTCGTTAGCGAGACGCGAGCTATGAGAGGCCGTCGGGATCACCTCCCCGACGGCCTCTCCCGTTTCAGGCTCCGTTGGATTTCACGGCTTGCGCCAGGACCTCGGCGACGAGACTGGTGAGGCCCGGGAGCCGGTCTTTCAACTCCGACAGGGCGAGGGTCTCCACCGTCGGCTTGCGGTCTTCGGTTTCGAGCACGAACCGCAGGGAATCCAGCTCGATCGAGAGCCACGCTTCTCGGCCGGAGCCGAGCCCGATCAGCAGGTAGGGCTTTTTCACGGCTTAGGCCCCCATGTCGGTCAGCTTGCGTTCGGCCTCCGCCTAGGCTCGCCGACGTTGAGCGAGGGTCCGGCCGGAAGGGCTCGGTGCGATCCCGGCTCCGGCTTGGACGGGAGTCGACAGCCGCTCGAAGAACCGTTGCAACGCCTCTCGTCTGGTGCAACGCGTGGCCCCGACCTGGATGGTCTCCAACACGACTCCCCGGCAACCGGCCGTCGCCCATCGGTAGAGAGTCGAGATGTGGGTTTTCCGCCCCCTTCGACGTCGGGGGAGTTCGTCGGCCGCTTGGGCCAGAGGGAGGAGCGCTTCGCATGACGAGTCGATCATGATGACCCTCGGGGCAAAAGGGGACCGGGGGCGGCGGTTACACCCGCGCAGGGTGAAGCCGGCCCGTGAGGGAGCCTTTGGAAGTTGGTGGTGTGAGGAATTGAAGTGGGGGGGCTTGCGCGCCCCAGAGATCCTCATCGCAAGTCTCGCGGGAGTCCGACTCCCGCTGATCGAGAATTTGCTGACGGTGGCGATAGAAGGTGGGACGCGAGATCCTTAAAGCCATGCAGATTTCGTCGGGCGTGAACAGCTCTTGGGAAAGGAGATGTTCGATCGCCATTCGGACGGCCTGTGCGACGGCCGTTCTATCGACCTGCTTCGATGACGCGCAGGCCTTACGCTTGGGACGCGACGGGGAAGTCGCATGAGATTGGGGTTTCTCGGAGCGAGATCGGGGCATCTGCGCCGCCCCTCCCGGATGAAAGGTGAGCCCCGGCTCTTGGGCGTCGTCGAACTGAGCCGTCCCAGAACTGCGGGATACACGGAGCGAGGTGGGATGTGAGCGGGGGGCGCTTTTCGAAATGCGAAAACCCGAGGGCATTCGAGTGCCATCGGGTCTTTCTTCGCTTCATAGTTCTATTTAAAGGGCCCTGTCGGGAGCGTGTCTCAAATCTCACGCTCTCGCAATCGGAACCAGTTGTTGGCGAAGGGGATAAAACCTTTGCGGATTATCGCGAGCATGCAATTCGGGCTTGCCGCTCATCCGAATCCCGATTCCATCGGCCGATCCGTCCCATCGCCTCCGCCGCTTTCGTCCCGTCCAACTTCGCATACAGTTCCGTTACGACCGGGAAGCTATGACCGAGGACGGCCCTCGCCACGTCGAGGCCGAATTCCTTCCGGAGCCGGGTCGCGGCCGAATGCCGGAGTTGGTGGGGGTGCCATGACGGGACCTCCGACTCTCCCCGCTTCGCCCGATCCGCGTTGGCCCGCTTGACCCCATAGGCGATCGCCCGGCGGTAGCTCTCCGTGGTGTAGACCTCGCCCGGCTCTTTCTCCGGCCTGGCCTTCCCCCGGTTTCGTTGCGAGGGCTGGACGCGGGTCCTGCGCCGCTCCCGCATCGCGGCCTGCCGCTCGGCCGTCGCCTCCGCCGGGGAGAAGAGGTAGGCCGTCAGCTCGGTCCGGAGCCACGGTCGGAGGATCGCTTGGGCCGCCGGGCCGAGATAGATCCGCCGCTCCCGGCCGTGGTGCTCGGTCTTGTGCCGCTCCGGCGTGTAGACCCAGACCTTGCCCGAAGTGTCGATGTCGGCCGTTCGCATGACGCACGCCTCGCCGGGCCGCATGCCGGTGAGACGCTGCAACTCGACCAGCGCCCAGACCTGTCGCGAGACATAGGGCTCGATGGCGTCGACGAACGCATCGGGGACCGGCCGAACCGGCTCCGACTCCCGAACGTCGGCCCGGCCTCGCCGGAGGCCCGGGACGGTTTGCAGGGCTTGATGGACCGACGGGGGGACCATCTCCTCCGAGACGGCCCACTTGAAGACGCGAACGATGCGGCCGATGCGGCGGTTGATCTCGGACCGGCAGATGTCGGCCTCCGCCATCGCCCCCCGGACCGCCTTCAAGGCCACGGGGCCGAACTCCCGGGCCGGAGTTTGGCCGTAGAGTTGCCGAAGCGGCCGGCCGGCCAACCGGATGTTCCCCGGCTCGACAGTGGGCTTGCCGTTCTTGACGTAATACCCGTCGGCATGCCGGAGGTAGGCCAAGAACAGTTCGTTGACGGAAAGGTCCGCCTCGGCCGCTGGAGTCGCGAGCCGACGGCCGTTGGAGAGCCACTCGGCCAAGAGACGATCGTACTCCCCCGACTCACCGGGGAGCCGTGCCGTCCGAGGTAGAAGTCTCGGCCGTCAAAGGTGACGACCGCTTGGCCGGAGGGCTTGTGGTGCCGGTATGTGGGCGTCCGGCGGGTGGGCGTGGACATGGGCCAAATCTCCAAATCCGGTAGACTACCGGCTTTCTTGGAGTCATTCGGCCGCACCGCCGAGGTCCGGCGGGTATCCTAACACAAGGATTCGGCAAGGGTTAGGAATAGTGGAGCGGAAGGGGATCGAACCCTCAACCTCAGCATTGCGAACGCTGCGCTCTCCCAATTGAGCTACCGCCCCGATCAGCTTCGGGTTAGTAAAGAGAGTAGCGATGGCGGGCCGTCGATGCAAGACGAACCTAGACGATTCAGGGCGAGGGGGGCGGTGGGGATGTTGAAGTCGTTGGTGCGGTTGGTGTTGGGGACGGCGGTCCTGGTCGGAGGCGGGGCGGGGGCCTTAGGGGAGGATGAGCCCTGGCGGTTCACCTCGTGGCGGCCGGTCGCGGGGAATCCGGTGTTTCGGGGGACGGGCGAGGACACCTGGGACCGCCTGATCCGCGAGCGCGGGTTCATCCTGCCGGACGGCGACGGCTTCACCCTGTGGTACACCGGCTACAATCCGGAGCGCCCGAGGGGCATGGCGCTGGGGAGGGCCACCTCGCCCGACGGCAAGGTCTGGAGGCGCGATCCCGGCAAGCCGATCTTCGCGAAGTCGTGGGTCGAGGACCTCTGCGTCGTCCGGGTCGACGGGACGTTCCAGATGTTCGCCGAGGGGAGGGGGGACGTCGCCCATCGGCTCAGCTCGACCGACGGCGTGAGCTGGACCGACCACGGCTCGCTCGACGTCCGCAAGGTCGACGGCTCGCCGATCGGCCCCGGGTCGTTCGGCACGCCGACCGCCTGGTACGAGGACGGCGTCTGGCACCTCTTCTATGAGCGTCGGGACGACGCGATCTGGCTGGCGACCAGCCGCGATCTGAAGGTCTGGACGAACGTGAAGGACGAGCCGGTGCTGGCCCGGGGGCCCGAGCCCTTCGACCGCGCGGCGGTGGCCGTCAACCAGGTCGTCCGCCGCGACGGCTTCTACTACCTGTTCTATCACGCCCTGGCCGACCCCGCCGTGCGCGTCTGGACGACGAACGTCGCCCGCTCCAGGGACCTGGTCCGCTGGGAGAAGTTCCCGGGCAACCCGATCATCGGCGACAACTGCTCGAGCGCCGTGCTCGTGACCACGCCCGACGGGGACCGCCTCTACACGATGCACCCGGACGTGAAGGTCTTCGAGCCGGCGGACTGACAGTCGTCCGGCGACGGGACGACCCGGCGCGATTGGGACATGCTCGAAAAATGAAACGACAGGTTGGAAATCGCGGACACGCCTTGTAAACTCGGGTCGGCCGGCGCCCCTCCTCCCCCTCTCTCCTCGCCTGGTCGCATCGATTCGACGGATCTTCACGTCGGATCCACGGCGCTTTCATGATCGCACGTTATCCCTGGACGACGACGACGACGACGATCGGGCCTCCTCTCTCGGCCGGGATCGCTCCGCGTCGTCCGCGCGAGCTTCGATCGGCGGGCGTCCGTCGGGCCTGGCGCGTCGCCGCGTCGCATCGCGTTCTCCGCCCTCATCCCCTTATGTGAGAGAGCCCCGATGCCTGGAAGACCCCCGAGCCGGGACTGCGCCCGGTCCGCGTTCACGCTGATCGAGCTGCTGGTCGTGATCGCGATCATCGCGGTCCTGATCGCGCTTTTGCTCCCCGCCGTGCAGTCGGCCCGCGAGGCCGCCCGGCGGGTGCAGTGCACGAACAACATGAAGCAGATCGGCCTGGGACTGCACAACTACCTGAGCACGCACAACACGTTCCCCCCCGGGCGGATGACGCCCGACCTGAGGGTCGGCTCGACCGTCTCCACCAGCTACACCAGCTACGGGACGATGACTCCGGACACGGCCGGCGGCTGGACGGGGTATTACTCGGTCCATTGCCACATCCTGAATTACATGGAGCAGGTCAACGCGTACAACGCGATGAACTTCTCGGCGCCGAACACCTCGCGGATCACGTCGGGCGGCGGGGCGACGGTGTACTCGCCGAACTACACGGCGTTCGCGATCGCGCAGAGCACGTTCCTCTGCCCGTCGGACCCCAACACCACGGCGGGGGGGATCAGCGAGAACAACTACCGCTACAACTTCGGCGGGTCGACCCCCTACGCCGGGGCGGAGGCGCACAACGCCCAGGCGACGATCACGGCCGCGTCCGGCGGAAACGGCGCCTTCACGATCGGTCCGGGGATCTCGGTGGCGGGCTTCACCGACGGCCTGAGCAACACGGCGGCGTTCGCCGAGCGGACGAAGGGGACGGGCTTCCCCGTCGCCACGCAGCTCCCCTCGCTCTCGGACAACGTGACGCGAGTCGGCCGCGCCGCCGGGCTGCCGAACCGGGACGAGCTGTTCCAGGACTGCCTCACGGCGCGGCGGATCGACTCCTTCAACTTCAACGCGCAGGGGCGGCTGCTTCCCGGCTCGGACTTCTCCGACGGCTGGCCGTTCGCCTGGTACATCGCCACGATGTACAACCACGTCGCCACGCCGAACTGGAGGGGGATCGACTGCGGGTCGTACAGCTCGACCATGGACACGCCGGGCGAGCACGCCATCGTCTCGGCCCGGAGCCAGCACCCCGGCGGCGCGAACGTGCTGCTGGGGGACGGATCGGTGAGGTTCGTCAAGGATTCGGTGAACCTGGAGACGTGGCGCGGCCTCGGCACCCGCGCCGGGGGCGAGGTCCTCAGCTCCGACGCCTACTGACTCCCGACAGCCCCCTTGTCCCCTCCTGGAGCGATCGCGAGATGACCAATACCCCGGGGCGGGCCCTTCGGCTCGCCCTGCTCCTCTCCCTCGCCTCGGCACCCCTCGGGTGCGGCTCCCCCGCCGCGCCCGGGGGCGGCTACGTCGCGGACGAGGTGGGGCCGCACGGCGGCCTGCTCGTCCCCCTGCCGAACGACGTCGGCTTCGGCGAGGTGCTGGCCAGGCCCACCCCCAAGGCGACCGCCCGGGCCGACGGCGTGCTCGCCGCCTACTTCCTGGCCCCCGACAAGGCCGCGGCCCTGACCCCGCCCCCGGCGTCGGCCTCGCTCAAGGTCCGGCTGCCCGGGCAGGACGCGCCGGCGGACGTGGCCCTCCATCACAAGCCCGACGCCAAGGACCCGCGCGGCGGGTCGCTGTTCGTCTCGGAGCCCGGGATGTACCAGACGGATCAGCTCTTCGGCGATCTGATCGTCGAACTCGGCGGCGGATCGGCGACGATCCCGTTTGAGAAGCATCGCTGACGACCCGGGCCCGGCGCGGGGGCTCCCCGGCCGGGCCCGATCGCCTCGCTCAGGGGCGACTCGATCGGAGCCGCGTCAGCGGCGGCTGGTCCTTGCCGGTGAAGTACAGGAAGACGGGCCCGGCGCTCGTGGGCGCATTCTGGCTGAGGACGAACTGGTTCTGGTCGATGATCGCGGTCTGCGTGAGGTTCGTCCCCGGCCGGATGCCGGGGCCCCAGACGTACGCGCCGACCACGGCGTTCGCCTTGTCGTTCGGCCGGATCTGGTTGTAGACGACCGGGTCCTGCAGGGAGATGATCGACTGCCCCGCGAGGTCGCCGGTCCCCTGGGTGATCGTCGCCAGGCTGCCGACGGTGCCCCACTGCGCGCTCGGGGCCCATTCGACCTGATTGCCGAGCCCCTTGAGGCCGCCGATGGCGATGGAGAGGGTGCTCGTGCCGTTCGCCCCCACGTCGGCCGTGTCGTCGTCGAACGAGAAGCCGTAGCCGGAGAGGCCGAGCCGGCTGTGGATGAACCAGACGTAGGGGTCGAGGTTGAACACGTTGTAGGTCTGGCCTCCGGTCGGCTGGCTCGGCGGCGGATACCAGAGCGATTCCCCGTACTGGACGAAGTCGGGCACCCCGCGGAGGGCGGACTTGACCAGGTCGCGGACGTCGGCCGAGATGTTCACGTAGTTCGTCGGCAGGGCCGTCGGCAGGAACCCGACGTTGCCGCCGATGGAATTCCCCACCACCTCCATCGAGCCGGGGAGCGCGGGGACCTTCCTCGGCGCGGTGCTGAAGACGCTGAGCACCTCATACACGGTGGCCGCGAACTGCTTGGCGTACGCCTGCCGGGCGGGAGGGAATCGCAGCGGGATGATCGTCGCCTGGTCGGCGAAGGCGATCGGCTGCGGGGCTGTGAACGTCAGTTCCGCCTGGGTGGGGGCCGACACCCCCGGGATGGGCGCGCTCAGGTAGATCGTCTGGACGTTGTTCACCGTCTCGATCTTGACGATCGTGGTTAGGGCGGTGATCCCCGCGCCGGTCACCTGCATCCCCAGGGCCAGGCTCGGCTGGTTCTGGGTGAAGGTGAGGACGCGGTAGTCGTCGCCGCTGTTGTCGGTGTCGGAGGCGATGTTTGCCGCGAGGGTCTGGGGGGCGACGCCGTTGAACAGGCCCTGGTAATAGGCCGCCCAGGAGTACCAGAGGTTCGTCAGCTTGGACGCGTAGGGGTCGCTGGCGGGGTTGGAGAAGACGAACGTCTCGGGCGTGCCGTCGGGGATGTTCGGGGCCCCGGCGAGGAACACGGTGTTCGTCGCGGTGCTGACCGACTGGACCCGGCCCGCCGGCGCCCCGTTGGCCGTCACCGCCATGCCCGGCGTGAGCGCCTGGAGGATATTGTCCACCCCTGGCACGTTGGTCACGACGGCCCGGTTGGGCGCTCGGAAGTTGCCGCCGAGCGCGTACTGGATCGGCCCGGTTCCGCCGCTCGAAAGCATCCAGTGGTTGTTCGGCCCGAAGGGCCGGCTGTAAGACGACCGGATGCCCGCCAGCGGGCTGGCGAAGAGGATGTTGGCCCCTCCGGGGATGCGGAGGCCCACGCCGCGGTTGGTCGGCCCGTAGTTCGGGTTGAAGAACGTCGGCCAGCCCCGGCCCCCGAAGTAGGTCCCCAGGCCGTTGGCCGGGGTGTTGCCCGTGAAGTTCGCGATCGCGGCCTGGAGGCTGTTCGGACCTTGCAGGTAGGACTGCTTCGCGCCGATCCAGCCGTAGTCGCGCTTCACGTTCGTGTTCGGGACGGGGACGTTCGTCGCCTGCATCGCGACCGGCAGCAGAAGGTGGTCGACGTAAGACACGTCGTAGTTGATGAGCGTGACGAGCTGAGACGGGTCGATGGGATTGCTGGGCGTGGAGAGCTTGGTCAGGAAGTCCTGGTCGCGGATCGTGAACTCCAGGAGCTGCTCGGGTGCGTCGGCGCCCGGGTTCACGGCCGCCATCGGGTCCTCGGAGTGGTAGAACATCACGATCCCGTCGCCGCCGCTGCTGGCGGCCGCGTCGACGACGAACCGCTCCGTGTCGGTGCCGTCGATGTTCTTGTAGAAGAAAAAGAACGGGTTGGTGATCGGGCTGTTCTTGCTCGTGTTCGGGTCGGTCGGCAGCAGGTCGGCGGGGTCGGTGGCGACGGCCGCCCGTCCCGAGTCCCAGAAGACCAGCGGGACGTTGACCGTGATCGACTGGCCGGGGAGGAGCCCCAGGTAGTTCACACCCGCCTGCGCGTAGCCGATGTAGCCGCGATATTCCTCGTTATGGTCGTCGATCGGGTCGTAATAGCCGCCGGCCGTCGACTGGCCCGTATTGGGCCCGTACAGGAACGGGTACATCGTCTGCGCGGAGTTGTTGTAGATCGTGATCTGCTTGACCGGCACGTCCCCGTACGTCGCGTCGCCCACGAACAGCACGTCGCTCAGGGCGCCGACCGTGTTGTACCTGTCCGGCGAGCCCGGGGGCGCCAGCGGCATCTCGACCCCCGTCATCAGCTGACGCTCTTCCAGGATCGCCGCCCCGACCGCGAACCGCGCCGCGACCTTCCGCCGACGCCAACGCGCATCGTCTTTGACCAACGATCCAACTCGGAGCCCGGAGAGCCGATCCGCGAGACGCCTGGGGCTGATCATGGTGTCGCCTTCGAGAAGGGCCGGGCCCACGCCGGGGACCGGATGTCGGGTGGTTCTGCACGACTTCATGGATGACCGTCGACGGTCTTACGCTCGAGCCGATCGGATGGTGCGGATCCGATGCGACTTTTGAATATTGGGTAAGATATGCTGTTTGGGGTGGCCTGGCAAATGGGTTCGCCGCGACGTGATGATTTCTTGGCCGGTGGGTAAGCGGACGGGGCTTCAGGCCGACGAACCCATGGTGCCGGCGACGTCTCCCAAGGGGATCCAATCGCCCCGGTAGACGACCGAGCCGCTCGCCTTCTCGATGACGAACAGGATTGGCCAAGTCGAGACGGGCATGGCTTCGGCGGAGAGGTCGATCTTCACGAGGCGGCCGAGGGCCGCGCCGCTCCACCAGACCCACTCCCGGTCGTGCAGACCGTCCAGCCAGTTCTCGACCTCGTAGGACGGCTCACGCCCGAGGGCCTCGCGGAGCCAGCCTGGCAGTTCCGCGAGGCCGTCTTCCGAGTCGAGCTATTCTCCAGGCTCCTCGTCGCACCACCGCCCCCACCTCGCTATCACCTCCCACGCTTGGCGAATCCGCTCCAGCAGGGCGAGGGCCTCTCCTGCATCCAAACCACGCGCGACGAACGTGAGTCCGAAGCCCGGCGGCCTGGCGTCGGGGGTGCGATTCGCCAGGTTCGCGAGTTCGTTTGGCGTCATCGGATTGGGATCCCTCAGGGCGTTCGCGGCGTGGCCGAGGGGGCGTCGGGAGTCGCGCCCGTGGAGCGCGGCCGGCCGGGAGGGATCCGGTCAGGGCTCGGACGTTCGGGGCGTGAGGCGGAACTCGTAGCGCTCCAAATCGTCGCGGGCGAACCGTTCGGCGTCGGTGAGCATCCCCTCGTCCTCCACGCCTCGGTTGACGACCGCGATGTTCAGGTCGTATTCGCCCGAGGGGATGGCGACCTGGGGCGGTTCCGCCTCATCGAAGCCACAGGTCATGGCGATCGCGTCGACGATCCGGAGCGGGGCCGCGAAAACGGGCTCGCCGACGGCCCCGGGCGGAGGATCGTCGAGGAGGACGTCCACGCGGATGCTGATGGGGTCGTCCTTGGTGTAGAACTCGATCACCTCGGGCGTGATCTTCCGACCGCCGCGGTCGAAGTCTTCGTCGGTGGGCAGGCCGTGGTCGAGCAGGAGGGCCTGGGGATCGCCGATCAGGACCGGCGCGGGGGGCATGGAGAGCACGAACTTGGCGATCGGCGAGCCCGGCCGGCGGTCGCGCTGATAGGCCCGCCAGGCCGGGGGGACCTCGCGGTCCGGCCTCGACTGGGGCTCCAGCCGCAGGGCGCGCACCATCGCGTCGATGGGGGCCGGGTCGAGCGGCCGATCGAGGTCGCGCGACCCGGCGTGTGCGGAGATCCAATCGCCGTCGAACGAGATGAAGTACTCGATCCGGACCACCTCGGCGGGGTCGCCGTGGCGCTGGACGAGGCGGTGGATCGTTGAGCCGTCGGCCCCGTGCAGGATCTCTTCCAGGAAGGGGGGCAGGGGGGCCCGCATCGCGCGATAGGCCCGCAGCCCGTTGTCGACCTGGTCGGGCTCCAAAGGACGGACGTCGAGCCACCAATCGGGTTCGAAGACCTGAGCCTGGGTCGCGTCATGCTCGGTCACGGCCGCGCCGGGGGGGAAGGCCAGGCGGAGGAGGTCGGGCGCGGGCTTCATGGGGCGTCCCTTCTTGGACGAGAAGACGGCCAGGCCGAGCAGCGCCAGGATCGCGAAGGTGAGGAGCGGCAGCGGTCCCCGGCCTCTCGGGGCGGCTTCGACCTCGTCTCGGCTCGTCTTCGGGTCCATCGCACGCTCCGGCGTCGTGTCACTTGGCGAGGAGGATGAGCACCACGTCCTCGGCGAAGGCGGGCGAGACGAACTGGGCGCCGGTGACCGCCCCGTCGAAGTCCAACTCGCCCTGCGCGAGCACGTCGCCGGTGATCGGGTCGATCCAGCGGTACGCATACGAGGCCGGCGGGAGGTTCAGCGTCAGTCCGAAGCCCGGCCCCTGGTCGACGTAGGCGAGGACCGCGCCGGGGCGGGCCAGGATGTCGAGGTGGCTTCCTTTGAAAAGCTTGGCCCCCCCGAGGACCTCGCGAGCGGGCCCCATCTTCCAGACCTGGGCCTCGCGGAGGATCCCGGCGAGGACGCTCATCTGCTTGCGGAAGGCGGGGCCGCCGCCGCCGGGGGTGGGGGGCGTCACCTCGGCCGTGCCGTCGGGGTGGGCGGCGGTGAACGAGTAGTCGAGGTTGTTGAAGAGGGCCCCGCCGGCCATCAGGAACCGCCAGGCCTGGGTCCGGTAGACGCGGTCGTCGTTCCCCTTGAAGCCGGTCTCGTTGTCGCCGATCGGCCGGTCCAGGTGGGCGTTCATCGTCACGGCTTCGGGGACGGCGTAGTGGAAGTTGTAGAACGAGACGTTGGGGTCGGGATTCTCGACCTTCCCCTTGTCGTTGGCGAAGTTCTGCGAGATCAGGTGCTTCTTCGGCAGGGCCCGCTCGGCCTCGACGATCGTCGCGGCGATCTGCGCCTGCCATTCGGCGTTGGCGCCGAAGTAGGGCTCGTTGCAGATCTCGTAGTAGAGGTTGTCGAACTCGTTCAGCTCGGCCACCGTCTTCTTCACGAGCGCGACCTGGCGTGCGGTGAGGTCGTCGTGCTGGAGGGTCAGGACCTCGCCTCGGGGGCACTTCCCCTCGCCGTTGACGTTGTTGGCGGCGTTCATCGGGTTGATGGCCCAGAGGCCGTCGTCGTAGAGCACGCAGAAGAGGTCGTACTCCACGACCACCCCGCGCTCGGCGGCCAGCGTCAGGAACTGCTTCAGCCGCTCGAAGTAGGCGTCGTCGTAGCGGTCGAGGTCGAACTTCTCGGGCTCGCCGGGCTTCGAGACGAGCAGCCAGGGGGACGCGAACCGGCCGGGCTTCGGCGCCAGGGTGTTGTCGCGGATGTTGAACGAGCCGGGCGTCTCGCGATAGGTCCCGGCGAACGTCCGGGTGTTGTTGAGGCCGTGGCGTTGCAGCTCGTCGAGATAGGCGCGCTGGTCGAAGTCCAGGTTCAGGACGGCGCCGTAGTGCTCGCCCGAGGTGATCAGCAGCGTGGGCTCGCCGCGGAACTCGAAGTACCGCGGGTTCTCCGCCAGCAGCTTGATGGGCCCGTCGGCCCGGGCCGGGGCGAGGGCGGAGGCCGCGAGGAGGGCGGACAGCGTCGCGACGATCGAGGTGCGCATGGCGAGGGCTCCGGAGAGGCCCCCCCGCCCGCGACCCGGCGGGCGTGGAGGGGAGGGGCCCTCATGATCGCAGCGCCGTCGGCGCGGGGCAATCGTCGGGGGCCTCGCCGGGGTCGGCGATCAGCTCGACGCGGTCTCGATCTCCAGGCTCCAGCGCACGAGCCGGCCGACGTCGCGGCGGGCGCGGTCGGCGACCCGGAGGGTCCAGTTGCCTCGGATCGGCTGGCCGAGCATCGCGGCCAGCTCGCCGGGGCGGTCGGAGTCGAACGCGGCGATCAGGTCGTCCTTCGACCCCCCCTGGCGGGAGTGGAGCACGGCGCGGGCGGCCGAGGGGGCGAGTAGCTCGACGACGAGGTCGCCGATGAACGGGTGGCGGATCTCCAGGTCCACCTTGATGCGACGGACGACCCCGGACGCGGCGATCGGGATGACGCTGGAGACGCCGGCGGTGGTGTTGTCCGGGATCCGCGCCTCGGTCGCCTGCTCGCCGCGGACGACCTGCGAGGCGGCGCGTTCGCCGACGCGGAACCGGATGAGATCGCCGTCGATCTCCACGTCCGAGAGGATCAGGCCCGACTCGCGGCCGTCCCACTCGCGCGAGTGCGGCGTCGACATGCTGGAGAGCACCACGCCCCCCATCGGGCCGAAGAGGTCGCCGCCGTCCCCCGGGTTGCCGAGGCTCGGGTCGGCCTCCAGGTCGCGGCGGCCGTCGGCCTGGAGCAAGGCGCACTGGTAGTGCCGGTCGGCCGTCCCCTGCTGCAGCTCGTTGGACCCGAGGATGTCGCAGTGGTAGACGGCCAGCCCGCTGGAGGAGCCCGCCCGGTCCAGGCCCACGCGCATCCGGTTCTCCACCAGGAAGTACTCGTTGGGCCTGCTCGTGCGGAACTTGAACGCCACGTCGTAGCGGCCGGCCTCGGCGGCGTGCACGCCGGGGGCGTTGAGGTCGACGACCGTGCCGACCCAGCCGGCCAGGTCGCGCAGGTAGGCGCAGACGGGCGCCGGGCTGCGGCCGCCGTCCAGGTGGTTGCCGGCGCCCATCAGGCAGTAGTAGCCGATGCCCGAGCTGTCCTGCTCGTCGTCGTCGCGGCTGCCGTAGTCGTACATGTCCGGGAACCGGCAGAGCAGGTGGCCGTTCTCGTGGCAGAACGTCCCGATCGACAGGTCCGAGGGGTCGCGGCCCAGGCCCGTCAGCAGGTACAGATTGGTGCGCACGCCGCCGGCGCGCACGTTGATGAACGAGTTGTGCGGCCAGAGGTTCCCCTGGTAGAGGCTCTGGCCGGCGTAGAGGATGTTGAGCGCGTCGACGATCCCCTCGCCCCGCGAGTCGAAGCGGCGGAGGTCGACTCCCGACGCGACGGCCAGCCGCAGGGCCTCCTCCACCAGCAGCGTGTTGACGTAATCGCGGCGGTTCCGGCTCAGCGTGAACGGGCCGACGACGGTGTTCGTGTAGTCGAGCATCCCGTTGGAGACGCGGAGGAAGTACTGCCGGGCGGACGCGACGTTGCCGTTGCGCGTGTAGTCGTCGGCGTTGAGCATCGCGTCCACGTCGGCGGCGGTCGTGGAGCTGGCGACGTCCTGGAAGTTCACGAGGATCGTCAGCCCTTGCACCCGGCCGATCGAGAGCTGCCGCCCGGCGAGCAGCCCCTGGTTGGGCCCGAACGTGCGGACCACGCGCTCGAAGGCCTCGGCCTCGGGCGGGTGGTGGAGCATCTCCCGCTCCTCCGTCTTGGCCCGACGCGCCGCCAGCGACTCCTGGAGGTGCCGGACGACCCCCGGGGGCGGGGGCCCCTCGATCGGCTCGCCAGTCGAGATCAGGCGGTTGCCCGGCATCGCGGCGTAGCAGAACCGGCCCAGGGCCTCGTCGTAGACCGCCGTGTAGCCGTCGACGTTCTCGTAACGCGCGTAGCGCTCGTCGCCGAAGACCCGGAGCCGCACGTCCGGGCCGTTCTCCTGCGGGAAGGTCAGCAACTCTCCGAAGATCGCGCTCATGACCACCTCCTCAGGACGCCCGTCGCCGCGACGCGCCGGCCCGCCAGGCCGGCCGACGCGCGGCGACTCCTCGCCTGATCAGGAACGATCGTCGACCGGGTGAACTTACGCGGCGGGCCCGATTCGCGCGGAATTCCGCCGCCGGCCGCCCCGACCGGGCGTCAACGCCCCCCCAGTTTCCCGTGGCGATGGCAGTCGACGAGGTGGTCGTCGACCAGCCCCGTCGCTTGCATGAGGGCGTAGCAGATGGTGGATCCGACGAAGTTGAACCCGCGCCCCTTGAGGTCCTTGCTCATCGCGTCGGAGACGGCGGTGCTGGCGGGGACTTCCTGGAGCGATCGCCAGGAGTTGCGGATCGGGCGGCCGTCGACGAACCGCCAGATGTAGGCGTCAAACGTGCCGAACTCGTCTCGGACCTTCAGGAAGGCCCCGGCGTTGCGCACGGCCGAGGCGACCTTCAGGCGGTTGCGGACGATCCCCGGGTCGGCCAGCAAGGTCGCCACGCGGTCGGCGTCGAACCGGGCGACGGACTCGGGATCGAAGCCGTCGAAGGCGCGCCGGTAGTTCTCGCGCTTGCGGAGGATCGTGTCCCAGCTCAGGCCCGCCTGGGCGCCTTCCAGGATCAGGAACTCGAACCAGCGGCGGTCGTCGCGCGTCGGCACGCCCCACTCCTCGTCGTGATAGCGGATCGACGCCTCGTCCTTCGCCCAGCCGCAACGCTTCATCGACGCCTCCCCCCGGCCTCTTCGGGTCCTCCAAGCCCGCGATCCTAGTCGACCGCCGGCGGCCTCGCCACGTTGGATCGCCTCGACATTCTGGAGGGATGATACGCGACATGATAGGATCTGGCTGTCGGATCGTCGCCGGGCGGGCGGCGACGGCCTCCGCGTTCTCCTGGAAGGGAAGCGCCTCACCGGACGAGTGCCTCTGATGACCGGAATGGACGCGAAGGGGCCGGGATCCCTCCCGGCGGGGTCGGACGGCCGGCGTGCGCGGGAGATCGAACGCCGGAAGCGGCGGCAGCGGCCGAGCCTCGACGGCCTGGAGGCGCGCGTCGCGCCGGCCTCGGGCTTCGCGGCCGGGCTGCCGGTCGCGGCGCGTTACGCCGTCTCGGAGTCGTTCGGGAGCCGCGACGCCTCCTATGCGGCGACGGACGACGGCGGGGCGATCGTCCTGGCGAACGCCGCGAACGCCTACGACGCGACAGTCGGCCCGGGGGGATTCCGGATCGTCTCCGGGGCCGATTCGTGGTCCCTCTCGGTCCGGGGCCTGGGCTACGGCGAGGACGTGCGACCCCTGGGGGCGGCGACCGTCTCGACCGACACGAACCGCGTGGAGTACGACCACGGCGCGGTGACGCAGTGGTACGTCAACGGCCCGCTCGGCCTCCAGCAGGGCTTCACCCTCGACGCCCGCCCCGAGGGCTCCGACCTCGGCGGCCCGCTCACGATCGTGCTGGGTGTCGACGGCCTGGTCGTCGCCCCCGAGCCGGGCGGGACCTCCGTCGCCCTGGTCCGCGGCGACGGCTCGACCGCCGCCTCCTACGGCGGCCTGATCGCCTACGACGCCGCCGGCCGGTCCGTCCCCGCGACGATGTCGGTGGACTCCGGCGGCTCGATCGCGATCCGGGTCGACGACGCCGGGGCCGCCTACCCGCTGGTCGTCGACCCGTTCGTGGCGCGGGCGCGATTGCCGGTGGATTCGTCCGAATTCGCGATGAGCGCCGACGGCCGGACGCTCGCCGTCGGCCAGGAGTTCTTCGGCGAGGTGGGCGACCTCTTCTGGGCCGGGGCCGTCTTCATCTACGAGCGGGCCGGGGAGACCTGGGTCGAGACCGCCCGGATCCAGCCCGACCTGCCGATCGCGCAGAGCGGGTTCGGGCACTCGACGGCCCTCAGCGGCGACGGCTCCACCCTGTTCGTCGGCGCCGATCGCGCCCGGTTGGACACGTCGGAGCGAGGCGTCGTCTACGTCTTCGCCCGCACCGACGACGGCTGGGACCAGGTGCAGGTCATCGAGCCGGGCCCCGACGGCCGGGGATACTTCGGGGCCACGCTGGCGACGAACGCCGACGGGGGCGTCGTGGCGATCCCCGACTTCCCCCACGCCCAGGAGCCGGCCGGGGGGCCGAGCGTGGTCTGGATCTACGCGAAGGACGGCCCGACCTGGGCGGTCGAGGCGGGCTTCGGCTCGCCACCCGGCCCCGCCTTCTCCGGCCTGGGACCGCCGATGGAATTCGACGACGCCGGGACGACGCTGCTGGTCGGGGCGTCCTCCGCGTCGAACTCCGGAGGGGAGGCGTACCTCTTCACGAAGGAGGCGTCGGGCTGGATGCGAAGCCTGCTCACGGACCTGGACCCGAGCCTCGCGGGCTCGACCCGCCGGCTCGGCGAGGGGGTGGCGCTGAGCGGCGACGGCTCGACCATGCTGGTCGCCTCGGCCCCGACCTCCGAGACGAACGCCTACACCCGGTTCGCGATCCGGACGTACCGGCGCACCGGCGCGGGCTGGGACTTCACGGGGGACTTGCCTTTCCCGACAGGCCTCGGCGAGGCCGTCGGCGACGGCACCGTGGCCGTCAACGCCGACGGCACGATGGCCGTGGCCCTCGCCAGAGCCACCGGCTACGCGTACGTCTTCCGGAAGGAAGCGGGGGCCTGGACGCACCTCTCGACCTTCTGGACCGGCGACGCGTACCGATTCGGCCTGGCCTTCGCGGGGGACCTGCTCGCGGTCGGCGCCTACGTGGGCTATCCGACCGACCCGGCCGCCGGCGGCCTGCGGCTCTACTCCTACGAGCCGGGCTTCGAAGTGACCGGCCAGCCGGCCGACGTCGTCGCGATCCCCGGCCGCCCCGCGACGTTCACCGCCGAGGCGGGAGCCCCCGGGCTGGTCGCCGTCTGGCAGGCGGCCGACCTCGGGGGGGCCTGGACCGACCTGGCCGGCGGCGAGACGGCGACCATCGGCGGCCGGACCCAGAGCTGGTACGCCGCGACGACGCCGCAACTCACCGATCGCCAGTTCTACCGCGTCGTCTTCACGGACCCGGGCTCGGGCCAGGTCCTGGCCAGCTTCGCCGGGACCTTGAGGAGCCGACGCGCCGAGGTCCGCGTGGAGGTCGACGCCCCCCGGGTCCCGACGCGGGTCGGCGAGGCGACGACGATCGAGGTCCGCGTGGCGACGAACTCGGCCGGCCTCCCCGCGCCGACCGGGAAGATCACGCTGAGCCTCGGGTTCGATCGATACGAACTCGAGCTGACGGACGGCCGAGCCGTGTTCCAGATCCCCGGAACGACCCCGGCTGGGGAGTACGCCCTGTACGCCCAATACGAAGGGGACGGCCTCCACGGGACCGGAGCCTCGCCCGAGTCCACCCTCGTCGTCGAGCGTCGGGGCTCGATCCTGACGGCCGAGGCGCCCATCGAGGCGGCCGTCGGCGGCGGAGCGACGATCACGGCCGTGCTCTCCCCCCGGGACCTCCCCCTGGACCCCATCGGCGGCGTCGTCTTCCTCGACGGCGGCCAGCCGATCGCCTTCGTCCAGGTCGTCACGGCGGGCGGCCGGACGACGGCGACGTTCTCCACGTCGGGCCTGAGCGTCGGCGACCACTACATCCAGCTCGTCTACCTGGGCGACCTCAAGACCGCGGCGGCGTCGTCCGGGGTCTACAAGATCACGGTCAGGCCGTCGGGGGCGACGGTCGTCGGCGGCCTGTCCGCCCCGCTCGCCGGGACCTCGCCGGCGATCGCCCCCCCGGCCGACGGCCCCCCGCCGCCGGAGACCTCGCCGGGCGACCCGGCCGTCGCGTCCGCGACTCGGTCGGTCGACTCGGGCGACGACGTGATCTTCACTCTCCCGACGGGCGGGGACTTCGCCTCGATCCAGTGGCAGGAGAGCGACGACCTGGGGGCGACCTGGAGCGACGTGCCCGGCGCGACCGGGGCCTGGCTCCGGTTCACGGCGAGCTTCGGGCTCTCCGGCCGCCGGTTCCGCGCCCGGCTCGTCGACGGCGGGGGGACGGCCGTGTTCTCCCCGGCCGAGGTGCTGGAAGTCGCCCGGCGGCCGATTCGCGTCGCCGTGCAGACCTACCCGCTCCGGCCGATCATCGGGGAGGACTTCGCCATCGTCGTGCAGGCCGCCCCCTCCGCGACGGGCTCGGCCGCGACCCCCGAGGGCGATGTGACGCTCTCGTTCGGGACGTTCACTCAGACGCTTTCCCTGGTCGACGGCCGGGCGCAGTTCTCGATCCCGGCCGGCGCCGCGTCGGGTCATCGCGTGGCCCGCCTGACCTACGCCCCCGCGACCCCCGAGTTCGAAGCGTCGGTCGTCGACGTCCCGCTCACCGTCGGTCGCCGCTCGTCGTTCTTTTACGCCTCGGCCCCGTGGGACGTCATGCTGCCCGACGCGACGCCGGTCCAGGCGCTGATCTCGAGATCGGAGAGCGGGGCTTACGCCACCGGCGGCGTGATGGTCCTCGACGGCGGCCGGCCGATCGCCCTGATCCCGCTGGATCCGGCCTCCGGTTCCTCCTCCTACTCCATCGCCAAGGCCTCGCTCCGGCTCGCGGCCGGGGTCCATTACCTGCAGTTCGTCTACCTGGGCGACCCGAAGACCTTGATGTTCTCCTCGGGCGTCAATCGCGTGGAGGTGCTGGACGCCAGTCGACAGGCGGCGGCCCCGGCGGCTTTCGCGGCCTCCGCGAGCCCGGATCCGGCTCGCCCGGCGTCCGGCGTGGCGACGGCCTTGCGGGCCCAGGAGACGGCCGCCGCCCAGGTCGCCTCGTCGCTCGCACCTTCGAAGCCCCGATGGCGAGGCGCCGCGGCGGCGTTCTCCGCCCGGCCGAGGCCGCAACGCGCCTCGCCGGTCCCGCCCCCGGCCCGCCCCCGAACGCGGTTCGTCGATCCGGGGACGATGGTCCGGGCCCGCACGGGCGGCTGGCCCGGCTTGCCGTGACGATCAGCGGTAGAGCACGCCGACCCGTCGCCGGTAGTCGTCGTAGGTCTCCTCGAACAGGCGGCGGGCGGCTTCGGGGCCGAGGTGGAAGGCGGAGGTGAGGACCTTCGGGGGCTTGCCGGCCTCGGTGAGCAGGCGGGCGACCTCGGCCTTGATCAGGTTGATCAGGGCGCAGCCGGTGACGGTGGAGAGGGGGGCGACCGGCGTCGGCAGCCCCTCGACCCACACGGCCGAGTCCCCCGGCGGGGCTTGCTGGTCGAGGACCAGGTCGGCGATCTCGTGGAGCTTCCGGCCCGACTCGTGCTTCGACGTGGAGACGTCGGCGTTGGCCCGCGAGGTCAGGGCGACGACGGTCATGCCCAGGCGTTTGGCCTCGGCCGCCACGTCGATCGTCACGGCGTTGCAGCCGCTGCTGGAGATCGCCAGCAGGACGTCCGCCGGGCTGACGACGAAGTTCCGCCAGAGGACCGGGCCGAAGCCCTGCACGTTCTCCAGGAACATCGCCTGCCGCTGGCCGTTCGCCCCCACGACCGGGTTGTGGTAGCTCATCGACAGCTCGACGATCGGGTGGAACCCGGGGAACGACCCATAGCGCGGGAACATCTCCTCGACGGCCATCCGCGAGTGCCCGGTCCCGAAGACGTGGACCAGCCGATCGGCCAGGATGGCGTCGGCGAACAGCCGGGCCGCCTCGCGCACGGCCGGGAGCTGCGTGGCCTCGATCGCGTCGAGCCCCGCGCGGGCGGCGCGGAGGTACTGAGACAGGACGTCGTCGCTCATGAGTTCTCGGAGGTTGCGGGGGCGGGGGGGAGGCGGCCTTCGGAGACGCACCAGCCGCCGTCGACGTTCAGGACGACGCCGGTCGTGAACCGCGAGGCCGGCTCGCAGAGGAAGAGCGCGGCCTCGGCGCAGTCCTCGGCCGATCCGGGCCCGCCGGCCATCGGCTGCTTGGCGGCCAGGTAGGCGAGGATGGCCGGGTCGCCGCAGGCGCGGGCGGCCATCGGCGTCTCGATCAGGGCCGGGGCGATCAGGTTGAACCGGATCCGGTCGCGGGCGTACCTCGATGCCGCCGCCAGGGTCATCGACTCGACGGCGCCCTTGCTGGCCGCGTAGGCGATCGTCCCGAAGAGGTCGGGGGCCGGCGACCGGGCCAGGACCGAGCCCATGTTCAGGACGGTCCCACGCAGGCCGTGGGCGTCGGGCTCCTGGGCGAGCATCGCCCGCACGGCGGCGCGGTCGGTCAGGAACGTGGACCGGGCGTTGGCGTCCAGCACGGCGTCCCAGCCCTCGACGGTGCACTCGTGCAGGGGGCCGTCGCCGAAGCGTCGGCCGCTGATGCCGGCGACGTGGAACATCACGTCCAGCCGGCCCCCCAGGAAGGCGAGGGCCTCTTCGAACAGGCGGTCGACGTCGGCCGGTTCGGCGGCGTCGGCCGCGAGCAAGAGGGCCCCGGGGCCGAGCGCCTCGGCGGCGGCCGCGCGGGCGTCGGGCGAGCGGCCGCAGGCGACGACTCGCGCGCCCTCGGCGAGGAACCGCCGGGCCGTCGCCAGGCCGATGCCGCTCGTCCCGCCGACGATCAGGCAGCGCGAGCCGTCGAGGCGACCCATGGCCGCGTCAGTCCTTGACCTGGAAGATGGCCTCGACCTCGATCGCCATGCCGCCGGGGAGCGAGCCCGCGCCGAAGGCGCTGCGGGCGCCGATGCCGGCGTCGCCGAATACGTCCTTCATCAGGTCGGAGAAGCCGTTGATGACCTTCGGCTGGTCCTTGTAGTCGGCCGGGCAGTTCACCAGGCCCAGGGTCTTCACCAGGCGGACGACCTTGTCGAGCGAGCCGAGCTGGTCCTTGAGCGTCGCCAGGATCGCCAGGCCGGTCTGCCGGGCGGCGGCCTGGCCGGCCTCCAGGTCTAGGTCGACGCCGACCTTGCCTAGGATCAGGGAGCCGTCGGGCTTCAGCGGCCCGTGGCCCGAGACGTACAGCATCTCGCCCACGCGCACGGCCGTGACGTAGGTCGCCACCGGCTTCGGGGCGGCGGGCAGCTCCAGCTTCAAGGCGGCGAGGCGTTCTTCGGCTCCCATGGGCGGCGAGGTCCTTACGTCGTGCGGTCGAGGATCGATCGGATTTGGAGGCGGGACGCGCCCCGCCGACATCGCAAGAGCCTAACGGCCCGCCGCCGCCGATTCAACCGGGGCCGCCCCCGGGACCGTCGCGAGGAGGCCGGCCCGGTAGCCCGCCGCCCGTCGGGCTGTTAGCATGACGGGGACAGGAATTCGACCCACCCGCCAGATAATCGAGGCTCGACGCAATGAGGGCGAACCGCCCGCCGTTCCGCGTGGGATTGATCCAGATGATGTGCTCGACCGACCCGGTCGACAACCTGGCCCGGGCCTCGGACATGCTGCGCGAGGCGGCGGCGAAGGGGGCCCAGGTGGCCTGCCTCCCGGAGCTGTTCCTGACGCAGTACTTCTGCCAGACCGAGGACGCCGCCACCTTCGACCTCGCCGAGCCGATCCCCGGCCCGAGCACCGAGGCCCTGGCCGCCCTGGCGCGCGAGACGAAGATGACCATCGTCGGCTCGCTCTTCGAGCGCCGGACGGCCGGCGTCTACCACAACACGGCCGTCGTGCTGGAATCCGACGGTTCGCTCGTCGGCAAGTATCGCAAGATGCACATCCCCGACGACCCGCTCTACTACGAGAAGTATTACTTCACCCCCGGCGACCTGGGCTTCAAGGCTTTTGAGACCAAGCACGCCCGCGTCGGCACGCTCGTCTGCTGGGACCAGTGGTACCCCGAGGCCGCCCGGCTCACCGCCCTGCAGGGGGCCGAGGTCCTCTTCTACCCCACCGCCATCGGCTGGCACCCGAGCGAGAAGGCCGAGTTCGGCGAGGCGCAGGCGTCCGCCTGGGCGACCATGCAGCGCGCCCACGCGATCGCCAACGGCGTGTTCGTCGGCGCCATCAACCGGATCGGCCACGAAGGCCCGGCCGACGGCGGCCTGGAGTTCTGGGGGGGCTCGTTCGTCGCCGACCCGTTCGGCCGCATCCTGGTCCAGGCGAGCCGCGACCGCGAGGAGGTCCTCGTCGCCGACTGCGACCCCCGCCTCCAGGAAGAGACCCGCCGCAACTGGCCCTTCCTCCGCGACCGCCGCATCGACGCCTACGCCCCGATCACCCAGCGATTCCTGGACGGGGGCTGAGCCTGGAGAAGGCGAGGGCCGCCGAACTCCGACGGTCCGCGTGCTCGTCTCCCCCCTCAGCCTGTCTTCCCTTCCCCCCTCGGTGGGGGAAGGTGGCCGAAGGCCGGATGAGGGGGACGATCCAGGCGGACTATGCGAAGAGGCGACGGTTCCTGGAACCGCTGATTTCTCCGCCGGCTCTCGTGCTCGTCCTCCCCCTCCTCCGGCCCTCCGGGCCACCTTCCCCCACGAGGGGGGAAGGGAATTCGGAAACGCATCCCACGCCCGGAATCTCTCCCATGACCGCCACGCCCGCCCAGCTCGGATATCGGATGCCCGCCGAATGGGAGCCGCACGAGGCGACCTGGATCGCCTGGCCCCACAACCGCGAGGACTGGCCCGGCAAGTTCGCGCCGACGCCCTGGGTGTATACCGAGATCGTCCGCGTCCTGAGCGGCCACGAGACCGTCGTGGTCGTCGTGGCCGACCGCGCCATGAAGCGGAAGGCGGCAAAGATGCTGGCGGACGAGGGGGCGGACCTGGATCGCGTCCGGTTCTTCAAGGCCGCGACCGACCGCGTCTGGCTCCGCGACTCGGCCCCCTCGTTCGTCGTCCGCGACGGCGACGCCCCGTCGGCCGCCGAGGCGGAGGGGGAGGGCGAGCCCGCCGGCCCGGTGGCGATGGTCAACTGGAAGTTCAACGCCTGGGCCAAGTACGACAACCACCAGCAGGACAAGCGGCTGGGCCGCCGCATCGCGCGCAAGACCGGCCTGCACCGCTGGGCCCCGCGCGCGATGGTCCACGGCGTCGCGCGTCGCGTCGTGCTGGAGGGGGGGGCCATCGACGTCAACGGCCGGGGCACGCTGCTGACGACCGAGGAATGCCTCCTCAGCCAGGTGCAGGCCCGCAACCCGGGGCTCGGCCGCGAGGGGATCGAGCGGGTCTTCGCCGACTACCTGGGGATCGCGAACGTGATCTGGCTGGGTCGGGGCGTCCTCGGCGACGACACCCACGGCCACGTCGACGACATCGCCCGGTTCGTCGACCCGAAGACCGTCGTCGCGGCCGTCGAGGGCGACCCGGACGACCCCAACCACGAGCCGCTCCAGGACAACCTCCGCCGCCTTCGCGAGGCCCGCGACCAGGACGGCGAGCCGCTCCGCGTGGTCGAGCTGCCCATGCCCGGCCCGGTGGTCTTCGAGGGCCAGAACCTGCCGGCGAGCTACGCCAACTTCTACATCGCCAACGGCGTCGTGATCGTCCCCACGTTCAACGACCCCAACGACCGGCTCGCGCTCAACATCCTCGCCGACCTCTTCCCGGACCGGAAGGTCGTCGGCATCCACTGCGTCGACCTCGTCCTGGGCCTGGGCACCCTGCACTGCCTCTCGCAGCAGCAGCCGGCCGCACCGGCCGGATCCTGAACCGCTCCTCGCACCCGATCAGGGAAAGGGCCGTCCCATGAAGACCGCGTCCTGGACCGCCGTGCTCGTGTGCCTCGCCGTCGCCCCCGCCCGCGCGCAGCTCGCCGTCGAGGCCGACGCGCGGGGGGTGGTCGAGGCCCGCGTGGGGGGGACGGCGTACCTGTCGGACCTGGCGGTCTCGGTGGTGAAGCCGGGATGGTCCGGGGACCTGGCGAATCAGCGTGCCGTCGACCCCTCGACGGTCAAGGTCCACCGGGAAGGCGCGACGACGACCTACACGATGCCGCTCGCCGGGGGGCCGCTGTCGGGCCTCCTGATCGAGCGGATCACCCGCGAGAACGACGGGGTCACGCTGGAGTTCGAGGTGATCCCCGACCGCGAGGCCGAGCTGGAAGCCGTGCTCCTCCGGGGCTCGCTGGCGACGGCCGAGCACGCCGGCAAGACCGCGTATCTCGTCGCCGAGCCGGACGGCCCGCGCGGCGTCCTGCCGGCTTCGCTCGACGCCGACCGGTACGTCGTCTGGTCGGGCGACCCGGACTGGCTCGGCCTGGAACGGCCCGGCTCAGGCGGACTTCGGCTGACGCCCCGCGACGTCCGGTTCCAGCTCCAGGACGACCGCAAGTGGGACGCGTCCCACTTCAGCCTCCTGATGACCGCGAGCGGCGGCGAGGTCCTCGCGCGCAAGCCGATCCGGTTCGGTCTGGCCCTCCGCGCCGAGGCCCCCGGTGCGCTGGCGAAGGCCGCCGCGCCGGCCGCCGCCCCGGCCGGGAAGGACGACCGTCCGCTGGCGATCGTCGACCCCCGGCTCGACCGCGACCGCGTGGACGTCTTCGCGACGGTCGCGCTCGACGCCGACGTCCACGCCCGCTACGAGAACCCGTTCGACCCCGATCAGGTCGCCGTCGACGCCGAGGTCCGCAGCCCGGACGGCCGTAAGGTGAGCGTGCCGGGATATTATCACGTCCCGTTCCGTGTCGAGACGAAGGGGCGGGCCGAGATATTGACCGTCGACGGCGCGCCGGGCTTCCGCGTCCGCTACGCGCCGACCGTCGCCGGGAAGCACGAGGTCGTCCTTAAGGTCCGGGACGCGACGGGCGACGTCCGCTCAGCGCCCTTGACGTTCGTGGCCGAGGCCTCGAAGTCGCCGGGGTTCGTCCGCGTGGCGAAGGAGGCGCCGGGCTACTTCGCGTTCGACGACGGCTCGTCGTACTTCGCGATCGGCGAGAACGTCTGCTGGGCGAACGGCCGCAGCCCGCTGGCGAGCTTTAAGGCCTGGTTCGAATCGCTGGGTAAGGCCGGAGGCAACTGGGCCCGGCTCTGGCTGGCGTTCAACGAGAAGGGGCTCGAATGGAGCCCCTCGCCCACGCCCAAGCCCGGGACCGGCTCGTACCAGGGGCTCGGCCGCTACGCGATGGACAACGCCTGGCGGCTCGACGAGGTGCTCCGGATCGCCGAGGCGAACGGAATCCGCCTGATGTACTGCATCGGCACCTACGGCGAGTTCAAGGACGGCGGCTTCTTCAACGAGGGGAGCTGGGTCAGCAACCCCTACAACGCCCGCAACGGCGGCCCCTGCGCCCGTCCCGAGGACTTCTGGACCGACGCCGCGGCCCGCAAGCTCTACAAGCAGCGGCTGCGTTATCTCGTCGCGCGCTGGGGGCATTCGCCGTTCGTCTTCGCCTGGGAATTCTGGAACGAAGTCGAGCCCGGCCCGGGCGTCGCCGCCTGGACGAGCGAGATGGCCGCGTACCTCAAGTCCATCGACCCCAACCGCCGTCTCGTCAGCACCAGCTACGGCTCGCCGCCGATCTGGAACGACCCCAACGTCGATTTCACGATGACGCATATGTACGGCCAGGCCGGCGAGACGCTGGACTTCACCGACCGGATCAAGCGCGAGACCTGGGCCAACCTGGAGTTCGGCAAGCCGTATCTCCTCGCCGAGTTCGGCATCGACTGGCAGGCCGGCGACGAGAAGTGGGACCCGGAAGGCCGCGGCCTGAACATGCACAACGGCGCGTGGGCGTCGATCGCCTCGGGCGCGGCGGGGACCTCGATGCTCTGGTGGTGGGACGGCTACGTCCACCCCAGGAACGTCTATCACGTCCTCACGCCGATCAAGGCGTTCGCCGACGCGATCGACTGGGCGAACAGCCCGATGAAGCCGATCGCCCGGATCGCCGTCGAGGCGGCGGCCGACGAGGCCGAGTCGTTCACCGACGTCACCGTCCGCTCCTCGCAGGGCTGGGGCCGCACCGCGTCGAACCGCCACGAACTCCGCCGCGACGGGACCGTGGAGGGGGGGCCGATGGCGACGACCCTCGGCAGCCCCACGCGGGGCGGAAACGGCAAGGAGCTGTTCTCCGAGGTCGCCTGGACGCTCGACATGCCCCGGGGCGGCGAGGTCCTGGTCCGGATCGGCGAGGTCTGCACCGCCGCCCGGCTTCGGGTCGCCGTCGACGGCCGCGAGGTCCTGGACCGGGCGCTCCCGACGGGCGAGCCCGGCCAGGGGCCCTGGAAGTCCTCCCGGCTGCTGGAGCCGTACAAGGTCTGGGTCGCGGATTACGACCGGGGTACTTGGTTACCGGGCCTTTGACCGCTGCCCCGTAGCGTTTCGCGAGTCTTGTCGAGTAAAACACTCGACATGGATGCCATCTCGCCGCCCACCTACGAGGAACTCGTCGACCTGACCCGGCGTCAGTCCCGTCAGATCGACGAGCTACGCGCCGAGGTGGAACGGCTCAAGGCCGAGTTGGAGCAGTCCAGGAGGGCCGGCAAGCGGCAAGCCGCCCCCTTCTCCGAGGGCTCACCCAGAGCCGACCCCAAGCGGCCCGGCCGCAAGCCCGGGCATCCGCCCAGCCATCGACCCATACCGCCGCCAGGGCAGGTCGATCGCACCATCGAGGTCTCGCTGCCGCCGGACTGCCCGGAGTGCCACACGCCACTCGGCGAGGCCCCTGTCACGATCCATGACCAGTATCAGATCGACTTGCCCGAGCCCAAGCCGGTCGTCACACGCTTCCGCGTCCCAGTCACCCGCTGTCCGTCCTGTCGCCGCCGGGTCCAAGGCCGTCACGCCGAGCAGATCTCCGACGCCCTGGGCTCCGCCGCCATTCAGTACGGCCCTCGCCTGCTCGGCCTCGCCGCCGACCTGAAGCATCGCCTGGGCGTCTCCTACCGCAAGTGCTCCTCGGTCCTGCTCACCCTCACCGGCGTGGTCGTCGCCTCGGCGGCCCTGGTCCGTAGCTCGCATCGCCTGGGGAAGCTCGCCCAGCCCAGCTATGACCGGCTGGTCGAGGCGGCGCGGAAGAGTGCCGTCCAGCAAGTCGATGAGACCGGCTGGAAGATCGGCGGCCGGTCGGCCTGGCTCTGGGTCTTCGCCGACGAGCACGCGACCCTCTACCGCATCCGCCCCAGCCGGGCTCATGAGGTGGTCGTCGAGGTCCTGGGCGAGGGGTTCGCTGGGGTACTGGTCAGCGACTGCTTCCTGGCCTACGACCCGCTCCCCTTCTCCAAGCAGAAGTGCCTGGCCCACCTGCTGAAGACCTGCGGCGAGATCGAGCGGTCCAAGACCCGGGCGGCGGTGCGGTTCAGCCGTCGCGTGGCGGCCCTGCTCCGAAAGGCTATGGCCCTGAAGCGTCGCCGTGCGGACCTGAGCCCTCATGGGTACGCCGTAGCGCGGGGCCGACTCCACGCCGAACTTGATCGGCTCTTGGCCGGCAACCTGACCGACCCGGACAACGCCCGGCTGGCCAAGCGGCTGCGCAAGCACCAGGCGCACCTCCTGAATTTCCTCGACCACGACGGGCTCGATGCGACGAACACCCTAGCGGAGCGAGAGATTCGCCCGGCGGTGATCGCGCGTAAGCTGTCGGCGGGGAACCGGACTGAGGCTGGTGCGGAGACGCATGCGGTCCTGGCGAGCGTGCTACGGACGTGCCGCCGCCAAGGGTTGGACGTCCTTCAATCCGTGGGCGAGTTGCTCCGCCATGGTCCGGGTTCCCTCATCCCATTCCCTCACATTCAGGCCGGCTCATCGAAGTCGTAGCCCACGCCCCCGGGCGAGGAGCGCCGAGCCCGCGAGGATATCTGACTTGGACGCCCGGACGGGGGCATCGATGGTCCGCGACGAATCCCATTACGAAGTCTTCGAGTGGCTGGGAGAGGGGCTGAGCCCTTCTCCGCCAGCTTACCTCCGGCTGCTCGGTCCTGGCGGGGGTGGGCGGGGCGATCATCTCCTCGCGAACTTGGCGACCGTCGCGGGCCGGCTGCGAGAGAGGCCGGGATATTGGGGTGAGTTGATCAGGGCACGGAACTGGCGGCCTACGTTGGTCGGGTGCTCGGCGGCGCTCCTCGCGCGAGACCTACGATTCCTCGACGACCTGCTGGACCGCTTCAAGCGGGGCTCGTGGGTCGCCCCGCAACTGGCGGTCGCCTTGGGCCTCCTCCATCCGGCGGAGGCTGCGGTCGAGCTCGAAGGCGTGATGCGTCAGCAAAGTGATTCGGCCGGCCTCAAAGCCGTCTTCTCCGCATACGCCGTCCTGAAGCAAATGGGTAGTCGGGCAACTCAAGAGTTTGAGGCGAGTGACCTATTCCGCCAGATACAGAGCGAACGACCGGGGACATCGGCACCGGCTTACGATTGGCTCGTAGTTGTCCAGGTTGTCCATCGCCAATGGGATTTCTGGAAGGAAACAAAACTCCCCTGAGTGTCGCGGAGCAACGTCAGGGCTATACGGTAACCTGATACCGACCGGGACTTCGCCGTGGAGGTCCCCGCCGGCCGCCACGAGCTGACGATCGCCAACGGGGAAGGGGACTGGCTGCAGGTGAAGTCGATCTCCGTCCCCGCCTACCGCTCCAGCCGCTTCCCCGACGTCGACGCGCTGGGGATCGCCGGCGACGACCTGATGGTCCTGTGGGTCCACGACCGCCGGAGCACCTGGCGCGACCCTTACAAGGGCCCGGCCCCATCCCCCCGCCGCGGCCTGCGGCTGTCCGTGCCGACCGCCTCGCCCGACGCCTGGCGGGTCGAGTGGTGGGACACCTTCCGGGGCGTCGTCGTCCGCTCCGACGCGGTCCGCCCCGAGACGGGCGCGCTGACGCTCAGCCCCCCCGACTTCGAGCGCGACCTGGCCGCCCGGCTGACGCGGACGCCCTGAGCCGACGGCCCACGTCCGATCCCGCGAAGGGCCGCGGTCCGGCGGCCGAGGGCCCTTGCGCGCCGATCCCGGCGCTGGGATCAACCCCAATACGACATCTGTTTAACACTTATGGAATACGGATTGCACTGGGTGGCCCCCGAGCTCAGGTGCTCGGCCTCGCCCGAATCCTACCCTGCAATGACTTAGGTGACTTCGGCCGTCCGCGGCCGTCCCGGCTCCGCCCATTCGGCGGGCAGCCCCTGCCCGGGATCGCATCAGGACGGGTCCGTCGAGCCGACGCGTCACGGTAGGATCGGTGAGCGAGTGATCATTAATGCAGGCGTTCGTTTAAAGGGTGCGGAGTCGCCCTTCGGACGACCCGGGTTTTCCGTTCGGTCTCTGCCAGGAGAGGGAGTCTCGATGTTCGGCCGAATGAGAGTCGCTTCGATTTTGTGCGTCTTGGCGGCCGCGACGGCCTCCGGATGCGGAGACGCCGCCTCGTCGCGGACGGTGGTCCCGCGCGACGAGAAGAGCATCGGCGCGGTCGGGAGCCAGCACGCCCTGGGGGCGGACCCCAAGGCGGAGATGGTCCGACTGAAGAAGTCCGCCGCGGCCGCGGGGGCGCCCGCGCCGGGGCAGCTCCCGGGGCGTTGAGCTGAGAGGACCCCGCCCCCCGCCCGACGCCTTCGCTCGGGCCCCGTGAAGCCCCTCGTGATCCCACCCCTTCTCGAATCGAGGAAATTTCGTATGCATTCGCGTCCGTCTCGCGCCTTCACCCTGATCGAGCTGCTCGTCGTCATCGCCATCATCGCCGTCCTGATCGCCCTGCTGCTGCCGGCCGTCCAGGCGGCGCGCGAGGCCGCTCGCCGCTCCCAGTGCATCAACAACCTGAAGCAGATCGGGCTGGCGTTCCACAACTACGAGAGCACGCACGGCTCGTTCATCCCGAGCTGCATGTACCCGTCGCCGACCGACAACTGGGGCTGGGCGCCCAGCGGCATGCTCAGCATGCTCCCCTTCATCGAGCAGGGGACGCTCTGGAACGCCTACAACGTCGGCCCGGTGAACAGCAACTCCGTGACCGGGTGGAGCGAGTACTACAAGAACACCACCGTGTTCAACACCCAAGTCGCAGGGTTCCTCTGCCCGTCGGACGGGCCCGAGCGCAACGTTTCGCTCTGCAATTACGTCGGCAACTACGGCGGGCCGTTCCAGCTCTCGCCGTACTCGGGGACGTTCATCCCGACCCCCTCGAAGCGTCCGGAAGACGCTTGGCTCGTGGGCAACTCGGCGACCGTCAAGATCGCCTCGATCACCGACGGCACGAGCAACACGGCCCTCTTCAGCGAGGTCCTGACCGGCGCCAACGACGCCTCGACCGCGCGGCCGGGCGTCATGCCCAAGGCGAAGCGCGGCTATTTCTACCAGAAGGACATCTCGGCCTTCCCGGCGACGGCTGACGGGGTCAACGCCAACCTGGCCCTCTGCTACGCCCTCCCCCCGACCACGCAGGGCTTCGGCGCCTCGCGAGGCGACTGGTTCCTGGGCTATCCGTTCTATGTCAACTACAGCGTCTACAACCACATGGGCACGCCCAACACGACCGCGTGCTCCACGAACGAGTCCGGCGGCAACTCGACCGGCCAGGACCGATTCGGCCCGGCCCCGCCGAACAGCAACCACTCCGGCGGCGTGAACATGGCCCTGTCCGACGGCAGCGTGAAGTTCATCAAGGACTCCGTCAACCGCGCCTCGTGGTGGGCCCTCGGCACCCGCAACGGCGGCGAGGTGCTCAGCTCCGACCAGTTCTGAGCCCGGGCGAGGCCCCTCGCGAAGCGACCTTCGGACGGCCCCGCCCGGTCCTGGCGACCCGGCGGGGCCGTTCCGCTACACTGGATGCGGCCCGGCTCGACCGGGGGCGCGGCGCCGACGTCGGCGCCGGCCCGGTCGCCGCGCCGGCCGAACTCGGAGGGGCGAAGGGTGACGAGCAATCGACTGGCGGGCGCCTGGCGCGCGGGGATGTTGGCGGCGATGTTCGTGGCCCTGGTCGCGGGCCCCGCGACGGGCCGGGAGCCTGCGGGCACGATCGAAGACCCGGTGATCGACAGCGCCATGACCGAGGCCGAGGCGTTCGAGGGCCTCCGCCCCGGCTGCCCGGAGGAGATCCGCAAGGCCCAGCGCCTCTTCGACGTGACCTATCTCGGCTTCGACGGCAAGATCCACAAGGGCCAGATCGTCGCCCACGAGGAGCTGGTCGACGACATCCGCCACGCGTTCGCCGTCGCCCTCCGCGAGAAGTTCCCCATGCAGTCGGCCATCCCGGTCTCGCACCCGAGGTTCCGCAAGAACGGATTCTGGGACGACGACCTGTCGATGGAAGCGAACAACACGTCGTGCTTCAACTACCGCCCCGTCACCGGCGGCACTCGGATCTCGAACCACGGCTACGGCCGCGCGATCGACGTGAACACGGTGCAGAATCCTTACGTGAAGGGGAAGCTCGTCCTGCCGCCGGGAGCGAAGTACGACCCCGAGGCCCCCGGCACGCTCACCCGCGACCACCCCGTCACCCGCGCCTTCGTGGAGCGCGGCTGGACCTGGGCCGGCGAGTGGAAGAGCCCCAGCCCGACGGACTACCAGCACTTCGAGAAGCCCGACCGCAGATGAGCCGGCGCGGTCGACGAGCCGCTTCCCCGGCGGATAAGGTCTCCCATGGGCATGGGGTTCGCCCTCCTCCGGGAAACCGCCGCCGGACCGATCGATCGTGCTGATGACTCCTACGGGCAGGCATGCCGTAGCAGGAACTCCGCGCGGGGCGAATCGCTCCCCCGCCATCCCCCTCCGGCGCGCCGCGACCAGAGCCTCGGTCTCGGGCAGGCTCCATGAAGGTCAACGTCCTCGAACGACTCGCGTTCGAGGTCGCGGTCTTCGGCCGGGGCCCGGCGTAGTCGCCTTCGGGCGCCGTCGTGGTTAGAATCAGGCCGAGAGACACGGTCGCGAGTCGGGAGGTGTCGCGTGGAAGCCTGGAGTCGCATCCTGATGTTGTCGCTGGGCGGCGTCGCGGGCGTCAACGCGCGGTACTGGCTGGGCGTCTGGATGAACCGCTGGACGGCCTCGCACTGGGCGACCTTCGCCATCAACACGAGCGGCTCGTTCGCGATCGGCTTCCTCTCGATGGCGCTGGCGCACTGGCTGCCGCACCCTCACATCCGGCTCGCGGTCCTGACCGGCTTCCTCGGCGGCTACACCACGTTCTCCACGTTCGCCTTCGAGTCGGTCACGCTCTGGGAACGGGGCGAGCGCGGGATCGCGGTGCTGAACCTGTCGGGCAGCGTGGTCGCGGGCTTCGTGGCGGCGTTCCTGGGGATCGCCCTGGCCCGCGACGTCCTGATCCCCTCGCGACACCCGCAAACTCCCTCCGTCCGGGGTTCGGCGGCGGCGGCCGCGGCGGCCCGGGATCGACTCCTGGCCGAGGACGACGAGGGCTCGCCGGATCTGGAACTCCCGCCCGACTTCGCGGCCCTCGACCTGCGCCGTCCCTCGACCGACCCGGCCGAGCCGCCCCCGGGCCGAGAGGGGATGAACCCGTGATCCCGACGGACGCCGCCCTCCTGCGGCTCTACCTGAACGCGAGCCTGCGATGGCGCGGCCAGGCCGTCTACCGGGCGGTGGTCGGGGCCGCCCGTTCGCTGAAGCTGGCGGGGGCCTCGGTCTTCCTCGTCGACATGAGCTATGGGGCCCGGAACCTCCTGCGCGACTCCCGGAGCGAGTACCTCGGCGTCGACGTCCCGGTCGTGATCGAGATCGTCGACGTGCCCGACCGCCTCGGCGTCCTGCTCGACGAGCTGGAAGGCCTGGGGCCCGACGGGCTCGTCACCCTGGAGCCGGTGCGGGTCGTCTCCCGCGCCGGCGCCCCGCCCGCGCGCATCGGATCGTCGACACCCGATCGGGGAGGCCCCACGATGAGGCTTGAGGAATCGGCCCGCCGCGTCACCGTCTACATCGGCAGTTCCGACCTCTGGCGCGGCGTCCACCTGGCCTCGGCCATCGTCCAGCGATGTCGCGAGCTGGGCGTCGCCGGCGCGACGGCGAGCCTCGGCGTGATGGGCTTCGGGCGGCATTCGGTCATCCACCGGACCCACCTCCTCGGCCTATCCGAGGACGTGCCCGAGAAGGTCGAGATCGTCGACCGGCCGGATCGCATCGACGCCCTCCTGCCGGTCCTGGAGGAGATGGTCGACGGCGGCCTGATCCTGGTCGAGGACGTGCGCGTCGTCCGCCGCGCGCAGCACGCGGATCGGGCCGTGAAAGGGACGCCGGCATGAGCACGAGCTGGCCCGCCTACGCCGCGTTGTCGGCCGTCTTCGCCGGGCTCACCGCGCTGCTCGCGAAGATCGGCGTCGGCCAGGTGCCGTCGAACCTGGCGACCCTGATCCGCACCCTGGTGGTCGTCGTCTTCGCCTCGGGGATCGTCCTGGCGCGGGGGGAGTGGCGCGGGCTCGGCTCGCTGACCGGCCGCGACTGGACCGCCCTGGTGCTCTCGGGGGTGGCGACCGGCCTCTCCTGGCTCTTCTACTTCGCCGCGCTCAAGGCCGGCCCGATCTCGGGGGTGGCGCCCATCGACAAGCTGAGCTTCGTGATCGCCATGACCCTGGGGTTCCTCGTCCTCCGCGAGCCGATCCGGCCGCTCACGCTCGCCGGAGCGACGCTCATCGTCCTGGGCGTCCTGCTCACCCTCCCCTCGGTCCAGGAGACCCTGCGACGGGCCTTCTCCTGACCTTCAGGGGTGCGGCCGGCCCCTTGGAACTCAGCCCTCTCGCCGATCAGGGCTTCTGGAGGCCTCGCCACTTCGCCGCCTCGTCCGGCTTCCCCAGGCCGACGTACAGCTCGGCGAGGCGCCCCGGAAGCTCGTCCATCCTGGCCCGGATGGGGGGCGGGAGTTTGTCCTGGCGCTCCTTCAGGCCGCGATACCCGTCCAGCAGGAGCGGCTCGGCGTCCGCGTGTCGCCCCTGGGCCAGGGCCGCGCGGCCGAGCAGGCCGCGCAGGTGGAAGACGACCCAGTGATTCGGGTCGCGACCCTCGTTCAGCGCGAGCAATTCGCGGACGAGGGGCTCGGCGTCCGCGTGGCGATCGGCCGCGAAGCGGACGTCGATCAGGTGCTGGGCGATGCGGACCGTCATCGGGTGCCCGGCCGGGTAGGCCAGGCGGCTCAGGCGGAGGGCCTCGGCCAGCTCGCGGTCGGCCTCGACATGGCGCCGCGTCGACTCGTACAGGCAGCCGATCTGGTAGGCGTAATGCACGACGTCCGGGTGCTCGGGCGGGAGCGTCGCCCGGGCCGCGTCGAGGGCCTCGCGCAGGAGCGGCTCGGCCAGGTCATACCGCTCCTGATCGAGCCGGCAGTTCGCCAGGCCATCGATGTACGTCAGGGTGTCGACGTGAGTCGGGCCTAGGTGGCGCCGGGCGTCGTCCACGAGCTTGGTGAAGGCCTCGATCGCCTCGTCCGTCCGGCCCAGCTTCGAGAGGGCGTTGGCCCGGTTGTTGGCGACGATCATCGTGTCGGGAGCGGTCTCCGACAGGACCCGACGAAACACCGGCAGGGCCTGCTCGTGCAGCGACAGGGACCGCTCGTCGTCGTTCAGGTCGCCGGCCGCGTTGCCGAGGGCGGTTCGGGCCTGGGCGACGAGGAAGCTGTCCTTCCCGAGGGCCTTCTCCCGACCTTCCAGGGCTCGGATGAACCTCGACTCGGCCTCCTCGGGGTGGCCGAGGGCCATGGCCACCACGCCGAGGTTGTAGACGAACGTGAGGACTCGGGGGTCGTCCGGACCGAGGGCCGGCTCCAGGAGGTCCAGGTAGCGTCGGTTCAGCCGCCCCGCTTCCTCGTGCCGCCCGCCGCGACGATAGGCCGTGGCCAGCTCGTCGGCCGTTTCGACGGTCTCGGCCGCGGGGGGTGGCGCGGCGGCCTCGGCGAGTTGGAGGGCCCGCTCCAGGTGCCGGATCGATTCCGGGTAGACGCCAAGTCCTTGGTAGGCCTTGCCGACCGTGAGCCGCACCGCCGCCTCGACCGCGGGGCGGTCGGCGAACCGGCCGTCGAGCCCGGCGGCGACCGCGTCGAGCAGCGTGCGGACCTTGAGGTCCGGGTCGGGGGCCCGGCCGGCGGTCGCCTGGGCGTTCGGGTCGGCCTGGCCCAGCAGGCCCCGGGTCAGGATGGCGTTCACCTCGCGTGCCACGGCGGCCTCGGCGTCGGCGCGGAGGCGTTCGGCCTCGGTGAGCGCGGCGTGCCGCCTGGCTTCGAGCAGCCCGAGGGTCGTCCCCACCACCCCGGCGACCAGGGCGAGGAAGACCAGGGCCGCGGCGACGACCGCCGATCGGTTCCGACGGACGAACTTCCGCGCCCGGTAGGCGGCCGTCGGCGGGCCGGCCGAGACCGGCTCATGGTTCAGGAACCGCTCCACGTCGTCGGCGAAGGCGGCGGCCGACTCGTAGCGCCGGTCCCGATCCTTCTCCAGGGCCTTGAGCGCCACCCAGTCCAGGTCGCCCCGGATCAGGCGGCCGAGCCGGCCCGGCTCCGTCCGGCGATTGACGGCCACCGAGGGGAGGGCGTCGGATTCGCCCAGCCGTCGGCTCGGGGCCGGCGGCTCGTCCTCTCGGATCAGCCTGACGACCTGGGCCAGGGCGGCCTGCTTCAGGACGTCCCGGGGGATCGGCGTCGACCCGCTCAACAGCTCGTAGAGCATCGCGCCCAGGGCGTAGACGTCGGCCCGGACGTCCACGTCCCCGGCGTCGGGGCCGGCCTGCTCCGGGGCCATGTACAGCGGCGAGCCGGCGAACGTCCCGTGCAGCGTGGGCAGGGTCTCGTCGGTCAGGACGGTCCCGCCCACGGCCTTCGCCAGCCCGAAGTCGATGACCTTCGGCGTGGGCTTGCCCCCCTGGTCCTCGATCAGGACGTTGGACGGCTTGAGGTCGCGATGGATGATCCCCTTCTGGTGGGCGTGCTGCACCGCCCGGCAGATCCGCCGGAACAGGTCGAGCCGGTCGGCGACGGGGAGCCGACGGCGGTCGCAGTAGGTCGTCAGCGGGACGCCGTCGACCAGCTCCATGACGAAGAACGGCCGGCCGTCGGGAGTCGCGCCGGCGTCCAGGACCCTGGCGATGTTGGGGTGGTCCATCAGCGCGAGCGCCTGACGCTCGGCCTCGAATCGGTTGAGGATGTGGCGCGAGTCCATTCCGGCGCCGACGAGCTTCACGGCCACGGTCCGCTTGACTGGCCGGAGCTGCTCGGCCCGATGGACCGTCCCCATCCCGCCGCGGCCGATCTCCTCGCCCAGCACGTAACGGCCGTCGAGCTGAAGGCCCACCAGGCTGGGGCCGGCCGAAGCCCCGGGTGGGAGGCCGGGGATCGTCCCCTCGGGGGATTGTTCCGCGGCCGGCCGGGCCATGAAGCTGCCGGTCTCGGCGTGGGCCGACAGCAACTCCTCGATCCGCGCGCGGAGCTTCGGATCGGCCCCGCAAGTCTCGTCCAGATAGGCCGCCCGAGCGGTCGGGTCGGGGATCTCGAGGGCGGCCAGGAAGAGCGAGCGCTCGGTCATGTCGGCGTCCGGATCCGAGGGGAGTCAAGGGCGGGGAGTCGATGCACGCGAAGCGACGAAGCCGGCCCCGGGATCCTCCCGAGGCCGGCATGAGCAAGTGTCACGTTCCTCGATGTCAGGCCCGCGCGGAGGCGGCGAAGAGCGTGCCCGACCGCTTGGTCGGCATGGGCGACTTCGAATCGGCCTCGTCGCTGAGACGGTACAGTTCCGCCAGGGCCGAGTCCACACTCGCGTCGCCCTGGGCCGTCGAGGGCGAGGTCGACGTCATCTTCACCCCCGAAGCGGCCGTCCCGAAGGCCGACGTACTGGGCCGGAAGATCTGGAAGGTGTCGATGGACTGCTGGTCGCCGACGTAGTCTTCGAGCTGGCCGTCCGCCCGCCGCATGATCACGAAGCGGTCGGACCCGGCCCCGCCGTACATCGTCTCCCTCGCGTCGTAGTAGCCGGCGAACAGGTAGTCGCGCCCCGCTTCGCCGCGCAGGGTGTCGAATCCGCCCTCGCCGTACAGTTCGTCGTCCCCGTTGCCGCCCTGAAGGATGTCGTCCCCTTCCCCCCCCCAGTTATTGCCGGCGTTGTCGCCGTAGAGGATGTCGTTGCCGTCGAAGCCGCTCAGGACGTCCGACCCCATCTCGCCGCGCAGGTAGTCGTTCCCCTGGCCGCCGAGGAGGTAGTCGTTGCCGGCCCCGCCGAAAAGCGAGTCGTTCCCCGTCTCGTACATGTTGGCCGGGTCGTCGCCGAAAATCTGGTCGTTGCCGTCGTTGCCGTACAGGATGTCCTCGTCGGAGCCTCCGAACATCAAGTCGTTCCCGCCCTGACCGGCGAGGACGTCGTTCCCGGGGCCGCCGTAGAGGCTGTCGGACTCCCACCCGCCGAAGGGGTCGGTCCGCTCGTCGCCCCAGAGGCTGTCGGCGCCGGCGCCGCCGTCGAGGTAGTCGGTGCCGAGGTCGCCCGAGAGCTGGTCGTCACCGCCGCCGCCCCGGAGGCTGTCGTTCCCGGCCCCGCCGTAGAGGACGTCGAGCCAGCCGGGGGCGTTGACGTCGTCACCCACCAGGAGGTCGCTGCCGTAACCTCCGAAGAGCAGGTCGGAGCCGGACTCGCCGTAGAGTTCGTCGTCTCCCCCCTGGCCGTAGAGGGTGTCATGGCCGTCCTCGCCGTGGAGGTAGTCCTTCTCCCAGCCGCCCGACGGCTCATACCGGTTGTCGCCCCAGAGCATGTCGTTGCTGGTCCCTCCATAGAGCCAGTCGGTCCCCAGGTCGCCCGACAGATAGTCGACCCCCCCCTCGCCGGCCAGGATGTCGTTCCCGGGGCCGCCGTAGAGGTAGTCGGTCGCCTCGCCGGCCAGGGTGGTGCCGTAGTTGTCCCCCCAGAGGACGTCGTTGCCGTCGTAGCCGAAGAGGCTGTCGGAGCCGCCGTCGCCGTAGAGCGCGTCGCTCCCGCCGCCGCCGACGAGGTAGTCGTCGCCCCAGCCGCCGAAGAGCGCGTCGATGCCGTCGCCGGCCCAGGGGTTGTTGCGATCGTCGCCGAAGAGCTGGTCGGCGCCGTCGTTGCCGTAGATCGTATCGTGGCCGGCGTCGCCGGCGATCTGGTCGGCACCCCCCTGGCCGACGAGATAGTCGTCGCCGGCGCCGCCGTAGATCACGTCGTTGCCGGTCCCGCCGTAGGGCTGGGCCGCGCTGTCGCCGTAGACCACGTCGTTGCCGATGTCGCCGTAGAGGGTGTCGTCGCCGCCTTCGCCGTAGAGCTGGTCGTTCTCGGAGTCGCCGTGTATGACGTCGTTGCCCTCGCCGCCGAACACGAAGTCGGCACCGGCGCCCGCCCAGACGCGGTCGACGCCGTCGTTGCCGTAGATGAGGTCGCCGCCGCCGTTGCCGTAAATCTGGTCTTCGCCGATGCCGCCGGACAGGACGTCGGCCAGCTGGCCGCCTCGGATGACGTCGTTGCCGAGGCCGCCGTCCGCCCGGATCGGGAAACTCAGGAGGCCCGTCGCGTCGAGCTGATCGTTCCCCCCGAAGCCGCGGAAATCGACCTGACGCGACGTGATCTGGTAGCGGTAGAAGTACTGGGCCGTGCCGTTCGTGACGACCTTGATCTGCCCCGCGGCGCTATCGGGCCATCGATCCTCCACGGTGACGACGTCCGAGGCGTCGGTCCCCTCGATCATGAGGGTGCCCTGCCAGAGGTAGGCGGCAGGGACGATGCGGGTCTCGAGCCGATCACCGCCGCAAGACGGTCGGAATCCGTTCGAGAGGCGTCGGTTGCGGGGGGCCGGCTTGAAGATGCGGCGCAAGTTGTTGCGGATCGATCTGGCGGACATGAGGTGGTCTCCCTGGATGTCGGATCGGAATTCGATCCGTCATCCCCGGACACGCACTCCGTCGAGCGATCGCGCCAGGACGCCGCGAGATTTTTCTAAAGCTCGCCCACGGCGGTCCGAAGCCAGGCCCGCGCGTAGGCCCAGATCCGGTCGGCCGTTCGAGGTGCGATCCCGAGGGCGGCGGCCGCGTCCGGGATGCTCATCCCTGCGAAGTATCGGAGCTTGACCAGCTCGGCGGCCTGCGGATCGGCCTCGGCCAGCCGGCCCAGGGCCTCGTCGACCGCCAGCAGCTCGACGTCGCCTCGGTGGTCGGGGGCGATGAGGGCGTCCTCGGGCAGGTCGATCCGGGCGGCGCCCCCGCCGCGCTTCAAGGCGTTCCGCCGCCGCGCCCGGTCGACCAGGATGTGTCGCATGGCCTCGGCCGCCGCGGCGAAGAAGTGGCTCCGCCCGGCCCACCGCGGGCCGTCGGCCTCGCCGACCAGGCGGACGTACGCCTCGTGGACCAGCGCCGTCGCTTCCAGCGTGTGTCCGGCCGCCCGCCCGGCCATCCGGGCCGCGGCCAGTCGCCTCAACTCGGCGTAGACCAGCGGGAACAGGTCGCCGGCCGATCGTCGGCCTCGTTCTTCATCGCTCGAAACCCGAGCGACCTCGGAGATGACCACGGATCAAGTCCCCCTACCCGGCGGATGGCCGCGGACCGCCACTCGACGAGAGGTGACATCCGGCCCGCTCCCCTACGAATCGAAGGATGAGATTGGGACGCGACATCATAACCGAACTTGATCGCCCGATCCGCACGATGCGGATCCGAACAGGCTCCGACGAGCCGAGGAGCGGAGAGATTGCGCCCGAGCAATTACGGTGCGACCCCTGCGGCCTTCGTGCCAGGTCGTGCGTCTAAGTGCCGGATTTATCTGCACATCGGTCGACCAAGCCGAGGCTCGCAGCGGCTTCGGCAAACCTGGTGAGGGTGACGTGATCGTTCTTCTGGCGAGTCTCGTCGAGGAGGACCGGGTTTCGGGAAAGCGCGTCGGCGGTCACACTGGAAGGGGCCTCGCGTGAGGGGCCGGCCCGGGGCTCGGCGTCCGATCCGATCACCCGGTGTTTTCGCAGGAGCAGGCTCAAATCCGACCCATGCGAGAGAATCTCGACGGAGTTCCTGACCACCAGCCCGGGAGATTGCGGCCGATGCCGTTGGAGATTCCGACGCGCGACGAATTGTACGTTCGGTATGTGGACCAGCTGCCCTACGAGCCCTACCCCGTCCAGGACGCCGCGCTGGCGGCCTGGTTCGAGTCCGAGCAGGGGGTCCTCGTCTGCGCGCCGACGGGCACGGGCAAGACCCTGATCGCCGAGGCGGCCCTCTTCGAGGCGCTCCATACGGGGAAGGTCGCCTACTACACGACGCCCCTGATCGCGCTGACCGAGCAGAAGTTCCAGGAGATGCAGGACCGCGCGGTCGATTGGGGCTTTCGACGCGAGGACGTGGGGCTGGTCACCGGCAGCCGGAAGGTGAACCCCGACGCCCGGGTGCTCGTCGTCGTGGCCGAGATCCTCCTGAATCGGCTGCTCAACCGGGACGACTTCTCCGACGTGACGGCCTGCGTCATGGACGAGTTCCACAACTTCGCCGAGATCGACCGGGGGATCGTCTGGGAGCTGTCGCTCGGGATGCTCCCCAAGCACGTCCGGCTGCTCCTGCTCTCGGCGACGGTCGGGAACTCGTCGGAGTTCGTCGGCTGGCTGGCGAGCCAGCACGACCGCAGGATCGCGCTGGTGGAGGGCAAGGAACGCCGGGTCCCTTTGACCTACGAATGGGTGCCCGAGAGGTTCCTCAACGATCAGCTCGTCGCGATGGCGGCGGGCGACGAGGACGGCCCCCGGACCCCCGCCCTGGTCTTCTGCTTCGACCGCGAGGAGTGCTGGAGCGTCGCCGAGAACGTCATGGGCAAGGACCTCAACCTGTCCGACGAGCAGCGGAAGGAGCTGCACGACCGGGTCAATGCGCTCGACCTCGGCCAGGGGGCCGGCCCCAAGCTCAAGCGGCTGCTCCACCGCGGGGTCGGCGTCCACCACGCGGGGCTCCTGCCGAAGTATCGCCTGGTCGTCGAGGACCTGTTCCAGCGCAAGCTCCTCCCCGTCGTCGTCTGCACCGAGACCCTGGCGGCCGGAATCAATCTCCCGGCGCGCTCGGTGGTCCTCTCGTCGCTGGTGAAGGGGCCCTTCGGCGCGAAGAAGCTGATCGGCGCCAGCATCGCCCACCAGATCTTCGGCCGGGCCGGCCGGCCGCAGTTCGACGACCGGGGCTTCGTCTACGCCCTGGCGCACCCGGACGACGTCGACCTCGCGAGGTGGAAGGCGAAGTACGACGCCATCCCCGAGGACACCAAGGATCCGGGCCTGATGAAGGCGAAGAAGGCCCTCAAGAAGAAGCGGCCGAAGCGCCGCGAGACCGAGCAGTACTGGGTCGAGGGGCACTTCAACCAGCTCCAGGCGGCGCCCCCCGGCAAGCTCTACAGCAAGGGGCCGCTCCCGTGGCGGCTGCTGGCCTATCTGCTCGAGGTTTCGCCGGAAGTCGAGGGCATCCGCGCCGTGGTCCGCAAGCGGCTGACGGACGACCCGCGGATCGCCGCCGGCGAGAAGGCGCTCGACCGGATGCTCCTGGCGCTGCAGGACGGCGGGTTCGTGACCCTGAGCCCCGAGCCGCCGGGCCCGCCCGAGGACGGCCAGCCCCCGACCCCCTACACGCCGATCCTGGCACGGCCGACGCACGCGCTGGGGAGGCTGCTGGCCTTCCGGAGCATCCATCCCCTCTACGGCGCCTTCCTGACCGAGGTCCTGGCCGAGGCCGACCCCGACGAGCGCCTTCAGGCGATGGAGAGCGCCCTGGAGGTGCCCGGCCCGGTCCGGAGGCGTCTCCGGGTCCCGCTCAAGCTGCTGGAGTCGGGTGCCCTCGCCGCCTCGAAGCTCGACGCCGAGCTGATCCAACGCGGGCTCATGATCGCCAAGGTCGAGAAGGATGAGGAGGACGACGAGGACGCCTGGGAGGAGCGGCCCCCCAGCTTCGCGGACAAGCTCCGGTCCTACTTCGACCACCGCTACCCCGAGGTGGGCGACGTCCGCACGCACCCGCTCTGGTGCGTCGGCGAGTTGGTCGAGTACGGAGGCAACTTCAACAAGTTCGTCACGACCCTGGACCTGACGAAGCAGGAGGGGATCATCTTCCGCCACGTCCAGCGGATGATCATGCTCTGCGGCGAATTCGAGCGGGCCTGCTCCCTCGACGTCGCGGCCGGCGCCGACCCTCCCCACCTGTCCTGGCGGGCCGACCTGCGCGAGCTGGCCGCGATGCTGACCGAGTGCTGCCGGGCCGTCGACCCCGCCAGCACCGACCAGCTGATCGCCAAGATCGCCGAGCCCGACGTGATCGACGCCGAGGCGGCGAAGCTCGCCGGCGGGGCGACCTGAGGGCCGACGGGGCCGATCGCCTCCCGTCCCGGCCTCGCCGCGGCGAGGCGGACGGGTCGACGTCGTCCTACCGACCCATCGGCGACTCCGGGTGATGGAACGGGCCGCGGGATGCTATAGTTTCAGCTCGTGGATCGGTCCCGAATGAGCCTACAACGCGGAGTCGCCATGCAGCCCGAGGCCCTGGAATCGCTCAGCGAGGACATCCACCGGCTCGGCGACCTGCTCGGCGACACGATCCGCCGGCTCGCCGGGCCGGAGGCCTTCGACCTGGTCGAGGAGGTCCGAGGGACGGCCAAGGGGCTCCGGGCCGACCCGTCGGTGGAGGAGGCGAGGCGGCTCCGCGACCGCCTCGGCCGGCTCGACCTTCCCGAGCTGCGGACGCTCATCCGCGCCTTCAGCGTCTATTTCGACCTGATCAACCTCGCCGAGCAGCAGGCCCGCGTCCGGGCCCTCAGGGCCCGGCAACGCGCGGCGAAAGACTCGCCCCAGGTCGAGAGCCCCGGCGCGGCCCTGCGGGCCCTCCGCGATCGGGGCGTGACGGCCGAGGAGATGGCCGAGCACCTGGCGCGGGCCTTGATCTGCCCGGTCTTCACCGCCCACCCGAGCGAGGCCCGACGGCGGACGATCCTCGGCAAGCTCTCCGCCGTCGCCCGCCAGCTCGATCGGATGGAGCGCGACGACCTGGTCCCCGCCGAGCGGGCGAGGGCCGAGGAGGCGATCGCCGAGGAGGTGGAGACGCTCTGGCTCTCCGACGCGATCCGCGGCACCCGGCCGACGGTCCTCGACGAGGTCCGCCAGTGCCTCAACATCGTCGAGGGGAACCTGCTCGACGTCATCCCGCGGGTCTACCGGACGGTCGAGGCGAGCCTCCGCGAGGTCTATCCCGAACACGACTGGCGGATCCCGCCCTTCCTCCATTTCGGCTCGTGGATCGGCGGCGACCGCGACGGCCACCCCGGCGTCTCCCCCCTCGCCACGGCCGAGGCGATCCGGCTCCAGTCCGAGACCCTGCTCCGCCACTACATCGAACGGATGGACGCCCTCTGGTGGCGGCTCAGCCACTCGGACCGCTCGATGGAGCCGGGGGAGGAGCTGCTCGCCTCGATCGCGAAGGACGCCGCATCCTTCCCCGAGTCGCCCCGCCCGCCGGTGCACGAGCCGTACCGGGCGAAGTGCCGGCTGATCTCGGCCAAGCTCGGGAGGACGCTCGAATCCCTCGGGACGATCCCGTCCTGGACCGACGCGGCCCAGACGCCGGCGCCGGGGGCCTACTTCGGGCGCGACGAGCTGCTCGCCGACCTTCGCCTCATGGCCGACGACCTGGGACGCGTCGGCGCCCGGGCCGCCGCCACCGGGGCGATCCGCGACATGATCCGGCTCGTCGAGGTCTTCGGCCTCCACCTGCTCACGCTCGACCTCCGCCAGCACAGCGCCCGGCACGCCTCGGCGCTCGACGAGATCCTCCGCGGCGCCGGCGTCTGCGAGGGCTACCTCTCGCTCTCCCCCGACGCCCGGCTCGACGTCCTCGCCCGGGAGCTGGACGGGACTCGCCCCCTGATCCCGACCCACCTGGCCTACTCCGACGCGACCAACGAGGTCGTCGAGACGTTCCGGATCGTCGCCGCCCTGCTCGAGGAGTGGAATCCCGAGGCGATCGACAAGTACATCATCAGCTCGACGACCGAGCCGGCCCACCTGCTCGAAGTCCTCCTGCTCGCCCGCGAGGCGGGACTCTTCCGGCCCGCCGAGGGGATCAGCCGGCTCGACGTCGTCCCGCTCTTCGAGGCGCTCGAGCCGCTCCAGACCGCCTCGCCGATCATGGAGAAGCTCCTGGGCCTGCCGATCTACCGCCGCCACCTGGAGCTCCGCGGGAAGCTCCAGGAAGTGATGATCGGGTACTCCGACAGCAACAAGGAGAGCGGGTCCCTCCAGTCGGCCTGGGCCCTCTATCGGGCCCAGATCGACCTGGTGGAGACGGGGCGGAACGCCGGCGTGGCCATGCAGATGTTCCACGGCCGGGGCGGCGCGGTCGGCCGGGGCGGCGGGCCGGCCAACCACGCCATCCTCGCCCAGCCGCGCGGGACGGTCGACGGCCGGCTCCGGATCACCGAGCAGGGCGAGATGATCGCCGACCGCTACGGCCATCCCGGGATCGCCGAGCGGCACCTCGAGCAGGTGATCCACGCCGTCCTCCATTCGAGCTTCCCCCACGAGGGGGAGCAGCCCGAGCCGGCCTGGATCCAGGCCCTCGACCGCCTCGCGCCGGCCGCGTGCCGGATCTACCGCGGGCTCGTCTACGAGACGCCCGAGTTCCTGACGTATTTCCAGCAAGCCACGCCGATCGGCGAGATGGCCGACTTCAAGATCGGCTCGCGGCCGGCGCGGCGGGGCAAGTCGACGGCCCTCGAGGGCCTCCGGGCCATCCCCTGGGTCTTCAGCTGGATGCAATGCCGCCACACCCTCCCCGGCTGGTACGGGCTCGGCGGCGCGGTCGAGGAGCTCCTCGCCGAGCGGCCCGAGGCGCTGGCGACCTTGCAGGAGATGTACCGCCGCTGGCCGTTCTGGCGGACGCTGATCAACAACGCGCAGATGATCCTGGCCAAGGCCGACATGACCATCGCCCGGCTCTACGCCGACCTCGTCGACGATCCCGCCCTCGCCGACGCCGTCTTCGCCCGGATCTCCGGGGAGTACCGCCGCACCGTCGACGTCGTCGGCCGGATCTCCGGCCAGTCGACGCTCCTGGAGGAGATGCCGATCCTCGAACGCTCGATCCAGCAGCGCAACCCCTACGTCGACCCGCTCAGCTTCATCCAGCTCGTCCTGCTCCGACGCCTCCGCGCCGAAGAAAGCCCGGACGAGGAGCTGCTCGCCGGAGTCCTGGAGAGCATCAACGGCATCGCTTCCGGCCTGAAGAACACCGGCTGACGGCGACGGCGCTCGCCCCCGGAATCCAGTCCATCGCATTTGAGACCGGCGATGCGAGAATCGGCCCTTGAGAGGAGGGCCCGAGTCGTTTCAAATGGCGGGCGAGCCCCCCGACCGTGACCGTCGCGGCCGGCCACACCAGGAACGGCGAGGCGCTGAGAGTCGAGGGCGTGGTCCCCGGTGGGGCCGTGTTCCGGCTGACCGACGACCGGGACGCGAGCATGCTCCGCGCCGACGACGTCGGGGTCAGTCTCCGTGTCGTCCAACGCCTGATGAGTCGCAGCAAGCCGGAATTCACCGGGCGAGACACCAAGCCGCACGCCGTCGACATCGAGCGGACCGCGCCTGCGCAGGCCGCCTCGTCGATCCTGGCCGCGACCGGGACCGACGGCCTTGCCCGCCCGCTCGTCCTATTCTCTGGAGGGACGAATCCGGCCCCTCCGATGAGCAGGGGACGGGGCAGGGGCGTATCAGCGAAGTCCTTGCCCACCGGAGGGGACGGATCGAGTCGGCATCCGTCGGAGACGGATCGAACGACAAGCGACGATGGGAAGTCGGGCGAAGTGGGTTTCGCCCGAGAAAAGACGGAGCCCGACGGGCCGGGGCGGCCTGTGACGGACTCGGTCGGAAGTGCCCCCCGATGGACTCGAACCATCAACCCGCTGATTAAGAGTCAGCGTGCCGATTCGAGCAAAGGACGAATCTCAATAGGGTTGCGTCTCCCCCCCGAGAGCGTTGCCGCGCCCTTGCCGCACGACATTCGTCAGAGCGAACCCGCCGACGCCGACTTGGCCGCCCTGGTCGAAGCGTGGCCTAGATTACCTGAGGCGATCCGCGCGGGCATCCTGGCGATGGTCCGCACCTGCAAGCCGTGAGGCGGTGGGGGGCCGATCGGGTTCGCCCTGGATGTCAGCCCCTGCATGCTTGGTTCGACCGCGCGACTGCTATAGAATACGGGCTCCCGCCGTACCGATCGGGCGAGGCGGGCCGGTCGGATGAGTGTTCGGGCGATCTCAAATCTCCGTGGCCCCCTGGGGCTTGCCGAATGAACCCCGAAGATCAGGCGCGGCAGGACATCGACCGCCAGCTCGAACAGTGCGGGTGGCACGTCCAGGACCGGTCGGCGATGAACCTCTCGGCGGGGCCGGGGATCGCGATCCGCGAGTTTCCGATGCAGACCGGGGAGGCGGATTACCTCCTCTACGTCGCCGGGAAAGCGATCGGGGTCATCGAGGCCAAGCCGAAGGGGCATCCGCTCATCGGGGTCGAAACGCAGTCGGCGAAGTACGCCGGCGCGTTGCCGCCCGGCATCCCGGCCCACGGCAATCCGCTGCCGTTCTCCTACGAGAGCACCGGGGCGGTCACGCAGTTCACGAACCTGCTCGAACCCGACGCCCGCAGCCGCGAGGTCTTCACCTTCCACCGGCCCGACGAATTGCTTCGGCTCGCCCTGCTCCGCTCCGAAGAGCAGGTGCGGAATAAGCTGAAAAACCTGCCGCCGCTCGGCCCGTCGCAACTCTGGCCGGTCCAGCGCCGGGCGATCGAGAACCTGGAACAGGCGCTAGCCAAAAACAGCCCCCGCTCGCTCATCCAGATGGCCACCGGCAGCGGCAAGACGCTGACCGCCGTCAACGCCTGCTATCGGCTCATCAAGTTCGGCGGGGCGAAACGCATCCTCTTCCTCGTGGATCGCTCCAACCTCGGACACCAGACCTACCAGGCGTTCCAGCAGTTCGTCAGCCCGATCAACGCTTACAAGTTCACCGACGAGTACCACGTCCAGCAACTCACCTCGAACTCCGTAGCCCCGACGAGCAAGGTCGTCATCACGACCATCCAGCGCCTCTATTCCATCCTCAAGGGCGAGGAGCAGTTCGACGACACCGCCGAGGAGCATTCCCTCTTCGAGTTGGAAACGGGCCTCGTCAAGGAGCCGTTGCCGGTCGTCTACAACAACCGCATCCCCATCGAAGCCTTCGATTTCGTGGTGGTCGACGAGTGCCACCGATCCATCTACAACGTGTGGCGACAGGTGCTGGACTACTTCGACGCCTTCCTGATCGGGCTGACCGCCACGCCGACCACGCAGACGATCGGCTTCTTCAACAACAACCTCGTGATGGAGTACGGCCACGAGCAGGCGGTGGCGGACGGCGTGAACGTCGGCTTCGACCTCTACCGCATCCGAACCCGGATCACCGAGGGGGGCGCGACGCTGGAAGGCGAGCCGGGCCAGTTCGTCCCCCATCGGGATCGCCGAACGCGCTCGAAGCGTTACGCCGAACTCGAAGACGACCTGACCTACACCGCCAACCAGCTCGACCGGGACGTGGTGGCCGAGGATCAAATCCGTCTGGTGATCCGCACGTTCAAACAGCGCGTTCTGACGGAGATTTTCCCAGGCCGCACCGACGTACCGAAGACCCTCGTCTTCGCCAAGGACGACAGCCACGCCGAGGACATCACCCGCATACTCCGCGAAGAGTTCGGCAAGGGGAACGACTTCGCCCAGAAGATCACCTACCGGACGACCGGGAAGAAGCCTGAAAACCTGCTGGCGGAATTCCGAAATTCCTACAACCCCCGCATTGCCGTCACGGTGGACATGATTGCGACAGGCACCGACGTGAAGCCGCTGGAGTGCCTCGTCTTCATGAGGAACGTGAGGAGCGCCGCCTACTTCGAGCAGATGAAGGGACGGGGCGTCCGTGTCATCGGCATCGACGCCTTGCGGAGCGTCACGCCCGACGCCGACGCGAAGACCCACTTCGTCCTCGTCGATGCGGTCGGCGTGGCGGAGCAGGACAAGACGGCGTGCAAGCCGCTCGACCGGACGCCGAGCGTCCCGCTCGACAAGATCCTCGGCCTGGTGGCGATGGGCGCCGCCAACCCCGACATCGTCTCGACGCTGGCGAGCCGCCTGACCCGGCTCGACCGCCAACTGACCGACGAGCAGCGCGAGCAGGTGACCCATCAGGCGGGCGGGACGGACCTCCCCGCCCTCGCGGCGAGCCTGCTCGGGAGCCTCGACCCCGACGCCCAGGCGAGCCGGGCGGCGGAGGCCTTCGGGCTCGCCGAGAATCAGGAGCCGACCGAGGCCCAGCTCGACCAGGTGCAGGGGGAGATGATGGCGGAGGCCCTGAAGCCTCTGCACGACCCCAAGCTGCGCGACCTGCTGCTGAACCTGAAACGGAGTCATGAGCAGGTCATCGACGAGGTGACGCAGGACGAACTCCTCCACGCCGGCTTCGACGCCGCCGCCCGGGAGAAAGCCCAGGCCCTCGTCACGGACTTCAAGGCGTTCATCGAACGGAACAAGGATGACCTCGAAGCGATCCAGGTCCTCTACAGCCGACCCCACCGGGCGGGCCTGCGGTTCCGGCAGGTGAGAGACCTCGCCAACGCCCTCAAGAACCCGCCGCTGTCGGCGACACCGGAGCGGGTCTGGAACGCCTACCAGGCGACCGAGCCGCAGGCGGTGAAGGGCAGGGGGGGCAAGGACCTCGTGGACCTCATCGCCCTCGTCCGCCACGCCCTCGACCCTCAGCAGCCGCTCGTCCCCTACTCCCTCTCGGTGGACGAGAGGTACCGGCGGTGGCTCGCCGAGCAAGAGCAGCGGGGCGTCGTCTTCACCGACGAGCAACGCCAGTGGCTCGACGCCATCCGGGACCACATCGCCAAGAGCCTGCGGATCGAGGAAGATGACTTCGAGTACGCCCCGTTCAATCAGATCGGCGGCCTGGGGCGGGTTCACGACCTGTTCGGCGAGCGTCTGCCGGAGATCATGGAAGAACTCAATCGGAGGCTGGCGGCGTGAGCGGATTCGTGTTCCCTCAAGGATGGTGCTCTGCGAGGCTCGCAGATCTCGTGCTGGGACCCAAAAGCATCACTTACGGAGTGCTGAAACCTGGGCCATTTGCTCCGGAGGGAAGAGTTCTGCTTCGCGTCAAGGACGTGGTAGCGGGGGTGGTCGACGACACGGACGCCTATCGAATAACAGAACAACTACATAGGCAGTTCCAGAAGTCAGAATTGCGTGGGGGGGAGGTCGTCCTGTCGATACAAGGGACCGTCGGTCGGGTAGCAAGGATTCCGAAGCACCTTGAAGGTGCCAATATATCCAGAACGCTTGCGGTCCTTAGGCCAGCCTACGAGGAGGGTACTTCTTGGATCTGGGCTATGCTTCAAACACCTCAAGTCGGGTCAACTCTCCGAGGGTGTATAACCGGTAGCACCCGTGACAGTTTGAACCTGGAGGACTTGCGTGACGTCGCCATACCTGTTCCTCCGTTAAACGAGCAACGCCGCATCGTCGCCAAGATCGAGGAACTCTTCTCCAAACTCGATGCCGGTGTCGCCGCCCTGGAGCGGGTGCGAGCCGGCCTGAAGCGGTATCGCGCCGCCGTCCTCAAGGCGGCGGTCGATGGCAAACTCACCGAGGACTGGCGGGCGCAGCACCCCGACACCGAACCCGCCTCCGTCCTGCTCGAACGCATCCTCACCGAACGCCGCCGCAAGTGGGAGGTCGATCAGCGCGTTGAGTCCGAGCGGGAAGGAAGTGGTCTGCCGAAGGGATGGCTGGGGAGGTACAGGACACCAGAAGGTGTGAGAGATCCAGAGTTGCCCCCTCTTCCGGACAGATGGGCTTGGGCCACCGTCGATCAACTCGCCGACGTTGGCACGGGGACGACTCCCCTTAGGAGCAAGAAAGAATACTTTCAAGAAGGGTCGATCCCTTGGGTGACCAGCACTGCGGTAAATCAGCCCGTTGTTCGTTCGGCATCTGAGTTCGTCACCGAACGAGCGCTCAAAGCGACAACGCTCCGAATTTACCCTGCTCAGACTCTTATTGTCGCACTCTATGTAGAGGGGAAGACTCGCGGAAAGGTGTCGGAGTTGGCGATCGACGCCACGATCAATCAGGCACTCGCCGCTTTGGTTATGGTCGGGGTTTCTTCTTCCTGTCGTGCGTACCTGAAGTCACATTTGGCGGCGAACTACGAAAAACTGCGTCGCCAGGCAGCGGGGGGCATGCAGCCGAATCTCAATCTAGGCTTGGTCCGGTCGATCGTTGTGGCCCTACCACCCCTTGCTGAACAAGTCCAGATCGTCGCCGAAGTCGAACGCCGCCTCTCCATCGTCGACGAAATCGAGACCCAGGTCGAATCCAACCTGAAGCGAGCCGCCCGGCTCCGTCAGGGCATCCTGAAGCGGGCCTTCGAGGGCGATCTCGTCCCGCAAGACCCGACCGACGAGCCCGCCGAGCAGCTCCTTGACCGCATCCGGCATGATCGTCAGTCGTCCAACTCCTCGGAGAACGGCAAGCCCGCCGCTCGAAGGCGTGGTCCTCGCCGCAAGACCATTGCGGCACCCTCGCTCTTCCCCAAGAACGATGGCATAGACGAGAGAGATGAGTCATGAGTCTCGTCATGCAGCACGTCACCTTGAGCGGCGACCGCCACTACGGTTGCCGCCGGCCCCCGCAGGCCCTCGGACACACCCTGACGGCGATTTCAACCGTCGTCCTCCCCGCCGTCTTCGAGAACGTCCTCGACGCTTCAGTCCAAGAGCACCTTCTCGATTCGCACCGCCAATCTTCGGCCGCGCCTGAGGCCACTTCCCCAGAGATCATGCTCACCGCCCTGCGGCTCAACGACGAGACCGAGCGGGCGCTTTGTACGGCGAATCATGAAGACGCATCTCGTGATCGAGGATGGCCCTGATGGTCACGAACAATCTCCTTTCACGACTTCATCGGTACGCCTCTCGCCAGGACGAGAACTTCGTCACCGAGGCGTTCGCCTACCTCCTTCGTCATCTCCTCGAAAATGAGCCGAACGTCGCCGTTCGCATCCTGAGCAGGCTGACCGGGGGGATTCTTAACGCCTCGGCCGACCAGGCATCTTCGATCACGGTGACGACGCAGGTTGCAACCGAGCAGGGGCGCCCTGATCTTGAGATCTCCACCCTCGACTCCCTCATCTACGTCGAGGCGAAGGTGGACTCCGAATTGGGGGACCGCCAACTGGAGAGGTATCGAGAAGAGCTTCAGAAGCAGGCCGGCTTTGCATACAGGGGACTGGTGCTTCTGTCACGGTATCCTGTCTCAGTCCCGCATTCGGTCGCCGGTTTGGTCGTCTCCCGACGATGGTATCAAGTCGCCGACTGGCTTCTTGATGAGCTTCAGGGAGGCTCGCTCGGTTCCGACGTGAGCCGCTTTCTCGTCGTTCAGTTCACCGATTTCCTCACCCAGAGGGGCGTCACGATGGAAGCCGTAGGATGGCAATTGGTCGAAGGTATGAAAGCCTTTCGAGGGCTCCTGGGCTTGGTTCAGGAGGCACTCGCCGCATTGAAGATCACATTCCAGAAGACCAACGGCTGGGAATCCATCAACTTCTACCTCGACGCGAAAAACTTCTGGGTAGGGATGTCCTATGACCGCCCCGGCATCCTGATCTTCTCGACCCTCCTGTCACCCGTCGGGAGCGACGGAGTTGAGAAGGCGGGCTTCGGGAGGGTGGAGCCGGAGGGCAACTCGCCAACTGGTATCAAGTGGGTCAACGAACTGGTCCTCTATTCGGAGGATGTCCATTTTTTCGCTCGATCTCGGGCGAGTCAGCTTCAGTGCATCGAGCAGTTCTTGAAGGACAGCCTCGCCGCCGCGCAGCGGGCTCGTCCAGTGAGTGACCAGCCATGAGCACCGCCAGCCAGCAGATCGTCAGCAAGGCCTGGAACTTCGCCCACGTCCTTCGGGACGACGGCCTGAGCTACATGGCCTACGTCGAGCAGATCACGTTCCTGCTCTTCCTGAAGATGGCGGACGAGCAGACGAAGCCCCCCTACAACCGCAAGCCGTTCGTGCCGGAAGGATACGATTGGGCCAGCCTCAAGGGCTTGGAGGGGGAAGCGCTGGAGATCCAGTATCGTCACGTCCTGGAGCACCTCAGTTCGCGGCCGGGGATGCTCGGCGAGGTCTTCAAGAAGGCGAAGCCGGAGATCCAGAACGCCGTCACGCTCCGCCGCCTGATCGTGGACCTGATTGACCCCGAGAAGTGGATGTCGATGCAGGCCGACGTGAAGGGCGACATCTACGAGGGCCTGCTCTCCAAGAGCGCCGCCGAGTCGCCGAAGGGGGCGGGGCAGTATTTCACCCCGCGCGAACTCATCAAGGCGATCGTGGATTGCATCCGCCCGACGGCGAGCGACACGGTCTGCGACCCCGCCTGCGGGACCGGGGGATTCCTGCTGGCGGCGCATGATTACGTCGTGGAGAAGGAGGGGCGGGACCTCGACCCCGACGAGAAGAAACACCTGAAGCGAGGCTTCGTGAAGGGCTGGGAACTCGTCCCGAACACCGCCCGCCTCTGCATCATGAACCTGATGCTCCACGGCATCGACGCCGACCCTTGCCCGATCGCCTCGGGCAAGGACAGCCTCGCCCAAGACCCCGGCGAGCGCTTCAGCCTTGTGCTGACGAACCCGCCCTTCGGGAAGAAGTCCACGATGTCCATCGTGAACGAGGAAGGCGACCTGGAGAAGGAGGACCAGGCCTATGAGCGCCTGGACTTCTGGACGACGACCAAGAACAAGCAGTTGAACTTCCTGCAGCACGTCAAGACGCTGCTCAAGGTGAACGGCCGCTGCGCCGTCGTGGTCCCCGACAACGTCCTTTTCGAGGGCGGGGCCGGCGAGACGGTGCGCCGGAAGCTGCTCGAACAGTGCGACATCCACACCCTCCTGCGGCTGCCGACCGGCATCTTCTACGCCCAGGGCGTGAAGGCGAACGTCCTCTTCCTCGACGCCAAGCCGGCCCGCGAGCAACCCTGGACCGATCGACTCTGGGTCTACGACTACCGCACCAACATCCACCACACCCTGAAGACCAAGCCCCTGAAGCGCTCGGACCTGGACGAATTCGTTTCCTGCTACCACCCAGAAAACCGCCACGAGAGAACCCCCTCGTGGAGCGAGTCCAACCCCGAGGGACGCTGGCGTTCCTTCAGCTACGACGAGATCGCCAAACGGGACAAGTTCAATCTCGACATCTTCTGGATTCGCGACAAGAGCCTCGAAGACGCCGAAAGCCTCCCCGAGCCGGACGTCCTGGCGCAGGAGATCGCCGAGGACTTGCAGGCCGCGATGGAACAGTTCGCCTCGATCGCGGCCGAGTTGAAAGAGTAGGGCCGGACCTGCGTTTGAGCCTCATGGGCCGGAGTCGGTTCGCGAACCGGAGTTCGCGCACCGACCCCCTGACCCCCTCGGGCTTTCTCCGTTTTGTGCGGTCGCTTCGCGGGATGGCCGGAACACTGCCCTGCGGAGATCAGTCGAACTGGCAGACGGATCGGCTCGCCTTGTCGGCCCGTCGCCGCTCCCGTCGACGTGCATTCCTAGCACTCCTGACCGCCTCACGTCGCTTCGCCTCCGCCCACTCCGCCTCCATCCTCGCGACTCCCGGATGCCGCCTCAGGAACTCGGCCTCGACGGCGGGCCCAACCTCGGGATGCTGCATGAGGCGCGGCCCCTGCTTGTTCGGCCAGGCGAAGCCTGCCAGCCTCGCGGCCTGGGTGGCGTTGTAGCGGGCACCATCGAGGTACGCGTCGCAGAACCGTCGCTGCATCTCGGTCATATGGCTGAATCCCCTGGGGATATCGCATATCCGAGGCTCGGCAGATCGCGGCGAACTCGCCGGAACACCAGCTTTTTCTAGCAAATACCTACATGCATCCGGGAGGCAATTCGAAGGCCGCGAATGCTAACTGCCGCCGAATCCCCCCCGGATGCATCGCGTTGATCGTCACCCAGATGCGAGCTTTCTTGGGGTCGAGAAGCCCGGTGGACCGCTGACGGCCGGGCTCCGAGTCCTGAAAGGCCCGGCCGTTTGAGTGAATGATCAGGATCGGGTGCTCGGGCTCAAGCGCTCGCGAGGGCGATGCGGGATGCCGATCGATCGTTGAGCTTGCGGTAGCCCCTCAAGCCGTCCCATCGCCAGACACCGGCATCGCCGAAGTCGAGCACGACGCCGTCGGAGGAGGCGTCGACCTCGACAAGCTCGGGCGACCTGGCGTTGAGGTGGTCCCATCGAGTCATCGACGGGACGTACCTCCAAAAGCCGGCGTAGCCGAAGTCGACGAAGACCCCGGCCTCCGAGGCGGTTATCGATCGAGGGTCGACTTCGCTGAGCCTCTCCCAGCGTCCGATCCCATCCACCATCCAGAGCCCCTCGGTGCCCAGATCGACGTAGAGGAGGCCCCGAGAACCGATGATCGCCTCGGGATCGGCCTCGTTCACTCGCCTCCACTCGCCTCCTTGGAGGCTCCAGAGGCCGCTCGCGCCGTAGTCGAAGAAGACCGGCAAGCCGCCGTCCCCGCCAACCATGGCTTCGGGGCTGGCGTCGTTGAGCTTGGTCCAGCCGCCCTGAAAGCTGTCCCAGCGCCACACGCCCTGCGGGCCGTAGTCGAGGAGGACGCCGTAACCGTCTGCGACCATGTTCTCGGGGCTGACGTCGTTGACCTTCCGCCAGTCGCCCGCGTCTTGACCCAGGGCCCATAGCCCGCCTTGGCCGAAGTCGACGAGCAGCTTGGGGCCGTCCCAGATCGGCCCCGCCTCCGGCCCGAACTGCGGCGTCGGGGCGTGCTTCGTGGGGAGCAGGGCCAGGCTCTCGGGGTCGGAGTCGCTGAGCTTCCTGTAGCCCTGCAAGGCGTCCCAGGCCCAGAGCCCGGCGGTCCCGAAGTCCATGTACGCGCCACGATCGGGCGTGGTCACGATCGCCTCGGGAGAGCGGTCGTTGATCTTGCGGTAGCCTTCCGCGTCGTTGTAGGTCCAGAGCCCGGCTTCGTCGAAGTCCATGAACGCCAGGCTGGAGTAACTTCCAGGTTCGTCGTCTTCCAGTTGGAATCCCACGACCGACCAGAAACCGAGGCCGTCCACGCCGGTCGGCTCCGAAAGTCGGACAAGGATGAACTTGCTAAGCGGCTCCGAGACGTCATCGTCGAGTATAGGTACGGAGAAAGTCGCTTGCGACTCGCCCGGGGCGAAATCGACGACGACGTCGACCGGGGCGTAGTCAAATCCCGCGAATGCCGAGGTTGACTCGGTCCGGACGCGCACGCTCGCCGGTCCCGACAGGTCGCCTGTCCGCACAACCGTCAGTGGTACGCTGCCCGCCGACTCGATTACGCTCGGGATGACCAGGCCGGGGAAGGCGATCTGCGAGGCGTCGGCCAAGAGACGACGACCCTCCAGTGGTTCCAAGCCCCAGGCGCGGAAGTGGGACCGGCGGGACCGTCCATGCGTCCGATTCATGCTGTCGCTCCATCGCTGTGGTCGGCGGTCGGGTCCGCGTCCTTATCCAATTCGGACGATCTGTGCCGCCGCCGGGAGGCGTAGCTTAACGCATGCGAGCACGGACGGACAAGGGCCTATAGTCCTGCGTTATGTGCCCATACTACTGTCGCGATTCTTAACCACGGGCGAGTTCTAAGACGCCCCGCTCCCGAAGTCGAAAGGTCGGCAATCCTTAGCTGTCACCCAAATGCGTCGGGGGCAGCTCCGCTCTCTTTTATGCACTCTCAGAACCTCTCAATACCCCCTGACAGCTCACCGGAATGACAGCAGCCCGGCCCGGAGCGGCCCTCGATGCGAAGCGACCATGAGGTCGACCTGGTTGTTGAGAATGGGCTTGATCAGTGGGTGGTGGACCAGCGCCGGTCCAACCTTGCCGGGCCACTTGTAGCCCACGAGGCGGGCCGCCTCGGTGGCGTTGCCCGTGGTCTTCCACAAATACGCGTCCACGAACGCCCTCTGCCTCTCGGTCAGCGTCGGCACTCGCGGCGGCTTATGCTTCCGCTTGGCCTTCTCGTGCCTGGCCAGCAGTCTCAACAGCCCGCGCTCGAATCGGCTCATCGCGAGACCTCCCGGCCTAGGTGCGGCACCTCGAAACTTTCACTGCTCCGGTGGAAAGACGCCCAGCCCTCGCATCGCATTCGGGCCAAAACCCCTAGTTGCACGGCTCGAAATATTCCCTGCTTCAGGGAAAGGAAACCTAGTTCCCCGCGACGCCGAAACTCGACGCGCTACTCGTTGTTGAGTTTCCCCCCGGGGGGCTGGGGAAACCCGGTGACGCCGTCGTCACTGAGTTTCCGAGCGCGGTCGCATTTCAATACTCCCATCGTCACCGAGATTCCCCGATGGGCCCTGTCCTCAGACGGGAGCTTCCTGGGATGGCGTCCCCTGCTCGCGCCTGCGATCGGCCCTCCACCGCAAGGGGAACCGTCGCTCCAGCCGCCAGGCCGCACCGCGCCAGCCCCGCCGGGCTTCCCGGCCCCGACGATCTGGTCGGCCTCGGCATCAGTGGCCCGGACTGCAAAGAGCCATCGCGTGCCTGAACGGATGATTGACTCCGCCGTCGTTCGTCGGGATGATGGCGGGCCCCATGGGCTTCGCATTGATCCGGTTCGACAAGGGATTCAAGTATGTCGTCTTCGCGTCTTGGGCGAGCCTGCATGTTCATCTTTGCCATCGTGCTCGCCTCGGGTATCGGCAGCCCCGTAAAAGCCGGCTTCGCACGCCTGGAGCTTCACAGCACGCCGGGGAGCTACATCGGAGGGGGCCTGGATTATCTAATCACGGACGACAATGCCCAGGGCTACAATCCGCTCCGGGCTGCAAACCTGCCCAATGGCGATTGGACGTACATCGAGTTTCGGGTCAGAGAAAGCGCCGAAGTCTACTCAAGGCTCAACTTCAGCACCTTCGGACTCGGAACGGGCATCCTCCCCGGGGTCTACGACGACGCCCAGCGGTCGCTCTTCGCGGCCCAAGGGCACCCTGGCATGGACGTCACCTTCGCGGCCCAGGGCAGCAACGAGTTGAGCGGAACCTTCACCATCCACGAGGTTTCGTTCACCAGGCTTCCGGGCGGATTCCGGCGGGTTGAGCGGTTCTTCGCGACTTTCGACCAGGTCAGCGACTACGGCACCTCGCGCGTATATGGCTCGCTGTTCTACAGCTTCGCGCCGGTGCCAGAACCTGCGTCGTTCGCCCTCCTGGGCACGGCCGTAGTGGCAGGCCTGGGCCTCGCATGTCGGCGTCGCGGCCGCTGAAACCACCCCGCTCGGCGAGCAACCGTCGCACGTGCCCAGGGCCGAGCTGCTTTGATATTGATCCGGCCTCATGTTTTCGCGTCTGGAGGTTTCCCGGGGATAACCCCCCGGGACCATCAGGCCCGAGGACTCGATGCGCTTCTCGTCGCCGAGTTTCCTCGACGTCGATCTTTGGGCTGGCGCGTAGCATCGCCCGCGAGGGTCGAATCCACGCGGGCCTGGTTCAGTTGCTGCGATCCCGCCTCTGCGATGTTGACCTGGGCGATGACCGGAAGGTCCAGGCGTTTGATCCTGGCCAGGGCGACGAGCCCCCTCTGGTAGCGGAGCACGGCCGCATTCAAGCTCTTCTCCCATCGCATCGCGTCCCCGACCGTCGCCTTGAACTTGCCGCTGTGGGCGCCCGCCAGGAACTTCTCCCAAGTCTGGACGTGGGTCCAATCGGCGACCACTCGGCCGGCCATCAGCCGCACCATCAGGGAGGACCCAGGCGGGGCCAGCTCGCGTTTCATCAGTTCGACCCTCGCCTCGGCCGGCTCCTTCGGGGCCGGGAGCACGTCCAACATCAGAGAGAATGTTTCGGTCTCCACATCGCCGCCGGATCTCCCCGCCGCCGCGACCAGGGCCGCAGGCAGCTTCTCGGCAGCCAGGGCGTCACCCTTGTTAGCCAGGTGGATCAGCTCGCCGATCTTGGTTCGGGCCACCTCCACCTTCGCCTTCGCCGCTGAGTCGCCCATGTCGCGCCCCCTCTGCTTGCGCCACGGCCCGCGCCGAGGCCGGTGATATCCGAACGCGGTCAAGACCGAGGCGACAGCCGCGTCCACCTCCGCGCCGTAAGCGATCACCTCGTCCCGCAAGGCCACGAGCGGGGCCAGCGTCCGGGCCTGCTCGCGCTCGGCCTCGGCCTTCTCGATCGCCCGCATCTCCCGACAATCCCTCACGAGTTCGAGACACATGGGGACGTGCCGGTCCGGCATGCGGCCCCAGCAGCGGGACGTGAACCGGTCGCCCTGGCGCGTCGACTCGTAGGCGTAGTACCTGCCTTCGATCCGTTTCAGGTGCACGGCCGTCCCTCCGTCTCGTAACCCACATCCTCCCGACTGCCCCACTTGACGACCTTTCGCCCGCGCCTCGGGGCGTCCCGAGCATTCGACCGATCCAGGCACGTCGAAGGGAGCCGTCCGCTTGTCGGCGAGATGATATAATTATATCGCGGGTGCGCTTGTCGGTAGGCCAACCACAAGCCAAGCGGACCCGGCCGGGCGCGGTCATCCCCTGACGCCCCGGCCGGGTTCGGCCCGCGTTCAGGGGAGCCCGCCATGCCGGACGAACGTCCTCGCCTCGCCCATGCTCCGATCGTCGAACATCCCTCCGAACTCCCCGAGCGATGGCAGGGTGGTGCCCCCCGGTTCCCGGTCACAGCTAAATTCTATGTGGCCGTGATGAGGGGCGAACTGGCTCATCTGATTCACTTCGGACGGCTTTATCGCGAGCCGCCCGACACCGGCCGAGTGCCCGTGGGACTGGGTCGGGTGATGGAGGCGATAGCTTATGAGATCGAACTTTGCGCCATGGGGCTTCGGCGATATCACGAGGCTTGGTCGCACACAGTCCGCAACCAGATTTCCTGGGGCCGCTCGACAATCCCTACGGGCGAAGTCTGCCTCCAGAGACTCATTAGAGAGATCTGGCGGCCGGGGCAGGGGGTGACCGCTCACGAGGTGGCCGCGCGAGTCGCTACTCGCGAAATCATCGCGGAGTGCGAGGGGATTCTCTTGCTGTGGCCTGTTATCGAGCTGAATTTCATCCTTCCTCAGATTGAAGTAGTCCCGTCCACTCCGCCGCCAGCAAGCCAACCAAGCGCAGTAGTCGCCGACACCCCGCCGGCGCTTCCCGACCTCGTGACGCCCGACCAAGCCGCCGCACCGGGTGGAGGGAGGCGAGACAGCGCCGAGGTTCGGGCGATAGCCGTCGCACTCGCTTGGGCGCGGGAAGGCCGCAAGATCACGATCGCCTCGCTCGCCCGCGAGGTGGGACGCTCACGAAGACGCCTCTACGACTATGAGGAGCTTGGGAGGTTTCTGGAGAGCCTCAAGCGACCGAAAGACTCCTTCGCGCGAGGTCGGAAATCTCGCGAGACCGGCCAGCTTGAAGCGTGGGAGGATGACGATTAAGCGGGGTGTGAAGTTCACACTTCGGGTTCACACTTCTCACATT
>NZ_JAALJI010000023.1 GCF_011064595.1 Paludisphaera soli | reverse complement strand
CCGGCGAACGGTGCGGTCCTTGCGGAAGCGGCGGATCATGATGAAAGTCCCAGTGCCTTGATCACCTGCGGATGCCTTGCGGCTTATTTTAACCCAGCATTTTCCATGCCTTTAGGCATCATTGTTAGGCCGACAGATACTCCTGGTGCAACTTGGGGTGGCCCCACGCATCGCCGCAACGACGGATCGCACGCCGCCAAGGAGAGCGAGATGCCCGAGATCTCGAACTCAGTTTTTCCTCGCGGGGGCGGTGATCTGAGCGACGAGCTGTTCGGTAGGTCGCACGAGGCGGCGTTCGACGATGCGGTCGTGGAGTGGGGCGACGGCCGACGCTTCATCGCGTTCGACCGCGAGGCTACGGCGCTGGAGGAGGCAATCGAGTCGGCCAAGGCCGACGTGCGGCGGGCGGTAGAGGTGCGGATGCCGACCTAAGTGATCGAGGACGAACGAGTCAAGCCGGTGCGGGCGGGGGGCCGGAGGCTCGGTCGACTTGGCCGCCCGATCTCGTCCTAAGTGTGGTATTCCCTCCAAGGCCGGTTTATCTTCATGTGAGAAAAATGCGTTCTGAGGAGGCGAATCGGTGGAACGTGACGTCGCGATAACGTTGCTAAGGTCGGGAGCGAAGGGCGTGATTGAATGGAACAACGCTCGCCTGAACGGCGAGACAGTTCCCGATCTCACCAAGGTCGACCTCCGCATGGCCGTCCTCGACGATGTGAACCTCAGCGGTGCCCACCTCCGCGGGGCCGACCTCCGCAGTGCCGACCTCAGCAAGGCCGACCTGAGTGGGGCCGACCTCAGGAGGGCCGACCTGAGCCGGGCAAGATTATCCTGGGCTAACCTCGGGGGGGCCATCCTCGAGGAGGCAAACCTTAGCCACGCGAGCCTCAGCGGGGCCCGCCTCAACGGAGCCGCCCTCGGCGGGGCCCGCCTCTTCGGGGCAAGCCTCGGCGGGGCGGACCTGCGCGAGGCCTTCCTCGACGATGCGAACCTCCGGAGTGCCGATCTGCGCAGGGCCGACCTGCGCGGTGCCGACCTCCGCGGTGCCGTCCTCAGTGCCGCCAACCTCCGCAAGGCCGACCTCACCGACGTGAAGCTCAGCGGCGCGGACCTTCGCCAAGCGGATTTCAAAGGGGCGAACCTTCGCGGTGCCGACCTCACCGGGGCCTACTTTCGATTGGCGGACCTCGACGGTGCCGACCGCCAAGGCGCCACCTTCCGCGGGGCCGCCCTCGGAGGGGGCAACTCAGGCGAGGACGACCTTCCCGCAAACGAGTCCGAACGGGCCGTCTCCGACAGGGCCGAAGTCCACTCGGACGTGCTCCGCGAAGCAAAGCCCTTGACGTTATACTTCGACATCTCTGAATTCAGCGACGAAGAGATCGCCTCGATACTCCACGGCCTCTCCGACCTCTACCGCGACCTTGGCGGCGACTCGTTGGTCATCGATCGAATGGAAATGCTGGACCCCGCCCTCGTCCTCTCGCCGGAGGAGGCCTGAGCGTGGACCAGTTCCCTGCAGTGCCCAAAGATGACAAATCGACCGCACCCCTACCTCCAGAGGCGGACTACCAGGTATCGCCCGCGGCACGCGAGGGCTTCGCGGCGTTTCAGGTGTCCGGCAAAAACCCCGCCTTGTGGGTCAGACTTCGTGCGAAGTTTATGACCAAGGTCGAGCAACTGGTCGAATTGGTCCAGAGCGACGACCCCGCCGCCACGTGGATGCGCGAACAGGCAGGAGAACTCCGGGACGGTGCCCTCGACTACGTGAAAGCCAAGCTCCGCAAGGAAGGGGCCCAAGTCGAGCATATCGAAGCGGAGGTTGCGAAACTCTTCGCAGAGGCGGAGAAGGCCAGCGCAGATGCATTCAAGACCCGCGAGGAAGCTTTGAAGGTGCGGGAAGACAGGCGGGCCTCGGAGATCAACACTCGGATCCTTGCGTTGCGGTTTGAACTCGCCACGACCAAGGCCATGATGATCGGCGAGAAGGGCAAGGAGGCCGCCCTCTTCGGCCGGCAGCTTGATGCAATGCTCGAGGCCCTAAAGGAACTCTCTCGCGAAGAGTCCGGCGGGAAACAGGGCGACTAGAGTTCGATCGCCCCGCGGTAAAGGGTACGCCCGCACTGTAACAGGAGATGGTGGACGCGGGGGCGTCGATGTGCCTGACGTTCCACCGCGATCTAGAGTCGTCGCAGGGGACGCTCGACTGCGTGCGGAGGGCCCTGGCGGCGGGGATCCCCACCTACGTCTGCGCGGACGAGACGGCGACGCCGGTGCGAGTGGGGGACGAGCGTGTGAAGTGATCGTCAGGAAACCATGTCACCGCCTGATTCGGCCACGTTTTGAAATTTTCCGGCGATTCTTGCCGCCACGTATAGAACTTGTACGTGCCGCCACGTATGATGGGGCTAGTTCAAACCCCCGAGCGTTCGCTTTTGGGAGACCGCGGGATGGAAGGCAACGGGCGGCACGACGGAGAGATCAAGCCTATCACGGCATCGGAGTTGGGTGCCAAAGGCGGTAAGGCAAGGGCCTTGTCGCTTACGAGCGAAGAGAGGAGTCAGGCGGCGAGGAGGGCTGTTGAAGCTCGCTGGGAGAAGGCCGGGGTCAGAGGGGCTCTCCCGGCCGCGACCCATGGGTCAAACGATCACCCGCTTAAGATCGGAGAGATTGAGATCCCGTGCTATGTCCTGAATGATGGGAGGCGGGTGATCGTTCAGTCAGGAGCAATCAGGGCGCTAGGGATGGTCAAGGGCGGCAGCAGCCATAAAGGGGGGACCCGTCTTGCAAAATTCGTTTCAGGGGAGAGACTTAAACCGTATGCCTCAAAGCAGTTGCTAGACGGGACCCAGAATCCGATCGAATTCCAAACCCCAAGCGGTAAGATCGCGTTCGGATTCGAGGCCACGATTCTCACAGATATATGCGATGCGGTTCTTGAGGCCCGTAAGGCTGGAATGCTCCAGGCTCAGCAGGAACACATCGCCGAGCGGTGCGAAATGCTGGTGCGAGCATTTGCTCGAGTTGGCATCATCGCTCTTGTTGATGAGGCAACTGGTTACCAATATGATCGGCCGCGACGCGATCTCGAGGAGCACCTTAAGAAGTTTCTGTCTGAAAGCTTGCGTAGGTGGGTCCGAACGTTCCCGGCTGATTACTTCAAGCACCTCTGTCGGCTCCGTGGCGTCGAGCTGCGGCCCGACATGAGGTTGCCGCAGTACTTCGGAGTTCTCACCAACAACCTCATCTATCGCAGGATCGCTCCGGGCTTGCTCAAGCGGCTCAAAGAACGTCGCAGCGAGCGAGGCAATCCGCACAACAAACTCCATTCATGGCTCAGCCAAGATGTCGGCGTACCCGAAGCGATGCTCCATCTCGGCTTAGTGATCGGCCTAATGAAGTTGCACACCGACTACGACGCCTTCGAGAAACAACTCGATCAGGTCGCACCCATCTATGCAGAGACACCGGGATTGTTCGACGACCCCAAAGATTGGGAGCCCCGTTGAGATAGTATTCGGTCCGCCACCGCGGTCGTTTGTCGATCCCGTCTCTTCGCTCAGGTACCATGAACTCCTCCCGCGGCCTCCCCTACCGTACGGCCTACGACCACGCCAGGGCGATCGTCGACGCGTCCAAGTACCGGATGGGCGGCAACGTCTGGGCGACCGAGGACGTGCCGACAGAGGTCGCCCCGATGATCGCCGCCATCGCCCGCAAGATGCGGGCGGAGGGGGAACCCGCTCTGATGCGACTCATCCGCATGGCGGTCGACGACGTGTTGGAAGGTCGGCAACCGCGGCATTAAGGCTTGGCGACGGCCCCGCGGTCATGGAATGCAAACGGCCCGCGACTCCCGAGTGAGGAGCGCGGGCCGGCGTCGTTTCGAAGGGCGGGCGATCGCTCAGGCGCTGCGACGCCGCAGCGCGAAGGCGGCCGGCGCGGCGAGCCCGACGAGGGCCAGGGCGAGGGAGGAGGGCTCGGGCACGGCGGTGCCGGCGGCCCCCACGCGGAGGGCGAGGAATTCTTCGAAAACGCCGAACCTGCCTGCGAGCAACTCGCCGTTCGGCCCGTCGCTGGCCGCGACCCCCCAGTAGGGCGAATCGCCGACGATGGAGGCCACGAACGAGTACGTCTCGCCGACGGACAGGACGACCGACGAGAGGTCCACGTCGTAGAAGCCTCGGAACGCCCCGTCGACCACGAACGACTGGCTGAACAGCGGTGCCCCCGACGTCCCCGCCCCCGCGTACAGCTGGAACAGAATGGGATCGGAAGGCTCGAACGTCTCGTTCATGACGACGAGCCAGAGGGCCGCGGAGACCGTGGCGTCCTCGGCGATGAAGCTGTTGCCTATCGGCTCGTAAAAATTGATCTGAATCTCTTGATCATTCCGGGGATTGAGGATCGTTCCGGCCCCGGCCGTCCCCGCGGACGCCGCCAGGCCCAACAATGCCGTCGCCGCGATCCAGGTCCGTCGCATATCGATCCTCATCGTGCCGCATCCTCCGAAGGTGTGGTTTCGGACGCCCCGACCGGGGCGCGCGTCGTCGTTCCGCCCATTAACGTATCGTAATGGACGACGAGGCTCGATACCCTGCACCCTGTCATGCGATCGATTCGACCGCAACCCCTTCGAGCCGTGCCACATGGGACCTCGGCGAGCGGGCGGAGCACGAACGAGAGCGGCTCCCGGCGAGGGGCAAGTGTGAGTCTTCAGGGCGTGACGACCGCCCGCGCCACCTCGACGCCCCTCGCCCGGACGGCCGTCGACGACGTGCTGGAAGGCCGGCAGCCGGGTTACTGAGCTTCCTGGCCTCGGCCTCGGCGAAGTGTTTTCAGTTCGAGTCGCGGGCCGGACGTCCCGCCGACTTGAGGAACGTCAGCAGCTCGCGTCCCGTGACCGGCTTCATCAGCCGGTGGTCGAACGCGGGACGCACGGCCCGAGCCAGGTCGTGGGCCGGGTCGTAGGCCGAGACGGCGACGATCACGGCTTCCGCCGTGCGTCCGTCGCCGCGGAGCAGCTCGGCGACCTCGTAGCCGTCTAGGCCGGGCAGGCCGATGTCCAGCAGCACGAGGTCCGGCGCCTCGGCCTGCGCCGCCGCGACGGCCTGGAAGCCGTCGTAGGCGATGGCGACGCGATAGCCGGCGGCCCTCAGGAGGATGGCCTGGGTGTCGGCCAGGTCCCGGTTGTCCTCGACCACGAGGATCGAACGCCTCAAGCTTGAATCCATCACCTCGCCCTCGGGTGTTACGAAGGACGGAACGAACGGCTGCCGCCTGTGAGCGTCTGGCCTCAAGGAATGTAAGCGTTCAAGAATGCCGACTCAAGCATTAACTAGACCTTCGGTGGATCGCCCGCCCAATCCGCCGCCCGGCGGATGTGCCTCTCGGGATCGGCTCCCGCCGCACGCCGCCTCGGCCGAACCGCGACGACCGATGAGCCGGAAGTTCGGCATCGCTCGCAACTAAGGCTCGTCCAACCCCCAGAGACCTCGCCTCTCCTCGCGCGCGGCCCGTTCCAGGAGCTGCATCTTGACCCGCATCACGGTGTCGAACTTGTAATCCAGGTAGGCCCGGCCGTAGCCGTCGCGCACGAGGTCTTCGTTGACGCACGCCGCGCCGAGGAAGACCCACGCGAGCCGCCGTCCGTAGCGGTCGCTCGGCCGGCTGACGGTGTCGGCGACGAGGCGGACGTCCCGGCCCACCAGGCGGCCCTTGAGGTAGGCGGAGGCCTCGGGCCCGAACGGCTGGACCTCCTTGCGCGGGTGGACGGTCTCGGGCGCGTCGACGCCCAGCAGCCGGACGACGAACCGCTTGCCGTCGTCCCCCTCGCAGACGATGGTGTCGCCGTCGACGACCCGCGCGCAGAACACTTCGGGGGGCATTTCGTCCGCGGGGGCCGCGGAGGCGGCGAACAGGGCGGCGAGCAGGACGGCGGCGCGGGGCATGGCGGGTCCTCGGTCGGGGCTTCGGCTTCGTCCAAGTCTAGCTCAGCCGATCGGCACGAAGCGACGGCGGCGGACGACCGTCGCCCCGGACTGGTACAGCGAGGCCCATGCGTCGATCGCCGACCCGATCGGCGAGACGATCTGGAGTTGGTCGTCGAAGTTCGTGCGGTTGTCGAACTTGCCGTCGCTGCCGTCCCCGTATCCCGGCTCCATGACGTGCGAGGGGTAGACCCCCCACGCCTTGTCGACGACGGGCAGCGCGAGGCAGTAGTGGGCGATGTCCGTGCATCCTTGATTCTGCAGGTCCTGATAGAACCACAGGACGAAGTCCCGGATCCTCGGGTGCCGCGACCACTTCCGGTTCAGCGTCCACTTCACCGAGTCCGCGCCGCCGGACGGCGCGTGGTCGGGCCCGCCTTCGTAGCAGGTCACGGTGGCGTCGGGATACCGGGCCTGGAGGGCGAGGCGATGGCTCGTGACGACCTGGTTGTAATAGTCGTCGTACAGGATCCCCGCCTCGGCCGCGTCGCAGACGTGGTCCACGTCGGCCGCGTTCCAGCCGGCGGTGTTCCCTCGCGGGCCGATGTGGATGTACGGGGCGATGCTGACCTCGTCGACCGGCTTCCCGTTCGCATAGAGGTATTCGACCATCGCGGCGGTCGTCGACGTGTCGTTGGCCCAGGACCCGAACTGCCGGATCAGGTCGCCCCCCCGGCCGATCAGCGACAGCCGCTCGAAGGCGATGTCGTGGACTTCCGCGGACCGCTTCGCGAACCACTGAGTCCGCGTCAGCCCGCCGTCGAGCAATCCTTGCTGGGTGAAATACTGGGCCTGGAAGAACCCGATCGCGGTGTTCCAGTGCTCATTGCTGTACTCGACCCGCAGCTTCAGGCCGGGGTTGAGCATGGCCCCGATGACGTCGACTAGCTGGGCGACCCCGGCGTCCGTCATCGCGTGCGGGATGTTGAGGTGCATATTCGCACCGACCTCGTTGCACAACTCCGCGAGATGCTGGGGCGGCGAGGCCCGCCTGAGATACGCCGTCGCCGTGACCGAGATCGCCTGGGCCGGCAAGGGGTCGCCCACCTGCGTCGAGTAGACGCCCAGGGCGAACTGAGTCGCGTTGACGACGTACAGGCAGCCCTGACTCCGATTGAACGTCGCGGACCCGCCGCCGCTGAACTGGACGGGCGCGGAGAACGTGCCCAGCTCGATGATCTTCCCGTTGACGAATCCATGCGGGCTGGAGCATGTGAAAAGCAGGGGCTTCCACGAGGCGGTCGGCGCTCCGACCACCGGGATCGGATTCACATACGGGTCGATCTGGACGACGTTGGCGACGATCGCGCTCTGGTCCGGATTGCGCGTCGGCCGAATCTGCTCCAGCGGCGTCCAGTCCTCGAAATTCACGATGTTGCAGCTATTGGTCGCGATCATATCCATGAAGCGGATCGACTTCGTCCCCCTGAGCCGGGAGAGGAAGACCGAGTTGAACCGCGAGGCACCCTCCTCCTCGCCGGGCGGATAGACCCGGATGTTGCCGACCCCGCCCGACTGCGCCCCGTCGATCGTGACGGAGATTCCCGCGTAATACGTCACGGCCGTATTGAGCGCGACCTGGAAGGTCTTCACGTTGTCCGCCGCGCCGGTGAACGTGCTCGTCAGCTGCGTGATCGTGCCGCCGCTTCCGGCCGTCAACGTGATCCGGACGTTGGGATGGTGCCCGTCCCACATCAGCGTCCAGACGCCGGGCGGGGTGGGATAGCCCCGGCCGTCGACGCCGTTGTTGGTGTTGTTGCGATACACCATGATCGAGACGGTCTGGCCGTTGGAGATCAGCTCGCCGTTCTCCGCGACCGTGTAGACGTTGGGCCCGAATCCGGTCGTCCACGCCGCCGCCGAGGTGTGATAGAAGCAGTTCCGATAGATGATGACGGGCGAATAGTTGTGGGCCTGCTGGACGTTGTAGCCGCAGGTCATCGTCTTCGGCGTCATCGGGACGGGCGGCAGGATCGAGCGGCCGACGCTCATCTCGACGGGGATCGCTTCCATGAGGTCGGCGACCCCGGCCGTGGTCGAGACCCAGCCCGACGGCGCGTCGAGCGTCACGGCGGCGTCCTCGGGCAGCGGTTCGGCCAGCGTGAACAGGGCGTACGGCAGGCGCGTATCCCACAGGCTGGCGATCGGCAAGATCGGCGAGCCGCCGTTCGCTCGAAACGTCGGCGGCGTCGGCAGCGCGGTGACCTTCGTCGAGACCCCGTTGAGGTCCTCGAACACGGCGAGCACCGACTTTTTGGAGCCCCCGACGACCAGCCTTCGGAAGCGGAACGGCGGGACGTAGACGAGCGGGTCGGCCCGATACGTCGGGTCTCCGTCGATCCCGGTGCGGCTCGACGGGTCCAGGCCCGCCACCGTCCCCAGCGAGGTCAAGCCCGGCGTGCCGGCCGCCGCCGCCGTCCCCTCGGGGCCGTCCAGCGTCAGGTAATAGGCCAGGCTCGCGGGGGCGATCTCGTTAGGGGCGACGGTGCGATCGCGGATGGCCCGAACCTCGGCCATCGTCAGGGCGCGCCCGCGCCAGATCGCCGCGTCGTCGAGCCGGTAGACCTGGTCGCCGCCGCCGTAGCCGATCCAGATCGGCACGGAGCCCGAGGCGTGGACCCCGACGTGCGGCACCGACTTGACGGGGTTCCCGTTGCGGTAGACGATCGCCGTCGCGCCGTCGTACACGAGGGCGTAATGGTAGACGGTCCCCGTGGTGAAGACGAAGCTGTCGGTGACGAGTAATCCGTTCAGGGCGATCCGCGAGACGATCGTCCCGCCGTTGTTGACCCACCCCAGCGAGGTGCTGTTGTTCAGCCCGACCAAAGTGTTCTGAGAGAAGGCCCCCCGCGCCGTCACCTGCACGAACACGGAGAGCGAGAACGCCGAAGACCCCGCCAGGAAGCTCGTCGAGGGCGAGGCGATCAGGTTGTTGCCGTGGATCTCGATCGTCATGCGCGGAACCTTTCAGGCGGTCGCGGCGGACTTGCGGCACGCCCAGCATTCGGGCGGCGTCACCTTGATCCCATCCCGAGAACACCAGTGGCAGCCGCACGCGCCTCGCGCCGGGCCCCGGTGCGGGCAGGCGGCGGCGGCCTTGATGTACGGGGCCAGCGACGCCAGCAACGCCTCCTCTGGCCCCGGTGCGGGCGGCTCCAGCTTCGCGAGGTAACGTGGATCGTAGGCCGGATGTTCGGGGTTCACGAGGTCGCACAGACGAGGGACCGCCTCGCCCTGGCATGGACCCGTCCTCGGGCATATCGCGCACCTCATCCCGTCACCGTGAACGCGGTGTAGCCCTGGCTGGCGAGCGTCGGGCACGAGCCGGAATTGAGGGTGTACCGCAGATAGAGCGGGTCGCAGGTGGACGCGGGGTCCGGCGTCAGGCCGAGCGGGCTTTGGCCCGGCGATTGGCAGGTCGCCGCCGATCCGCTCGGGCAGTTGCCCGCAGTGAAGTACGAAACGCGGAAGCTTGCGACGCCGTCGGTGCAGACCAGACGGATGATGAGCTGATTCGCGCACGCGCTGACCCACTGGTTCACGCCGTCGAACACCAGCGGCGTCGAACCGTTGCCGAGCAGCGCGTTCGTCCAGGATACGATCAGGTTCTGTCGCGGGATCTCGCACGTCCCGCAGGAGATCGGCCCGGTCGGATCGGGCCGGTCCGCCACCCACCGCCCGCCCGCGAAATGCGCGACGTGCCGCTCCCCCGCGAGCGGCCGCGTCTTGAGGAACACGACCGGGATCGCCGCGCCGGCGGCGGCGAAGCTCGCGGTCCCGCCCTCCGACTCGTCCCCGCCTGGGACGATCGGCTCCATCAGGTAGTAACGGTCGGGGAGCGTCGACATCGCCCCGCCGTTCACGACCCGGCCGAGGAACCGGAGCGGCCCCCGCCGCGCCGGGATCCACATCCGATCGAGCCGGTCCAGCAACTCGCGATCACGCGCGGAAGACATAGCGTCCCTCGATCGCGAAGCAAAGGTGCTTGCTGCCGACCGGCGGGACGGCGTCGCTCAGGTTGAACGCGCGGAACACGTCGTCGGTCGTGGAGGTGAAGGACGCCGACGAGCCTTCCTCCTCCGTCCCGCCGATGAACACGGTCCCCATCGCGTACCAGCGGGCTGCGTTCGTGGGGTAGGCGCCCGCCGCGTAGGTCTGGCCAACCCTGACGGTCGAGGCCTCGGACGGGTCGGCGGCCTGGTCGAGCCGCCGCAGCAACTCCTCGCGCTCGGCGATGGTCATTGGGCCCCCGGCTCGCGAGGCGGCTGGATCCGGTCGGACAGGTGGAGCGTGGTCGACTGGCCGCCCGCGAAGTTCCAGTCGACGCCCACGACGTAGGGGTAGCGCGGCGCCTCCCCCTGCTCCTTCAGCGCGTTGACCTGCAGCGACAGGTCGCGGCCCTTGACCTCGCGGATCTGGTCGCCGACGACGTACCCCCGCGCGATCCAGGGGATCGCGATCGTCCCGTAGACCGGCGGATTCTCGCCCGCCTGCCGGACCTGCGCGGCGTACGCGGCCACCTTCTCGCGGTCGTCGCGGACGTACCTCGCCGCGGGCCCGTCCTTCACGACCGGCCCCGTCGTCTCCGGCCTGGAATAGTTCGGCGACGAGGCGTGGACCAGCTCGTTGCGGAAGCTGTCCCGCGAGTCGACGTAGCGGTGGCGGGTCTCCTTCATCGGCGAGGACGGGCGGCGGGGGAGCGGCTTCGCGGCCCGCTGGTCCCCCTCGATGACGGTCGTCAGCCGCAGGAAGACGGTCGGGTTCTGGGCGTTCGGCGCGGCCGTCCTCGTGACGAGCTTCACGGGATTGCCGGCGACCACCCCCGATCCGGTCTTCTGGCCGACCTTCCACTCTTCGGGGGTCTCGCAGTCGATCAGGATCCCCAGCCGGTCCTTCAGGAGCCGCCACCCCGAGCCGAACGGCACGTCCTGCCAGGTCCCCGTCCCGTCCCACAGGACGTTCACGGCCCCGGCGTAATCCGTCGAGAGGGAGAGGGTCGCCTGCCGCGGATTCCCGGCCCCGTCCCGCGCGACGAGCGTGGCCCGGCCCGGCCGGCGGCGCCGCCGCTCGTCCGAGCCGGGGTCGTCGCCGTCCTTCGCCCAGATCGCGAAACAGTCCAGCGGCGTCGCGTCAACCGTCGAGCCGACCCTGTAGCCGGCCCCGTCGCGGTCCGCGATCTTCCCGCCGACCTCCTCGCAGACCCAGAGCCGGTACTTCTCGCGGTCCGCCGGCGTCGCGGCGAGGTTCGCCAGCCGGAACCGGATCACCTCGGCCGGGGTGGCGTCCGTCGCCGCGATCAGGAACGCCGGCGCCAGGACCACCGCGACCTCCCAGAGCGTCGGCGCCGTCTCGACGATCACGCCGTTGAAGGCCGCGCCGAAGTCGCGCGACAGACTCATCGAGCCGACCGCCGTCCGGTTGGGGTCGAGCGAGAGGCCGGCGCGCTGGAACGGGACGGACTTCGGCGCGTAGGGCCCCGAGCCGTCCTTGCGGTAGAGCTCCAGGACGTTCGACGGCCGGCCGTCGCCGCCGTCCTCGCAGCGGAAGGCCATCGCGAAGCCGTGATGAACCAGTTGTGAATTCAGGACTTCGGGCCAGGCCAGGCCGGTCGCGTCCAGCTCGGGGAGCACGATCGGCGACGAGTCGTAGGTCGACGAGTCGGCCGGGTCGTAGGCGTCCCGCCCTTCCTTCGGCCGGCGGCCGTCCAGGAGCTTCGTCACCTGTTCGAAGTCGGGGTTGGCGACGAACTCGCCGGCGAGGTTGCGGGATCCCATCAGGTAGCGGGCGAGCTTGTCGAGCGTCCAGAAGGTCGGCCGCAACGGGTCGTCGAACTCGCGGACGAACGTCGGGTCCACGAACGCGGGGAACAGGTCCGTGCCGTCCCCGTGCGGGTCAAAGTCGTAGTCGTCGGCGGTGCAGTTGCCGGTCACCAGGGACAGGCCGGCCTCGCGGTGGTCGGGGTTGAACCGGGCCCGCAGCGGGACCTCGCGGTTGTAGACCTTCGAAGTCTCGTCGGCCTCGAAGGCGTCGCGGAGGACGATCGAGTGGATCGGCTCGTCCCAGAGCCGCACCGCGACGCCGACGGCGTCGAAGCCGACCGCCTGGCCGGCGGGCGTCACCTCGAGCTGGGGCGAGCGGGCGAAGCCGTCGAACAGGATCCAGGGCCGCTCGTCCTCCTCGACGAAGGCCAGGGCCACGACGCGCTCGCCGGGCCTGACGACGTACCGCGCGGCCCGCTCGGGGGCCTCGCCGCCGGCCGCGGCCGACTGGGCGAGCGTCAGGATGGTCTGGAACTGGATCGGCCAGCCGGCCGAGGCGTACCGGTCGTCGGTCAGGTAGCGGAACCGCGCGGCGGGGGGCTCGGCCCCCTCGCGGAACTGGATCGAGTCGCAGGCCACGTTGGGCAGGTAGTCGTAGCCGGCCGCGTCGGGGTCGTACCGGGCGACGGCGACCTGGCAGGCGCGGCCGTCCTTGCGGCCGACGCGGGGCGTCCACTCGGCGGATGCTGCCATATCGAATCCGCCTTATTTGATGTACCCGACGAGTTTCAGCTTCGCGATCAGCCCGTTGAGATACTGCATGTCGTTCTCGAAGGCGAGCCGAAGGTTCTCGACCGCCGCTCGGAGGCTGTTGAGGTCCGACGCCTGGGCGTAGGGCGTCCCCCCCTGGCCGTCCGCGATGCCGGTGAACGCCGAGGTCATCGGGCTCGCGGTGTACCCGGATCGCGACATGGTCTCGGTGGCGTAGGAGGTCGTGAACGGCCCCTGCTGGACGACCGGGGCCGCGCCGTAGAACCCCAGCTTCTGGCCCGTCGCGGTGCCGATCATCGTCCCCGAGCCGGTCCCGACCGCGATGTCCGCCCCGTCGTCGAGCGTGCCGCCCGCGAGCGGGAGCCACGCCGCGGTGCCCATCCCGGCGACCCGGAACGGCGTCCTGGCGTCCGAGACCGACGTGATCGTCGTCGCCCCCGAGACGACCACGGCCAGTCGGATCATCGCCGTCGACGGCCAGGCCGCCCCCTGGGTCAGCACGCCCGACGAGTTGAGCCACAGATAGCGCGTCGACGAGGCGGGGATGGCGACCCCCGTTTCGCCGGCGTAGGTGCCGAACGTGCCGTCCTGCTTCTCATAAACGCCGGGGGCGACGTCGACGGACAGCGTCGTCGAAGGGACCTCGTGCGACGTGACGTGGAGCGACGTCAGCGAGGTCAGAGCCTCGACGGCCTCGATGCCCGCGTTGACGATCAGGTGCCAGTCCCGTTCGTCGAAATCGGGGACGAACAGCTTCAGCTTGGGGGTCGGCGTCGCCATGCGAGAGTCCTCCTCCTACTCGACGACCGCGAGCCACCGGAGGGTCGCGATTCCCGTGTCGGGGTCGTAGTCGTACCACATGCGGGACCGCCGCGAGGGCTCGATCGGCGGCGGCGGGGGGGGCGCGGCGATCGCCACGGAGGTCGTCAGGGGCGGGCCCTCGTTGCCGGCCGCGTCGTAGCTCCGGACCGCGAAGGCCCACGTCCCCGAGGACAGCGGGCGGCTCGACCAGGCGTAGGAGGCCGACGACCGGCCCCAACCGCCGCGCCCCCAGCGGCCCCGGCCCCAGCCGTCGGTCGGGACGCCGCTCGGGTACGCCACCAGGTCGCCGATCGGCGTCCCGTAGTCGATCCCCGCGCCGGGGGAGGGCTCGCCGTAGACGCGGAAGCCCGCCACGTCGTCGGCGCCCGAGGGGTCCAGGTAGGTCCCGCCGAACCAATTCAGCACCGCCCGGTCGTCCGGCGAGCCGGCCAGCGAGCCCGACAGGTCGTCGGACTTCTCCGAGGGGAGGACGGCGCCCACGTCGATGCGGACCTTGCTCGTCGGCGCCGGGACCTCGACGCGCGTATCCCGAGTCCACCGGGCCAGCCGGCGGTCGACGTAGACCTGGTGCCAGGTCCCGGCCGGCGCGGTCGACGTCCAGCGGATCACCAGGTTCCCGCCGGATTCGTAGGGGGGCAGGAGCGCGACGGGCGAGGGGTCGAAGGGCACCGGTCAGCCTCCCAGCCCGCGGAAGACCGCCTTGTAGGCGATCGCCCAGCCGCCGACGGCGGCCGGCCCGAGATAGGCCGGCTTCACGCCCTGCTCCCAACGCTGGTAGGCACCGTCGAACACCACGTCCAGGTAGGTCGTGCCGAAGTTGTCGACGAGCGTCCGCGCGATCCCGTCGCGGTAGCCGAGCAGGATCGTCTCCCGCGCGATCGCGGCGTTCGGGGTCAGGTCGAACAGGACGCCCGAGACCAGCACCACGAACCCGCGCTGGCCGCCGTGCAGGGCCTGGACGCCGTCGACCCCGAAGAACGCGTTGATCTGGGCCGCCGTCGGGTCGAACGCCGGCGTGAACGACGTCGCGTAGCCGAACACGGCCTGGCCGTCCAGGGTCCCCATCAGCCCCCCTCGCTTTCGAGATGCTTCCGCAGCCCCTCGGCCATGATCTCCCGCACCGCCTCGCGGGCGTACGGGCCGATCTCGTAGGGGTGGATCGGGTTCGCGCCGGCGGTGAGGAAGCCCATCTTCTCGCGGTCGGTCACCGCCTTGTCGGCCTCGGAGATGTAGCCGGACGCGCCCGACCGCTCGGGGGGCCGGCCCGTCCCGTACTGCATCTCGACCTCGTCGGAGCCGACGCGGACGTCCCCCAGCAGCGATTCGAGGCTGAACGTCTGCCCGGTCCGGAATCCGTAGGCGGGATCGCCGACGCCGTACTTCTCGGCCTTGCGCCGGGCGTAGCCGGGCTCGTTGGAGGGGAACCCGCCGCCCGTCGGCTCCTCCTGCAGCTCGGCCGCGCTGGACGCGATGTCCTCCGCCACGGCGTGGGCCGCGTCCTCCCCCATCGATTGCTCGATCCCAGGCCGGGTGAAGTCGAAGGAGTCGATCAAGGCCTTGATGCGCGCGGCGAGCGAGTCGACGTTCGAATCCCCGGCCATCGCGGGCCTCCTACGGGTTCGCGGGCTGGACGGGCCGGCCGCCGAGCGCCGGGGCCGGCCTCGGCTGGTTGAGCTTCTCCGCCGCCTGGCCGAGCTTGTCGGCGGCCTGACCGAGCTTCGTCGCGATCGCGTCGACCGCCGACCCGCCGGCGATCTGGCCGAAGTTGACGCCCCGGCCCGCCAACTCCTGGGCGACGCGGTACTGCTCGTCCTCGGGCATGCTCCAGTAGCCGGACGCGGGGCCGGCGGGGCCGGGCGTGGGCACCCACGTCTGGTTCACGCCGACCCCCTGGGCCCCGGCCTGCTCAACGAGCATCCGCCGGACCTCTTCGCCGACGCGGCCCCGCTCGTTCCAGATGATGTTGCGGGGGGCGAGGAACGAACTGGTCTCGATGTCCTCGAAGCTCGACAAGTTCTCGTTGCCGGGGGTCGCGAGGAGGCGGGCGTAGGCCGTCTGGCGGAGGTTCCGCATGACCTCGCCCCGCCCCGCCCCGACCGACATGCGGGCGGCGTCGGCCGCGGCTCGGGCCTGCCGGCCCTGCAGGCCGGGGTCGGTCGCGAGCTTCCGGTTCACCTCGTCCTGGACCCCCTTGCCCGCGTTGGGGTCGTTGATCGTCGGGGCGAAGGTCTTGTCCCAGGTCCCGCTCCGGATCAGGTTGCCCGTCGTCATCAGGGCGTTGGTCGTCTCCTCGTTCCCGTAGCCGCGCGACTGGAGGTAGGTGATCGGGTTGAACTCCTCGCCCTTGGTCGCGGCGGCGGCCTGCGCGCGGTCGACGTCCGCCGTGATGAGCCGGGCGATGTCCATGAAGGGCATCGCGGGCGTCGCGCCGATCCCCTTGAGATAGTTGGCCGTCCCGATGGCGTCGTCGCCCTCGGCCACCGTGACCTTGCGGTTGCGGCCGAGCGAGCCGACGGTCGCGCGGATCAGCTGCTGGAACCGAGTCCCGGCCTCCTCGCCCTCGGAGATCGACAGGGCCGAGATCGCCCCCATCGCCTCGCGCGGGCTGGCGATCCCGTTGCCGACGTAGCCGGAGGCCTTGGCGTACTGCCTGGCGAGCGAGGCGAACCCCGGCCCGCCCGGCTGGGCCAGCTTCTGCATGGCGGCGAACTCGTCGACCACCGCGTTCGGGTCGAGCGTCCCGCCCGGCCCGGCCGGCATCTGGTTCAGGAGCTGGCCGGCGAGGTAGCCGAACGCCCCGGCGTCGCCGCCGATCGCGGCCTGGATCCGCCCGACGCCGACGCCCACCCCGCGGACCCCGGCCTGGTCGATCTTGCCGCCCCGTACGGCGGCCTCGCCGACGCCCAGGATCCCCTCCTGCAGGCCGACCGCGTCCGCCCGCGTCTGGCCCGTCTGGGCCTGGAACCGCAGCGTGTCGACCGCCTCGGCCGACGTGTCGCCGATCCGGTCCTTGAGCGCGGCCAGCTCCAGCAGCGTCTGCCGGAACTCCTGCATCAGGTCAGTCGAGCGGAAGACGTTCTCCCTGATGCGGGTGAACCCCGCGTCGATCTCGCCGAGCACGGCCGCCGCCGAGGTCAGGCCGACCATCTGGCCGGCGAACGACGTGACCGCCGACGTGAGCTTGGAGAAGGCCGCGCCCCGCTCGCGCTGCAGGTCCATCTCGGTCTTGTGGGCCCGCACCACGGCGTCGAAGCGCTGGAGGTTCTCGCGGCGGACGATCGCGGTCTTGGCCCGCTCGGCGACCTCGGCGTCGCTCAGGGCCCGGTCGCTCCAGCTCTTGCGGCGGCGTTCGTCCTCGCGCTCCTCGGCCGCCCGCTTGCGGGCCTCCTCGCGCTCGACGCGGGCGGCCTCGAGCGCCTGCTTCTTCCGCTCGTCGGCCGCCTCCTTCGCGAGCCGCTTCTGCCGCTCGGCGGCCTCCTTAGCCAGCTCGGCGTCGGTCTTGGTCGCGCGGGCGGCCTCGGCGATCCGCTGGGCGTTCTCGCGCTTGATGAACGCGGTCTTCGCCTTCTCGGCGACTTCCGCGTCGGAGAGCGTCCTGGCCATCCGCTGCCGCTCGGCCTGGTGGAACGCCTCGGACTCCTTGTCCGCGGGCGTGCGGTCCATCTTCAGGCGGATGATCAGGTCTTCGGCCATCGCTCACACTCCCAGGGCCGCGATCGTCGACTCGTGCACCAGCGCGTCGACCCACTTGGCGGGGTGGACCGCTCGTCCCGTCGCCACGAGCATGCCCGCGATGTCGATGACGTCCTCGATCGGATATTCGCCGTGGACGCCGTTGGCCGCGAGGGTCAGCCGCAGCCAACGGCTCAGGCTTTTGGGGCGTCGCCCACGATGATCCGGTCGATCGCCGCCCACATCGCGTTCGTGCCGCCGCCCGTGTCGAAGTACAGCAGGTCCGCGAGCTGGTCGTCCGTCAGGTCGTAATTCCGCAGCAGCAGCTTGGCCGCGAGCGTCATCCGCGCCACGACGTAGCGGTAGATCCCCTCGGGGGTGTCGTCGGCGTTGTCGAGGACGACCCGCAGGTCGGCCTGGTAGTCGTCGCCGTAGGGCGGCGTCTCCTTCACGCCGAAAGACCCGTCGGCGAGGCGGGCCGGCACGATGCGGAGGACGGCCTTGGGGAACGTCCATTCCCGGCCGTCCCCCAGCGCCGCCTTGTACCCCTCGGTGAACTCGGGCCGCCGCAGGGCGGCCTCGTCGAAGGTCGGCGTGCTCATCCGCGGGCCTCGGGGACCAGCGTCCCGAACATCACGCCGTCGCCCTGGTCCGCCCACTCGTAGCGGGGCCGGCCCGCCAGGTCGTGGCCGTGCGGGAACAACAGCGTGTCGCCGCCGGACCGGCTGGCGAACACGAACCCGCCCTGGTTGCGGCAGTGGGCCCGTTCGCCGGCCGCCCGGTCGACGAGCAGCAGCGCCTCGGCGCGGGCGACCACGCCGACCTGCGCCGACCGGGGGATCTTCGCCTCGCTCGGCTTGGCGCCGCGAGACCTGGCGAATCCGTTGCCGAACTGGACCGCGTCCGGTCTCGACCCGGTGGTGGTGGTGCCTTCCGACATGGGATCAGGCCCTCGTGAAGGACAGGGGGTTGGTGACGCCGTCGGGCGACACGCCCTTGAGCGACCCGGTCGCGGATCCGAACTGCGCGTGGGCGCCGCTCGTCTCGACCGAGATCAGGATGGAGTCCATCTCGTACACGATGTCGCCGCCGGTCTCGCCGAGGGCGTCCTTGTGGGTCGCCGTGAAGACGCCGGCCGCGTTGACGGGCAGGCCCATCAGCAGCCCTGCGTTCCCGCTCGTGACGGTCGCGGTCGGGCTGTTGTCGACGTTGACGACCACCTGTTCGTAGACGGCGGCGTCGCCCTTGAAGCCGATGTTCGTCGCGTTCATGCCGAACGCGATGTTGGTCACCCGGTCGATGGCCGTCGTCCCGAAGGCGACGTCCACCCAGTTGACCTGCAGGCCGGTCGCGGGCATTCGTTGGCTCCTTTCGATCGGATCAGGGGTCGACGTTGAGGCCTTCGTCGACGAGGTAGCGGTAGGTGAAGGTCGCCTCGATCCGCCGGCCGGGGGCCTTGGGCGGGCGCCAGGCCGTCCGGCCGAACTTCGAGAAGGCGGGCATCGCCAGCCCGCCGAGGTTGGAGCCGGTCAGGGCGTTGGCCGCGACGGCGTACAGCCGCTCGGCCTGGTCGTCGCAGTCGATCCCGTCCCGCTCGCGGGCCTCGAAGGCCAGCGTCAGCCGGCACTCGACGTAGTCGAACGGGCCGTCGCCGCCGGACCACGGGTCGAACGGCGTGGAGTCCAGGGGCTCGACGATCGCGACCCGCTTGTCCTCCGCGGACCGGCCGTCCTCGCGGGCGAAGGCCCCCGAGTAGACGGCGTCGTAGATGCCGGTGGCTTCGAGCGTCGCGACGATCCAGTTGCGGGCGTCACGCTCGCGCTGCAGGTTGCTCATGGCAGGTCGACCGCCGAGGCGGCTCCGCTGAGGCCGTCGATCGCGTCCGGCGGGGTCGCGTCGGACTTCGCCAGGACGTAGGCCGGGTTCGGCTCCTCGGCCGTCGCGTTGTAAGCCCGCACCGCCACGGCGTAGGTCGTCCCGTCGGACAGACCCGCCAGGTCCGCGCGGTAGGTCCCGGCGAGCCGCCCCCCCGTGGCCGGGACGGTCGCGGACGGCGCCCCGTAGTCGGGGGTCGGCGAGCCGACGTAGACCCGGAACCCGGCCGGCCGCGTCGGGCCGGCGGAGCCGGGGTGGGCCCACTCGACGCGGATCAGGCCGCCCGTCAGCGGGTAGGCCCTGAGGTTGAAGACCGGCCGGGGCCGGGCGGTCACGTCGACCCCCGCCCCGTCCAGCGCGATCTCCACGACGGCGTCGATGTTCTCCTCCTCCAGCCCGCTGATCGCCGAGGTGACGCGGACCCCGAAACGGTGGACGCCCGGCGCCTCGAGCGGCGGCGTGTCCCAACTCGTGGTCGTCGTCGTCCCCAGCGGCGTCGCGTAGTCGATCGGGCCGCCGTCGCCGTCGTTGCCGTAGATGGTGTAGGTGAGCGTCGCCAGGACGATCTGGACGCGCCAAGCCTCGGCCAGCCCCGCCAGGTCGAACGCCCCGACCGCCGCCACGCCGGCGACGACGTGGGTCCGGACCGTCCAGCCCGCCGCGTCGCCCGAGCCGATCGCGGCCCCGAGCGCCGCGTGGTCGCCCAGCTCCGCCGCCTCGCGTCCCCGCGCGGCCGCCGACGCCGTCCATGAGTCGCCGGCCCCCGACGCCTCCCAGGCCCCCGCCACCGCCGCGAGCCGGGAGCCGGTCGACCCGCCGTGCGAGTCCACCGAGCCGGCCGCGGCCGCGACCGCCCCGCGCTCCGAGGCCCCGCCGGAATCCGCCGAGAAAGCCTGCGTAAACGAGGTCGAGACGACCGAGGACCATCGCTCCGACCAGCCGGCCGACTCGCGCCCCGAGAGCCCCGCGGCGATCCGCTCCGGCCCCGGCCGGGTCGCGGAGCCGGGCGCCCCGAAGGAGACGGAGTCGATCCACGAGCCGGACGTCTGCGGGGTCGGGTGGAACCGGAAGGCCATCGCCAGCCGGCCGGGGCCGGGGATCGTCGCGTCGACCGCCGAGGCGACCTGCGCGCCGTCCACCTTCAGCGTCAGGACCGGCCCGACCGCCGAGAATTCGAGCGAGGCCGAGGGGAGCACCAGCGAGGGCTTCGCGGCCGTCGCCAGCGTCGTCTCGACCCCAGCGACCCGCTTCAGGATCGCCCAGAACGAGCCCGATTCGTTCAGCGAGCCCGCGAAGTAGCCGGTGTCCGCCGAGTCCGAGACCCGCAGGCCGATCCCCGCGAAGGCGTCGGCCTCCGAGGTCGCGCCGTCGTCGCCGGTCGTCCAGGCCGCGCGGCAGTCGGCCGCGGCCGGCGTCGCGAGGTAGAGGATCGGGTCGGGGACGCCCGTGCGGGGGACCGTCGCCGTTTCGAGCGAGACGGCCCCGCCGCCGGTCGAGTAGAGCGGGTGCCGGGTCCAGGCGCCGCCGCCGTCGGGCGTGTGGTCCTCCAGCGGCTGGTAATCGGAGCCGCCGTCGAAGTCGTCGTACAGGTCCAGGCCGCCCGAGTCGGGCCGGGCGCCGTCCGCGAACGCCCATACCGCCGCCGAGGCCGTCGCGGCGGCGATGCGGGCCCGCTCGCCGAGCCCTGCGGCGTCGGCCGAGACGACGAGCGAGGCCGAGGCCGTGACGACCGCCGACCACCGCTCCGCCCAGCCGTACGCGTCGACGAACGACGCCGAGGCCGAAACCCGCTCGGGGCCCAGCCGCCTCGCCGCGCCGTCGCCCGCGAACGATACGTCGTCGATCCACGAGCCCGCGCCGTCCGGCACCGAATAAGGCCGGAACAGGACCGCGAACCGGCCCGGCCCGACGATCGATCCGTCCGTCGCGGCCAGCGTCAGGACGCCGTCCACCTTCAGCGCGAGGTTCGGGCCGGCCGCCGAGAACTCCAGCGTCGTCGCGGTCAGGACCAGCGGGGGTTTCGGGGTCCAGGCCAGGATCGACTCGATCCCGCCGAGCCGCTTGACGATCGCCCAATCCGACGAGCCGATCGTCTCGTCGTTGTAGCCGACCGCGAAGTAGCCGTCGTCCGCCGAGTCGGAGACCCGCAGCCCGCAGCCGCACTGGGCGTCGGCGATGTAGACCACGTCGTCGTCGCCGGTCAGCCATGCGACCGCTCCGTCCTCGACCGTCTCCGAGGCCAGGTAGATCGCGGGCGAGGGGATCGTGTTGCCGCGGTGCAGGCGGTTGTATCCGTCCATCTGCAGCCGGCCCGACGCGTAGCTCGGGTGCTTGGCCCAGCTCCCCGTCCCGTTCGTCGGGGCGTGCGATTCCAGGTGGACGCCGAAGCCGTCCGTGAAGGCGTCGAACAGGCCGTTGAACCCGCCCGAGCTCGGCTGCCATCCGTCGCCGATCCCGAAGGCGTCCATCGACGCGACGGCGATCGTGGTCAAGGTCGAGAGCGCCGTCCGCTCGACCAAGCCCCAGCCGTCCCGGCCGTAGACGAGCACGCTCGTCGGGGTCGAGCTTCGAATCACGGGCAGCCCGAGCGAGCCCCGGTAGGCCCGGCCGAAGCTCGTCGACGGCGAGGCCGCGGCGTTCGCGACCGGCCGGCCTCGGAACCAATGGTCGAAGGCGAAGGCCGTCCCGAGCGGGGGCGCCGGGATCGTCGCGATCGACCAGCCCCAGCAGGCCCCGCCCGCGTCCGACGAGCCCGCCGAGGCCGACGCGATCAGCGAGGACGACGCGGCGACCGGGTCGTCCGCCAGGCCGAGCGTCGCGGACAGCTTCCGCCCGAAGCCCGCGCCCCAGCCGTCGGAAGCCGATAGCTCGACCAGCACCGGGACGCCCACGATCGGCACCCCGAGCGAGCCCCGGTACGCGCGGCCGAAGTCGGTCGACCGCGACGCCGTCGGCGTCGCCGCCGACCGGCCCCGGAACCAATGGTCGAAGGCGATCGTGGGCATGGGTCAGGCGATCCCGATCGTGTCGAAGTAGGCCTTGCCGTTCCCCGCCGCCGATCGCGAGACCAGCCTCAGGATCACCACGCCCTTGGCCGTCGGGGTGAAGCCGGAGAACGTCAGCGTCTCGTAGGCGTTCGGCGTCGAGCCCGCGCCCCCCGTCGTCGTCGCCGTGACCGTCTGGGCCGCCACGCCGATCTCGGGGTTGGCGAGGAGCATCGCCTGCGGCTTCGCCCCGTTCCCGTGGTTGCCGTCCCACCGGACCTTGACGCTGAGCACGGTCGCCGCCGCGTCGACGAGAACGGGCCGCTCCTGCGACGCAGGCCCGACCAGCTCCAGGCAGGCCGTCGAGCCCGAGTCCTGGTAGGTCGCGTTGCGGACGCCCGAGTCGTGCCGCTCCAGGGCTCCCGCGCAAGCGCTCAGCGAGCCCGAGCCTTCCGGCCTCGCGCGACCCGTTACGTCCTCCGAGGGGAAGCCCGAGGCGACGAAGCCCAGGGCCGGAGAGCCCGCCAGCGGCTCCAGGAACGTCCGGGGGAACCCGCCGGTCAGGCGGTGATCGCCCAGGTCCAGGGACGGACGGAGGCCCGTCTGCGAATTCGCCCCGACGTTCACGCCCGAGCGAGGCGTCCGGCAGTTGAAGAAATTCCGGTCTTCGGAGAGCTGACTGGTATCGGCCGCGCTCATCCCCAGATCGCACCGGAACAGCAGGCAGCCCTTGATCACGTTCGGGGCGGCGAGCGTGATCGAGATGCCGGCGTAAATCTGGATCGCGGTGTTGTAGGCGTTGAACGTGCAATTGTCGATCGTGAGCCCGGTCGCCAGCTTGCCCAGGCCGGTGTTGCTCGTCCGCGTCATCGTGACCGCCCGCCCGGTGGACGCGCCCGAATGGAAGATGCAGCTGCGGATCACCGCGTTGAGGTTGTATTCCGTCGCCACCTCGGCGACCTGGTAGGAGACCGTCGGCTGGTTCGTCGAAGGCCCGCCGAAGATGATGCACCGCTCGATCGTCGCGTTGAGCGCGCCCGTCACGCCGATGAAGAAAATCGTCGCCGTGCTCTGGAGGCCCGGCAGGAGGATGTTGTCCTGGATCGTCCAGTTCGTCCCGCCCGTCAGACGGATGCACGCGCCCGCCGAGCCGCTGGCCGATCCGCCCTCGAACTTGAAGCCCCGCACGGTGACGTAGCTTTTCGACGTGGCGTCCAGGCAGGGGCTCCCGATGCCCGTCGAGTCGTCCGACCAGGCGATCCATGAGACCAGGCCGGCGTCCGGCGGAGAGTGCCCGCCACCCAGGAAGCCGGCCCCGTCCGCATCGCCGATGATTTCCAACGGGGCCGAAGACGTCGGGCTGAGCCCGAGCGTCACCGACTCCCGGTACGTCCCACGCTCGACGAAGACGCGGGTCAGGCCCGAGCCGGGCAGGGTGATCGCGGGGGACGAGCCGACGGCCTTGCCGATCGTCTTCCACGGGTTCGCGGCGCTGCCGTCGCCCGTCGAGTCGTTCCCGCGACCGTCGCTCACATGAAATTCCGCCAAGGCCCCCCCCTCGCCTGGTTCGGGATCCGATCGCGATCAACCCCGCGCGGGATCAGGTGCGGTCGCCCAGCCCGAGCGCGACCTTGAACGTCCACGAGGCGGCCGAGGTCTTGGTCCCCAGCCCCGCCACCTTGCGGTTGATCAGCGTCCCGCCGCTCGCGGCGTTGGCGACGCCCCACTCGTTCCAGGCGAAGTTGCCCGCCCCGGTGCCGAACGTGGCCTGCGCCACGAGGACCCGGCTCTTGCTGGCCACGCCGCCAGACGTGTACGCCCCGTTGCCGGCCGACCCTTCGAGGGTGAACGCCGTCCCCGAGACCGAGACGACCCGCCACAGCCCGTTCGCCGCCGTGTTGCCGAGCACGCCCTGGATCAGGACGAAGTCGCCCTCCGCGTAGCTGTTGGTGCAGGTCACGACGATCGGCGTCGCGTTGGTCGCCGCCGTCACCGCCTGCCCGGTCGTCCCCGTCGAATGGGCCGGGAAGCCCGCGTCCACGACCTGCCGGACCTTGTTGGTCGACGCGATCAGGTCGGTCTGGCCGTCGGCCTCGGCGGTAATCTGCGTATAGCTGATCCCCGAGGCGGTCGCCCCGCCGTAGACCGGCGAGATCGTCCACGAGGTGCCGGACCCCGCCGTCACCTTGTAGACGCCGGCCGTCGAGTCGCCCGCGAACTGGAGGAACTTGCCGATCAGCCCCGACTGCGAGGTGCTGGCCGTGACGGTCGCCGAGCCGTTGGTGACGCTCGCCGTGCCGGTGAGGGCCGTCGGCCCGCCGTCGCCGACCGCGATGTGCGTCTGCGTCGAGTTGAGGTACGTCAGCGCCTGGCCGCTCGTGGTCGTGCCGTTGCCGAGGGCGTACTGCCAGAGGTTGGACGCGCCGCCGATCAGCAGCATGTTCCCGCGCACCGTCTTCCGCTCGATCGGCCGGCGCTCGCGGAAGAACCGCCGCTCCCCCTCGGCCTTGCCGTAGCGGGCGCGGTAGCCGTCCACGTCGTCGTCGTACACGTCGAGCCCCATCAGGCAGTTCCACCGCAGCCCGTCGATGCGCGACGAGTCGGGGACCGCGAGGGCCGGGGCGTGGGGGGTCGCGAGCCCGGCGCCCGCGAAGATCGGGGCCGGCTGAAAGTCGAAGGGCATGGGCGGACCTCGCGGGAAAGATGGGGTGGGTGGGGCCGGCCGTCAGCCGCGGACGATCCGCATGCCGAAAACGCCGGAGGTGGGGGCGTCGGAGCCGGTCGGGCCCCAGCGGACCTGCAGCCGCGCGGCGGCCGCGTCGAGCGAGGCCTTCAGCTCGCGGACCTTGAACGCGAAGTCGCCGTCCCCGGTCCGCGTCGAGAGCGTGTACTGCCGCAAGAGGACGGTGAGCATCGCCGCCTCCTGCAGCTCCCGCAGGTCGTAGACGGCCGTCGGCCCGCGCAGCGAGGAGGTCGGGTCGATGCCGAACCGGCGGTTCAGCTCGTCGCTGGCCTGCTCGATCTGGGGGGCCAGCGTCGTGACGGCGAAGCGGACGCCGGTCATCCCGGCGGCCGGGGCCGGCGGCTGGCCGAGGCCGGACGCCATGCCGATCCGCCTCAGGCCGACGACCGGGCCCGCGACGGAGTCGACGACGAAGTAGCCGCCCGAGCCCCTGATGGCGCCCCCTTCGAGGTGGATCAGCGAGCCGGGCGCGACGCCCTGGGCCTCGAAGTCGACCGTCGCCGAGCCGAGCGTCCAGGGGAGCCCCGCCGCGAACGCCCCGTCCGAGCCCGCCGCCGCAAGGCTGTCGGCCGGCGTCAGGATCCGCAGGTCGGTCGGGCAGCGGATCGCCAGGTCCTCGTCCGTGCAGTAGACGGTCGCCAGCGGATAGACGGGCTCGCTCAACGGTCGTCCTCCCTCTCGGGCCTGCGTCGCGACTCGTCCCAACGCCGCCGGATCAGCTCCAGCGCGAACGTCGCGGAGAGGGCCCGCCCCAGCGCCAGGATCCCCGACGCGACGGCCGGCAGCGGCTTGCGATCCCTCACGGCCTCGATCACCGCCGCGACGGCGGGCAGGTCGCCGGGCGTCACCGGATCGGGGGCCGGCGCCGCCGCGGGGGCGCCCGGCCTGGGCCCGATCACGATCCGCTCGGCCAGCCTGGCGGAAGCCGACGAGACCGCGAGCCCTCGCGGGACCCCCGCCTCCTCGATCGCCCTGACCAGCGAACGCCGATGGGCCGCCGCGATCCGCGAGGCCGGGGCGTCGACCGAGGCCATCGCCTGCTCGATCGCCGAGCCTCGGATCCCGGCCTTCACGAGGACCTCGCGGTTGAACCGGGCCCGCGCCACGACCTCGCGGAAGCGGCGGACCCGGCTGTTCGTCACCACGTCGGTCCAGGCCACCAAGCCCCGGTCGATCAGCGTCCAGTTCGACGCCCCCACCAGGGCCTTGAGCTGGACGGGCGGAAGCTCGCGGGCGATCTGGAGGAAGTCCGTGAACGGCTCGGCGGCCGTTCCGGGGGCGATCGCGACCTGCCAGCACCGGCAATTCCGGTGGATGGGGATCGGCCAGATGGGGCCGACGGCCGAATCGTACTGCGCACAGGCGCCGCAGGTCTTCAGCCAGTTGCAGCGGAACTGGAACCGAACCCGGCCCGTGTCGTTGAACCAGACCTCGCCGGGCCGGCCGAACAGGATCGTGGATCGCTTCATGTTCCCAGGATCGCCGCGACCTCGGGGGCCACCACGTCGAGCGCCATCACGTCGACCGCCGCCAGCGTGTGCGACCGCTGGTCCCCGTCGCCAATCGCCCCGATCACGGACTGCGTCAACGCGTGCCGCTTCGTCGACTCCCAGGCGTCGAGCGGGTCGAGCCGGGCCGATTCGTCGGCCGCCGTCGCCGCCGCCAGGTTGATTGCCCGGCCGAGGTCGGCGATCGCCCGCCGGACCGGATGATCGATCCAGTCGTGCAGCTCGTAGCCCTGCAGGAACTGCGATCGGGCCGTCGCGACCCCCTCGCGGGTCGGCTGGGGGTCGGACGACCTCCACAGGGACGAGTCGAGCCGGTCCCGCCAGATCGCGGTCGAGTCGCGGTAGGACGCCTCCCAGGCGTCGCGGATCAGGCCGGCGTTGCTGGTGGACCGAGGCCCGGCCAGCAGGGTCAGCAGCTCTTCCAGCCGAGCGACGGCCGCGAGGTAGGACCGCGAGCGCCGCACGAGGATCGCCGTGGCCCGGCCGTCCCGAGCCGCCTTCGCCGAGTCGGTCACCGCCTTCTGGGCGTGGGCCCGCGCGTCGTCGATCTTGGCCCCGACGACCTCGGAGGCGCGGCGGATCCAGGGGGCGATCCGACCCCGCATCCGGCGGTCGATCGCGGCCAGGTCGTCGGGCGGCTGGATGGGCATGGCCTACTTCTTCGCCTTGGGCTTCGGCTCGGGCTTGGGTTCGGGCTCGACGTCCGAGGCGAGCGGCGCCTCGTCCGCACGGGCGTTCTCGGCGGCGGCCAGGGCGGCCTTCGCCTCCGCCAGCTCCTGGGTGGTCGCCCGCAGGGCCGACTCCAGCTCGTCCTTCACCCGCTCGGCGTCGGCCTGGGCTCGGGCGTGCGAGAGTCCGTCGAGAGGCGACGCGTCCAGGCCGAGGGCGGCGACCCGTTCGCGGAGGGCGGCGGTCATGCCCTCGATGCCCGCGGACTCGGCCTCGATGATCTGGACGGCGCGCGTCGTCAGGTCGGCGATCGACTTCGTCATGTCCTCGGGGTCGGCCGCGAGCTGGTCGAGCGAGCTGACGGCCCGGCCGACCTGCTTCGCGGCCCACGACTTCTTCACCTGGCCCGCGAACTCGGCGGGCAGGCCCCGGCGCTCGAACGCGGCGTCGAGGTAGGGCGGCAGCCCTGGAAAGTTCTCGGGCATGTCCGGTCTCCGCTTCGCGGTTGGGGGAAAGGGGAAGGCGGGGCGGGCCGAAGCCCTGCCCCGCCGAAGAGGATCATTCCTCGGCGTAGCCGGTGATCCCGGTGACGATCGCGTGGTGCGACTCGTTCTCGAGCCCCACGGCCGCCTCGACGATGACGTCGCCCTCCCTCGCGTAGCCGCGGAGCCCGCGGGGCTGGTCGATCATGGGCTGCTTGATGCCCAGATAGGCCTCCATGATGTTGATCGCGATCGCCGTCCCCTTCCGCAGCATCGGCGCGGGGACGAAGATCAGCTGCGGCATCCAGCTGACCTTGAAGGCGTTGATCTCGACGTTCAGCTCGGTCGTCCCCACGTTGTACGGCAGGGTCGGGAACTTCCACGTCGCGAAGGCGGTCAGCCAGTCGGTGGACACGAAGCAGTGGGTGGCGTAGCCGTTCCCGTCGACCACCTTCTGGAAGATGTCGCGGACGAACGAGGACGGCTTGTAGGCCGCCGCGTCCGAGGGCCCATCGGCCCGGTTGGTGACGATCTGCTCGTTGATGCCGCCCATCATCGGCTTCGGCGTGTTGGCGGCCAGCGCCACCCGCTTGCCGTAGACGATGCCGCTCTCCAGGTCCCGCATCGTGCGGCGGAGGGCGTTGGCCCGGTCGCGGTCCAGCGCGTTGCCGTCGGCCGAGACGAAGTTGCGATTGGTGATCGCCGACCCGCCGACCGAGTAGGCGTGCTGGATGTTCTGGACCCACTGCTTGTACTTCTGCTGCCCGAGCTGGAGCGCGGGGATGTCGACGGCGGCGCCGTTCCGCGTGTTGGTGATCAGGTTGACCGCCGTGTTGTCGGCGATCGACGCCAGCGCCGTGGTGCCGGCGTAGCCGCGGGTCACGGTCAGGGTGTTGGTCCCCGCGTTGACCGCCGTCACCAGCAGGTACTCGGTCGAGACCTGGATGACGTCGTCGACGTCGAAGACCGAGGCGTCGTCGACCACGAACGCGGTGGTGGCGTTCGAGGCGATCGCCCCGTTGAGCTGATCCTTGCGGAGCAGCGGGAGGTCGCTGACGATCTCCCAGGACGGCCCGTCGATCGTCCGCGTGGGCAGGCGGGTCGAGAAAGGCATCAGGTTGATGTACTCGGCCCGCGCGACGGCGTACATGTCGACCGTCGTCGTGTCGAGATTGCCGAGGGCGGGGAAGGGTCCGCCGACGAGGCTGTTGGGCATTTGTCTCCCCTTATGGGATGGGTGCTGGAGATCGCCATCGAAGGCGGAACCGCTTCGGCCGACGCGAGGCGGATGGTGGGGCGGGGATGGGTCGGATCAGGTCAGTTGCGGCTGGCGTTCTCGCTGGGGGCCCAGAGTCCGTACCCGCCGCTCTGGGACGCACGCGCGGCCCGCTTGCGCTCGAAGTACTCCTTCGTGGCGTCCTGGACCTCGACGCCGCCGGGGACTTCCCCGCCGCCCGCCCCGGAACCGCCCCGGCCCTTGCGGGCGACGAGGTAGGAGTGCTCCTCGAGCAGCGCGGAGAGGACCTCCTTCGCGGGCTTGCCGTCCACGCCCTGGACGGTCAGCCGGCCGTCGTCGTCCTCGACCGACTGGATGGCCCCCTGCGCGAGCTTCAGGAAGGTCCCGGCCGCCTTCGCCTGCGTGGCCGCGTCGGGCCCCACGAACTGGACGCCCCGGATGGCCGCGTCGATGGCCGCGTCGCGCTCCTTCTCGGCCGCGATCTTCTTCGCGTTGTCGAGCTGCTTCGTGATGGCGTCGAGCTTCTGCTGGAGCTTGGCCGCCTCGTCGTTCTTGGCCTTCTCGGCGGCGGCGACCTTGCGGTCGGCCTCGGCCTTCTCCGCCTTGAGCCGGACCTTCTCCCGCTCGGTCTCGGACATGACCTGCTTCAGCTTGTCGTCGAAGCCGGAGACCTTGCTCTTGAGGGCCAGATAATCCTCGTACTCCTCGGCCGTGAAGAGCGAGGCGTCGTCCTTGTCGGCCTTGGCCTCCTCCGCGGCCGGCTTCGTCTCGCCGTCGGGCTTGGCCTCGGCGACGGGCTTCTTCTCGGACGGCGCTTCGGCGGGGGCATCGGCGGGCTTCTCGTTCGCGATCTCGTCAGCCATGGGTCACCCTCACTGGTACGGGGTCTTGAGCCCGCCCCGGCGGCGCGTCGAGGCCCGCCTCGGAGCGTTGCTCCATCTCGTTCTCGCGGTCCCCGACGAGCCGTTTGATCTCGGCGTCGAACGCGGCGTACTCCTCGTCCTCGCGCCCTGGGATGGCCGCTCGGATCAGCGTGGAGATCAGGGCGACCTCGGTCTTCGGCGCGGCCCCGACCTTCTCCAGGATGTCCTGGAGGTTGACGATCGACTTCGCCAGCTCCTCGGCCGTGAACAGGTCGAACGAGGTGGGGTAGGCGATCTTGACGTCGTCGTACGAATCGTCGGCCCCGTCGCTCAGGACGAGCCGGGCCATGCCGACCATCTCGTATTCGCACGACTGCAGGCGGCCGGAGACCTTCGCCAGGAAGTCGTTCGCCGTCGTCTGGTCCAGGCGCTTCGAGATGCCGGTCTGGGCGACGGTGGTCCCGTTGCTCCCCGCGGCCCCGGCCGGCTTCTGGAGGTAGGCGGACCGATCGGCCGCGTCCCGCAGGTCGGCCTTGTTGATGCGGAGCGAGTCGGCGCCTTCCTTGGGGAACTCGACGACGTCGAATCCCTCGTAGGTGGCCGTTCCGCCCTGGGCGTTCTTCTTCTTCGGCAGCAGCCAGTTGGGACCGACCGGCAGCGTCCCGTCGGCCTTGATGTAGTCCTCGGGGCACTGCAGAAGGGGATGGGCCTGGGTCGTGTCCGAGAGGATCAGCTCGCTGTCGCGGTTGTAGAACTCGCGCATCAGCGAGGCGGCCGTCTTGTAGACGCTGGTCCCGACGTTCCGGCATCGAGGCTTCCGCCCCATCATCAGCCGGACGATCGGCACGCGGCCGAAGTCGTGCGTCTCCGGCCCCTGGATCAATTCCCCCCTGGCGTCGTAGAGCGTCCAGTCCTCGGCGGTCCAGTGGCGGAACCTCGCGGCCCCGTCCTCGTACTCCCTGACCACGGCCTCGGCGTAGCGGCCCCTGGCGTCGAGCCGCCACCAGCGCAGGTTGGTCGGCAGGATGTAGGTGGCGACCACGCCCCGAGTCCCGGCCGCCTTCTCGTCGGCGTTGGAGGCGATCGGCTCGCCGTCCGGATCCTTCGGATGGTCGAAGAGCACGTCCAGGCAGCCGAGCACGGTGACGAGCGGAGCGATCACGTCCCGCATCCACTCGTCGATCGACGTGCCCATCCCGTCCACGTCGTCGAACCACGCCTGGACGTCTTCGGGGGCTTCGCGCCGGACCTCCCTGGCGTAGATCTTCGACAGGTGCGTGTCGACGGCCGATTCGACCCAATCGGGGACCGGCGTGCGGGCCCGCCGCATTTCGAAGTCGTCGGACCAGTAGTCGAGCTGGCCGGGGTAGCGTGCTCCGCCGGGCTGGACGATCGGGGAGGGATCGGGCAATTCCCGTTTGTGCCGGATCAGGTTGTAAAGCGGGAACCCGCCGATGCTGCCGTACGTCGCGTTGCGGTATCTCTCCCCGCCTTCCCACGAGTCGTAAAGCCACCGCCACTCGACCTGATGCTCCGCCCATTCGGGATGGACCCGGTCGATGATCCTCGCGGCGGGGTCCGTCGAATCGGCCATGTCTCGTCCTCTTTAGCGCAAGCGGCGGGCGTCGACCCGCGGCAGGAGCGGCTCGGGCTTCCGGCCTTCGGGGAACTTGTCGCACAGGCCCCCGCGCAGCGCGTCGATCAGGTCTTCGTAGGGGTGCTGGGGGTCGACGGGCTTGTCGACCCACTGCCTCTGGCGTTGGGCCCGCTTGTAGTTGGCGAACGCGTTGATCAGGGCCTGGCAGCGGGGGTGGATCAGCAGTTCGGGCGGATCGATGCTGATGAACGATTCGAGCAGCGAGAGCGAGTCCAAAATGGAGCGGGTCGGCCAGGGGTGGACCCCGAGGCCCGCCCGCTCGTATTCGCCGAACACCGTCGGCCCGATCGACGTGGCGGACCGGCCGGCGGGGTCGGTCGAGATCGAATCGACGCGACCGCCGCAGAAGCGGTCCGAGGCCTCGATCACGTCGAGCGCGACGCCGTAGGCCCCCCTGCCCTTGCTGTAGTAATCCGCGAAGACGACGATGCCCGGCGGCCGGACCTGGAACCACACCGCGGCCGACTCGTTGCCGCTGTCGAGGCCGACGTAGACCGGATGGTCGGGGTCGTACTCCGCGAGGCTCGGGTCCCCGTTGGCGACGTGCTTGTCGGGGTCGAAACCGTCGAACCAGGCCCCTTCGCCCGCCGCCCAGAGGCCGTAGCGGAGCCTCTTCTTCCGCGAGCCGGTCAACCTGTCGAGCGTTGCGACGTACGAGAGGCCCGCCGGAGTCCAGCCGATCCCGTCGTGCATCGCCGGGTTGGCTTCGAACGTCGTGTCCCACAGCTTCGTCAGGCCCGCATCGGCTCGCTTCCTGAGCCAGTGGCTCGGATCGCCGGGATTGGTGTCCCCGATCAGGTACCCGAGGCGAGTCGGCCTGCCGGGACGGCCGAGCCGGGTCTGCAGCGTCTCCCACGCCTCTTCGGTCGTCTCGATCGCCTCGTTGACGTAGATGACGTCCCAGGCGGACGACAGGGCCTTGGTCGGCTTGTCGAGGCCCGCGACCGCGATCTCCGAGCCGTTGGGGTAGATGTAGCTCTGCCGGGTCCGGCGACTCGCCCCCTGGGCCAGGCGTGACATCACGTCTCGGACCAGGACCTCCTGCTCGAAGGTGACGAGGACGGACTGCGCGAGGCTGGCGCGGACCTCTCGGCAGATCAGGATGCGGAGGCCGGGGTACTTCCTCGCGAGCTTGTGGAGCACTACGAGGATGGAATAGGTTTTGCCGGTCCCGGCCGGCCCGCACACCAAGAGGTCACGAGAGAGCGTCCCCCGGATCAACCCCAGCCCCAGCCGAGTGTCGACCCGCAAGCTCGTCTGCGAGTCCAGGGATCTCGAGTCCGGAATCGTCGCCCCCGTCATCGATGGCCTCGGGCGGCTTGTCACGCCACCTGTCCGGCCTGCGGTTCTTCAGCCAGAAGATCGCGGCGGCGGTGTCGGGCGGGTAGTGCTGGACGTAGTCGGCCTTCACGATCTTGCCGTTATGGTTGAACAGCTTCACAGCCTTGTGCGAGTAGCCCATCGCCCGCTTGAAGAGCCGATCGGCGACCGCCGCGTCCGAAGCGATCTTGCCGTCTTTTAGGGACTGCAAGAATTCGGGATGCTGCTTCTTCCAGTTGCTGATCGTCCTCTCGGAGACGTCGAAGAAGTCCGCGAGTTCCTTGTCGGTCGCGCCGAGGCGGGCGAGTTTCTCAGCCTGAGCGGCCATCTCGGGTCGGTACGCCGAAGGTTGGCCTCGGGGCTTCTTGGGGGCTTCCTTCGGCATGAGACCACCGTCGGGTTTCCGGCTGACTGGCAGTCCGGCAGGTGAGTGTAAGCCGCCCCGCCCCGACGGCTGCCCGAGCGGGGGCGGCGAGCGCGACGGCTTGGCGGCAAGAGTCCGCGGCCGTCATCGCAGTAGCAGGGGCAGGATTCGAACCTGCGGTTTCCAGGTTATGAGCCTGGCGAGATGGGCCACTTCTCTACCCTGCCATTTGTGGCGGATTTGCGGGTTCGTCAGTTCCCTCCGCCCGTGTAGTGGGTGCATCGCCCGTAGGCCAGGCACTGGAACCGGATGCCCTCGATCACGCGCCGCTGGGCCATGCGCCGGGACTGTCGCCTGATCCATCGCTCCCCGAGCGTGAATCCCCAGAAGAGCGAGCTGACGCCGATCGGGATGGCGAGCATTGTCCAGTCCATCGGCCTGCCTCTCGTGGGTGGGGTTCGGAGAGTGTCGCCGTTCGCGGCCGGGCGTTGCGAAGGACGGATGCCGCGGCGGCGCGGGTTACAGACCTCGGAGGATCGGCCAGACGATCGAACTGAACATCCACGGGCCAGCGAACCATCCCATGCCGAACAGCCCTAGGAAGCCCAGCACCATCAGCCAGGCGACGGCGCGGGCCGGGTAGCTCGCGGGAGCGATCAGAAGCCGGGGCACGACGTGGAGGTAGATCATGTTCGCCGCGAACAGCAGCAGCCCGAAGGCCAGCGGCAGCCCGAGCACCAGGGCGGCCAGAGTCAGCGTGATTTCGGCGGCGTCGTTCAAGACTCAGGCTCCGGAGTGAGGGGGGCGAGATCGCCCGAGACGGGGGTGTCGAAGTCGGTTCGCGGCTCGATGCCGATCTCGCTCTCGATGTTCCTGACGCGGGTCTTGACGGCATGGGCGGCGCTGGCCGCCGTGACCGCCGTCCCCTTGACGCGATCGAGTTCGGCTTTCGCCGTATCGAGGCTGCCCTGGAGGACTCCAACCTTGCGCGTCAGCTCCAGGATCTCCGCCTGCATCGACAGCCGCTCGCTCGCGCGGGTCTTGCTGATGCCCTGGTAGACGCTCACGATCGCGGCCCCGATCGCCATGAAGAGGCCGAAGTACCAGCCGCCCGCCACCGGGGTCTCGACGGCGCTGGCGAGCAGGGCGTGGCCCTGCTGGACGGTCGAGCCGATGAACGTGCACACGCCGGTGATGGCCGCGCCCATGACGGCGAGGATCTGGGCGAACGGCAGGTGGAACAGGCGGTGCGGCATGCGAAGGCCCTTCATGGGTTTCGCCCTCGGCGGAGGGGATGCGGCGGCGGTCAGATCAGGCCGATGAGCAGCTTGAACAGCGTCTTCACGATCGGACGCCAGACGGCCCCGGCCGCTTCGGGGTCGTGATCGCCGTACGCGGGCGTCCCGGTCAACCGGTCGGGCCGCGACAGCCCGTCGAGCGATTCGGCCAGCTGGCCCATCGTCAGCTCGGGGACGCTCGGGTCGTTCTTCAGCGCGAGCAGACCGTCGACGAACCGGCCGGCCTTCGGGTCCCCCTCGGCGTAGGCCCGGTCGACCTCGGCGGCGACGATCGGCCCGTCCAGGGCCTCGCCGCCCGCGCCGAAGATCGGATCCTGTTCGGCGTCGGGGAAGACCTGCTTCCCGCCGTAGCCGACGAGGATCCAGATCGGCAGGGCGTGGGCCCTCGACAGCCGACGGGTCGCGATCGCCAGGGCGACGGCCCGGCCCTCGGCGTAGGGCAGCTCGGTCGGGAACGTGTACGGCGGGGCGCAGGGCATGGTCGGTCCTCTCAGGCGACGAGCGTCGCCGGGATCGGCGGGTTGTACTGGGGGAGGCGCGCGTGCGGGGCCTGGATCGCGTAGATGGAGTTGGCCCCGGCCGAGAAGTGCTCCTCGACGACGGTGCCGTAGCCCTGGTCGCCGTAGTCCTTCCGCCACGAGTTCTTGAAGTCGAGGCCCCACCGCCCCTTGTAGGGGCCGGCCTTGATCTTGCGGACGCCGACGCCGTGGACCGCGTGGCCCCCGCGGGGGATCCCGAAGCCGCACACCCCGCCCGCGTCCAGCACGGTGAACCGCGTCCCGATCGTGATCCCGAAGCTGATCGCGAACCCTCGGCTGCAGGCGTCGAGCGCCTCGAGGAAGGTCCGGCAGAGGAAGCTCTTGGCGACGACGAAGTTCTTCGCGACGTCCCGCACGGCCTGGGGGATCTTCGCCATCTGGTAGGTGTATCGCGGGATCGAGCCCCTCGGCGGAAGCCCGTTCGTCGCGAGCGACTTGATCATCTCCTCGAGGTACGCGCCGCGGTCCCAGCCGCCGTTCACGCAGGCGTAGGCGAAGTCGGGGTCGAACGACGTGGGCGGCAGCCCGGCCATCGACCAGGCCTGTTCGTAGGCCGACGCCCCCGCGTAGCCGACGCAGGCCCCGAGGCCGTCCTGGTCGTCGACCTCGCCGCAGTGCTCGCGCCAGTCGACCTCGCGAAGCTCCCAGGTCTGCCCCGCGATGAAGTCGGACCACGTCGGGCTCGCCGACGTCATCCCCTCGGGGGGCGGCAGGCAGCCGAGGACTCGTAGCTCCTGGCCGTCGTCGATCGCGGGCAGCTCCACCCCGTCGACGACCTTCGAGTACAGCTTGTCGCTCGGGGTCATTTGAGCCTCTTGGCCGTGTCGATCAGGGTCTGGACCATGGTCCGCGCGCCCGTCTCCCCCTCGGCGACGATCGAGCCCGACCAGCCTTCGAGGGCGGCGCCGGGCTCGTCCAGGAAGACGAAGGCGGGGGGCTTGAGCTTGGCGGCCGTCAGGTGGGGCGAGTAGGCCGCGTAGCCCGGCGTCCCCACCTCGTAATTCCGGACCTTCAGCCCGGTCTCGGCCTGGATCCGCTTGGCCGCGTTGTAGACGTCCGCCAGCTGCGGCGATCGATCGGCCGTCTCCGGCCAGAACATCATCAGCCAGGCGGCCGGCCTCGCGGGCTTCGGCGGGGGCTGAGGAGCCGGGGGGTTCGGCTCGGGCGTCGGGGTCGGCTGGGGGACGGGGACCGGCGTCGGCGCGGGGGTCGGGACCGGTCCGGCGCCCAGCGTGATGACGACCTGCTTGGCGTCGTAGCTGATCGTCGCCGGGCCGGTGATCGCGAAGCCCTGGTACTGGCCGGCGGCCACGTTCACCGTGACCGTCTGGGCGGAAAGCGCCGGCGCTGCGGCCAGCAGGAGCATCGCCGCGAACGCGCGGAGCTTCATCGGTTCGGACCCCGAGGTGTGGGTGGTCAAGCGGGGCGGACGCCGCGGCCGTCGAGCTGGTTGGCCGCGTTCCTCATCAGCACGAGGTTCGCGTCGTGGGCGTCCGCGTAGTGCTCGGCGAGGGCCTGCCAGGCGTCGCGGTCCAGGTCGACCTCGTGCATGAGCGCGACGGTCGTGGCCACGAGCTTTTCGAACGCGTCGCACGAGGCGATCAGCCGGGAGACGCGGGCCTCCAGCTCTTCGACCCGCCGGACGGCCTCGTCGCGCGCCATGCGGGCGGCGGCCGTCTCGCAATCGGATTTGTCCCGCTCGGCCCTCAGGCCCTGGCAGGTCTTCCGGTGCATCGCGTCGAGGCTGTCGACGAGCTGGCGGTGGTAGGCCGCGTCGACGACGGGGCGGGTCAGGCGGATCCGGAGATTCAGCGGCAGCGGCATCATGCCCCCTGCGCCAGTGCGGCGCGACGCTTCCTGCGGGTCCCCGGCTCGACGTCGGCCGGCGGTTCGGGATCGGGCGGCAGCGGCCGGACGTCCCTCGGCAACGCCGGATGGCCGTCCTTGCCGCCCTGGTGGCAGACCATGCAGATGAAGACCGACCCCGCGGGGACGGGCCCATGGCCGGTCCCGTCGCACTCGGGGCATTCGGCGAAGAACGCGCCGGCCATGTCGACGAAAGAGCCCGCGCCGCCGCAGAGCTTGCAGTGGTGCGGGCACTTCGAGTGCGGCGTGAACGGCAGCCCGTTCATCGGGAACAGCGGCTCGACGTGCGTCCAGGGCTCGGGCTCGGGCTTGTCGAGCAGGGCCTGCGTCGGGTCGACCGACTCGTCGGCGTCACAGTAATCCGCCCACCTCGCTCTTCTCATACCGCTCCCGGATCCTCGGCGGGATCGAATTGAGCCTGCGGACGACGGTCGAGTGGCTGACGTTCATCACGATCCCGATGGCTCGCGTCGGGATCCGCTTGACGTGGAGCCGGAGCATCACCAGGTCGCGGACCCGCTCCAGCGATTCGCGCGAGGTATCCAAGCCGCCCTCACCTCTGACGCCCTCGCCGTACACCGTCCCTTTGGCGAACATGGGGTCCCTCGCAGGCCCGGCGGATTGGTGCGACGAACATTCCAAGTCGTCGCTACTTGTTGGTAGTCTGACATATCGATGAATCGGGCGCGGTGCATTTACGGGTTCGCCGCGAAATCACCCCTTCGCGCCCCGATCCCGCGTGTTAACCTTCCTCCAGACGGCCGGCGTTGCGGAGCGCCCGCCGCCATCGGGACCCGGTCGGCGCCGCGAAGGGGTCCAACCCAAAGCACGTTGGGACGTTGCTTGCGGCGGGGTCGGGCGGGAAACGACGAAACGGGCCGCCTCGGGTCATACCGGGGCGGCCCGTTCTCGTTTCGAAGGTCGGTCTGCCAAGCGCTCAACGCGTGGCCTTCGGCGGAGACTTCCCCCCGTCGCGTTCGCGCGTCGACGCCGCGATCCGGCTTTCAATCCGCGAGGGCGTCTCCGCGGCACCTTCGGCCGCGGCGGCCTCGTAGGCGGCCTTGTACAGTTGGAACCGCAGCTCCGCGCCCGGCGGTCTCGCCCGGCGCGCTTCCTCGTCTGGCGACATGGTCGCTCCTTTTCGAATGGATCGCGTTCCTGGTCAGTAGTCAGCCGATCTCGGCGGCGATGGCGGCGGCGCGGTCGGCGTCGCGCTCCGCGTAGATCTGGGTCACGTCGGCCGAGGCGTGGCCGAGCAGCACCTGCGCGGCCTCCAGCCCGAACCGGCGGCGGACGTCGGTCGCGTAGGCGTGCCGGAGCTGGTTGGGGTGCCAGGCGGTGACGCCGGCCTGGCCGCACGCGCGGGCCACGGCGTTGCGGTAGGAGTCCTTGTTGTAACGCTCGGCGTAGACGCGTCGCTTCGCCGGGTCCGACCTGTCGACCTGGGACGGCTGGACCTTGGAAGTCCTCGCGGCCCTACGCGAGGCCGCACGCTCCGCCATCCACCGGCGGGGGGAGAAGATGTAGCCCCCCGAGGCCTCGGCCAGGAACGGCCGGACGATCGCCTGCGCCTGAGGCCCGAGCGGGATGGATCGGCCGCGGCCGTGGTGCTCGGTCTTATGCCGCTCGGGGTGGTAGGTCCACGTCCGGCGGTCCAGATCCTCGATGTCGCATGCTCGCAGGATGCAGGCCTCCCCCGGCCTCATCCCGGTCAGGAGCTGCAGCCGGACCATCGCCGCGATGGGCCGCGGCAGGAACGGCAGCGTCCGGTCGACATCCTCGACCGCGACGGGCCGGACGGGCTCGGTCTCGCGGGCCTCGGTCCTCCCGCGCTTCAGGCCGTCGACGGACCGGCACGCGGTCCACGCCGAATCGGGCGCGAGCCCTTCCGAGACCGCCCAGCGGAACATCTGGGTGACGATCCGCGCCCGGCGGTTGCACCCGACTCGGGAGAGGCCGGACGCAACGAAGCGGGCCCGCACCGCCCGATAGTCGGCCGCCGTGAACTCGCGGGCCGTCTTCTCGCCGCACTCGGCTGCGAGGATCCTCGAGACCGAGAGCACGAGCCCGACCTGCGAGGTCGGCTCGCCGCCCTTGCGGTAATACGCCTCGGCGTGGGCGAGATAGGCCCGGCCGACCTCGGCGACGGTCGGGCCGGAGGGACGGGGCTCGGGAGGGCCCGAAGGGTCCGCCAACCAGGCAGCGATCGTCGCGCGGTAGCGGGCCCGCGAGTCGTCCGAGCCGTGGCGCCCGAGGTAGACGACCCGGCCCTTCGCGCCGGGGACGGGGAGGGTGACGTAGGCCTGGCCGGTCGGCTTGTGCAGGCAGTACGAGGGGACGCGCGAACGCGGCATCCTGGGGGCTCCTTCTGTATGACTACAGAATCGGGAGCCCCGATCGACCTAGCGAGTCATCTCGTCAAGACGCGAGCCCGAGCCGCAACCCGTTCGGATTCCCAGGTTTGCCACCGCGACGCCGGACACGGCGAGGGCTCCGGACGGATGGAGACCCTCCTACGTGTAAGGCAGGCACTCTAACCGCTGAGTTAATCGCCCTTCGGCTGGCATTCTAATCAAAGACCCGGCCGGCGCGAGCGCGGTTCGCGAAAAGGCGAGGGGGTCAGGGCGTGGGAGCGGGGGCGTCGCCCAGGGAACGGGGGCCGTCTGGGGGCGTGGGATCGGGCTGCGGGGGGGGCTCGCCGGGGATCGGCGCGGGCTCGGCGAGGCGGGGGAGGACGCGGCGGGCCTCGACGACGCGCCAGGAGGTGTCGATGCCTTCCAGGCGGAACCGGGCGAGCGAGAGCCGCATCGGGGTCGGCGGGTCGCCGGGGGAGCCCAACTCGTCGACGACCTCGGCGTCGACCTCGGCCCGCTCGTAGATGAACGGGCCGTCGGCCTTGAGCGTGAAGAACGGGCGCTTCAGCAAGGCGTCCCAGGTTTTGGGGGATTCGGCCACGTCCAGGGCCAGGTTGCGGGGCGCATCGGGCAGCGGGGGCCTGGCGTCCTCGATCAGCATCTTGTAGGTCGGCAGGATTTTCTTCGGAGCCAGGGCCCCCTCGGCGAGTTGCTGGAAGACCTGGCCCAGGCCCTCGGCGGCGTCGAAGATATCCTCGGGGTCGCCGCTGGCCATCTTGTCGTAGAGGCCCGACTTCTCGGCGTCGGACTTCGCCTCGTGGAGCGCGTCGAGGGTCTCCGCGGCCGGGCCCAGGGGGTTGCGGGGCGTGAACCGACCGATCGCCGGGTCGTAGCTGTACTCCCCCTCGATCCGCCGGTGGAGCGCCGCGATCGGCGCGAACGAGCCGCGCAGGGAGCGGTCCCCGGCCCTGTCACGAGAGGGGTCGAGGAAGCCGCGGATCGCCGGCGGCTCCTCGACGACCGCGAGCCGCTTCTGGACCTCCTCGTCGTGATCCACGAGCGCCTGGAGGTACGACTCGGCGACGCGCTCGACCGGGTCGTTCGTCCGCTTGCGGAACCTCGGCCAGGCGACCAGGGCCGCCGCGACGCCCGCCAGCAGGAGGAGCAGGAGGCCGAGGAGGAGGAGCTTGCGGCGGGACGACTTCCGCTCCCTCGCCTCGGGCGAGGGCCGGAAGACCGAGGTCGCCTCGTCGGCGTCGTCGTCCTCGCGGACGGCCGCCGGGGCGGGCCGGGGCTCGGGCTTCGCGGCCGGGGGCTTGTGGCGGGCCCCGCATTTGGGGCAGGCGATGGGCTCGCCCGGCGGCCCGTCGGGGGCGAGGAACGCCGTCTGGCACTTCGTGCAACGGACGCGGACGCTCATGGTCGGTCGCCTTCGCGGGAGGAAGTTCGGGGCGGATTCGGGGGGGCCTCGCCGGCCGTGGCGCACCGGCCGCAGACGTCGCGGCCGCCGGCGACGGCCCGGCCGCAGAGGCGGCAGAGGCCCGCGCGGCGGCGGAGTTCGGGGAGCGCGGCGCGGAGCGGGGCGGCTTCGGGCTCGTCGCCGAGGCTGTCCAAGGCGCGAGCGACCCAGCGAGCCAGCTCCCAGTCGACGTCCTGCTCCCGCACACGACGCTCCACCAGCGACTTGACCCAGCCGGCCAGGTCGCGGTCGAGCGAACGGAGGGCCTCGCCGCGGAGGTGCCTCGTCAGCTCGTCGCGGAGCTCCAGCGCGCGGTCGACGTCTTCCTCGGCCCTCGCCGCGTCCAGCTCGGCCCGGAGGGCCTCGTCGCGGCCCGTCTTCAGGCGGCGGGGCGGCGGCGCGTCGGCGGGAGCCGGCGGGCGACCCGGCTCGGGCTCCCGGCCCGCGGCGAGCCGGCCGAGCGCGGGGATGACGTGCATCTCCATCAGGTCGACCGTCCGCCAGGAGGCCTCGGCCAGGTCGGCCAGCAGGTCCAGGAGGCCGGCGAAGACCTTGAGGAGCGTCCCCAGGACCCACCCCGCCAGGCCGAAGCCGACGACCGTGGCGAGGGCGATCAACGCGGCGATCCGACGTTCGGTCCAGGTGAACTGGGCGTCCGACAGCAGGCCCTGCGCCTGGGCGAGGAAGTACGCCAGCCCCAGCGAAGCCACGCCGAACTGCACCACCGGCGCCAGCCTGGCCAGCGCCCGGCCTCCCAGGCGTATCGAGGTGTAGCGGGGGGTCGGTTTCATGAGAGCCTCGGGACCTCCCGCGAAGCCTGGGGACGCCATGGCCCAGTATAGCCGTCATGAGGCGGAAAGACGAAGGAGTCGCGCGGGGGGGCCTTCCGCTTGTCACGAGGCTTCCCCACGTAGTAACCTGTCGGCCTCGAAGCGGCCGTCACATCATTTCATGTCGGTCCGTCATGTCAGGTGAGGTTTCCTTCCGACGCACTGGAGCATGGCATGGCAGACATCGATCCCACCGAAATCACCGAGCAGATGCGGACGTTTCACGCGGAGGACGTGGCCGAGCAGGCGGCGTGGATGCTCCACAGCCGGATGTGGCGGACGATCTCGGCCCGCTTCTACAACCTGCACAGCATCGACTTGCGCAAGCACGTCAAGTCGATCGTCAAGGTGAAGGAGACGATCAACGCCGGCTTCGACTTCGTGGCGGTCGACGCCGCGAAATTCGCCGACGCGCTGCAGCACGGGGGGTTTCAACCGGACTCCCGCGAGCGGATCCTGGGCATCCTGCCGTCGGTGGGCAGCGTCGCGGCGCTGGCGACGCACGGGCAGGGCTTCCGGGAGAACTCCGAGCCGAGTCTGCATTGCGCGGTCGCGGACGATTACTGCAACGTCCACCTGGATAATATCGGCATCCGCCTGGGCAACTACAACGCCAACGCGCCGCAGCACATCGCGGACGAGCTGATCTGGCAGGACAAGATCCTTCCGGCGATGCTGAAGATCGGCATCTCGCCGCACTTCGTCGACCTCCTGCGACGCGTCCACCCCGTCGTGCCCAACCTCCGGCAGGTGACGGCGGTGACGAAGGAATGGCAGCCGCGCGTCGGGGTCGAACTCGACATCGCCCGAGTTCGCAGCAAGGACGCATCGAAGCAAGTGCGAGTCTACATCGACTTCTCGCACGCCTGCAGCAACTCGACGTGCAAGATCTTCAACAACGTGCAAGGCAGGACATACGATGACAAGAGCATGATCTTCACGATCGAGGTCACTGGTCTGTGAAGCTCATCACGACTCATGACGGACTCCGACGCCCCTGGGAGGAACTCGGCGCCGCTCCCCGAGATCCTCGACCTGCGACTACTCCCCGACGGTAGGCGTCGCCGGCGGCAGATCCGGCAAGTCCGTCGGCGCCTTGATCCGCAAGTCGATCGCACGGATAGTGCTTCCTTCGCTCGAGATCCGCTCGTCGACGAATGTCTCAACCTGATGGAAGTAGAATTGCGAACAATGAAGCCCTGGGAAATCGGCCATCGTCTCGCGCGGCCGCCCCCCCGTTCGTCACGCCGGCCTCCCCCCGGAGTAACCGAGATCGGACGCGGCGGCCGGCCCTTCGAGGCCCGCCCCGAGGGACGTGGGACGACGGGAGGGAGAACTCGGATGTTGATGTTTCGGACTCTCTGGAGCGTGCATCCCAGCAATTACGGCGACGACGCCCCCTGCCGGGACAAGAAGGGGAACTCGGCCTTCGAGAACCAGTGCGCCATCCGGATGGGCGTGGCCCTGGCCGACGCGGGCATGGACCTGTCGAGCTTCCGGGGGGCGCGGTGCTGGCACGGCCACCGGCACGTCCTGCGGGTGGAGGAACTGATCAAGTGGCTGAAGACGAGGACCGCCGACGTCGGCACGGCCCGCAGCTTCAAGCCCGGCGCCGACGCCCGCGCCGCGGTCGCGGGCGTCACCGGGATCGTCGCCTGCCGGAACTTCTGGGGCCGGGGCAACCAGGGCGACCACATCGACGTCTGGGACGGCGCCCAGATGGCCCACGGCGATCCCGGCTACATGGACCGCTCCGAGGAGGTCGTCTTCTGGACGATCGCCTGAGGCGCATCGGGGTTCGACCTCGCGTCCTCTGATCCGCCCCGAAAGGCGTCGGCTTCACGATCCGGCCGACATGATGGGCCGTTAGACGCTTTCCTTCGGCCTGCGGCGTCACGCTTGTGCCGAAGGTTCACGTTGACGCGCGGGAAAAGAATCGAGCCTCCGCGCCCTCGCCTGCCGATACTCCCCTTGATCGGCGTACGACGGCCCTTTGCCGACGCGGGTCCGTCCGCGCGCCCCATTTCTCCTCCCCTTACTTCCGAGGGACGCTCCATGACTGCGCCGCGATCGTTCATCCGCGTGGGATCGTGCTGGGTTCTCGGCCTGGCCGTCGCCGGGCTCTTCGTAGGGTGCGACTCCGGCCCCCCGCCGTCGGGGACGAGGGTGTATTCGAGCCCCGAGGAGATCGGGACGAAGAACGCGGAACTCAAGGACGCCATGAAGGGCGGGGCCTACGGCTCGGCCGGCAAGAAGGCGGCGGGCTCGGTCGCCCCCTGATCCGGCGCCCTCGGCCGGTCGGCCAGGGCCGCGAACGCTCGGAAAATCGCGACAACCCCCGGAATCACGGTCAACGCGCGGCGTCCTCATCGCTCTTGTTCCTTACGCCGCGCGTTCGATCGCGGGGACGCCCGAAGGGTGATCCCGCCGGCTGCCTCGTCCCTTCCCATCTCCCTGTCAGTGCGAGGACTACGAAGTGCGATCTCGTCGAGCTTTTACGCTGATCGAGCTGTTGGTGGTGATCGCGATCATCGCCGTCCTGATCGCCCTGCTGCTGCCCGCCGTCCAATCGGCGCGCGAGGCTGCGCGGCGTTCGCAATGCATCAATAATTTGAAGCAGATCGGCCTCGCGGCCCATAACTATCACAGCTCGGTGGGGAGCTTCCCCCTGGCGGGCGCGAAGAACGCGTTCGGGGGCCCGGGCGACTTCCACCCCTGGACGGGCTGGAGCGCGCAGGCCATGCTGCTGAGCTACATGGAGCAGGGCCCGCTGTTCAACGCGGCCAACTTCAACTGGTCGCCGACCAACGGCGGCGCGGGCTGGGCGCTGAACACGACCGTCGCGGACGCGATCGTCGGCGCGTTCCTCTGCCCGTCGGACGGCTTCGCGGGCAAGGCGAATATCAACAGCTACTACGCCTCGTACGGCACGACCGTCGAGCAGGGTGGCTTCGAGTCGCAGCAGCCCTCGCAGAGCAGCGGCCTGTACTGCCAGTACACGGTGTACACGGTGGCCGACTGCACCGACGGCTCGTCGAACACCGTCGCCTTCGGCGAGGCCCTCGCCGGCGACAACGCGGGGAGCACCAGCGCCTACCGCGGCAACATGGGCCTGGGCGCGAGCGGCCCGCAGGTGGCCGGCTACCTGCGCGACGCCTCGTCGAACCCCACCGCCGTCATCGCCGACCTCCAGACCTGCTCGCTCGCCTTCCGCAACACGACGAGCGGCGGGATCTCGAGCAGCCGGGGCTACCGCTGGGCCTACTCGGCCACCGGCTATTCCATGTTCAACGTCCTGCAGACGCCGAACGAGCTGAGGTTCAACGGCTGCCGGTTCGGCTGCAGCGGCGGCTGCGACCCCAGCTACGGCTACTCGTACGGGACCTCCAGCAACCACTCCGGCGGCGTGAACGTGGCGATGGGCGACGGCTCCGTCCGGTTCATCAAGGACTCGATCAACCGCCAGACCTGGTGGGCCCTCGGCACCCGGGCCGGCGGCGAGGTCGTCAGCTCCGACAGCTACTGAGCCCGCGGCCCGGGGCCGGCCCGCGCCGGCCCCGGGCGTTCCGACGACGGTCGCGATGCGATAGGATGGGGCCTCGACCCCTCCCCCGCCCCACGACCCGAGGACGCCCATGACGCCGGGACGACGCGAGCTGCATTTCCAGCACTTCGACGAGATTTCCGCCGACCTCGATCGGCTCCTGAAAGGCCACGACTCCGTCGGCGGCTGGTCGCTCGGCCAGATCCTGGACCACCTGGCCACCGTCACGCGACGGACGCTGGAGGCTCCGGCCGACTCCCCCCAGGCGAAGGACCTCTCGCTCCGCGTCTCCGACGCCCAGCGCGACCAGGTCTTCGCCACCGGCAAGCTCCCCGAGGGCATCCCCCTCCCCGGCACGCTGGGGGCACCCGAGGACTGCGACCCGAGCGAGGCGGCCGACCGCCTGCGCGCGGCGCTGGCCGATTTCGAGGCCTCCCCCGGCCCCGCCGCCCCCCACCGCCTCTTCGGGCCGCTCTCCAAGGATCAGTGGCGGCGGCTGATCGGCATCCACTGCGCCCACCACCTCAGCTTCGCGATCCCTCGCGACGGGAGCGACTCCTGATGCGTCTCGCGCTCTGCCTCACGACCCTCGCCGCCGCCCTGTCCCCGACCCTCGCCGCGCGCGGCGAGGACGCGCGGCCGAACATCGTCTGGATCCTCGTCGACGACATGTCGGCCCAGTTCTCCTGCTACGGCGAGACGCTGATCCGGACGCCGAACGTCGACCGGCTGGCGCGCGAAGGGGCCCGGTTCGCGAAGACGTTCGTCACCGCCCCGGTCTGCTCGCCCTGCCGGTCGGCCCTGATCACCGGGATGTACCAGACCAGCATCGGGGCCCAGAACCACCGCAGCGGCCGGGGAACCGAGAAGATCCTCCTCCCGGACGGCGTCGAGCCGATCCCCGCCCTGCTCCGCCGCCAGGGCTATTACACGGCCATCGGCTCCGCCCAGGGGTCGAAGCTCGGCAAGACCGACTACAACTTCGAGTGGGACCCGGCCATGTACGACGGGGCCGATTGGTCGGGACGCAAGCCCGGCCAGCCGTTCTTCATGCAGGTCCAGCTCCACGGCGGTAAGTTGCGCGAGAACGCGAACTGGCGGAACAACGCCCGCAAGCGACACGTCCCGACGGACGCCGACGCGGTGACGCTGCCGCCCTATTACCCCCGCGATCCCGTCATCCTGGAAGACTGGGCCGCCTACCTCGACGCGGTCCGCCAGACCGACCGCGAGGTGGGCGACGTGCTGAACAGGCTGGAGCGCGAGGGGATCCTGGATCAGACGGTGGTCATGTTCATGACCGACCACGGCATCAGCCACGCGCGCGGCAAGCAGTTCCTCTACGACGAGGGGATTCACGTCCCGCTGGTGGTCCGAGGCCCCGGCATCCCGGCGGGGACGGTCCGCGACGATCTCGTCTCGCACATCGACCTGGCCGCGACCTCGCTCGCCCTGGCCCGGGCCCCGATCCCGGCTTCCATGCAGGCGCACGACCTGTTCGCGAAGGACTACCGGCCCCGCGACGCCGTCTTCAGCGCCCGCGACCGATGCGACGAGACGGTCGACCACATCCGGAGCGTCCGCACGGACCGCTTCAAGTACATCCGCAACTTCCTCCCCGAACGTCCGATGCTCCAGCCGAACCGCTACAAGGACGCGAAGCCGATCCTCCGGCGCCTCCGCGAGCTGCACGCCCAGGGGAAGCTCGACGAACTCCAGGAGCGCCTGCTCTTCTCCCCCACCCGCCCGAAGGAGGAGCTGTACGACCTCCAGGCCGACCCCCACGAACTCCGCAACCTGGCCGACGACCCCGCCCATCGCGACACGCTGGAAGCCCTCCGCAAGCGCCTGGACGACTGGATCGTCGAGACGAACGACCGCGGCGCGCAGCCCGAATCGGCGGCCATGTTCGACAGCGACATGAAGGTCTATCTCGACTCCCAATCCGCCGCGGAGGTCGCGATCCTCCAGCAGAACATCGCGACGATGAAGACCTGGGCCGCCGAGGGGAAGTGAGCCGAGACGCTTGGGCGGCCCATCGCCCGATCCGACTCACTCGGCGGATGGGAACGAAGTGAAGAGGTGAATACGCGAGGCGGCGACCGTCGGCCGTCCCGGGCGGGGGATGTGGACTCCCCGCCCGGGACGGGGCCGCGGTCAGTGGCCGTCGGCGTCGGCCCCGGCCTCGTCGCCGGCGAAGGTTTCCTCCTCCAGTGCGGCGTCGGGCTTGGGCGGGCCCGGGTCGAACCAGGGGTAGATGGCGGGGATCACGACGAGCTTCAGCAGCGTGCTCGTCAGGATGCCGCCGATGACGACGGTCGCCAGCGGGCGCTGGACCTCGGCGCCGGAGCCGTGGGAGAAGGCCATCGGCACGAAGCCGAGGCTCGCCACCATGCCGGTCATAAGGATCGGCCGGAGGCGGGACATCGAGGCGCTCCGGACGGCGTCGGGTGTCGGCTCGCCGGCTTCGATGAGCTGGCGGATGGCCGAGACCAGCACCAGGCCGTCGAGCACCGCCACGCCCGACAGGGCGATGAAGCCGACCCCGGCCGAGATGCTGAAATTCAGGTCCCGCACCCAGAGCGCCATCACCCCGCCAATGGCCCCCAGCGGCACCGACAGGAAGATCAACAGCCCCAGGCCGATCGATTGGAAGGTCGCGTAGAGCAGCAGGAAGATGCCCAGGAGGGCGACCGGCAGGACGATCGTGAGCCGCCGGGTCGCCGACTGGAGGTTCTCGAAGGTGCCGCCCCATTCGAGCGTGTAGGAGCGCGGCAGGGCAACCTCGGCCTCGACCTTCTCCTGGGCCTCGCCGACGAAGCTCGCCAGGTCGCGGCCGCGGACGTTGGCCTGGATCATCACCCGGCGCTGGCGGTCCTTGCGCCAGATCTCGTACACGCCGTCGACGGTCTCCACGTCGGCGACGTCCTGGAGCGGGATCAGGCGGTTCTGCGAGTCGCGGATCCGGAGCTGGCCGATCGCCTGGGGGTCCTTGCGCATCTCGGGGGCGACGCGGACGACCAGGTCGAACCGGCGCTGGCCCTCGACCACCTGGCCGACGATCTTGCCGCCGAGCGCCGTGCCGACGTCGAGCACGTCGGAGGCGTCGATGCCGTATCGGGCGATCCGGTCGCGGTCGATGGTGATCTTCAGGAACGGCAGGCCGCCGAGCACCTGGGCCTTCACGTCGGTGGCGCCGGGCACCTTCTGGAGCACGGCGGCGATGGCGTCGGCCTTCTCCTGGAGGACTTCCAGGTCGTCGCCGAACAGGCTGATGCCGACGTCGGCGCGGACGCCGGCCAGCAGGTCGTTGAACCGGAGCTGGATCGGCTGCGTGAAGCTGAGGAACGTGCCGGGGAGCACGTCGGCCGCGATCTCGTTGATCCGGTCGATCAGCTCCTCCTTCGAGTGGACCGACCTCCAGTCGTCGGACGGCTTGAGCAGCACGAAGACGTCGGTCAGGTTCACGCCCGCCGGGTCGATGCCGATCTCGGGCCGGCCGGTGCGACTGACGACCGTGCGGATCACGTCCGGCAGCTGCTCGTGCAGGGCCGCTTCGAATCGGGTGGTCCCCTCCAGGCCCTCGGTCAGCGAGGCGTCGGGCGGGCGGATGAGCACGACGACCAGGTCCCCTTCGTCCAGCTGCGGGATGAACTCGCCGCCGAGCTGCATCGCGAACGGGATGGTCGCCGCCAGGCCCAGGGCCGCGGCCGTCGCCACGAAGCCCGGCCGCCGCACCACCCAGGCCAGCGTCGGGGCGTACAGCCGCTTGGCGATCCGGATCGGCAGCGTGTCGCGCTCCGAGGTCCCCGGCTTGAGGAAGAACGAGGCCAGGACGGGCGTCGCCGTCAGGCTGAGGATCAGCGAGCCGATCAGCGCGAAGACCACCGTCAGGGCCATCGGCCGGAACATCTTCCCCTCGACCCCTTCCAGGGCCAGGATCGGCAGGTGGACCATCGTGATGATCGCCACGCCGAAGACGACCGGCTTGCGGACCTCCAAGGTCGCGCGGCGCACGACGTCGACCGACCTCTCGCGGGGGCCGGCGTGCGACAGCCGGCTGACGCAGTTCTCGATCACGATGACGGCGCTGTCGACGATCAGGCCGAAGTCCAGCGCGCCCAGGCTCATCAGGCTGCCGGCGATCCCCGAGGCCAGCATCAGGTTGCCGGCGAAGAGCATCGACAGCGGGATGGCCGACGCCACGATCAGCCCCGCCTTGAGGTTCCCCAGCAGGACCAAGAGCACCGCGATGACCAGAACCCCGCCCTCGGTCAGGTTTTGCATCACGGTCGCGATCGTCCGCTCGATCAGCGCGGCGCGGTCGTAGAAGGGCTCGATCACCACGCCGGGGGGGAGGGTCTTCTGGATCTCGGCGATCTTGGCCTTGATGCGCTCGACGACCACGCGGGAGTTCTGGCCGGAGAGCATCAGCACGGTGGCCGTGGCGGCCTCGCCGCGGCCGTCGCGGGTGACGGCCCCGGTGCGGATCATCGGCGCGAACCGGGCCTCGCCGATGTCGCGGACCCGGATCGGGGTCCCGGCCCGGCTGGAGTCGATGACGACGTTGTTCAGCGCCTCCAGGTCGCCGATCAGGCCGACCATGCGGATGACCCGCTGCTGCCCGCTGCGCTCGATGTAGCCGCCTCCCGAGTTGGCGTTGTTGCGGCGGACGGCGTCGAAGACCTTGTCCATCGAGATGTTCCGGGCCGTCATCCGGGCCGGGTCGACCGTGACCTCGTAGGTCTTCAGCTCGCCGCCGAATGGGTTGATCTCGACGACGCCGGGCACCGTCTTCAGGGGCCGGGCCACGTCCCAGTCGAGGATCGTCCGCAGCTCCATGAGCGTGCGCGGCTTCTCGGCGTCGGGGGCATTCCGCACCTCGAACTGGAAGATCTCGCCCAGGCCGGTTGCGACCGGGCCGATCTCGGGGCGGCCGAAGTCGGGGGGGATGTCGGCGGTGATCTGCGAGAGCCGCTCGCCCACCTGCTGGCGGGCCCAGTAGATGTCCGTCCCCTCCTCGAACACGATCGTCACGCCCGAGATGCCCAGCTGGGAGAACGAGCGGACCTCCTGGACGTAGGGGATGCCGTTCATCTCGTTCTCGACCGGCACGGTGATGAACTGCTCCACCTCCTCCGGCCCCAGGGCCGGGGCGTTGGTCAGGGCCATCACCTGGACGTTGGTGATGTCGGGCACGGCGTCGATGGGCAGGTTCAAGAGCGAATTCGCCCCCACGGCCACCAGGCCGAACAGGGCCAGGACGACCAGCGAGCGGTTGCGCAAGGACCAGATGATCAGTTGATCAAACATGATTGGGAAGAGTCTCCGGCGGTTCGGACGTCCGACGTCGGGATGGATCCTGAGAGGATGGGGACGGCCTGCGGGGCGGCCGCGACGGACGCGCGGGGGCGTGCGCGTGGACCACTCCTCTCGTGGCGAGAGGGGGCGGCCGAAGTTCGGATCGGGGAAAGTCCGCGAGGGGGGAGGACGAGGCGCGCGGACTCACCCGGGATGCCCGGGCAGGCGTCTCAGAATCGGAGCCGGCAGAGGAGGCTCAGCGGGGAGCCTTTGGGCCGCGCGGGGGATGCGGCGAAGGGCGAGTCGGGGGGCGGGGGCGAATCGAGGGGCAGGAGGTCGAGCGCCGCGAAGGAGGCGGAGGCGGAGGATCGCCCCTTGCCGTCCATCGCCTCGCCGGGGTCGTCCTCGTCGTCCCCCTCGGGCTCGTCGGGGAATTCCTCGACCTCGTCGTCGAGCGGCGTCGCGACGGTCCGCGCCGGGCCGACGGCCCAGGGGTTCGTCGCCGCCTCGATCGTCGGCAGCCCCGGCGCGCGCACGAGGGCCGAGACGGACGGGCCGTCCTGGCCGACGAGCGTGAGGCCGAGCAGGCAGACGAGCGGGGCGATCATGAAAGGGTACTCAGAATCACGCGAGTATACGACTCCACGTGATTATAGCCGGCCTGGCCCCCGGGCGTTGAGGAGATTTTCGAGAAACCCGGCGGCGCGTCGCGTCGAAGCCGGCCGAAGGATCGGCTATCGTGGCTTTCTCGCGGCCGCCGACATGCGTCAAGGGGAGCCTCGCAACGATGCGCAAGGAAGAGAACGAAGGGCAAGGGACGTCGGTGATCCTCAACCTGGGGGACGCCCTCCAGAAGGTCCCGAAGTCCCACCGATTCCTGGTCACCCCCGCCATCCGCGAGGCGTTCCCGGACCCCGTCGCCTACTTCGGGCGGATCGCCGACCGCTGCCCGTTCCCGAACATGAAGGCCTGGCTGGAGGCCCTGACGGCGGGAGGCCTCTGGGACCTGGCGCTCCATCAAGGGACGCCCCGGGAGTACACCGACGCGGGCTTTCGCTGGTGGCCCGAAGGGGTGGCCTGCGCCGAGATCACGCCCCCCTCCGGCGAGGTCCCGACGCACCTGCCCGAAACGCTCCGGGCGTATTACTCGCTCGTGGACAAGGTCGGTTGGATGCCCTTCGGCTGCGCGGGGGGCCTCGACGGCGCCCGGGACCATGCGTCCATCGAACACTTCCATCTTCCCCAATACGACCTGGACGTCGACCCGTCGCGGGTGCACGCTTTCGGCTCCAGCACGGGGGGCGATATGCTGATCTACACCGACGACGACCGGGGTGGCTGGCTCTGCCACGAGAACGGCCGCGTCCACCTGCTCGGGACCGTCGCGGAGACGATCGAGTGGGTGTACGCCGAGCTGCTGGCCGATCGCTCGCCGGATTTCGACTACGGCTGGCTCTGACCCTCGGAAGGCCGCATGCCGAAGCTCACCACGACGCAGTTCGTCCTCGGGGCCGCGGGGATCGGCGTGATGGCGGCGGTCGTCACGTCCGAGCCGCTCGCCCTCCTCTGCTTGCTCGCCGGCGGCTTCTTGTCGATCTGGGGGATGATCGGCCTCCGCGGCGTCGGACGGGCGGCCCCGGCGGCGGTCCTGACCGCGGTCGTCCTCGGGGCCCACTACGCCCCCGTCAAGACGATCGAACGGCGGAAGGCCGTGCGGATCGCCTTGCCGAAGACTTCGATGACGGTCGCCGAGCTGCGCGACCCGGGCGGACACGGCCTGCATCGGCCTTCGCCCGTCGACGACGGTTATTTCCACTACTTCTTCGGAGACTGCCCCGAGGATCTGGACGGTCGCGTCGTCCGCTTCCCCGCTTCGGAGCTGACCGTCGGCCGATTCATCCGGGAGATCGAGGACCAGACGCCGCTGCGGCACTGGTTTCACAGCTGCGGCAACGCCGGCTGGTCGATCCTCACGGGTCGCAACGCCGCCATGGGGCTCTCGTTCTCCGTCCCGACGCCGACGCCCGCCCCGGGAACTTCGTCATGACCCCGACCGCGACGACGGCCTTCCGGACGGCCCTGGGCGCGGCGGTCGCCGCCTTGACGGTCGTCACACCCATCGAAATCCTGATCGTGCCGCTGGTCGTCTGGGTGCTCCTGGCCCGACGCTGGGGGAGGGCGGGGGTCGCCGGATGGGGACCTCCCTGGGGGGTCTCGATCTTGATCGTCCTGGCCGCCGCGTACGCCCCGGTGAAATCGACCGACCGGCTCATGGACAGGCGCATGACGGTCCCGAAGATCGCGATGACGCTCGCCGAGTTGAGCGACCCTTTCGAGCACGGTCTGGATCGTCCCAGCCTCGGATACCGCCTGGCGCCGCCTGAGGGCCAGGACGGGCGGGTGGTTCGCTTCGGCTCGCTCAACCTCACCGTCCGCGAGTTCGTCGAGGCGATCGAGACGCAGACGCCGCTGCGGCATCGGATCTTCGGATGCGGGAACGGCTGGACGATCCTCTGGGGCCTCGACTGGATCACCGCCGTCGTGTTCCACGAGGAGCGATAGCCGCCGCGATTACGGTACAATGGCGACCTGAGGCCCGGGGGAGCGTCGGGTCCGCGTCCGCTGGTCCGGGTCGAAATCCAATCATGGCGTTACTGAGCATCCGCGGGGTGGGGCTGTCGTTCGGCGGCCCGAAGTTGCTGGACGGGGTGGACCTGACGATCGAGCCCGGGGAGCGGATCTGCCTCCTGGGCCGCAACGGCGAGGGGAAGAGCACGCTGCTGAAGCTCGTCAGCGGCGAACTCGCGCCCGACGAGGGCTCGATCCTCCGCCAACAAGGGCTGCGCGTGGCGCGGCTGCTCCAGGACGTGCCGGCCGGGCACGGAGGGACCGTGGCCGACGAGGTGGCCGAGGGCCTGGCCCACGACGACCACGGCTTCGGCGGCGACGACCACCGCGTGCAGTCGGTCGTCTCGCGCGTGGGGCTCGACCCGGACGCGAAGTTCTCGGAGCTTTCCTCGGGCATGAAGCGGCGCGTGCTGCTGGCCCAGGCGATCGTCGCCGAGCCCGACGTCCTGCTCCTCGACGAGCCGACCAACCACCTGGACATCGAGTCCATCGGCTGGCTCGAAGGCTTCCTCCTGCGTTATCCCGGCACGATCGTCTTCGTCACCCACGACCGCGTGTTCCTGCAGAAGCTGGCGACGCGGATCGTCGAGCTGGACCGCGGCCGCCTGATGGACTGGGCCTGCGACTACGCCACGTTCCTCGTCCGCCGCGACCAGCTCCTCGCCGCCGAGACCCGCGAGCGCGACCTCTTCGACAAGAAGCTGGCCGAGGAGGAGAAGTGGATCCGCAAGGGCATCGAGGCCCGCCGCACCCGCAACGAGGGGCGGGTCCGGGCGCTCCAGGCCATGCGCCGGGCCCACCAGCAGCGCCGCGACCGCCAGGGGACGGCGCGCATCCAGGCGCAGGAGGCCGAGAAGTCCGGGATGCTCGTCATCGAGGCCGAGGACGTCGAGTTCGGCTACGGCGAGCGTTCGATCGTGCGCGGCCTCTCGACCACGATCGTCCGGGGCGACAAGGTGGGCGTGATCGGCCCCAACGGCGCCGGCAAGACCACCCTGCTCCGCCTGCTGCTGGGCCAGCTCCCCCCCCGCTCCGGGACGGTCCGCCAGGGGACGAACCTCGAAATCTCGTACTTCGAGCAGCTGAAGTCGTCGCTGGACGACGAGAAGACCGTCCAGAAGAACATCACCGACTACGACACGATCACGATCGACGGCCGCGAGAAGCACATCCTGGGCTACCTGCAGGACTTCCTGTTCACCCCCGATCGGGCGCGGACGCTGGTGAAGTACCTCTCCGGCGGCGAGCGCAGCCGGCTGCTCCTGGCGAAGCTGTTCACCCGCCCCTCGAACGTCCTGGTGCTCGACGAGCCGACGAACGACCTGGACCTGGAGACGCTCGAACTCCTGGAATCGCTCCTGGTGGAGTACCAGGGGACGGTCCTGCTCGTCAGCCACGACCGGGCGTTCCTGAACGACGTCTCCACCAGCGTGATCACCGTCGACCCCGACGGGACGGTCAAGGAATACGAGGGCGGCTACGACGACTACCTCCGCCAGCGCGACGCCGCCCGGCCCGCCGAGACCGCGCCCGCGCCGGCGGCGTCCGGGGCCGCGTCCCCGAAGTCGGCCGCCCCGAAGCCCCAGAAGCTCACGAACCTGGAGCGCAAGGAGCTGCAAGGGCTCCCCGTGAAGATCGAGAAGCTGGAGGCCGACCTCGCCGCCCTCCACGAGGCCATGGCCGACCCGGCCTTCTACAAGAAGGACCGCGACGACATCGCCCGCGCCAACGCCAAGCTCCAGGCCGTCGAGGCGGAACTCGCCGCCGCGTACGCGAGGTGGGAGGCCCTGGACGCGATCGGGGGGTGACGCGGGGGCGGGCCCATTTTTTGGCGACGGAGGTGTAAGGCCGACGGCGTCGCGTCCGTATCGCTTCGGGGCCGCGGAGCGTGAAGCGGCGACGTGGGACCGAGCGGATTAGGGAAGATGCGATGCCGAAAGACTGGCGCCGCGTGGCGATGCGGCTCATGGCGTTCGTGTTCGCGCCGCTGCTGGTGCTCGGGGTCCCCCTGACGCAGGAGTTGGCGTCGTCGGGGTCGGCGACGCGGGCCTTCGCGGACCGCTACAGCCTCGCCGCGATGTCGCTCGTGCTGACCGCGCTGACGGCCTCCTACCTGCGATTCATCCCGATGCTCGCCCGCTATCTCCTGGCCCACCTCGGGCAGGCCCTCGTCCTCTTCCTGACGGTGCTGATGATCTGGGGGCTGCTGGGCGTCGGCCTGGGGATCCCGAACCTGATCTGGAACGAGTCCCCTTCCACCCGCTTCCTCTCCGCGCTGGGGGCGACGCTCCTTCTGGCGATGCTCGGCGTGAACGCGTATTACCTGGAGTTCGGCGTGGCGGCGGCGGGGTCGAACCGGGACCTCGCGGCGATGGTGGGCTTCCTGCAACGCTACGGCTGCAGGTACGGCCACAAGTCCTGGCTGAACCTGCCCCTCAACCAGGTCGGGAGGCGGAAGCTGGGCCTCTTCCTGCGGTTCGCGAGGCTCCCCTTCCTGGTGCTGATCAGCCTGCCGGCGCTCTTCCCGCGGACCTTCGCCTACGTCCCCTGGGGCGTGAACGCCGCGCAGGACTGGCCGCTGAGCCTGCCGATCCAGGGGAACGTCCGGAACGACTGGGGCTGCTACGCCGTCGGCCTCACGGCCTGGGTGCTCGGGGTGCTCTCGGGCGTCCTCCTCGTCAAGCTGCTCCTGCGCCTGAGCTCCATCGTGAGCGGCCTCGCGGGCGCGACCGGCGCATGGACTTCGGGAGGGTTCCGCCAATATCTGCTGGTCGTCTTCGCGAGCTACCTGTTCCTGGGGCTGAGCTCGGCGGAGAGCGACCCGCCGCGTTACGTGGCGGGCTTCCTCCTGTTCGCGGCCAGCGTCCCGGCGCTGGCCGCGTCGCGGAGGGCCTTGAGTCAGCTCAAGCTGGCCGACGGCCTGGCGGCGCTCGCGGTGGCCCTGCTCGTCTGCCTCTGCGGCCTGCTGACGATCCGAAACTCGTTCGCCTTCCCCGCCTTCGCGATCTTCGCCCTGCTCGGCCTGCTGGCGACGGCGCAGGTGGTCTACGAGCTGCACGACCCGAGGCCGGTCTACTACCTGTTCGGCTCGCTGCTGGCGATCCTGATCTTCCTCTTCCCGCTCCAGCTCCGGGAGGGCGAGCCGATCACGCCGCAGGAGGTGCTGATGCTGGCGGCGCTCTATTCGGTCGCGGCCTTCGGGATGATCGAGCGGGTCGCGCCCGGGGCCGAGCCCTGGAAGCCCTGGGCGGCGGCCGTGTCGTCCTTGGCCGCGGGATGCGCCCTGGCCTGGCGGATCGAGGCGCCCGAGGCCCCGGCGCTGGCGCTCGCCGGGCTCTTCTTCCTGACCGGCTGCCTCGCCCTGCAGCTCGGCGTCGCCGCCGCGGCCGGCCCCGGCCCCCTCCAGATCCCGCGCCGGGTCCTGGTCACCGCCTCGCTACTGTTCTGGATTTTGCTGGCGAACTACGAGCCGTTCAAGGAGCAGTTCGAGGGCCTCGACTACCGGAGCTTCGCCTCCCGCGACCGCCTCTCGAAGGTCATCAGCCGGGTCTACCCGTACGACATCCTCGAGCTGGCGAGCGATCGGGACCGCCTGGGGACGCCCACCGGTCTGCTGGACAATCGGACCGTCCTGGAGGCCTGGGAGCGCCGCCTGGAGGATTGTCGATGCGAGGGCGAGGGGATCTCGAAGCCGAAGCTGGTCCTGATCTGCGTCTCCGGCGGGGCGATCCGCTCGGCCTACTGGGCGGCGACGGTCCTCGACCGGCTGGGCAAGCATCCCGGCCTGGAGAACTTCCACGACCACGTCCGCCTGATCACGGGGGCCTCGGGGGGCATGGTCGCCATGGCCTACTACGAGTCCGCCGTCCTCGGCAAGGGCCCGAGGGGTGCCCCGCTCGATTTCCAGCTCGACCAGGACCGCATCCCCCCCAAGAGCCTGGACAGGGTCGCGTCGTTCATCGCGCTGCAGGCCCCCTGGCGGATGCTCCTCCCCCGGCTCCCCGGCTGGGCGGCCGACGACCGCGGGCTCGTCCTGGAGCGCGAGTGGCGCCAGATCCACAGCCTCACCTTCTCCCAGCTCCGCGACGCGGAATCGCAGGGGAAGGTCCCGTCGCTGATCTTCTCGCCCATGATCGTCGACGACGGCCGCCGGCTCCTGATCTCGAACCTCGACCTGAAGGGCCATCAGGAGTTCGCCCCGGATCCCGGGGAGGCCCCGGACGAGCTCCGGCGGCGCGTGCTCGACGAGTGGCCGATCCCCGTCGCCCGGCAGAACGACCTGGACAACGACAACGACGGGACCTCCCGCAACTCGTTCTCGATCTCGGCCCTGGAGCTGTTCAAGCTCGACCCGAAGGTGATGCCCGACCTCACCCTGGCGGCCGCGGCCCGCATGAGCGCGACCTTCCCGTTCGTCTCGCCGGCCGTCAACCTCCCGACGAACCCGCCCCTGCGCGTCGTCGACGCCGGCTACTACGACAACTACGGGGTGCACCTGGCCAACGCCTGGCTGCTCCAGAATCGCGAGTGGATCCGGCGGCACACGTCGGGCGTCCTGGTGCTCCAGATCCGCGACGCGGTGAGCAAGCGCGACCGGGTGGGGGTCCCCTCGGAGGCCAAGGGCTTCTTCGACAAGCTCTTCCAGGGCGCCGGCCTGTTCGGCAGCGTCAGCGACGCGATCCTCCGGGCCCGCTACTCCACCACCACCTTCCGCAACGACCAGGAGTCGATCGCCGTCAACGAGGTGTTCCGCAGGATGGGCGCCGGCCCCAGCTTCGTCGCCACCGCCGTCTTCGAGAACTCCGCCTACCTCAGCACGGGGTCCGCCGCCACCGGCGACTTCGACGAGCAGGCGCGTCGGCGCTGGCCGGGCCTCGCCGACCCCTCCACGGCGGCCGGCGCGAGCGACGTCCCGATGTCCTGGTACCTCACGACCGACGAGCGACGCGCCATCGACGACGCCATCCCCGACCCGCTCCCCAACCCGTCCGAGAAGCCCCAGGACGCGCTGGGGCGCCGGGCGTACACGCTGATGCTCCGCAATTACGCGAAGGACCGAGCTTTCTTCGAAAAGGCGCTGAAGCCCCGACGCGGCGACGAGCCGAAGGCCACCGCCCTGACCTACGGGCTGCGGTTCGCCGACCTCCTCAATCCCGCCGACGAGCGGACGCTCCCGGCCGACCCGGATGCGATCGACGAGCTGGCCTCGCGGCTCCACGGCCGCTTCGCCGACCTCGGGGCGATCCTCGAACGCTTCTCGCCGACGCCCCACGAGCCCGCCGCGGGGAAGCAGGCGGCGATGAACCGGGGCGCCGAGGACGCACGCCTCGCGGGGCGCGTGCCGGAGCTGTTCCGGGACCCGAACGCGCGGAAGCTCGTGAGCGACCTCTTCGACGCCCCCAGGAGGCCCCGGGTGGACCAGTTGGGACCCGTCGTCGCCCGGGCGATCGACGACGAGCTCACGCCGATCGACGAGACGACCGTGCTGATGCTCGCCCACACCGAGTGGATCAACCACCAGGCGGGCTTCAACCTCAGCGGACCGGGCCCGGACGACGAGACGGACGCCGAGACCCGGAAGGCGTACTACACCCGGGAATTCGAGCGCGTGATGAACTATCATCGCCTGGAAGCGGTGCGGCATTGGTGGAAGCAGGACCACTCGGTCCCCGAGCCGTCGCCGCCGAGATGGCCCTCGGGGGACTAGGACCAACCTGGTCGCGGATCGCCCCCCCGTCGGTGCGCCGAGGTTGAAACGGAGCATTCACGGATGGAGACCGCGAAGATCGCCCAGGTCCTGGACGACATGGGGACGATCCTGGAAGTCCAGGGGGAGAACCCCTTCCGCTGCCGCGCGTATCACAACGCGGCGCAGGCGCTGCGCGGGCTGCCGGGGGACCTGACCGAGATGATCGCCGACGGCAGCCTCGCCGAGGTGCCGGGGATCGGCGAGACGCTCCACGCCAAGGTCGTCCAGCTCGCCACCACGGGGAGCCTCCCCGCCTACGAGAAGCTCCGGGCCCAGACCCCGCCGGGGCTGCTGGCCCTCTTGCGGGTGCCGGGGGTCGGCCCCAAGAAGATCAAGGCCCTGCACGAGGCCCTGGACGTCAAGAGCCTGGCCGACCTCCGCGCCGCCGGGGAATCGGGCCGGATCGCCAAGGTCAAGGGCTTCGGCGCCAAGACCGAGGCCAACATCCTCGAAGGGATCGGCTTCCTGGAGACGACCGGCGGGCGGATCCTCCGGCACGAGGCCCTCGCCCTGGTCGCGCCGATCCTCGAATTCGTCCGGGGACGCCCCGGCGTGACCCGCGCCGAGGCCTGCGGCAGCCTCCGCCGCCGGGCCGAGACGGTCGGCGACCTCGACGTGCTGTTCGCCGCGGACGAGCCCGGCCCGGTCCTCGACGCCTTCGTGAAGCTCCCGCAGGTCGCCAAGGTCCTCGGCCACGGCCCCACCAAGGCCAGCGTGCTCCTCCCCGGCTTCCGGACCGACCAGTTCGTCCAGTGCGACCTGCGCGGGGTGGCCGACGACCAGTTCGCGTTCGCCCTCCACTACTTCACCGGCTCCAAGGCCCACAACATCGCCATGCGGAAACGGGCCCTGGCGCGGGGGCTCTCGCTCAACGAATACGCCCTGAGCGCCGCGAAGGACGGGGCGAAGGGGGTGGCCTGCCGCGACGAGCCCGAGCTGTTCCGCGCCCTCGACCTGGACTACGTCCCCCCCGAGCTTCGCGAGGACGCCGGCGAGTTCGACGCGGCCGAGTCCGGCTCGCTCCCCCGCCTGATCGAGCCCGGGGACCTGACCGGGACCTTCCACTGCCACTCCGACTGGAGCGACGGCGACGCCACCCTCGAAGAGATGGCCGAGGGCGCCCGCGCGATGGGGCTCCAGTACCTCGGCATCGGCGACCACTCGCGGTCGCTGGCCATGGCGCGCGGCCTGACCATCGAGCGCGTCCGCGAGCAGTGGGCGAGGATCGACGCCCTCAACGCCGGCTTCGGCGACGACTTCCGGCTGTTCAAGGGGACCGAGTGCGACATCCTCGGCGACGGCTCGCTCGATTTCCCGGACGACGTCCTCGCCGGCTTCGACTACGTCGTGGCGAGCGTCCACTCGCGGTTCAAGATGTCCAGGGCCGAGATGACCGCGCGGATCATCCGGGCGATCGCCAACCCCCACGTCACCATGCTCGGCCACGCCACCGGCCGGCTGCTGCTCTCGCGGGCGTCCTACGAGGTCGACCTCGACGCCGTCATCGACGCGGCGGCCGAGCATCGGACGATGATCGAGATCAACGCCAGCCCCTACCGCCTGGATCTCGACGCCGTCCACTGCCGCCGGGCCCGCAAGAAAGGGGTGACGATCGTGATCAACCCGGACGCCCACTCCGTCGCCGGCCTGGGCGACCTCCGCTACGGCGTGGACGTCGCCCGACGCGCCTGGCTCACCAAGGAGGACGTCTTCAACACCGCCCCGCTCCCCCAGATCGCCGAGCGTCTCGCCAGCCTCCGGGAGGGGGCCCGATGATGAGGATCGGCGCTGCCCTGAGCAATTCCGCGACACGCCCGACACGCATGAGGGGAATCTCGCGTAAACTTGCTGTCAAGGCGTCCGTTCCTATAATGTATCGGTGAATCAGCCAGGAAGGTGGTCGGAATCCCCGCCGGAAATGGGAGCCCGGAACGAGTCCGCGGGTTCTCCTCGAACGCCGAGCCGGGAGGGGGGATTCATCGCGACGGAGGCCCGAAGTCCCTTTGTCGAGTCGTCCGAGCGCGTTCGGCGCCCGATTCGCGGAAGGGGAGGCGATCGCCGACGCTTCGGCACTCCGGCACCGATCTCATCCGCTTTCATCCCTTGGTTGCGAGGACGTTCCCATGGCCGCGACGACACCCCTTCGGGATACGCGAAAGAGATATTACAGCATTGAGGAGGCCAACCGGGCCCTCCCGCTGGTCCGGGCCATCGTGTCCGACATCGTCCGCCAGAACGGCGTGGTCGAGGAGCTGCAGCAGCGGCTCGCCCGCGTCAGCCGCGAGCGCAAGCGGAACTCCGAGGACCTCTACTCCGAGGAGATGACCCAGTTCCAGAACGAGCTGGAGGCCGAGGAGGAACGGCTCAACACGTTCCACGACGAGCTGCGCCGGCTGGGCGTGGAGCTGCGGAATCTCGACGGCCTGTGCGACTTCCCCAGCCTGATGGACGGCCGCGAGGTCTACCTCTGCTGGCGGCTGGGCGAGGCCCAGGTCGCCCACTGGCACGAGCTGGACGCCGGGTTCGCCGGCCGGCAGCGGATCGCCGACCCGCCCCCCGCCGCGACCGGCCCCACGGCCTGAGCCCGTCCGCCCACCCCCCGGAACACACCCCCGCCCCGCGCGGCCGACCCCGGCCTCGCGGGGCGGCTCCTTGAAGTTCGCGGCCCGACGAGGACAATAGGGGTCCAGCCGCGGCGCCGCCGCGGGCCGATCAACCCCAGGACCCCCCTCTCGTGCATCGCGTCGTGACCATCGACGGCCCCGCCGGGGCCGGCAAGAGCACGGTCGCCCGGCTGCTGGCCGGGCGCCTGGGTTGGCGGTTCCTGGACACCGGGGCCATGTACCGGGTCGTCACCCTGGCGGCCCTGCGGGCGGGGACCGACCTGGAGGACCCCGACGCCCTGGACCGCCTGGCCGCCGGCCTCGACGCCGCCTTCCCCCCCGGCCGGGTCCTGCTCGCCGGCGAGGACGTCTCGCAGGCCGTCCGGGACGTGGCCGTGACCCGGGCCACTCGGTTCATCGCCGACTGCGCGGCCGTCCGCGGCCGCCTCGTCGCCTGGCAGCGCGCCGTCGCCGACCGGGACGACGTGGTGACCGAGGGCCGCGACCAGGGGACGATCGTCTTCCCGGACGCCTTCCGCAAGTTCTTCGTGACCGCCTCCGACCTGGAGCGGGCCCGCCGTCGCCACGAGGAACTCCGGGCGAAGGGGGCCGACTCCGACCTGGAAGCCGTGCTCGCCGACCAGCGGGCCCGCGACGCCCGCGACGCCTCGCGGGCCATCGCCCCGATGAGGCCGGCCGCCGACGCCGAGACCATCGACACGACCGGGATGACCATCGATGAGGTGGTCGCCCTCTTGCACCGGAAAGTCCTCCCCTCGCCATGAACGCCGACGCCACGCCCCCCCCGGACGACGACGCCACGCCCCCCCCGAGCGGCCCCGACGCCGCCCCCCCGGGCCGGGACCGGAGCCGAGGCCGGGTCCGGGCGGGTCGCGAGTCCCCCCAGGGGGATCGGTCCCGGCTCGCCCTGATCTGGTACCGGCTGGTGAGGGCGCTGGCGGCCACCTGGCTGGCCGCGTTCGGCGGCTGGCGGTCGACCGGCTGGCGGAACATGCCCGAGACCGGCGGCGTCGTCCTGGTCTCCAACCACCTCAGCTATCTCGACGTCTTCATCCTGGGCGTCGGCGTGCGCAGGCCGTTGAACTACGTGGCGCGTTCGACCCTGTTCCTGCCGGTGCTCGGCCCCCTGATCCGCTCGATCGGCGGCTTCCCGATCCAGCGCGAGGGGATGGGGGCCTCGGGCATGAAGGAGACGCTCAAGCGGCTGCGGTCCGGCGGCGTGGTCACCCTCTTCCCCGAAGGGACCCGGAGCCCGGACGGCGAGTTGAAGGAGCTGAAGCCGGGCATCGCCCTGCTCGTCGCCCGCGCGGCCGTGCCCGTCGTCCCCGCGGGGCTCGCCGGGACCTTCCGCGCCTGGCCGCGAGGCCGGATCTTCCCCCGGCCCTATCCGTTGCGCGTCCACTACGGCCCCCCGATCCTCCCCGAAGACCTGGTGGGCCTGGAGCCCCGGGCCGTCACCGCCCTGATCCGCGACCGGATCGCCGAGTGCATCGAGGAGGCCCGGCGGGGCCTGGCGCGCGACCTGGGGGCCTGAAGCTGCGGATTCCTGCTGCGGCCGCCCCGGCGCGTGGTTTAGAATCCACGGGCGTCGTCGCGCCGCCTCGCGCCTCCCGCGAGGCCGGCCCGACCTGCACCGGATCCCTCCCCCAGCCAAACGGGTGCGCCTCCATGACCTCGGAAGATTCGACACGGGGACCGATCGCGATGAACCGGCGGGCCGCCCTGGCGGGCGTCGCGGCCTCTTCCCTGCTGGGCTTCTCGCCCCGGCGGGCCGCCGCCGAGCAATCCGCGACCGAAGGCCCGTTCCTGCTCGGCCTGAACACGGCCACGATCCGGGGCCAGAAGCTGGGGATCGTCGAGATCGTCGACCTCGCCGCGAAGGCCGGCTACGGCGGGCTGGAGCCCTGGCTGGACGAGATCAACCGCTACAAGGACGGCGGCGGCTCGCTCGAAGACCTGGGCAAGCGGCTGCGCGACTCGGGGATCTCGGTCGAGAGCGCCATCGACTTCTTCGAATGGGGCGTCGACGACCCCGAACGCCGCCGCAAGGGCCTCGAAGCCGCGAAGCGTTCGCTGGACACCCTCCAGAAGATCGGCGCCAAGCGCGTCGCCGCCCCCGCCGCCGGCGCGACCGACGCCGCGGTCGAACTGCCCCGGCTGGCCGAGCGCTACCGGGCGCTCCTGGAGCTGAGCGAGGGCTTCGGCGTCGTCCCCGAGGTCGAGGTCTGGGGCTTCTCGAAGACCCTCGGCAACCTGGCCGAGGCGGTTTACGTCGCCATCGCCGCCGGGCACCCCGACGCCTGCATCCTGCCCGACGTCTACCACCTCCACCGCGGGGGCTCGTCGTTCGAGGGGCTCAAGCTCCTGGGGCCCGCGGCCGTCCCCGTGCTGCACATGAACGACTACCCGGCCGTGCCCGACCCGTCGAAGCTGAACGACTCGGACCGCGTCTACCCCGGCGACGGCGTCGCGCCGATCCGCCCGATCCTGGAATCGCTCGCCGAGCGGGGGTTCCGCGTCATGCTCTCGCTGGAAGTGTTCAACCGAGAGTACTGGGCGCAGGACCCGGCCGTCGTGGCGGCGACCGGCGTGCGGAAGATGAAGGCCCTCATCGAGGGGATCTCGGCCCCGCCCCGGGCCGGGTCCTAAAGCCGTGTTCCACCCGATCCTCAACCAAGCCCACGCGTGGGTCGAGCGGGTCCTCAAGCCGGGCGACCTGGCGGTCGACGCCACCGTCGGCAACGGCCGGGACACCGCCATCCTGGCCGGTCGGGTCGGGCCCAGGGGCCTGGTGATCGGCTTCGACCTCCAGCAGGAGGCCCTCGACGCCGCCGCCGCGAAGCTGACCTCGCCTGGGGCCGCCGACCGCGTCATCCTGGTGCGCACCGGCCACGAGCGCCTGGCCGAGGTCCTCGCCGAGCGCGCGCCGGGCCGACGCCCCCGCGCGGTGATGTTCAACCTCGGCTACTGGCCGGGGGGCGACCACAACGTCGCCACCCGGCCGGCGACCACCCTCCCCGCCCTCTCAGCCGCCCTCGACCTGACGACCCCCGGCGGCATGATCACCATCATCTGCTACCCCGGCCACCCCGGCGGCGAGGAGGAGCAGGACGCCGTCCTCTCCTGGACCCACGCCATCCCCACCCCCCGCGCGACCGTCGTCCGCTACCAGTTCTGGAACTCGGTCGCGTCCCCCTGCCTCCTCGCCCTCGCCCCGAAATGAGCCGCCGTGGCCTTCCTGGAGAAGCGCCAGGACGGCTTCAACTTTAATCTCTATAAACCCGATAGAATTTACATGAATCAGCCTTGACCAGTCGGGGCTCCGGAGCCAGAATGGCCCCGGTGACGCGACGCTTTCCCGTCGCAGCACCCCCGCCCGAGCCGACTCGACCACGAGAGGCGAACCCCCTTTCGTCCGCAGGCGACCGACCAGACGCATGGAGGCCCTGCCCGGGAATCGAGTCGAATCATGAGGATTTCCACGTCTCTCGATCGCGCCGAGGCGCGGTCGACGCCCGCCGTCTCCGTCCGCCGGGGCTTCACGCTGATCGAGCTGCTGGTGGTGATCGCCATCATCGCCGTCCTGATCGCGCTGCTCTTGCCGGCCGTCCAGAGCGCCCGCGAGGCCGCCCGCCGCGCACAGTGCACCAACAACCTGAAGCAGATCGGGCTCGGCCTGCACAACTACCACAGCGTGTTCGAGTCGTTCCCGCCCGGGGCGTTGTTCGGCCGACGCGCCGACCTGACGCTGGGGAACAACCGGGACTTCTCGGCCCTCGTGCGGCTCCTGGGGTTCACGGAGCAGCCGGCCCTGTACAACGCCGCCAACTTCGCGCTGGCGTGCTTCAACGACGACGCCTACGGCAACCACGCCAACTCGACCACGACGACCACGCGGCTGGCCCTGACCCTCTGCCCGTCGGCGACGCCGCCGTCGTGGAACCACCAGGGGTCCGGGGCCCTGTTCAACTCGCTGCGGGCCCCGGGCGGCAACTACTTCGCCTCGGTCGGGGCGACGATGGAGTTCGCCGGCCAGCAGAGCGGCGGCCCGCCGAACGGCGTCTTCGAGTACGTCGGCGAGCTGGGCCGGAGCCACGGGATCCATAAGATCACCGACGGCACGAGCAACACCATCGCCTTCGGCGAGTGGCGGACCGGCAGCGGCAACCCCAACGTCACCACCATCCCCAGCGACATCATCTTCATCGGCGCCTTCCCCGCCGGCACTCAGCGCAACGACGGGTCGCTGGGGTCGCCGCTCCTCCAACGTTCCGCCTTCCTGGCCTGGGCCTCCCAGTGCGCCGCGGCCGCCAAGGACCGCAACGGCTACTACGGCAAGAGCACCACGCTCGGCCAGAACTGGTCGCTGGGGCTGGTGGGCTACTCGATGGGCAACATCCTGCTCGGCCCCAATCCCCGGTTCCCCAACTGCTCGACCCACGCCAGCGGCACCCTCCAGACCCCGGGCGTCTGGGGCCTCAGCAGCCTCCACCCCGGCGGCGCGAACATCCTCCTGGCCGACGGCTCGGTCCGGTTCCTGAAGGATTCGGTGGCGCTGGAGACCGTCTGGGCCCTCGGCACCCGGGCCGGCGGCGAGATCATCTCATCCGACGCTTACTGAGCCCCGACGCCCCCACCCATTCGACCCTCGATCATCCTGGAGCCAGATAACCGTGCTTCGCCTGAACACCCTTCGCGCGTCGTCCTCGCTCCGCGCCTCGACGGTCCTGCTCGCCCTGGTCGCCGCCGGATGCGGCGCCCAGGAGGGCCCGCCGCGCGAGCCCGTCGCGGGCGTCGTCACCCTCGACGGCCAGCCCCTGGAGAAGGGGCTCATCACCTTCACCCCCGAGGCCGGCGGCGAGCTGGTCGTCAGCGGCCTGATCGTCGACGGGGCCTTCAATCTCCCCCGCGATGAAGGGCCCGGCCTCGGCCCCCACCGCGTCGACGTCTGGTCGAAAAAGGCCACCGGGAAGGCCGTCAAGAACCCCGACGATCCCGAGAACCCGAACGAGGAGCGGGTCGAGATCGTCCCGCCGCGCTACAACCTCAGGTCCGAGCTGAAAGCCGACGTGGTGCAGGGGGGTGAGAACCGCTTCACCTACGAACTGACCGGCTCGAAGGCCGCCCCCAAGAAGATCGCGTCGAGCCGGCGGTGATCGCCGCTCAATCCCGACGCCTCGCCTCGGGCTCCCCCTCGCGCAGCTCGAAGACCCCGCCGGCGGGGAGGTCGGCGAACTCCTGTTCGAGGCCCGAGGGCCAGCGGACGCGGATCGACTCCGCCCGCTCCGCCCCGCCCAGGCCGAACCAAAGGCGCGGGTCGTGCGCGGAGAGGTAGCCCGTGCCGCTGGAGAGGATCCGGACCTGCTCTTTCCCGCCGACGCGGCAGGCGACGCGGGCGCCGACGGGAGTCGAGCCCGAACGGCCGCGGAGGCGGAGCCCCACCGAACGGCCGCCGGGCGTGGTGTTCTTCAGAACCACCGCCGGCGCGTCCCGATGGACGACGACCAGGTCGACGCGGCCGTCGCCGTCCAGGTCGCCCGCGGCCAGGCCCCGGGCCACCACGCGCCGCGACAGATAGGGGACGGTCGACGGGTCGATCGGCTCGAACCGCCCCCCTTCCCCGCCGTGGAAGGCCTGAGGGAGCTGGGCCATCGGGGTGTTGATCCAGGGCTGGTCGTCGACGTGGCCGTTGGCCATGAAGAGGTCGGGCCGGCCGTCGTCGTCGAAGTCGGGCGCCGCGACGCCGAAGCCCGTGGCGATCGGCCCCGAAGCGTGCAGGTTCGCCCCCAGCGTCGCGTCGACGAACAGGCCCTTCCCGAGGTTGCGGAACAGGCTGTCGGGCTCGTTCAGGAAGTTGGCGACGAACAGGTCGGTCAGGCCGTCGCCGTCGAGGTCGTCGGCCACCACGCCCATGCTCGCGGTCGCCCGCCCCGCCCCGTTCAGGGCGACGCCCGCCTCCAGGGCCGACTCCTCGAACCTCAGACCGCCCCGGTTGAGGAACAGGAAGTCGGGCGAGAGGTCGTTGGCGACGAACACGTCGAGCCGGCCGTCGCCGTCGAGGTCCGCGACCGCCATGCCCAGCCCGCGACCGCCGGGCGCGGCGTCCACCCCCGACTCCCGGCTGACGTCGGTGAACGTGCCGTCGCCGTCGTTGCGGAACAGCAGGTCGGGCTGCGCCTCGAAGAGCGCGGGGGAGCAGTGGAGCGCCCGGCCGGTGCCGTCGCGACACTCCGGGACGTTCACCGGGTCGGCCGAGACGTAGGTGACGACGAACAGGTCGAGGTCGCCGTCGCCGTCGAAATCGCCGAAGCCCGCCGCCGTCGTCCAGCGGTCCGAGCCGACGCCGGCCTTCTCGGTGACGTCCTCGAACGTCCCGTCCCCCTTGTTCCGATACAGGACCGTCCGGCCCAGCCCGGTGACGAACAGGTCGTCGCGGCCGTCGCCGTCGTAATCGCCGACGACGCAGCCCATCCCGTAGCCCTGGCCCGGCGCGCCGGCCTTCTCGGTGACGTCCTCGAACGTCCCGTCGCCCCGGTTGCGGTACAGCTTGTTGGGGCCCGGGGGGTCGGCCGGGTCGTACGGCAGGCGGCAGCCGTTGACGAAATAGATGTCGAGCCGGCCGTCGTCGTCGTAGTCGATCAACCCCACGCCCCCCCCCATCGTGTCGCCGAGGTAGAGGTCCCCCTTCGCCGCGCAGTCATACTGGTACGAGATCCCGGCGGACGCGGTGACGTCCTCGAGCTGGAGCCGCACGACCGGCGAGGCCGTCTGGGCCGCCGAAGCGGCGAGCCGACCGACGTCCGACGCCGCCTTCGCCCGGACGGGGCGCGAGAGGGCCACCGGGGGGGGCGTCGGCGCCTCGGGCAGCTCGCCCAGGGCCGATCGCGCCGAGGCGCTCGACGGGTCGACGCCGGCGGCGAGTTCGTACCAGGCCCGCGCCTCGGCCGTCAGGCCGGCCCCGCGGCAGAGTGCGCCGAGAGTTTCGTAAGGCGGGTCGACGTCGAATCCTTTGCGGAGGGCGGCGTCGAACGCGCGGCGGAACTCGACCTGCTCCGCCTTGATCGCGGCGGCCCGGTCGAGGCTCCGACGGGCCTCGTCGGCGCGGCCCAGGCGGTTGAGCGCCTGGCCGAGCCGGTAGTGCGCCTCGGGGTCGCGCGGGTTCGCGGTCGCGGCCTCGCGGAAGCTGGCGAGCGCGTCGTCCGGGCGGTCGAGGGCCTCCTGCAGCCGGCCGCGCAGGACGGACCAGCGCGCCGCGTCGGCGGGGGCCTCCGGGCGCGGGCCGAGAATCGATTCGTCCCCCCGGAACCGGCCGAGCGTGAGCAGGCACTCCGCGAGCGCGAATCGCCCGACCGGGTCGTCGGCGAGGGCCTCGGCCGCCGCCTCCAGGTGGGGGAGCGCCTCGGCGGGCCGGCCCTGCATCGCCAGCGCCAGGCCCTTGATCCGGCGCAGGAACGGGTCGGTCGGCGTGCGGGCGAGGAACTCGTCGACCTCGGCGGTGAACCCGCGCGCGTCGTTCTCGTAGGCCGAGAGGTTCTGCACCAAGCTGGAGAGCACGCGCGGGTCGCGGGTGGCGCGGAACAGCTCCCAGAGCACGTCGCGGGCCTCGCCGTGGCGTTGCTGGAGGCTCAGGAGATAGATCAGCCGGCGGCGCGGCTCGGCCTCCTTCGGATCGGCCGCGGCCTGGCGGAAGGCGCGCTCGGCCTCGGGGGCGTCGTGGAGCCGGAGCGCGATCTCGCCGACGGTCGTCATCGCCCGGACGCGCTCCGGCGCCGAATCGGGCACGCCCCGGAGCAGCTCGGCCGCGTCCGCCGACTTGCCGATCCCGGCCAGCAGCATCCCGCGCATCAGGCGGGCTTCGCCGTCGCCCGGATGGGCCTCGATCCAGCGGGCGAGGCGGCCGTCCACCTCGGCCCAGCGTCCCTGGGAAGCGGCGGCGCGAATGGCGGCCATCGAGTCGGCGGGGCGCGAGTCGCGGGCGGAGGCCGCCAGCCAGAAGGCCGCCCCCACGGCGACCGCGGCGAGGACGACCAGGACGAGGGCGACCCGCCAGACCCTGCGACGGGCCGGTTTCCGCTTGGCGGCCATGCTCACCACCCCTCCCGAACGAACGATCCCAGGCCGCCGTGCTCGCCCCTCGCGCATCTTACGGCCCCCCCGGACGCGCGGTCAACGCGGCCGGTCGCGGAGCCGCCTCCGGCGAACCCTCGCGCAGCCGGTAGGTCGCGCCGGCGGCGAGGCCCTCGTGGCGATCGACGCGGCCCGAGGGCCAGCGGACCTCGACTCGCTCGGCCTTCGCCGCCTCGCCCAGCCCGACGTGGAGGATCGGCGAAGACGCCGACTGGTAGCTCCCCCCGCCGATCCGCTGCACGACCCGACGCCGCCCTTCCGGGTCGACCACCGTCACCGTCGCGCCGACGCCGTCGCGGTTGGACTCCGTCCCCTCCAGCTCGAACGCGATCGAACGGCCCCCCTCGGAGACGTTGCGAAGATAGGCGGCGGGCTCGTCCTGCGACTGCACCACCACGTCGACGCGGCCGTCGCCGTCGAGGTCGCCGACCGCCAGTCCCCGCGCGATCCGGGGGACGGCGAACGCCGGCCCCGCGTCGGCCGAGACGTCGACGAGGCGGCCGCCGGGCGTCCCCTGCAGAAGCTGAAGGGGCATCTTCCAGGGATAGACGGGGCGGCCGTCGTGGATGTGGCCGTTGGCCGTCATCAGGTCGAGCCGGCCGTCGTCGTCGGCGTCGAGGAAGTCCATCCCGAACCCGAGCAGGTTCCGGCTGGCGGCCTTGAGGCCGATCGCGGCGGTCCGGTCGGCGAACAGGCCGTCGCCCAGGTTCTGGAAGAACGAGGTCGACTCGCTGTAGAAATTGGTCACCGTCAGGTCGGGCCGGCCGTCGCCGTCGAGGTCGCCGCAGGCCACCCCCATCCCGGCCTGGTAGCCGCCGCTCGAATTCGCCGCCACGCCGGCCTCCAGCGCCCGCTCCTCGAACCGCATCCCCCCCTTGTTCAGGAAGAGGTAGTTGGCCGACATGTCGTTGGCGACGAACAGGTCGACCCGGCCGTCGCCGTCGAGGTCCGCCGCCAGCACGCCCAGCCCTCGGCCTTCGCGTTCGAGGACGCCGGATTCCTCGGTCACGTCGACGAACCGCCCGCCGTCGTTGCGGAAGAGGTGGTCGGGGAGCGCCGGGAAGTCGCGCGGGTTGCAGTTGTAGCGCGAGGGGTCGTCGGGGTCGACGCAGGTGCGGTCGTCGCGATCGTCCCAGGCGAGGTAGTGGCAGACGTAAAGATCCAGGTCGCCGTCGCCGTCGAGGTCGGCGAACGCGGCCGACGTCGGCCAGTCGCGGTCGCCCGCCAGGCCCCAGGACGCGGTGGCGTCCTCGAACGTTCCGTCGCCCCGGTTCCGGTACAGGGCGTAGCTCCGCCAGCGGGTGACCAGCAGGTCGGGGAAGCCGTCGCCGTCCACGTCCCCCACGGCGACGCCGTGGCCGTAGCCGTGCGCGCCGCCGAGGCCCGCGGCCCGGGTCGCGTCCTCGAACGTCCCGTCGCCCCGGTTGCGGAACAGGCGGTCGCCCGGGTCGGCGGAGTCCGGCCCCTGGGGGAAGCGTCCCGACTGCACGAGGAACACGTCGAGGCGGCCGTCGCGATCGTAGTCCAGCAGGGCCACGCCGCCCGAGAAGGTGACCGGCGGGATGAGCCGGCCCGCGCCCGCGCCGCTCTCGTGGACGAACCGCAGCCCGGCCGACTCGGCGTCGTCGCGGAAGCGAGGGCGGGCCCGAGGCGTCTCGTCGGCGAGGGCGGGACCGGGCTTCGCCGCCGTCAGGGCCGCGACCACCTCGGGCATCGCTTCGGCCAGCGTCCGCCCGGGGGCGGATCGCGGGGCGAGCTTCCGGCCGGAGGCCCGCGCCGTCCAGAATTCGGCGTCCGCGACCCGGCCCGCGTCGGCCGCCAGGGTCGCCAGCTCGGCGGGGCGGTCGGCGGCGTCGGCCGTCCCGAGCCGGCGGAGGTAGGCGAGGAGCTTCCGGTCGTATTCGGCCCGTCGCTCGCGGTATCCGGCCGCCTCGTCGCCCCGGCCGGCCTCGATCGCCAGCTCGGCCAGCCGTTCCAGGGTGCGCGGGCTGGCCGGCCGGGCCTCCAGGGCGCGTCGCTCCGCCTCCGCGTCGCGGCCAAGTCGCGCCGCCCAGACGCGAAGCTCGGCGATGCGCGGCTCATCCTGCGGGCCGGCCGGCAGGTGGGCCATCGCCCGCGCCACCAGGTCGGGACGCTCGGCCTGGAGCCCGCACTCCAGGACCATCTCCCAGGTCGGGCGATCGTCGGGCCGGCGCAGGAGGCAGATTTCCAGCAGCTCCAGGGCCTTGGGGAACTCCTGCGCGCGGATCGCCAGGTGGGCCAGGCCGAGCCGGACCCGGTCGTCGTCGGGCGCGAGGCCCGCCGCCGTCGCGAAGTAGTCCCGCGCGGCCTCGGCGGGGAACGGCTCGATCTCCAGCCGGTACAGGCTCTTCAGGGCCTCGACCGGGTCGGGCTGCTCGTCGAGCCCGTCGGCGAACAGCCGACGCGCCTCGGCCCCGCGCCCCTCCAGCGACAGGAGCTGCACAAGGGCCCAGCGCACGCGGGGGCTGGGCGATGCGGCCAGGGCGGCGCGGAGGCGGTCCTCGGCGTCGGCCAGGCGGCCCCGCTCGCGGTCCAGCTCGGCCCATTTCGTCGCCGCCATCCCGGCGTGGGGCGCCTCGCCGGGCGCGATCCGCGACCAGGACGCCCGGGCCCGGTCGTTGCGGCCGAGGGCCATCTCGCCGAGGCCGATCAGGTAGTGGACCTCGCCCGTCCCCGGCCTCCCGGTGGCGAGGGGCTCCAGCCGTCGCAGGGCCTGGGCGGTCCGGCCGGCGAGCAGATCCTGCTTGGCCGCCTCCAGGTCGGCCTGGAAGCGACGCTCCGAGAACGCCCGCCAACCGATGGCGGCGAGCCCGGCCGCGACGATCAACAGGGCGACGCCCCACCGGGAGACGGAGCCTTTCCGCTGCATCGGCGATCCCTCGGCGGTGGGGACGTGAAAGGGCCGGCCGGCGAGACGGGCTCGCGGGCCGACCCTTGGATTGGGAACTGCGACGAGGCCGGCCGGGGCGTTCCGGCCCCGGCCGCCGCGGTCGATCGATCGATCAATACTGGTCGGCGCTGATGATCTCGCCGCCGGCCCGCGTGTGCAGGGCCTGGTAGATGCCGTAGGGGGGCAGGGCGCCGCCGCCGGTGCCGGTGTAGGGCTGGGTGCGGTCGGTGAAGTTGACCAGGAGCGGGTTCCAGGAGTTGATCGAGTCCTTGAGGAACCGGACCGAGCCGTCGCACATGCCGACGTTCACGCCGCCGGGGTGGAGGCTGGTCGCCGTGCAGGTGTAGTTGTTGCCGGTCGGGAACTTGTTCGGCACCAGCAGCGCCGCGGCCCGCGACTTGAAGAAGTTGGGCGGGAAGATGGCGGAGTAGGCGCCGTCGCCAACCATGCCGGTGGTCCACCAGTTGGGATCCCACCAGTTGACGTTGGTCCCTTGGGCGGCCTTGGTATACGACTTCTCGCCCATCATGACGGTGTTGCTCGTGCCGTCGGTGATGTCGCCGAGCTTGATGCACTTGCCGTTGGGCTCGGCGCGGGGGGGGTTCGCCGTCGCCGGGCGCCCGGCGTGCTCGAAGATGCCGCTGTTCTGGCTGACCAGGGCCTGCGGGACGTTGTCGCGGCCGGCGTAGTAGTAGAGCACGCCCGCGTTGGCGCCATAGCTGGTGAAGGTCATCGGGATCGGGGCGTCGTCCCAGCCGTCGGTCGGCTGGCCGGCGTAGCGCTTGCCGACGATGTCGCCGTCGCTGGGGCACCACAGCGCGCTGAGGCCGATCCCGTTGACCGTGGCGTTGGTGGCCACGTACAGGAAGACCTGGTTGTTGTACGCGTTGTAGACGTTCGACTGCTCGATGAACGCCGCCATCGCCAGGAAGGGGCCGGCGTTCTGCCGCACCCAGCCTCCCGTCCAGTAGCCGAACTGGTCGCCCATCGGGAACGACCCGTTGACGTCCTGATAGTTGTGCATCGCCAACCCGAGTTGCTTGAGGTTGTTCGTGCACTGGATACGGCGGGCGGCCTCGCGGGCCGACTGGACGGCCGGCAGGAGCAACGCGATGAGCACGGCGATGATGGCGATGACCACCAGCAGCTCGATCAGGGTGAAACCGAATCGAGGATTCCGACGCGACAATGTCATGGATGGCACTCCACTCGAGGGACGAAATGAGGACCGAGAAAGGGGAACGGGCCCGGTCGCCGGGTTGGGGCGAGATGCCCCGCCGACGCGGCCCGTGAAGAGACGAGGGACGTCAGGAGCGCCGCTTCTTGCCCTTGCCCTTGGCGGCCGCTTCCTGCTTCGACTCCTCGATCTCCTGGCGGCGCAGCTCGCCGCGACCGAGCTCGGCGTTGGGGTCGGCCTTGACGGTCGCGCCCTCGGGCTTGGGGAAGTCCTGGCTGTAGGCGACCTGGCCCTCGCCCTCCCCGCAGCCGGTGAAGGCGAGGCCGGACGCGAGGACCAAGGGCGCGAGGCACCGGAACCGCGTACGCGAGATCGACGCTGCAAGAGGCATGGGTGGGAGTCTCCACTCGACGTTCGGGAAGCTGCGACGCAACCGACGAAGACGCAACGTTGCGGGGCCCACCTTCAGCGTGGGCCAGGGGACCGTCACGGAAGCAAGCGACGAGTGAGGCGGGACGGGAAAGTGCCAGACGGTGCGTGAACGCCGCCCATCGACACGCGCTCATCCTTGATCGATCGTTCCTTCGTGTCAACTGAAAATCGACTCACGGTGAGACGACGCCGGGAAGTCCGTCGGGCGGGCCGCGAGACTTCCTTGAAGTCGGGGCGAGCGGGTCGCGGGCGAGATCGCTTCGCCGCGGCTCAGGCGCCGCAGGCGTCGGCGATCACGCCCGCTCTACGTATTTCCTCGGAGTCGCAACGAATATCTTCGGGGTCGCCGGAGCATCCGTCATGAATGGACGGAGCTTGCCGGCATGCAGCGAGGCCTTGAATTGGGACATCGAGAATGGTACCGCGCGACCGCGGAAAACGAAAACGGATTCCCGATGATTCATCGATTTTTCAGGGGCTCGTCATCATAGGCTCGCCGAACGTGCCGAAAATCAACAAATGACGACGCGACGGCCTAAAGCCTCAGGTAGATCTTGCGGCTTTCCAGGGACCTGACGAACATCCAGGAGATCCCGAAGAACACCGCCAGCGCGATCAGGCAGTACCAGAGGGGCGAATCCTTGGGTGTCACCCCCAGGACGGACTCCTCGACGTAGTGGTGGATGATGTACGCCGCCAGCGGGTTCTGCCCCAGGGTGCGGAAGAGGCCCACGTGCACCCCGGCCACGTCGCAGGCGGGGATGAACAGCGCGTAAAGCGCGATCGCGAAGCCCGACGAGAAGAACATGAACGGCAGGCTCACCAGCTTCTTGTTGATCTGCCAGTAGTTCACCGGCAGCACGTCCTTCGGCGGCGGCTGGATGAACGGCGGGGTCGCCAGCAGGCTGGTCAGGCCTCGGCCCGAGGCGTTCCCCCAGGGGGGGACCACCGGCGACGCCGCGACGTTCTTGCCCGCGACCTCGACGCTCCCCTGCCGCGTGTCGTAGAGCGTCGCCAGGCAGTTGAGCCCGTAGCCGACGGCCATCATCGCGACCCCAGCCGCCAGCAGCCGCCGCGCCGCGACCGCCGGGGCGTGCGCCGTCATCACGTCGTAGACCAGGGTGCCGAAGAGCATCGGCACGGCCCAGCTCAGCGGTCCGAAGAAGCCGCCGTCCCAGGCCCCCTTGCCCGTCGTCCCCCAGAGGTCGTCCATCCAGTTCGGCAGGCCGTAGATGTAGAAGACGTTGAACGAGTACGCCATCCCCAGCGCCAGCGCCATCAGCGCCGCCGTCGCCGCCGCCCGCACCCGGAATCCCGCCGCGATCACCGGCATGATCACGATCTGGGTCACCCCGATGATCGCCAACACCTCCCACAGGTCGGCCTTCAAGACCCCCAGGATGAACCGCCCCGGGGCGTCGGCCAGGTCCTCCCACTTGCCGACCCCGAAGTCCTCCCGGCCGTACATCACGATCGAGATCAGGACCAGCGCCAGGCTCCGGACGAAGAACCCGCCGTAGGTCGCGGCCGCCCCCTTCTTCTCCAGCCGGCGCAACACCGACAGCCTGTACGAGAAGCCCGCCGCGAACAGGAACGCGGGCATGATCGTGTCGGCGTAGCTGAAGTAATGGTCGTGATGCTTGAGCACTTCCGGGAGCGCCTTCAGACCCCCCACGAAGTTCACCACGAACATCCCGGCCACCGTGTAGCCGCGGAACTGGTCCATCGACACGATCCGCGGCGCCGCGGTCGGGGTCGACGGGGGACTGACGGGGACGGCGCTCATGGGCGACCCTCGATTCGATTCCAAGGCGAAGGGATCCGGCGCGCGACGGGGACGCCGGCCCCGAAGGACCGGGCGCGAATGATCCTATCGGCTCGCCCCCGCCCCAGCAACGAGCCCGATCGGGCGGTTGTCGATTTTCACCAATCCGAACGACTTCATCCTCAAATCATCGCCCGATCCAAACGTCTTTATTAAAGCCCCGGCCGCGGCGCCGACTCGCGGAGGCCGGCGATCCTTGACATCCCCCGGCCGGAAAACGAAGCTGGGACGATGCGTATCGAACAGATCGACCTCGCGATCGTGCGGCTGCCCTTGATCCGTCCCTTCCAGACGAGTTCGAGCCGGAAGGCGCACCTGGACCACATCCTGGTGCGGATCGTGGCCGACGGCGTGGAAGGCTGGGGGGAATGCGCCAGCCCCTCCGACCCGTTCTACTGCCCGGAGACGACCGAGACCTGCTGGCACATCCTCCACGACTTCCTCGCCCCGATGACGCTGGGGAAGCCCTGGGCGACGATCGAGGAGCTGACCGCCCTCTACAAGAAGGTGAAGGGGAACGGCTTCGCCCGCGCCGGGCTGGAGATGGCCTGCTGGGACGCGCTCGCCCGGTCGCAAGGGATGCCGCTGCACCGGCTCCTGGGGGGCACGCGCGGCGAGGTCCTCTCGGGCGTCAGCCTGGGGATCGAGTCGAATATCGGCGCGGTCTTCGAGAACATCGACCAGTACCTGGCCGAGGGCTACCGCCGGATCAAGCTGAAGATCGCGCCCGGCTGGGACGTCGACGTGGTCCGCCAGGTCCGCGAGCGTCATCCCGACGTCGCCTTGCAGGTCGACGCCAACTCGGCCTACACGCTCGACGACCTGGACCTGCTGAAGCGGCTCGACGAGTTCGACCTGCTGCTGATCGAGCAGCCGCTGGCGCACGACGACATCATCGACCACGTGAAGCTCCAGGCCGCGCTGAAGACGCCGGTCTGCCTGGACGAGAGCATCCACTCGGCCGAGGACGCCCGCAAGGCGATCGAGCTGGGGGCCTGCCGGGTGATCAACATCAAGGTCAGTCGGGTGGGCGGCCCGCTGGAGGCCCGCCGGATCCACGACGTCTGCCGCGAGCGCGACGTCCCGGTCTGGTGCGGCGGGATGCACGAGTTCGGCATCGGCCGGGCGGCCAACGTGGCCGTCGCCAGCCTGCCCGGGTTCTCGCTCCCGGGCGACGTCTCCGGGTCGGACAAGTATTACCGCGAGGACGTGGTCGAGCCGGCGATCCTGGCGACGAACGGGTCGATCGCCGTCTTCAATGGCCCCGGCCTGGGGGTCGAGCCCGTCCCCGACCGGATCCGCAAGAACACCCTCCGCGCCGCGACCCTCCGCGCGGGCGCCTGAGCCTCCATCCGATCCCGAGCCCGAGCCCGCCATGACTCCGCAAGCCGTCCGCACGTTCGTCGAAGACCGCCTCGAAGGCTACCTCGCCGAGCTGAAGGGGCTGGTCGAGCACGAATCCCCCAGCGGCGACAAGGGGCGGCTCGACCTGCTGGCCGGGACGATCGCCGAACGCTGGGCGGGCCTCGGCGGGGCCGTCGAGCGCGTCGCCAACGACTCCGGGGGCGACCACCTCGTCGGCCGGTTCTTCGCCGAGGCGCCCGGCCGCGCGGCGCTGGTCGTCGGCCACTTCGACACCGTCTGGCCGGTCGGCACGATCGGCCGCCTCCCCTTCCGCCGCGAGGGGGATCGGCTGTATGGCCCGGGCGTTTACGACATGAAGACCAGCCTGATCCTGGTCGCCGCCGTGCTCGAAGCGTTCGCCGCGCACGGCCTCGCCCCGGCCCGGCCGATCACCCTGCTGTTCACGTCGGACGAGGAGGTGGGGAGCAAGACCTCGCGGCGTTTGATCGAGGCCCTGGCCCGCGAGAGCGCCCACGCCCTGATCCTGGAGCCCCCCCTGGCCGACCGCTCGCTCAAGACCGCGCGGAAGGGGGTCGGCCGATTCACGCTGACGGTGGACGGCAAGGCGGCGCACGCCGGGGTCGCGCCCGAGCTGGGGGCGAACGCAATCGTCGAGCTGGCGCATCAGGTCCTCAAGATCGTCGCCCTGAACGACCCGGCCGCCGGGACGACGCTGAACGTCGGGCTGGTCGCGGGGGGGACGACCCCGAACGTCGTCCCCGCGAGGGCGACGGCCGAGATCGACGCCCGCGCCGTGACGATCGCCGGGGCCGAGGCGGTCGAGAGGGCCATGCTCGGCCTGACGGCGGTCACCCCCGGCACCCGCGTGACCGTCGAAGGAGGCTTCAACCGCCCGCCGATGGAGCGGAGCCCGGGCGTCGCCCACCTGTTCGCGAAGGCGCGGAAGCTCGGCGAAGGACTCGGCCTGGCGCTGACCGAGGGCTCGACCGGCGGCGGCAGCGACGGCAACTTCACCGCGGCCGTCGGCACGCCGACCCTCGACGGCCTGGGGGCGCACGGCGGCGGCGCCCACGCCGACGACGAGCACGTCGCGATCGAATCGATCCCCGAGCGAGCCGCGCTGCTGGCGGCCCTCCTCCTGGAAATCTGACCCCGAGAATCCGCGAAGGAATCCCATGCCCAATTTCCGCCGCGTGCTGGAAGGCGGCGTCGTCCTGCGACGCGCCGAGAGCCCCGAGGACTACCGCGCCTGCCAGCACGCCCAGCGCAGGGCGTGGGGGATCTCCGAGGACGGCTACGTCATCCCCGTCGCCACGATGGTCGGCGCCAACCTGCACGGCGGCCTGGTGCTGGGGGCGTTCCTGGAGGACGGCTCGGCCGTCGCCATGTCGTTCGGCTTCATGGGCCGCATCGACGGCCGGCCCTGCCTGTACTCGCAACTCACGGGGGTCGTCCCCGGCCGCCAGTCGCTGGGGCTGGGCCGCGAGATGAAGCTCCTCCAGCGCGACTTCGCCCGCGCCGAGGGCCTGCCGATCATCGCCTGGGCGTTCGACCCGCTGCAGTCCGGCAACGCCCGTTTCAACCTGGTGAAGCTGGGCGCGAAGGTCCGTCGCTACGTGGACGACATGTACGGCCCCCGCACCGACGCCCTCAACGCCGGCGTGCCGACCGACCGCGTGATCGCCGAGTGGGAAGTCATCGACGAGCCCACGCCGCAGCCCGAGCAACCCGCCGAGGCCGACCACGCCCCCAGCCTGATCGAGGTCCGCGACGGCTTCCCCCGGGTCGTCTCGACCCCGGCCGCCGACCGCCTCCGGCTGCCGATCCCGTACGACGTGGCCCCGATGCGCCGCGACCACCCCGAGACCGCCGAGGCCTGGCGCAAGGCCGTCCGCCAGGCGATGAAGACCGCCTTCGGCCTGGGCTACGAGGCCGTCGGCTTCCACCGCCAGGACGACCGCCGCTGCGGCTACATCCTCGCCCGAAGGCCGAGGGCCTGACCGCCCCGCCCCGCTACGACCAGGCCAGCGCCCAGGGGAGCAGGTGCCAGGAGACCGCGTACACCGCCGCCAGCCCTCCCCCGATCGCCAGGATCCGGCCGAAGGCGCGATCCAGCAGGCTCAGCAGGACGATCACTACCAGAACGCAGGTGCAGAAGACCAGCAGGCCGAGCAGGATCGGCACGGACTGCCTCGGGGCCGAGACGGCCAGGGCCGCGATCACGAGCCAGGCGACCCCCAGCGCGCTCGCGAGGACCCGGACGACGCCGTCGTACGCCCGGCCCGTGTAGCCGCCCCGGAAGAGCGTCGACGGGAACTCGCCGTCGCCCAGGGCCGCCTCGGCCCGCGCCCGGCGGTCGCGGACGAAACGTCGGAGGCGCAGCAGCTCGCGGCCCCCGAGGAGGGCGAAGAACGGCAACGGCAGGACGAGCGCCGCCAGGCTGGGTCCGACCCAGCCCCGAAGCCCCCCCGGCGTCGCGCGCAGGAGCCCCAACGCCGCCGCCGTCCCGGCCGCGAAGATCAACAGGTCGGAAGTCGTGAGCCAGGAATTTCGCCTCGGCGGCAGCACGATCGACGACATCGCCCCTTCTCCCTTTCGCGGCCACCCCCCTCGCCGGCGAGATGCACGGCGGCGCGGGCTCGATTAGAATCCTAGGCCGTGCGCCGCGATACCACCCGCCCCCTCTTCCGATCGTGGAGGTCCGGCAACTCATGTCGATTCCAAGACCGGCCTGCGCCTCGGCCCTGCTCGTTCTCGCCCTCGCCGCCCCCCTCCCCCGGACGCTCGGCGAAGGGCCGAAGCCCCCGGCCCTCGCCCGGGTCGTCGTGAGCGCGGACAGGACGCACTTCGTCCTCGACGGGTCGGACCGGCGTTTCCTCCTCTGGGGGGTCAACTACGACCACGACGACGCCGGCCGGCTGCTGGAGGACTACTGGGCCGACGAGTGGGACGCGGTCGTCGAGGACTTCCGCGAGATCAAGGACCTGGGCGCGAACGTCGTCCGGGTCCACCTCCAGACGGGCAAGTTCCTGAAGTCCGCCGTCGAGGCCGACGAGGTCAACCTCAAACGCCTGGCCGAGCTGGTGAAGCTCGCCGAGGCGACCGGGCTGTACCTCGACCTCACCGGCCTGGGATGTTACCACAAGCAGGACGTCCCCGCCTGGTACGACGCGCTCGACGAATCCGCCCGCTGGGACGCCCAGGTGACCTTCTGGAAGGCGGTCGCCGGCGCCTGCAAGGGGAGCCCCGCCGTCTTCTGCTACGACCTGATGAACGAGCCCGTCCTCACCGGCGGCAAGGATCCCGAGAGCTGGCTCGTCGGCGAGCCCCTGGGGGGCAAGTACTTCGTCCAGCGCATCACGACCGACATGAAGGGCCGCAAGGACCGCGAGGTCGCCGCCGCCTGGATCCGCCGGCTGACCACGGCGATCAAGGAGGTCGACGACCGCACCCTGATCACCGTCGGCGTGATCCCGTGGGCCCAGGTGTTCAAGGGGGCGAAGCCCCTGTTCCACGACCCCGAGGTCGGCAGGCCGCTCGACTTCGTCGCCGTCCACTTCTACCCCAAGGCCGGCAAGCTCGACGAGACCCTGGAGGCGCTCAAGGTCTACGAGGTCGGCAAGCCGCTGGTCATCGAGGAGATCTTCCCCCTCGGCGCCAGCCTGGAGGAGACCGAGACGTTCATCGAGCGGTCGAAACAGCACGTCGACGGCTGGATCACCTTCTACTGGGGCAAGACGGCCGCCGAGTGCGAGAAGGTCGGCGACATCCCCCACGCGATCACCGCCGCCTGGCTCAAGCGGTTTCGCACGCTGGCCCCCGCCGAGTCGCGGGCCGAGATCGGGGTTCCCTGAGGGCGGAGGGGGCGGGACAATGGAGCCCTGCCGCGAAGGGTTCGAAGGCGAACCCGCCCCGCTCGGGGGCCAAGCCCACGCATCCCGACCCAGGACTCCGCCGATGCCTCGACGCTCGACCTTGCTGCTCGCCGCCCTGTTGATCGCGCGCCCGGCGGGGGCGTCGGACGGCTTCCACCCGGCGGGGCACGTCGCCGAGGGCCTGCCGGCCGACGGGACGCCGGTCCGGGCCTACGCCGCCGACCCGGACTCGCCGCTGAACGCCCTGTTCACGCTGCTCTTCCAGGTCGAGCGCGTCCCGGAGGAAGTCGGCGCGGCCCTGCCGACCGAGCGCCAGGCCGGGGGCGAAGACGACGCGGCGTTCTACAAGCCGGGCTGGTACTTCCGCAAGCGGCCCGGCGTCGAGGCCGACCGCGTGGTCGTCGGCGGCGACGTCCGCACCTCGCCCGTGCAGTCCCTCGACCCTTCGGACGCGGCCCGCGCGATCGAGCTGCTCGCGATGATCGCGACCCCGGAGAAGGTCGACGCGATCCCGGAACTCCGGTCGCCGACCGCCCGGCTCCTCCTCCAATGGGACCTCTGGAACGCCCTGCGACGGTTCGAGGCCGAGGGCGGCGACCCCGCGCTCCTGCAAGCGCTGGCGAAGGGGGTCCGCGCGTGCGGCCAGCCGGCCGAGGTCCTTCGCGGCCTGCCGAGCGGGACGGACGAGCTGCACGCGCGGTTCGCGAGCGGCCGTCCCCAGGATCGCCGCGCCCCGTATTTCCCGGCCGGGCTGCTGGCGGACGACCCGGGCTCGCCCTGGGTGGAGCTGGATCGGGCGTCGACCAAGCTCTTCCACGGCGCGAGCAGCTACCGCGCGGCCCGGGTCTTCGTGAACGCCGGCAGCCGAGCGGCGTCGACCGCCCTGATCGAGTCGGCGAAGGGGACCGGGGCGGCGGGCGCGGGGCCGGCCCGCGTGCCCGAGGGGACCGAGGCGGCCATCGTCCTCTCGCTGATCGGCCTGACGCCCGATCTGGAGCCGGTCGCCACCCCGATGGTCGACGAGGTCCGGGTCCGCGCCCTGGCGGGGCCCCGCGTGCTCGACCCGGCGGGCGACACCACCTCGCGCGACGGCCTGAACACCTGGATGTACCTGCGGACCCGCAACGGCACGCTGGTCGACCCCGACCGGGGTGCCTTCCGGTTCGTCCCGGACACGGCCCAGTCGATCTTCCTGGAGTACGGCACGGCCAAGCGGACGACCTACGCCGCCCAGTGCACCCTCTGCCACCGGACCACGTCCGACGGCGGCCAGGTCGACGCCGGCTTCCGCTCGCTGGGCAAGTACGCGAAGCCCCGCCTGGCCGAGTCGCCCGACGTCCGTTTCCGCCTCGCCGAACGCGAGGTGGCGCACGCCGTCGCGTCGCTCAAAGGTCGACTCGCCGAGTGAGGCCGGAGCGGGCCGAAAAGCTTATGATCGTCGGCCGGATTCCCGTGGTCCGGGCCCGGCCCGGAATAAGCTGCGGGGTCGAATGCCTCCGACCCCTACTCGTCCTCGGTCGAGTAGAACAGCAGGTTGACGATCCGCCAGCGGCCTCGATCCTCCTTCAGGGTGAAGTGATCGTAGCCCTTGTCGACGCGGGAGCCGGCGGTGAGCTTCCAGGAGACCACCGCGCGGGCGAGCTGCTGCTCGAACCGGATCTCGATGGACTCCGGGACCTCGACCATCCGGACGGGCGAGCGGCGGTGGACGTCGCGCTGGCTGGCGACGAACCGGGGGCGGGCGAGGGTGAAGAGCTGGCCCTGCTCGTTGATGTGCTGGATGGAGGCGTCGGTCATGAAGCAGTCGTCGTAGCCGTCCATGTCCTGATCGGACCACACCTTGAAGTAGTGCTCGACGAACGCCCGGACCTCCTTCTCGCGGGCCGTCGCCGAGGACGCGGCGGGGGCCGCGGGCACCTGGGACCGGAACGAGGCCGGCCGCACGACGGGGTCGGTCTTGGGGCGAGGCGCGGCCTGATCGAGTTCGCGCCAAGCGTCCAGCAAGTCCATGACGTAGCTCTCCACGTAGGGGGCGTCCACGTCCCGATACGGGACCTTCACGCCGAGCGGCGGGACGTGGCTGAACAGCACGGGCCCGCGGATCTTCCCCGCCTTCTTCAGGTATTCGAGGCTGTAGAGCATCTCCTCGCAGAGGTACCGGCCGGCCTCGTCGGAGACCTTGACGGTCCGGCCCCGCTCGACGAGGGCCCCGACGAGCCGCTCGACGTCCGCCGTGGCCACGAACGCGATCGGGCCGTCGGCCGCGATGGCCGGCCTGCCGGGCTTCTTGCCGTCGTTGTCCGGGAAGGCCCAGCGGTCCCGACGCGCGAGCCCCTCGATCGTGAAGTAGCCCGGCCGCCCCTGGCCGAACGCGAAGACGGCGACCGGGTCGTGCTCGGCGACCAGGGCCTCCAGCCGCTTGAGCGGCTCGTCCCAGACCACCGGGAGCTGCCGGGCGACCAGCTTGTAGCCCCGCCACTCGCGGCCGTCGAGCCCCTTGATCCCCTCCCAAGAGGAGTTCGGCGGCTTCCCCTTGCCGAAAGGCTCGAAGCCGGTCAGCAGAATCACAGGCGGGTCGGCCGCGGCCGGGATCGGGGCCGGCGCCTCCTGGGCGGACGCGGGGCGGGCGGTCCCGAGGGCCGAGGCGAACAGCAGCAGGAAGGAGGCCGCGAGCGTCGCGCGGCGGGAGATCGGAGGCGTCACGGGCGGGGCTCCTCCCGGGGGCTCGGGTCGCGGGGCGCCCCGGCGTCCGGGCCGGGGCCGATCGGCGGCGCAGCCATTGGAGCAGAGCGCCCCGCCGGACGCAACCCGCGCCGGCGCGCCCGACGGGGCGGTCCCTCCGATCCGGGCCGCGCCGCCCGGCCCCCCGAGGATCGGCTTCGATTGGGTTCGTTCGCGCGCGGACATCGGGCCGGTTTATCCACACAAACGATTACCCGAAAGCAACTTGCGACCGTCATAAGGATTGGCTTCGTTCGGCGCGTTCTTCGACGTTCCGCACTCGACATCACCGGCCCGGGAGTGTTTGGAGAGGGTCGAATTCGGGTGCCACGGGTTCCCCGAACCCGTGGATCGGCGTCGGGCCGTTCCTGGGCCTTCGGCGAGATCCCCGGCCGGTTCACGGGTTCGGGGAACCCGTGGCACCCAAAGGACTTCCTTCGCCGTTTGGTGGCGTCGGGCGAGGAGGCTCCGCTTCGGCCCATCGTCCGCGATCGCGAGTCTGGTGTTGGCCATCGGGGACCACGCTCCGAGAATCGAAGGGCGCGCAGAATCCCCCCATTGATCCTGGCCCGCGATCGAGGATCGGGGAGCTGGGAAACTCCCAATCCGGCCCGGCCGCGATCAATCCACGGGGGCCTTCCGCTTCATGGTGAAGGTCCCCTGAACGCCCGAGATGTCCCACGTCCCTTCGAGCACCTGGGACGAGTCGGACGAGACCGTCCCCTTGTAGACGACGTCGTGGCTCTGGCCGGCGGTGCCGTCATAGGTTTTGATGAGGGTGAGCCCCTGCGTGGCGGGGTCGAGCCGGCCCTCGGCGGTGGCGTGGAGCCAGGGGGAGTCGGCGTCGCCGAACGTGTTGGGCTCGCGGATCATCGCCTTGATCCGGTCCCCCTCCTGGAACAGGTAGGCCGTGAAGACCACGGGGCGCTGGCCCGAGCCCTCCGAGTAGCGGTACTCGCCCGACCAGATCCCCGACATCGCCCCCAGCCGCGCCGCGCAGTTCTCGCAGCAGGCGGGCTTGGCTTTCTCGTCGCCGTCGTCGAACGCCGTCGCGGCCGACCCGAGGGCCAGGACCGCCGTCACCACGAACCCGCACGCCACACTGGACCGACCATTCCGCATTGCGACCATTGGAAGTGACTCCCGAGAGAGAGAAGGGACCGGACGCCTCGTCGCACGACCCGGCGGAGCCGCCGGGAGACGGGCGACGCCGGATTCTGGGCGCGCCGTCCGACGTTTGTAAAGAGGCGAGGCCCGCGTCGGGGGCCGTCGCGCCTTGACCGACCCGCGCGGTCTCCCCTACGATCGGTGTCGCCGGGCCCGTCGGGATGGGCGGGCGGCCGGGCGCGTGGCGTCCGCGAATCGAGGTCCGACGAGGGCGAGGAGAGGTCGCATGCCGCTGGTCCGGTTCTTCCGCAAGGCCCCGCCGTGGGCCACGACCGCGACGGCCCTGGTCCTGGCCCTCGCCGCCGCCTGGCACGCGCCCGCGGGGCTGGCCCGGGGCGCGGCCTTCCAGGTCCCCGGCCAGCTCGAGCTCGACGAGGTGTCCAACTACTCCCACGTCAAGGTGACCCGCGACCGCGGCACGCGCACCCTCTGGTTCGTCCGCGACAACGGCGAGCACGTCGTCGAGAGCAAGCTCGACCTCGACCGCCCGGACGACCTGCTGATCGAATACACCCGGTTCATGTTCCTCAGCTACGTCTTCCGGCCCGAGCCCAAGAAGGTGCTGATCGTGGGCCTGGGCGGCGGCTCGATGGTCCACTTCCTCAAGATCCACGACCCCGAGGTGAAGGTCGACGTCGTCGAGATCGACCCCCTGATCGTCAGCATCGCCGACCGCTACTTCGGCGTGAAGACCGGCGGCAACGTGGACGTCAAGGTGACCGACGGCTTCGCCTACCTGCGGGAATCCGAGGCGAAGTACGACGTCATCTACATGGACGCGTTCCTCCGCCCGTCGGGCGGGACCGACATCACCGGCGTCCCGCTCCACCTGAAGACCCTGGCCTTCTACGAGCAGATCAAGAAGCGGCTCAACCCCGACGGCGCGGTCGTCTTCAACCTGAACCCCCACCTGGCGGTCCAGCAGGACATCCGGACCATCCGCGAGGCCTTCCCGAACACCTACGTGTTCCGCCTCCAGGGCTACGACGGCTTCGTCGTGGTCGCCTCCACGGCCGCCGAGCGGATGTCCCCCACCGCCGTCAGCGCCGCGGCCGCCCGGCTCGACAACGCCGGCCGGTTCAAGGCGCCGTTCTCCTTCCGCGCCATGGCCGGCCGGCTCAGCCGCCGATGACCCGCGCCGCGATGCGGCCCCCCGGGCAAACTCCCGCGCCCAGCCGTGAAGCTCGCTTCCCGGGGAAGTCGACCGGAGTCGCCGCTTTCCGGGCCCCCGCGCCACGCAAGGGGCGAAAATCCTCCCATACGTTCAACGTCGGAGGGATGACCCGCGTGACTCCCGGGCCGAACGTTTTTTGGCACACTATTTGCACTAACGGCTTAGGGCATCCCGTAAACGAAAACTCGATTGAACGTGCGGCGAGGTGGACAGGGGCTGGAAGAACGCCGGCCGGGGGTCGGACGGATCAAGTGGGGTAAGCTGACATAATGGATGCCTCCGTGTCGTGGCGTCGTCTTTGCTCCCTCGCGGACGCTGATCGCCCGTCTCCCTTTCCCCAGCATGACGGGGACCTGGAAGTCCAGGGCCCACGCCGGCGCGGCCGAAGATTCTGGCGGATCGGCCCCCTTCTGAGGAGGCAGACCCCCATGCCCCCCTCGGGTCCCGGCGGTGTCGGGACCAAGGGTCGGGCGTCGGCGAGGCGTCGGTACGCCGGGGGCCTGGCGCTGGGGGTGGCGGGGATCGGGCTGCGGCAGGCCCTGGCCCCGGCGCTCGGCGCCGAATTCCCGCTGCTGACCTTCTTCCCGCCGGTGATCGCCGCCTCGTGGCTGGGGGGCTTCGGCCCGGCCGTGCTGGCGCTGGGGGTGACCCTGGCCGGCGGTGCCTGGGCGATGATCCCGGCGGGAGGGGCGGTCGGGCCGTCGCTGGGCCTGGGGATCTACGCCCTGACGGCGGGCGGGCTCGCGTACTGCGGGGACCGGCTGAGGGCGAGGCTGGGGACCGCGGAGGCCGAGCGATCGGCCGCGACGGCCCGGCTGGCGGAGCTGGAGGAGCATCGCCGGGCCGACCGCGAGTCCGAGGCCCGGCTGCGTCGCGAGCAGGAGGCGCTGCGGGAGACCTCCGCGGCGCAGGCCAGGCGGCTGGAAGACCTGCTGGGTGAGGTCCGGGAGAAGAACGCCTTCATGACGGCGATCCTCCGGCAGGCCCCCTCGGGCATCGTCGTGGCGGAGGCCGGCACGGCCCGGCTGCTGCTGAGCAACGACGAGGCCGAGCGGATCGTCCGCGGCGATATGCAGCCCGGACTCCAGCTCGACGGCCGGAAGCACCCCGGCGAACTGGTCGGCCTCCGCCCCGACGGCACCCGTTACGAGCCCGACGAATGGCCGATGAGTCGGTCGCTGTTCCGGGGCGAGGTGGTGAGGGACGAGGAGATCGAGCTGGCCTTCGCCGACGGCCTGCGCCGGCGGATCAGCATCAACTCGGGCCCCGCCCTCGACGACCGCGGCCGCGTGATCGCCGCCGTCGCCGCCTTCGACGACGTGACCGAGCGCCGCGCCGCCGAGGCCGACCTCGCCGAGAGCGAGCGGCGGTTCCGCCAGCTGGCCGAGGCCATCCCCCAGATGGTCTACATCACCCGGCCCGACGACTCGATCGCCTACCTGAACCGCCGCTGGTTCGAGTACACCGGCGCGTCGGGCGACCACCTGGAGGTCCGCGACGCCTGGCTGGCTTCCATCCATCCCGAGGACGTCCCCCGCGTGAGGGCCGCCCGGATCCGGTCCAAGGAGGCGGGCGAGCCGACCGAGCTGGAGTATCGCATCAAGGGCGCGTCGGGCGCCTACCGATGGTTCCTGGGGCGGTCGATGTGGATCCGCGACGATCGCGGCGAGCTGCTCTACCGCTTCGGCACCATCACCGACATCGACGGCCGCAAGCGTTCCGAGCAGGCGGCGCGGTTCCTGGCCGACGCCGGGGCCCGGCTGGCGGCGGTGGCCGACGCCGAGACCACCCTCCGCGAGATCGCCGGCCTGGCCGTCCCCTTCTTCGCCGACTGGTGCGCGGTCGACGTCCTCGACGAAGGCGGGGGCCTGCGCCGGGTCGCCGTGGCCCACGACTCGCCCGACGCCGCCGAGGTGATCGAGACCGTCTCGCACCGCTATCGGCTGCGGGAGGACATGCCCCAGGGCCTGTTCGAGGTCGTCGCCTCGCGGCGGCCGACCCTCATCCCCGAGGTCGCCGAGGAGCACCTGCGGTCCGGGGCCCGCGACGACGAGCACCTGGCGGCGCTCCGCGCGTTCAACCCCCGGTCGTACCTCTGCGTGCCGCTGGCGGGCCGCGAGGGGGTCCTGGGCGCGCTCTCGTTCGTCGCCACGACGTCGGGACGCCGCTACGACCAGGCCGACCTGGAGCTGGCCGTCGACCTCGCCGGCCGCGCCGCGATCGCCCTGGAGAACGGCCGGCTGTACGACCGGCTCCGCGAGGCCGACCGCCGCAAGGACGACTTCCTCGCCACCCTGGCGCACGAGCTGCGCAACCCGATGGCCCCGATCCGCAACTCGGTCCAGATCCTCCGCAAGATGGGCGGGGCCGACCCCGACTCCCAGTGGGCGGGCGAGGTGATCGAGCGCCAGGTCGGCCACCTGTCCCGGCTGATCGACGACCTGCTGGACGTCTCGCGGATCACGCGCGCCAAGCTGGAGCTGAAGGCCGAGCGGATCGACCTGGCGGCCGCGGTGGGCGACGCCGTGGAGATCACCCGGCCGATCGTCGACCGCGAGGGCCACGAGCTTCGCCTGGAGCTCCCCGCCGAGCCGTTGCCGATCCACGGCGACCGGACCCGGCTGGCCCAGGTGGTCGCCAACCTGCTGGACAACGCCTCCAAGTTCTCCGAGCGCGGGGCCCGGATCGACCTCCGGGTCGCCCGCCGCGGCGGCCAGGTCGAGGTCCGGGTGGAGGATCGCGGGGCGGGCATCCCCCCGGAGCAGCTCCCCCGCGTCTTCGAGATGTTCGCCCAGGTCACGCCCATCCTCCAGCGGCCCAAGGGGGGCCTGGGGATCGGCCTCGCCCTGGTCAAGGGGATCGTCGAGCTGCACGGCGGCTCCGTCGAGGCCCGCAGCGCCGGGCCCGGCCGGGGGAGTGAGTTCGTCGTACGCCTCCCGCTCGCCCGCGACGAGGGCCAGGGAGGCGAAACCGGGGCCGAGGCCGAAGCGGCCGGGGATCGGTCGAAGCCCCGGGTGCTGATCGTCGACGACGGCGAGGACGTGGCGGCCACCCTGGGCCGCGTGCTGACGCTCGAGGGCTGCGAGGTCCACCTCGCCCGCGACGGCGTCGGGGCGCTCGCCATGGCCGGCGCCCTCCGGCCCGACTACGCCGTGCTCGACATCGGCCTGCCCGGCATGGACGGGTATCAGGTCGCCCGGGCCATCCGCGACCAGCCCTGGGGCCGCGACCTCACCCTGATCGCCGTCACCGGCTGGGGACGCAACAACGACCGCAACCGCTCGCGCGAGGCCGGCTTCGACCACCACCTCGTCAAGCCGGTCGACCCCTCGGCCCTCGCCCGGCTCATCGCCCGCCCCGCCTCCTGATTCGATCGTCGGAGGGGCGCGGGCGCAAGGCCGCTCAGGCGTCCGAGCGGACCCGGGACGCCTGATGCTCGCGGCGGGTGGCTTCCAGGTCGAACCGCAGGGCCGCCAGCTCCAGGCGGTAGCGTTCGAGGCCTTCCTTGGCGATCGTCAGGACGCGCGAGCGGAACATCGCCTGTTCCACCACGTCGTCCATCAACGGCTCCAGCTCGGCCCTCGCGTCGGGGGGCAAGGCCAGGATCCGGTCCCGGAGGGAAGTCAGCTCGGGGGGGACGCCCGCCCGCATCGGTTCAGGATTCGTCGCGTTCATCGGTGCCGCTCCCAGGTGGTGTCGACCCAAATCTAACACGCGAACCTGGGTAAAGACGACCGATCGCGCCGGATTTCCGGCCTCGCGAAACCTGAACGGCCGCACGATCGCCACGACCCGCCCCGACGGATCGCCGGGGCGGGTCGGCGGGGGGCCTCAGCCGTGGATCGCCTCGGCCTCGGTCGTGGAGGGGAGCCGTTTCTCGGTCAATCCCTGGACCAACGGGCCCTCGGCGCGGCCGGTGATGAGCCGCGCGCCGCGATCGTAGCTCAGGTAGGACCAGGCCCACTGGATGATGACCAGCAGCTTGTTGCGGAAGCCGATCAGGAACAGGACGTGGACGAACATCCAGAGCAGCCAGGCGACGAAGCCGGAGATGTTCCAGCGGCCGATCTGGGCCACCGCCGCCCCTCGGCCGATGGTCGCCATCGAGCCCTTGTCGACGTATTTGAACGGACGGGTCGGCTCGCCCTTGAGCGCCAGCAGGATGTTTCGGGCGGCGTGCTTGCCCATCTGGGAGGCGGCGGGGGCGACGCCCGGGATCGCCTTGCCGTCCTGCTCCAGGTGGGCCAGGTCGCCGATGACGTAGATCTCGGGATGACCCGGAACGGTCAGGTCGGGCTCGATCATCACCCGACCGGCGCGGTCGAGCGGGACGCCCAGCGAGCGTCCCAGCGGCGAGGCCGCCACGCCGGCCGCCCAGAGGACCGTCCGCGACGCGATCCGCTCGTCGCCGATCGCCACGCCCTCGGCGTCGATCTCCGTCACGATCGCGCCGGTGCGGACCTCCACGCCCAGCCCCTGCAACTGCCGCAAGGCGCTCTCCGAAAGCTTGGTCGAGTAGGGCGGCAGCACGCGGGGCGAGCCTTCCACCAGGATCACCCGGGCCGTGGCCGGGTCGATGTGGGCGAAGTCCTTCGCCAGGGTCATCCGGGCGACCTCGCGGAGCGTGCCCGCCAGCTCCACGCCGGTCGGCCCGCCGCCGACCACCACGAACGTCAGCCATTCGCGGCGGACGGCCTCGTCGGTCTCGCGCTCGGCGATCTCGAACGCCAGGAGCATCCGCCGGCGGATCTCCAGGGCGTCCTCGACCGACTTCAACCCCGGCGCATGCTCCTCCCACTCGGGATGCCCGAAGTACGAGTGCGTCGCGCCGGCGGCCAGGACCAGGACGTCATACGGCGTCTCGCCGTCGGCCAGGGTCACCACCCGGCGGTCGACGTCGATCCCCGTCACGTCCGCCAGCAGGATCTCGGTATTCTTCTGGCCCCGGACGATCCGCCGGATCGGCGCGGCGATGTCGCTGGGGTTCAGCGAGGCCGTCGCCACCTGATACAACAAAGGTTGGAACAGGTGATGATTCTGTCGATCGATCACCGACACGCACGCCGGGGCCTTCTTCAGCCCCTGGATCACGGCCAGGCCGGCGAACCCCGCGCCGATCACCACGACCCGCCGCGGGCAGTCGCCCCAAATCCGTTGGTCCGCTTCTCCGTCCCAAATCGACACGTTCTCGGGTCTCCTCGACGATTACGACGCGCCTCCTCCCTGGCCGGGCGCGTCGCCTTGCCTCCTTTTCATCATAGGGCTTCGCCGAGGATCCTGCAGGCTCAGATCCGTGCGAATCTTACAGACCGAACGGAAATTTTCTTCACTTAGTTCAAACTGGGGTCTCTGGGTAATTCAGCTAGCCCCAGAATGTCCTGAAGGATGGAGGCGCGGAGGTCGCGCATGGTGGTCCACCAGAGGTCCTGGTCGAGCCCGCCGAAGATCCGGCGGGTGTCGGCGGGGGCCACGACCCAGACGTCGTCGCGCAGCTCCTGTTCGAGCTGGCCCGGGGCCCAGCCGGAGAAATTGGCGACGACCAGCGACGGCTCGATCTCCTGGGTGATCAGGTGCTGCGACTTGGCGGCGTCGAGCGCCACGTAGACGCCCGAGGCGACCTCCAGGTCGGCCAGCTTGGCGCGGGTGTGCAGCACGAGCAGCGGGCCGGCGACCGGCCCCCCCAGGTGGAGCGGCTTCTCCCAGGCGAAGTCCTCGTCGAACAGCTTGCCCGCCAGGTCGGCCATCGTGGCGCTGGTGGGCAGGTTGAGGATGACCCCCTTGGCCCCGTCCTCCTCGGTGTGCTCCAGCACCAGGACCACCGACCGGGCGAAGAGCGACGACTGGACCTGGGGCGAAGCGATCAGCAGTTGTCCCTTGAGCGATTGGTGATTCATGCGACGCCCCGGCGTTGAAGATCGTGGGATGCGTTCCTCTCCGTTCTACGCCCCTCCTCGCAAAAGGGTTCATCCGTCCACTCCGGAATCTAGGCGAACATGCTGCCGTGGGGACGCTGGCAGAGGACGAACGTGGTGCACTTGGACAGGTCCTTCAGCCGCGTCGCGCCGACGTAGGCGCAGGCGCTGCGGATGCCGCCGGCGACCTCCTGCATGGTGTCGAGGACGGGCCCCTTGTAGGGCACGGAGACCGCCCGGCCCTCGCAGGCGCGGTAGTCCCGCCGGCCGCCGGCGTACTTGTCCAGGGCCTCGCGGCTGGACATCCCGTAGAACTCCAGGGCGACCCGACGGCCGTCCTCCTCGACCCAGGTCCCCTCGCATTCGTCGTGCCCGGCCAGCATCCCGCCGAGCATCACGAAGTCGGCCCCGGCGGCGAACGCCTTGACCACGTCGCCCGGGTATCGGCAGCCGCCGTCGGCGCAGACGTGCCCGCGGAGGCCGTGGGCGGCGTCGGCGCACTCGATGATCGCCGAGAGCTGCGGGTAGCCCACGCCCGTGGTCCGCCGGGTCGTGCAGACGCTCCCCGGCCCGATCCCGATCTTCACGATGTCGGCCGCGCCGGAGATGAGCAGCTCCTGGACCATGTCGGGCGTGGCGACGTTCCCGGCCATGACGACCAGCTCGGGGAACGCGTCGCGGATCCGCTTCACGCGCTCGACGAAGTACTTGGTGTAGCCGTTCGCCGCGTCGACGCACACCATGCGGACGTCGGCCTTCTTCTTCACGGCCGCCAGCTTGTCGTACTCGTCGTCCTGGAGCCCGACGGTGAAGAAGGCCGAGTCTGCGCGCCCCTCCTCGCCGAAGAAGTCGACGAGCGCCTCCTCGGGATAATGCTTGTGCAGGCAGGTGAGCATCGGCGGCCCGAGCGCCCGGGCCATCGCGAACGTCCCGACGGTGTCCATGTTGGCCGCCACGATCGGCACGCCCCGCCACGTCCCGCCGTTGAGGAACCGATATTCCCGCGCCAGCTCCACCGACGCCCGGCTCGGGGCCTCGGAACGCTTGGGTCGGATCAGCACGTCGTCGAAATCCAGCTTCGGGTCGTTGTCGATGCGCATGGGGTTCTCCGGCCTCGATCTCATGCCGTCGTGATGAAGGAAGCGAATGACGCGCCGAAGCCGATGCGGCCCCCCGTTTTCCAAGCCCACTCGCCTTGTGCCGGCCGTCGCCCTGGGCCATCATCGGTTGGATCGGCGCGAAGAGGCTATTCCTTCCCCCCTGGCGGGGGAAGGCCGTTTCCAGCCGTCGCCCTCCCGTCTCGTCCGCCTTGATGATGCCCCTGATCGACCGCGAGATGCCCCGAGGACCCGCCCATGCCCGTGCTCAGGCAGATCGCGCAGCTGGGACACCCCGTGCTCCGGACGCCGGCCGAGGCGGTCGCGTTCCCGCTCTCGGCCGAGGTCCGCGCGCTGATCGACGACATGCTGGCGACGATGCGCGAGGCCGACGGCGTGGGGATCGCCGCGCCCCAGGTTTACGAGTCGCTGCAGATCTTCCTCGTCGCGCCGAGGCCGAATCCGCGCTACCCGGACGCGGTCGAGGAGCCGCCGATCGTCGTCGTCAACCCGGAGATCGTCGAGCGCTCGGACGAGTTGGTGAAGGGCTGGGAAGGCTGCCTGAGCATCCCCAGCCTGCGGGGCGAGGTCCCCCGGCATCGCCGGATCGTCGCGAGATATCGGGACGCGGAGGGGGCGGTCGTCGTCCGCGAGTTCGAGGACTTCGTCGCCCGGATCTTCCAGCACGAGGACGACCACCTGCGCGGGCTGGTCTTCCTCGACCGCCTGGAGAGCCCCCGCGACCTGGTCGCCGAGCGCGAGTACCGCAGGCGGCTCGCGCCCGGCTGATCGATCGGCGTCGATCGCGACGGCTCGGCGGGGCTCGGTCAGGACCCGGCCGGGGCCGCCAGCTTGGTGACCAGGACCACCGAGTCCTCGGTCGCGACGAGGGCGTGGGGCTCGCGCGCGGCCAGGTGCAACAGGTGGCCGGCGGGCAGGTCGTGCTCGACGCCGCCGGCCCGGAAGGCGACCCGGCCGGCGAGGCAATGCACGGTGATCGGCCCCGGCGCGTGGTGCTCGGGGACCTCGGCCCCCTGCGACAGCGTCAGCCGCTTCAGCTCGAACGCGTCCGTCTTCGCCAGGGTGTCCACCTTCCGCCCGCCCGACGGGGCCGAGGCCCCGCCCAGCAGGTCGACCACCGCCACGTATTGATCAGGATTCGCCGACATGGTGACCTCGTTTCCGATGGATGGGAAAGGTTGCGCCAGACGACCCGGCCCGCCTCAGCGCGAGGCCGTCGCCTCGGCCGGGTAGTGCCGGGCCACGGCGTCGGGCCCGGACTCCAGCGACCAGCCCCCCTTGAGCCCCAGGACGAACCAGCCCAGGGCCACGATCCCGACGGCGAAGATCGTGTCGCCGACCACGCGCATCCAGCGCAGGGCGTGCATGGTGGGCGTCTGCATGAACTCGGACGAGCGGGCGTACCACATGCCGTGCTCGACGCTCGCCCAGGTCTGCAACAGCCCCAGCGGCAGCAGGCTGAGGAGGACCATCAAGGCCAGGCCGATGTTGATCGACCAGAAGGCGAACGACAGCACGCCCGTCTTCCAGACCTGCCGGACGGTCAATCCCTTGAGGCAGAACAGGGCCAGCCCGATCCCGAGCATGCCGTAGACCCCGAACAGGGCGGTGTGGCCGTGCACGGCCGTCGTGTTCAGCCCCTGCATGTAGTATAGGGCGATCGGCGGGTTGATGAAAAAGCCGAACAGGCCGGCCCCCACCAGATTCCAGAATGCGACCGACACGAAGAAGAGGATCGGCATCCGGTACGCCTCGACCCACGGCCGCGCCCGGCTCAGCGACAGGTTCTCATAGGCCTCGAAGCCGATCAGGACCAGCGGCACGACCTCCAACGCGCTGAAGACCGCCCCCAGGGCCGTCACCACCGTCGGCGTGCCGGTGAAGTACAGGTGGTGGAAGGTCCCGATGATCCCGCCCGAGAGGAAGATGGTCGTCGAGAAGAGCACCGCCGCCGCCGCGGTCGCCGTCCGCAGCAGGCCCATCCGCGTGAACAGGAAGGCGATGACCACCGTCGCGAAGACCTCGAAGAAGCCCTCGACCCACAGGTGGACGACCCACCAACGCCAGTACTCGGCGATCGCCAGGTTCGTGTGCCGGTGCCACATCAGGCCCGGCGTGTAGAAGATGGGGATCGCCGCCGAGGCCAGCAGGAACAGCCCCAGCAGGTGCCGGTTCGTCTCCGGGCGACGGAAGGCCGGCGCGATGGCGCGGATCATCAGCCCCAGCCACAAAAACAGCCCGATCGTCAGGAAGATCTGCCAGAAGCGGCCCAGGTCGACGTACTCGTAACCCTGGTGCCCGAACCAGAAGTTGGCGACGTTCCCCAGCCGCTGCTGGACGCCGAGCCACTGGCCGAACATCGAGCCCACGATGATGATCACCACGCAGACGAACAGGAAGTCCACCCCCAGCTTCTGGAACCGGGGCTCATGCCCCGAGACCGCCGGCGCGATGAACAGGCCCGTCGCAAGCCACGCCGTGGCGATCCAGAAGATGCCGAGCTGCGTGTGCCAGGTCCGCACCACGCTGTACGGCAGCCACTGCGCCAGCGGGATGCCGTAGAAGCCCGAGCCCTCCACCCCGTAGTGCGCCGTCACCGCCCCCAGCCCCACCTGCACCACCGCCAGGGCGATGACCGCGTAGAAGTACTTGAGCGTCCCGCGCATCGAAGGGGTCGGGTTCAGGGCCAGCAGCGGGTCCCCCTCCGGATACTCGTGGTGATGATGGTGGTGATCGTGCTCCTCGCGGCCGCGCTGGACGGCGAAGATCCACGTCAACGCGCCGACGCCCGCAAGCAGGCAGACGAAGCTGATCACCGACCAGACGACGATCTGGCCCGACGGCCGGTTCTCGATCAGCTCCTCGGCCGGCCAGTTGTTCGTGTAGGTGATCGCCGAGCCCGGCCGCTCGGTGGAGCAGGCCCACGAGGCCCAGAAGAAGAAGGCCGCGATCTGCGCCCGTCGCTCGGGCGTCTTGATCGAGTCGGCCGGGATCGCGTAGGCGTCGCGAAGCTCGTGGAGGTCCGGGTCGGTCCCGAAGAGCGCGTCGTAGTGCGACGCGACAGCCGCCATCGCCTCGGCCCGGATGGGCGAGACCGTCAGGTCGCCGGTCGACGGCTCGTACGTGTTGAGGCGGATCTCCCGCTTGAGCCGCTCTCGCAGCGCCGCGCGGCTCTCGGCGTCAAGCTCCACATACCTCGCCGCCCCCTTCTCGGGCGCCCAGCGGTCGAGGATCCAGGTCAGCTCGCGGTGCAGATAGTCGGCCGTCCAGTCGGGCGCGACGTACGCGCCGTGGCCCCAGACCGAGCCCACCTCCTGGCCCCCCATCGACTGCCAGACGTTCTGCCCCTCCTTCACGTCCTCGCCGGTGAACAGGACCTTCCCGTCCGTCGTCACGACCCGATCCGGGATCGGCGGGGCCATCCGGTAAAGCTCGGTCCCGAAGTAGATCAGGACCACGAACGAGCCCACGATCACCGTGGTCAAGCCCAGCCACAACCTGCCGTAGCGCATGATCGCTCCCTTCTTCGTTCGCTCGGCGCGCGGAGGGGCCTCGGCCCCGACCGCTCCGCGCGGGTCTCCGAAGGGCGGCGTCCCCGATGCTCAGCGCGCGGCCGGGGCCTCGGCCCCGCCCAGTTCAAGAACCTTCGTCATCGCCTCGCGGATGTGAAGCGCGCGGCCCAGGAACGCCGCGGCCTCGTCGGGAGGGCAGACGTCCCGGGTCGTGGCGTCGAACAGCTCGATCCAGCGGTCGAAATGGCCGCCGGAAAGCCCGTCGATCGCCCGATGGAGCGGCAGCGGACGGCCCCGGTAGCGGCCCGTCCCGCGCATCACGGCCGACCAAAAATCGACCATCCGCGCCAGGTGACCGTCCCATTCGGCGATCCGATCTGCAAAAATCGGCCCCAGCAGGGAGTCGGCCCGGGCGCGGCGGTAGAACTCCTCGACCACCTCGCGGACCCTCGCCTCGGTCGGGCCGACGTCGGCCTCCCGGGGCGGCCCCGCCACTCGGGCATCAAGCCCGTTCCGGTCTGAAGGCGTCACGGCCCGTCCTCCCGGAAGCTCCCGGCCGCCCCCGATCGACGCCCGGCGTCGCACGGTTCGGACCGCCGGGCTTTTAAACTGCATTCCGAATGCATATTATTGAGGCCGTCGGCCCCTGTCAATCGGGCGGCGGGATGGGACGCGGAACGGAGCGGCGGACGACGATGCACTTGACGCAGTTCTCGGACTACGCGATGCGGACGGTGCTCTACCTGGCCAGCCGGGGCGACGGCGACCGCCTGGCGTCGGTCGAGGAGATCAGCCGCGCGTATCGGATCTCGCGCCATCACCTGGTCCGGGTGGCCCAGACGTTGACTGAGCTGGGGATCGTCACGGCCCAGCGGGGGCGCGGGGGGGGCCTGAAGCTGGCGAAGGCCCCCTCGGAGGTCAACGTCGGCTGGCTGGTGCGCCGCACCGAGCCCAACTTCCACATCGTGGAATGCTTCCGCCCCGAGACCAACACCTGCCCCATCGCCTCGGCCTGCGGCCTCAAGGGCGCCCTCATCCGGGCGCGCGAGGCGTTCCTCGCCGTCCTCGACGAGTACACGCTGGAGCAGTTCCTCACCACCAGGTCCGAGATGGTCGCCCTGTTCGACGCGGCGTTGAAAGCCGAGCCGCCGACGCCGACGGAGCCTGAGGCGGAATCGAAGCCGGAGGCCGACTGAGGGCGTCGGGGCAGCCCTCTTCCCTTCCCCCCTGGCGGGGGAAGGTGGCCCGCAGGGCCGGATGAGGGGGACCATCAAGGCGGATTAGGCGAGGGGCCGACGGCTTTTCGAGGCGCCCCCTCATCCGGCCTTCGGCCACCTTCTCCCACCAGGGGGGAAGGACGATCGGCGAAGGTCAGCTCGCCCGATCCTCCACCGGCTATCGTGCTCGTCTCCCCCCTCATCCGGCCCTGCGGGCCACCTTCCCCCGCGAGGGGGGAAGGACCTTGAGATATCAGGGAATCTCGATACGCAGGCGCGAGGTCGGTTCGCGGCGTTCAGCAGCCCTCGGCCTCGTCGCCCGTCTTGCGGCGGCAGGCGGAGCCGCGCGCGGCGTCGCCGGCGGCGAGGAAGATGGTGGTCATCCGCCGCAGGCAGCAGCGGCACGAGACGCGGTCGAGGTCCACGCCCCGGAGCAGCTCGTACGCCTCCTCGCGACGGCCGGCGTGGTCGAGCAGCGTCGCCAGCGAGATCCGGTACAGGTCCACGTCCGGGGCCAGCTCGCACGCCCTCGCGACGAACGGCAGCGCGGCCTCGGGGGGACGGCCCAGGCGGCGGACGTAGAACGCCGCGCCGAAGTGGGCCTCGGCGTGATCGGGGAGGCGGCGGATCAGCTCCAGGCAGACGTCGAGCGCCAGGCCGAACTCCCCCAGGTAGCCCAGCCCGGCGGCTATGGCCGGCAGCAGCCTGTCCGGGGATCGCTCGTCGGTCGCCAGCTCCCGGTAGACCTCCAGCGCCGGGCCGGTGTGGCCGGTCCTCGCCAGCGTCTCGGCCAGGATGCAGCTCGTCGAGGGGTCGAACGGCACCAGCACCTGCGCCGTCTCCAGGGCGTCCCGCGCGCCCGTGAAATCCCCGGCGCGATGCCGCAGGAGCCCCACGAAACGCCAGAGCAGCCCGTTCTCCCCCTCCAACGCCAGAGCCTGCTCCGCCAGGTCCCCCGCCTCGTCCAGCTCGCCCGCCCCCGCCAGCTCGAAGCAACGCTTCAGGATGTCCCCGCCCTGACTCATGGATGCCATCCCCCTGATCGCGGCGACTCGCTCGTTTGCAATTGAGATTCAGTCTCAACTGACTGCACCATGATCCGCTTTTCCGGGGTCGCTGTCAAGCGGCGGGCGGGCGCGAGTTCATTCGGCGACGAGTTCGCGGAGGCGGAGGGCGTTGCGGACGGCGTGGCCCTGGCCGTCGTTGTTGAAGTAGGCGTAGACGTCGCGGCCCTGGGCGCGCCACTCGCCGAGGCGGTCGGCCCACCAGCGGAGGTCGTCCTCGGGGTAGGAGCCGGCGTAGAGCTGGTGCGGGTCGGGGCCGTGGAGGCGGACGTAGACGAACGGGGCCGTCGCCCGGAGGATGCACGCCAGCCCGGCCCCGCTGGTGACGCAGTACGCCGCCTTGTGGCGTTCGAGGACGGCGAAGGTCTCCTCCACGTCCCAGGTCGGGTGCCGGAACTCGATCGCCGCCAGCCGGCCCGAGGGGAGCACGCCTAGGAAGCGGTCGAGCCGGTCGAGGTCGCGCGGGAAGTGGGGAGGGAGCTGGAAGAGGAGCGGGCCGCGCTTCGCGCCCAGGCGTTCCAGGCCGGCCTCCATCCGGTCGAGCCAGGGGACCGGGTCGTTGAGCTTGCGGAACTGGGTCAGCCCGCGCGAGGCCTTGACGGTGGTCACGAAGCCTTCGGGCAGGCGCTCGCACCAGGTGGCGAACACCTCGTCCCTCGGCCATCGATAGAACGTGTTGTTGACCTCGACGGTGCGGAACCGTCGCGCGTAGGCGTCGAGCCGCTCCAGGCTGGTCGCCTTGCGGGGGTAGAGCACGTCGACCCAGTGATCGTAACTCCAGCCCGAGGTGCCGACGAGGACGGACATGGGGGCCTCATCTCGGGGCGCCGAGGAGGACGGCCATCGGGTCGGCCTTGCGCCGGGCGAGCCGCGCCAGGACGACGTCGGCGGTGAACGCGGCGGGGTCCAGCCCCGGGCGGACCTCGCGCCAGGCGATCGGCGTCGAGACGGTCGCGCGGGGGATCGCGCGCAGGACGTAGGGGGGGACCGCGTGGTGGCCGCGCGCGTTCTGCATGACGTCGATGTAGACGCGGCCCTTGCGCCGGACCTTGCGGATGTCGGTCGTCGCGCGGTCGGCCGTCGCGGCGGCCACGCGCCCGGCGACGTCCGACGCCCAGGCCCTGGCCTCGTCGTGGCCCCCCTCCCCCGTCCAGGGGGCCAGGACGTGCAGGCCCGACTTGCCCGAGGTCTTCACCTGAGCGTCGAGCCGCTCGCGCGTCAACTCGTCGCGCACGGCCAGGGCCACGGCGATCACGTCGTCGAACGCGGCGTCGCCGGGGTCGAGGTCGAACAGGACGAAGTCCGGCCGGTCGAGGTCTTGCACCCGCGAGGCCCAGACGTGGAACGTGAGCGCCCCCTGGTTCACCAGATACAGGAGCGTCGGCTCGTCGTTCACCACGATGTAACGCACGACCTTCCCGCGCCCCGCCCTGATCGCGACGCGCGGGATCCAGTCCGGGTAGTAGTCCGGGGCGTCCTTCTGCCAGAAGTGGGGCGCATCGGGGCCCGAGAGTCCGTCGGGGAGCCGCTCCAGGGTGATCGGCCTGTCCTTCAGGAACGGCAGGAGCCGGGGGGCGACCTTGCGGTAGTACGCAAAGACGTCGGCCTTCGTCAGCCCCGCCTCGGGATACATCAGCTTGTCGCCGTGCGTCAATTCGATCGCCTCCGGCGGCGCGGACGCGGGGGGCGGCTGCACGAGCGCCTTGCCGGATCGGGCCCGCGACCTGGGCGGCGGGGCCTCGTCCGACTCGCCGGCCTCGGGCGGGCCGACCGCGGCGAACTCATCCTGCTTCTTGACGAGGAGCCACTGCGGCTTGCCCCGACCTCGGGCCTTCATGCGGATCAGGGCGAACGCCCCCCGGAGCTTCTCGCCGTGCAGCGCGAACTCCAGGCGCCCGTCGGCGAGGGCCTCGACCACCGATCGACCCGACGAGAGGTCTTCATAAGTGCCGTGGTCCCAGATGGCGACGGTCCCGCCGCCGTAACGGCCCCGGGGGATCTCGCCCGCGAACGAGGCGTAGCCGAGCGGGTGGTCCTCGACCTCCACCGCCAGCCGCTTGACCGAGGGGTCGAGCGTCGGCTCCTTCGGCACGGCCCAGCTCTTCAGCACGCCGTCGGCCTCCAGCCGGAGGTCGTAATGGAGGCGCGACGCGTGGTGCTCCTGCACGACGAAGATCGGCCGGGCGCGGGGGCCCGCCTTCGCGGCCGTCCCGGGCTGCTCGCCAGTCCCATTCCCGCGGTGGGCGCGCGTGGCGCGAGACTCGTCGGGCGGCATGACGGATTCCTCTCGGCTGGAGACGCTACGGGACCACGCAAGGCGCTGATGGGCAATCTTCATGCCGTCCGCCCACGAGACCCTTCCGCCGAAGGCTCGGCCGTACCCCCGACCGATCGGCCGCCGAACCCCGGGCCCCTCGCGACGGCCCGGCCGCGCGACCCGAGGGGGCATGGGCCGACGCGGGAACGCATGAACCCAGCCTCACATACTCACACAATCAATGCACTCCCTCATTCCAAGCGGCACGACTTCGAAATCTCGACGCGAGCCGATCGCAGACCTCGGTTCCATCGACTCTATCTTGTTCCTGTAAAACATCTTGCAAAGCGACATCGGGATGTCGCGGCGAGATGAATTTTCTTTTGCGGACCGGCCGAACACGATGCTATAATTAGCCGATACGGGAGCGACGTGGGTCGCTCTCGCCTCTCATCCGACGTCGAAGCCCCGAGGCGGCCCTCCCGCCGATACGGGCCTTCGACCCTGGTACGCTCCCCGCGACCCTCTCCCCAGAACGTTCGTCGCACGACACCCGTCCCGTCCCATCGGAGTGCCTCGTCATGCGCGCATCGTCCCGAGAGCGATCGGCGTTCACGCTGATCGAGCTGCTGGTGGTCATCGCGATCATCGCCGTCCTCATCGCGCTCTTGCTGCCGGCCGTGCAGTCGGCCCGCGAGGCGGCGCGACGCGCCCAGTGCGTCAACAACCTGAAGCAGATCGGCCTGGGCCTGCACAACTACCACGACGTCTGGGGCGTGTTCCCGCCCGGCGAGGGCTACGGCGCGATCGCCGTGAACGTCGCCATGCTGCCGTTCGTGGAGCAGCAGGCGCTCTACGCCTCGTTCAATTCCAACATCGACAACCGCTGGCTCTGGACCCTGGCCGAGAACACGACCGTCCTCCGCGCCCGGGTGGCCGGCTACAACTGCCCGTCCGAGGTCTACACCGAGCGCTCCAGCGACGGCTGGAACACCTACGCGGTGAACTACGCCTGGAACGCCGGGACGTGGTGGCCCCGCACCCAGAGCTGGGACGGCGTCTTCGGCCGGACCTACGACGACGACGCGGCCGTCCAGCCCTTCTCCCGGACCAACATCACGTTCGCCTCGGTCCCGGACGGCTCCAGCAACACCCTGCTCTGCGCCGAGGTCGCCAACGGCCCGCTCACCCCCGGCGCCGGCCGCACCCGCGTCTCCGACTGTTACGAGGTCCGCGGCCTCACCCGCACCTCCACCGTCGAGCAGGCGACCGCCGCCGCCAACGCCGTCGACTGGTCGCGCGGGCCGATCCCCTGGGCGGGCGGCTGGCGGTACAAGGGCTACCCCTGGGTCGAGGGGAGCATGTGGCGGAGCTGGTTCAACACCATCCGCACCCCCAACCAGACCTGCCTCACCATGGACGACCAGTCCTGGTGGTACATCATGAAGCCCGCCTCCTCGTACCACCCGGGCGTCGTCAACGCCGCCCTCTGCGACGGCAGCGTCAAGGCGTTCAAGAACTCGGTGAATCAGCAGGTCTGGATGGGACTCAGCACCCGCGCCGGCGGCGAGGTCCTCTCGTCCGACTCGTTCTGACGCCCCGGTCGATCGTCCTCCTCCCCTCGTGGGAGAAGGTGGCCGCAGGCCGGATGAGGGGGGCGTCGCAAGAGACCGTCGCTCCCTCGCGCCGTCTGCCTTGATGGTCCCCCTCATCCGCCCCTTCGGGACACCTTCCCCCACCAGGGGGGGAGGGAAGACGCGCACGAACGCCGTCCGGGGAATCGGGCGGGCCTTCGCCGATCGTCCTTCTCCCCTCGTGGGAGAAGGTGGCCGAAGGCCGGATGAGGGGGGGCATCTCGAAAAGCCGTCGGCCCCCCGGATGGTCCGCCTGGATGATCCCCCTCATCGACCCCTCCGCGATCCTTCCCCCGCCAGGGGTGAAGCGAAGACATGCACATTCCAACAACCCACACGACTCGACAGGAGCACCCGCCTTTGAAGAACCGTCCCGTATCCGCGGCGCTTTTGGGCCTGGCGACGGCCATCCTCCTCGTCCCGCTCGCCCCCGGCTGCGACGGCGACGCCGAGCCCCCGCCGATGGCGGCCGAGGACCTCGCCGAGGTCCAGAAGAAGCAGCAGGAGATGATCGCCAAGGAGTACGGCCCCAAGGCCGGGAAGCCCGCCGCCAAGAAGCCCTGAGCCCCGCCCGCCCCGCCCGCCCCGACCTTTCCGAGACGCCCCGCGCCCGCCGCGCGGGGCGTCTCGACGTTTCGAAGCCGGCCGCCGCGACGCCGCGCCCCCGCCCGGAAACCCCTTCCGGATCACCACTTGCGGATGCCACATTCTAGTCACCGAAGTCCTTAATCGATAGTTGCCAGCCCGCGATCGGCGTTGTACCCTTCGTGGCTGACGTGAGGGACGGCCCTCCCCTGCCCCGATCGTCCGGAACCGAGCCCGGCCGGCCCCGAATGATGCGGGCTGGCCCCCGCCCCTCGACCCTTACGAGGACGGCGGTCGCGACTCGGCCTCCGGCCCCCGCCCCGACGAGACGCCCCGACTCGCGACGACGCCCCGGGCCGCCGACGGCCCCCGCGCGCCCTCGCCCGCGGTGCCGACCGACGGGGGCGGGCCCGCCTCGGAATCCCCCTGACCACATTCCGTCCCACGCATCCGAAGTAGTCCTGACAGGGCTCGGGCGGACCGCGGCCGATAGGATGAAACTTTGCAAATATTTTCATCCTAGGCGGCGTCGCGCCCCCGCGTCCCGGAGCGATCGCCCATGAAGACAACGAATCGTCGTCCCGGCGGCTTCACGCTGATCGAGCTGCTGGTGGTCATCGCGATCATCGCGGTGCTCATCGCGCTCCTGCTGCCGGCCGTGCAGTCGGCCCGCGAGGACACCCTGCTCTGCGCCGAGGTCGCCAACGGCCCGCTCGCCGCCTCCGCCGCCCGCACCCGCGTCTCCGACTGCGACGAGGTCTGCGGCCTCACCGCCAACTCCACCGTCGACCAGGCCACGGCAGCCGTCAACGCCATCAACTGGTCCACCGGCCCCATCGCCTGGACCGGCGGCTGGCGGTACAAAGGCTACCCCGGGGTCGAGGGGAGCGTCTGGCGGACCTGGTTCAACACCATCCTCACCCCCAACAAGATCTGCGCCACGATGGACGACCAGTCCTGGTGGTACATCATGAAGCCCGCCTCCTCGTACCACCCGGGCGTCGTCAACGCCGCGATGGCCGACGGCAGCGTCCGCGCCATCAAGGAGTCGGTGAATCAGCAGATCTGGATGGGCCTCAGCACCCGCATCGGCGGCGAGGTCGTCTCGGCTGACTCCTACTGAGCCGGACCGGGCCGAATCCGCCCACTCGATCGAACCGCGAGACCTCGTCAGGAGCGTTCCCTTGAAGAAGTCTTCCCTCCTCGCGACGCTCGGCCTGGCGGCCGTCGTCGCCCTCGGCTCCCTCGCCTCCGGCTGCGGCGCCGAGCCCGAGCCCCCTCCGCCGCCGACTTCGAGGCGGCCAAGAAGGACCATCAGGACGTCATGCAGCGCGAGCGCAGCGCCGGCGGCAAGACCGCCAAGAAGGCCGGCTCCTGAGCTGGACCGAGCCGAGACCGACCGCACCGAAGCGCGACATGACGCCCCGCGAGGATCTCGCGGGGCGTCGTCGTTCCCGCCCTTTCGCTTCATCCCATCCGCGACAGATAGCCCGACGGGACGGCGTCGACGAGCCAGACGCCGTTCTCGGACCGGTAAAATGTCAGGCCGTCGCGGTGCATCCGGCCGGCGGCGACCTGCAGGATCGCCGGCCGCCCCCGCCGGGCGCCGACCTTGCGCGCCGTCTCGACGTCCGCCGACAGGTGGACGTGCCGCCGCGTCCCCGGCACCAGCCCCCGCTCGAAGATCGAAGTGAGGAACCGCTCGACGGTGCCGTGCCAGAGCGTCTCGGGCGGCTCGCGAGGCTCCAGCCCCAGGTCGACCGCCACGCTGTGCCCCTGCACCGCGCGGATGCGGTCGCCCGTCGCGTCGAACGCGTACCGCCGCTTGTCGTTCGTCTCCACGACCGCGACCAGGTCGTCGTACGCGATCGCGAATCCGTGCCGCGCCGAGGCGGCGAGCAGCTCGTCCACCCCCGCCCACCCCTCGCCGTCGAGCGTCAGCCCGATCTCCCCCGGCGCGTGGCGCAGGTGCTTGGCGAGGAACTTGCTGATCGGGACCAGTCGCGGGTCCATGGTCGGGGTCCAGGAGTCGTGAGGAGCACGGGAGACGGGCCCGCCCTCGTCGCCCTAATCCAGGTAGCTCCAGGTCCGAGTGTCGAAATGGTAGATCTTCCGCAAGTACGGCGGGACCACCACCCAGAAGAGCATGGGCTTGCCCCCCTGGGAATTGGAATAGAAGAAGCCGCCCATCATGCAGTGTTTCGCGAGCGGGACCGACTCCAGATACCGCGGCGCGAGTTCTTCGAGCTTCCTGGGGAATCGGCCCTCGTCGACGTGATACGCCTCGCAGGCCGCCACGACGCGCCGGGCGTTCGCCTCGGCGATCCGGAGCTGGACCGCGTCGTTGGCCCAGACGATCGCCAACGTCGCGACCGGGATCCCGACCCTCGCGAGGGCGAGTCTCCGACCGGGGAGCTGGATGGTACTCTTCAAGAGACTGATGAGGATCCAGATCGGGCAGAAGATCATCGACATGAGGAACGACCCGGTCATCACCACGTCCCAGAACAGTAGGGCGGCCGCGGCCCCCAGGCTCCCCCGGATGCTCCGATAAAAGGCTCTCACGTCCGCCACCCCCACGGTCGCCTCCTCCCGCATCGCTCCGGCCGAGTCGCCCGCGACCGAAGCCGCCTTCGCTCTCGCCCCATCGTAGTCGACGGGATGGATCGCCGCGCTATGATGAAGGACGACCGTCGCGCCCGGGGGTGCGGCGGACCTGCGAGAGGTCGGGATGCGAGGAGGCAGACGGATGCAAAAGGTGAAGCTCGGGTCGCAAGGGGCGGTCGTCTCCCGGATGGGGCTCGGCTGCATGGGGATGAGCGAGTTCTACGGCGCGCGCGACGACGCCGAGTCGGCCGCCACGCTGTTGCGAGCGCTCGACCTCGGGATCGATTTCTTCGACACGGCCGACGCCTACGGGATCGGCGACAACGAGGAGCTGATCGGCCGGACCTTCCGCGACCGTCGCGACGAGGTCTTCCTGGCCACCAAGTTCGGCAACGTGCGGAGCAAGGACGACCCGTCCGCCTGGTCCGTCAGCGGCCGGCCCGAGTACGTGAAGGCGGCCTGCGACGCCTCCCTCAAACGGCTCGGGTTCGACCACATCGACCTGTACTACCAGCATCGCGTGGACTTCGACGTGCCGATCGAGGAGACCGTCGGCGCGATGGCCGACCTCGTCCGCGAGGGGAAGGTGAAGTACCTGGGGCTCTCCGAGGCCTCGCCCGCCACGATCCGACGTGCGCACGCCGTCCACCCGATCACGGCGCTGCAGACCGAATACTCCCTCTGGACGCGTGAGGTGGAGGCCGAGATCCTCCCCGCGGTCCGCGAGCTGGGGATCGGCTTCGTCCCCTACAGCCCGCTCGGCCGGGGCTTCCTCACCGGCGCGATCACCGCCCCGAGCGACCTCGACCCGACCGACTCCCGCGCCAGCCGCTACCCCCGCTTCACCCCCGAGGCCCTGCTGGCGAACCGCGTGCTGGTCGACCGCGTTCGGGCCATCGCCGCCCGCAAAGGGTGCACCGCCGGCCAGCTCGCCCTGGCCTGGGTCCTGGCGAAGGGCGACGACGTGGTCCCCATCCCCGGCACCAAGCGCCGCAAGTACCTGGACGAGAACGCCGCCGCCGCGAGCCTCACGCTGACCCCCGCCGAGGTCGCCGAGCTGGAGGCCGCCGTCCCGCCCGAGGAAGTCGCCGGCGAGCGCTACACCCAGGCGAACCTGGACCGCATCGACCGGTGAGTCCCGGGCTCACGGCCCTTCCCACGCTGGGGATGGGCGTCGCAATTCGAACGTCTTCCCCCCTCGCGGGGAAGACAGACCGCGAAGCGGTCCGATGAGGGGGCGACGCTGGCGGGGAGCTTTGGAGTCCGACGCCCGGCCCGCCTGACCGACGGCCTCGGCCGGCCCCGCTGGAACTCCGTCGGCCGACTCGCTCGTCCCCCCCTCATCCGGCCCTTCGGGCCACCTTCCCCCGCCAGGGGGAAGGAGTGGAGATCGGGGTCGGACGGCTCACGCGCCGGCGAGCTGCTTCTCCAGCGCGGCCTTCATGCTCGGCTTGTAGGTGCCGGGGACGACGCGGAAGGCGATGGCGAGGCGGTTCCAGGCGTTGATGGCGACGACGGCCCAGGTCAGGTCGGTCAGCTCCTGCTCGGTGAAGTGGCGGCGGGCCTCCTCGTACACATCGTCGGGGACGCCGTCGGCGATGCGGGTGACGGCCTCGGTCCAGGCCAGCGCGGCGCGTTCGCGGTCGGTGTAGAAGGGGGTCTCGCGCCAGGCGGTCAGGGCGTAGAGGCGCTGCTCGGTCTCGCCGTGGGCGCGGGCGTCCTGGGTGTGCATGTCCAGGCAGAAGGCGCAGCCGTTGATCTGCGAGGCGCGGGTCTTCACCAGCTCCTGCAGCGAGAACTCCAGGCCGGACGCGGCCAGGTGCTTCTGGATGGCGTACAGGCCCTTGATCGGCTCCGGCGCGAGGCTCGTGTAGTTCAATCGCGCTTCCATGGGTTCACGTCTCCCTGTTCGGGGCTTGTGGATGTCGACGCGGGCCAGTGGCCCAGCTTGTCGGGGTTGAGGACGATGTAGACGGCGGACACGGACCGGCCGTCGGGGTCGGCGGCGAGGGTGGCGACCTTGAAGGTCCGGCCGCCGTGGGTGAAGACGACGCCGGGGCGGCCGTTGACGACCGTGAAGGACGCCTCGCCGACCGCCCGGATCTTGCGGAAGACCACGGTCAACAGCCGGGCGACCTTGCGGACGCCGACCACCGGCCGGGGCGAGGCGAAGACCTTGCCGCCGCCGTCGGAGTAGAGCGTGACGTCGGCCGCCAGCATGGACTCCACGGCGTGAACGTCGCCGTCGCGGCAGGCGGCGAAGAACCGCTCCGCCAGCGCGTCGGCCGCGCCGGCGTCGGGATGGAACCGGGGCGTGCGGTCCTCCAGCCGCTTCTTCGCCCGCGAGGCGATCTGGCGGACGTTGACCGGCGACTTGTCGATCAGCCCGGCGATCTCCTCGAACTCGTAGCCGAACACCTCGCGCAAGAGGTGCACGGCGCGCTCGGCCGGCGAGAGGGTTTCCAAAAGGACCAGGAACGCCATCGAGAGCGACTCCGCCAGCTCCGCGCGGTCGACCGGCCCCGCGCCCGGCCAGCCCGCCGGCACCGGCTCGGGGAGCCAGGGGCCGACGTACGACTCGCGGCGCGTCTTCGCCCGCCGCAGCCGATCCAGGCAGAGCCGCGTCACCGCCTTGACCATCCAGGGCTCCGGGTCGAGCACCTCGGCCGCGTGGCGATGCAGCCGCAGATAAGCGTCCTGCACCGCGTCCTCGGCCTCGGTCGCGTCGCCGAGCATCCGGTAGGCCACGCCCAGCAGCTTCGGCCGCAGCCGCTCGGCGGCCTCGACCTTCTCGTCCGCCTCGCTCATGTCGACGCTCCGACTCGGGCCGTCCCCGTCCGTTCTCCGCCGCAAGGACGCAAGGCCCGGCGATTCCGTGACGTCCGCGCGCGGATTCCCGATTTCGGCGCCATTGTCAGGGTGAAGCGTTGTCGAATCGGCCCGGCGACGATTCAGTCCCCAGGGACGCCTGGGTGCCACGAGTTCGACGAACCCGTGGATCGGCGTCGGGCCGCTCCCGAGCCCTTGCCTAGATCCAAAGCCGGTTCACGGGTTCGTCGAACCCGTGGCACCCAAAGTCCTTCCCGGGGTGTGCTCGAGAAATCCGGAGGCGTCGAAAACGCGATCGAATCCGCCGAACGAAGCCAATCACAAAAACCGACGCAAACTCATTCCCAACAACACATTACCACCCAACTCGAACACAACTCCGTCGACGAACGAAGCCAATTTGGAAGCCAATCCCTCAGCGGGGGATGGTCAGGGAACGGTACTCGTCCGTGAGGAGGTCGAGGAGGCCGACGGTGAACGTCGAGGCGCGGTACAGCGCGCCGGGGTTGATGAAGCGGGTGGGGCCCTCGCGTTCGTCGCGGCGGACGTGGGTGTGGCCGGAGAAGAAGTAGTCGGGGGCCTCGTCGGTCAGGCGCTGGTATTCCCGGCGGGAGTCGCCGTGGGCGACGGCGATGCGGCGGCCGGCCAGCTCGATCAGGCCGCCGCGCTCCAGGCAGGTCGCGCCGACCTGGCGCATGGCGAGGCGGAGGGCGTCGAGGTCGTAGTCGCAGTTGCCGAACACGAGGTAGGCGGGGGCACCCACGCATTCGAGGACCACCTCGGGGGTGGTCAGGTCGCCGCAATGGATGAGGGCCTCGGCCCCGGCTTCGAGGAGGGTCGCCACGGCGCGCCGCGTGCGGAGGGCCTGGTCGTGGGTGTCCGAAAGGATGCCGATGCGCATGGGCCGCTCGTCCTCGTCGGCCGCGACGCTCCAGGTCGTCCGGGCCGTCCCGATGCGGCCGAAGACCGGGCCTGGATCCCGAGCCTGCATGGTGGCGGCCGAGGGCCGTCGCGGCAAGGGGGAGGCCGGGGGAAATCCGCGCGGCGGGGCTGGCGGAACCGAATCCCGGGGTATACATTTACCCTGGAGACGTTCGCCTTCCGGAACATCGAAGGGCGATGTCTCCGCACCCGTCCCGTGGGCGGGTGCGCGATCGGTTCGGTGGAGCGAACCATCGCGGGAGGCGCGGATCCGTCGCGGGACCTTTCGGCCCCTGACCAGCGACGAGCCCGCGTTTTCCAGGGTTTTCCCGCGTCGCGCGGGGAGGTGTCCCATGTCGACTGGAATGAAGATGCCCACCAAGAAGGCCGCCAAGTCCGGCGGCAAGAGCAAGAAGAAGGCCGCCCGCAAGGCCGCCGAGGCCGCCACGCGGACCGAGGTCCAGCAGCCCGCCCGCGAGATCGAGGCCGCCGCCCCGACCCACGTCGTCGGCAAGCCGGCCGAGGTCGAGCCCCGCGAGTACGCCGCCTGCCCCGCCGAGGAGCCCGAGGCCGCCGTCCAGAGCGCCGAGGCCCCCGACGCCGGCTACGGCCGCTGCACCGAATCGTCCGACTGGGAGAACCGAGGCCGGAGCTGACGCTGGAACGGAGCGGTCGGGCCAGGACGTCCTGGCTTTCCCCAAGGCCCCACCGCACCGTCCCACCGGCGCCCCTCCTGCCCGATCCCGACCCTCCCGAGGCCGCCGCCGGTCGAGCGAAGCCCCTTCGGAGCCCACGAACCATCCCGCCGAAACGGCCGGGGGCCACGCGACCCTCGGCCGTTTCGCGCGCGGGGGCTGGCCGACTCCCGACCCCGATGGTCGCCGCGCGACCAACGCCGGGGCACGAACCGGCCCCCGGACGCCTGATCCCGCCCTTCTTCGGCGTGGCGCGCCATGTGCTCGGAATGTCTTGATGGATCGAGGCGCCCTCGCGACGAGCGGCGTCGCGTCCATCGGGGCCGACGGGGCGACGCCGCCCGCGACGGTCGTCCCCCCGCCCCCGCAGCCGCGCCTCGACGCTCCGCATCCCGCGACGTGTTTCCAGGAGGTCCCCAAATGGCCGCCCAGAACGCGACGATGGAGAAGCCCAAGGCCCAGGAAGCCACCCCGACCACGACCCCGCCGCCCGCCCCGACGTCGACGATGAAGCCGACGAAAGCCGCCTCCAGGACCGTCCCCGCCACCCGGCCGATGGCCTTCTCGCCGATGGGCTGGGAACCGATGCGGCGGATGCGCGAGGAGCTGGACCGGCTCCTCGAACAGGCCTTCGGCGGCTGGCCCGCCCTGATGGAAGCCCCGATCGGCAACGACCGCTGGGGCTTCGACCTCCAGGAGAAGGACGACGCCCTGATCGTCCGCGCCGAGGCCCCCGGCTTCGAAACCGGCGACTTCGACGTCCAGATCCGGGGCGACCACCTCATCCTCCGGGCGACCCACGAGGCCGAGCCCGACGAGAAGGCCGGCCGTCACGAATGGAGCCGCCGCGAACTCTTCCGGTCGGTGCCGCTCCCCTCGGGGATCGACGCCTCCCGCGTCGAGGCCGACTACCGCAACGGCGTCCTCACCGTAACCCTCCCCAAGCCGGCCGAGATCCAGGCCCGGCGGATCGACGTCCGCGGCTGACGCGACGCCCGCCCCCCGGCCGCCCCGAAGGCCTCAGCCCGCCGGGACGGCCGCGATCCACGGGGCGAACCGGGCCGCGACCCAGACCACGGCCGCCACGCCGGCCACCATCGCCAGGCTGTGACGCAACGCGGCGCGGAGGACCTCCCCCTCGCGCCCCCCCTCCCCCGTCGCGGCGGCGGCCACCACGATCGACGCCGCCGCGATCATCTTCCCCATCGCCCCGCCGGCCGTGTTCGCCGCCCCCATCAGGATCGGCGACAGGTCCAGGTTCGTCGCCGTGATCCGCTGGAGGTTGCCGAACAGCACGTTGCTCGACGTGATCGAGCCCGTCAGCGCCGTCCCCAGCCAGCCCAGCAAGGTCCCGAAGATCGGGTAGAGCGCCGGGCCCGTCCGGGTGAACGCCAGCCCCAGCACGGCGTCCATCCCCGAGTACCGCGTCACGAACCCCAGCGCCAGCATGCAGACGATGGCCAGCGCCGCCGTCTTCATCCGCCGGGCGGTCCCCAGGAAGATCCGCCCCTGCTCCCGGGGCCCCACCCCGGTCAGCAGCCCGCCGACCACCGCCGCGACCAGCACCGCCGTCCCCACCGCCGAGAGCGGCGTGACGTCCAGCACCGCCGCCTCCAGGTCGGCCTCCGTCGGCGTCTCGCGCCCCGTCACCGCGGCCCCCCGCACCACCTTCTTATGGAGGCCGCCCACCTCGGGCTTCCACGACCAGGCCGCGTCGAGCACGTCCTTGGCCGACCGCGTCCCGAGCGACGGGAAGGCCGGCGTCACCCAGGCCATCACGACGACCGTCAAGAGCGCGAACGGCATCCAGGCCCGGGCCACCTCGCGGCGCGAGAGCTTGGCGGCGGGGGTGCCGAAGTCGGGGTCGGCCGCGGCCTCCGGCTCGGGCTCGTCCTCGCCCTCGAACCGGAAGGTTTCGCTCGGCCGCCAGAAGCGGAGGACGACGACCCCGGCGACCAGGCTGGCGATCGCCGAGGCGATTGAAACAAGCTCCACCGCGACGAACCGGGACCAGAGGAGCTGCACCGCCGCGTAGGTCGCGCCGACCGCCAGCAAGGGGGGCCAGGCGCCGAACGCCCGCCTCGGCCCGGCCACGATCGCCGCCAGCCAGAACGGCAGCCCCAGGGTGGCGATGGTGAGGAGCCTCGCCGTGGTGACGCTGAGCGCCGGCACGTCCAGGCCCGAGACCGCCCCCAGGGTCGTCAGCGGGATCCCCACGCTCCCCCAGCTCACCGGGACCGTGTCGGCCGCGAGCGCCAAAACCGCCGCCTGCAACGGCCGGAAACCCAGCCCGACCAGGAAGGCCGACGCGATGGCCACCGGCGCGCCGAACCCGGCGCAACCTTCAAGGAAGCTCCCGAACGAGAAGGCGACCAGCACCGCCTGGATCCGGCGGTCCGGCGAGAGCCGGGCGATCGACGCCTTCATGACCTCGAACCGGCCGGTCTTCACCGCCAGGTCATAAAGGAACATCGCCGCCACGACCAGGTAGACGACCCGGATCAGGGCGAAGACCGCCCCCACCCCGGCCGCCGACGCCGCCATCGCCCAGGGCATGTGGAAGCCCAGCACGGCCGCGCCGAAGGCCGTCGCCAGCGCCGCCGAGGCCGCCAGCCAGGCCGGGACCCGGTTCGAAGCCAGCAGGCCCATCAAGGTCAGGATCGGCAAGGCCGCGAGCAAGGTGGAGAGCGGCCAGCTCCCGAACGGGTCGTAATCCTGCGTCCACATCCGCGGCTGCCCCCCATCGACGGAAAGGCCGCCACACTAATCGATGCGACCTCCGGGCGGTAGGGGCCGCCCCCCGCCCCGAAGGGCCTCGGATCGGGGAGGAGACTTGACCTCGGCTCGGACGGGCGGTTAAGTTAGATTGACTGTTTCGTCGCCTGGATCGCGGGCCCTCCCCGGCTCGCGCACGGCGCCTGACAAGGAGTCGACGGGTGCAAATCGAGATCTCGACGCGGCATGGCGAGCTGACCCCGGACCAGCGGCAACGCCTGGCGGAGAAGGCGGAGAAGCTGACCAAGTTCGGCCGCCTGATGGCGATCGAGATCACGACCTCGCACGAGAAGGGGGCGTGGAACGTCGAGTTCCAGGTCTCCGCCGAGCACAAGAACGACTTCGTGGCGACCGAGATCGGCCCGACGCTCGAGGCGGCGGCGGACCAGTGCCTGCACAAGATCGAGACCCAGCTGCGGCGATACAAAGAGAAGTCACAGAACCACAAAGGCGACGTCCCTCACGGCGGGGACCCCTCGCGGTCGGTCGGCGAGGCCGGTTGACCGGGGCGGATCCCCGGACGAGTTTGGAACCAACCCGAGGCGCGTTCTGTCGGGGACGTCTCCCGGCGCCTCCGCCCCGAGCGGAACCCCAAGGTCGGCCTTCGCCGACCCCGACCGGCGGCCGGGACCCGGACGCATCGCCCCCCTTCGAACGCTCGAGGTGCGGGGGCGGGGCCGGGACGAATAGCAAGCGATCGGCCTGGCGGCCCGTCGATGGAGGGGCTGATGAAGTTATTGGATTTCGTGGTCCGGGACAGCATCATCGTGGACCTGAAGGCCACGACCAAGGAAGAGGCGATCCGCGAGATGGTCGCCGCCCTGAACGCGGCCGGCCAGCTCCCCGACGGCGAGGTCGAGAGCGTCATCCGCGCGATCCTCAACCGCGAGGAGCTGGGCTCGACCGGCATCGGCATGGGGGTGGCGGTGCCCCACACCCGGCACCCGACCCTGCAGCGGCTGATCGGCACCGTGGCCCTCTCGTCGCACGGGGTCGACTTCGCGGCCCTGGACGGCGAGCCGGTCGACATCTTCTTCCTGCTGGTCTCGCCCCACAACCAGCCCGGCGACCACCTGCGGGCGCTCGAGAACATCTCCCGACACCTGAAGGACGAACGCTTCGTGAGCTTCCTGCGGCAGTCGAAGTCGCCGCGGGACGTGGTCGAGGTCCTGGAAGAGGCCGACGGGGCCGCCGTCTGACGACGCCCGACCCGGCCCGGACGCCCCCCCGTCCGCGGGGGGACGCCCGCGCCGGCGGGACGAACCGCGAACGAGACGACACAACACGCCGCGACGGGACGGCCCCCCGGCCGGCGGGACGAACCGCCGGCCGCCGCGAGGGCCGACCGCCTCCGGCGCGCACGCCGATCGAGCCGCTGATGATCCACGAAACGACCGTCGCCCGCCGCTGGATCGAGATCCTCAACAGTCTGGGGCTTCATTTGCGGCCCGCCGACAAGTTCGTCAAGCTCGCGCTGAAGTATCGGTCGGACGTGCGCGTTCATTACAACGGCGGCTGCTTCAACGGCAAGAGCATCCTCGACCTGACCTCGCTGGCCGCCGAGTGCGGCACCAGGCTGGAGGTGGAGGCGCGCGGCCCCGACGCCGAGGAGGCCGTGGCGGCCCTGGCCGCCCTGGCGGAAGCCCGATTCTACGAAGACGACGACGGCGAGCCCCTCGGCCCGCCGCCGGACGCGGAGCCGCCCCGATGACCTTGGGGATCGACGGCACATCGTGGGGAGGCGGGGACGGCGGGCCGTCGCGAGGCGTCTCGCCCGAGCCGGCCCGGCCGGCATTCGCGCCGGCCGCGGCCCCCGCGACGACGCCCCGCCCCGCCCCGGCGCCGGACGCGGGCCCGTCCCCGGCGCACCCGGAGCCGGCCGGCGAGCAGGTCTTCCGGGGGATCGGCGTGAGCCCCGGGATCGCCATAGGGCCGGTGGTCGTGCTGGACCCCCAGGGGATGCGGCTCCCCCCCCGCAAGATCGCCCCCGAGGCGGTCGCCGGCGAGATCGCCCGGCTGGAGGCGGCGCTGGCCGCCGCCGCCGCCGAGGGCGCGCAGGCCGAGGCCGAGGCCCGCCAGCGGCTGGGCCCGCAGTACGCCGAGATCCTCGCCGCCCACGCGGCCATGATCGAGGACCCCCAGCTCCGGGCGGACGCCCGGGCCCGCATCGAGCGGCACCGGATCTCGGCCGAGCACGCCGTCATCGAGGTCCTGGAAGGCCACGCCGGCCGGCTGGAGAGCCTCAGCGACTCCCACCTGGCGGCGCGGGCCGCCGACGTCCGCGACATCGAGGCCCGGATCGTCGGCCAGCTCGTCGGCCTGCGGCCCAGCTCGTTCCAGGACGACCTGGCGACCCCCTCCGTCGTCCTCGCCCACGACCTGACGCCGAGCGAGGCGGCGCAGCTCGACCCCAGGCGGGTTCTGGGCTTCGCCACCGAGTCCGGGGGCCGGGCCAGCCACACCGCGATCGTCGCCGCGGCCCTGGAGATCCCCGCGGTCGCCGGCCTGGGGACGATCCTCGGCCAGGCCCGCTCGGCCCGCACGGCGATCCTCGACGGCGAGGCCGGCCTGGTCGTGCTCGACCCGGCGGCCCCGACGCTCGAACGCTACCGCGCCGCGGCCGAGGCGCGGTCGGCCCGCTACCGCACCTTCTCCGAGGAGTCGGGCCTCCCCGCCGTGACCCTGGACGGGGTCGAGGTCGGCCTCTGGGGGAACATCGAGTTCGTCGACGAGGCGGCCGCCTGCCTGAAGTGGGGCGCCGCCGGCGTCGGCCTGTACCGCACCGAGTTCCTGTACCTCCGCTCCGTCGCCCCCCCCACCGAGGAGGAGCAGTACGAGGCCTACGCCGAGGCCGTGCGGTCGCTCGAGGGCCGGCCGGTCGTGATCCGGACGCTCGACCTGGGGGCCGACAAGCTCGCCCCCCAGATCGGCGGCGGCGGCGTCGAGGCCAACCCCGCCCTAGGCCTGCGCAGCCTGCGGTTCTCGCTGCGGCGGCCGGAGCTGTTCCGGACCCAGCTCCGGGCCCTGCTGCGGGTCTCGGCCCTGGGGGACGTGCGGATCCTGCTGCCCCTGGTCACCACCCTGGACGAGCTGAGGCGCGCCCGCGACCTGATGGGCGAGGTCGCCGCCGAGCTCCGCGCCGAGGGCCGCCCGCTGCGCGAGGCCCTGCCGCTGGGGATCATGGTGGAGGTGCCGGCGTCCGCCCTGATGGCCGACCGCTTCGCAAAGGAGGTGGACTTCTTCTCGATCGGCACCAACGACCTGATCCAGTACACCCTGGCCGTGGACCGGACCAACGAGACCGTCGCCGACCTGTACAGCGCCGCCGACCCGGCGGTGCTCCGCCTGATCGCCCGGGTGGTCGAGGCCGCCGCCGCGCGGGGCATCCCCTGCAGCGTCTGCGGGTCGATGGGCGGGGAGCTGCTGTACACGCTCTTCCTCCTGGGGCTGGGGGTGCGCGAGCTGAGCATGCCGCCGCACCAGCTGCCGGAGGTCCGCCGCCTGATCCGCGGCGTCCGCCTCGACCGCGCGCAGGCCGTGGCCGCCGAGGCCCTGGAGCTCGACACCGCCGGCGAGGTCGTCGCCCTGCTGGAGTCCGCCCTGAGGCCGACCGCCGACGCGGCCAGGCCGGGCCGACCGGCCGGCGAGCCGGCCCCCTGACGTCACCCGGGATCGCCCGGGCGATCGGCCCCCCCCGCCGCGAGGCGCGGAGGGCCCCGACCGCCGGCGACCTTCACCCCGAAGCCGCAACCCGAATGGAATCGACCCGAGCCGAGACGCCTCACGACGCCCCCGCGACCAGACGCCCCCCGTTCACGCCCCCCGACGCCCCCGGCCGGAGCCCCCGGCCCGCGGCCCGTCGAGCGGAATGAACCTCTCCCCGCGGCCCCGGGATCGATCCCCGGGCCGCGACCGCTCCGGGACGCCGAGCCTCGTGAACGCCGATCGACCGATCGACCGAAGCCGCCCCCTCCCATGACCCAAGCCGCCGCCGTCAAGGTCCGCCTCCGATTCGCCAAGCGCGGCGACCTCCGCCTGACCAGCCACCACGACGTCATGCGCTGCTTCGAGCGGCTGATGCGGCGGGCGGCGATCCCGGTGGCCGCCACCCAGGGCTTCAACCCCCGCCCCAAGATCACCTTCGCGCTGGCGATGGGCCTGGGGATCGCCGGGCTCCGCGAGGTCGTCGACCTCGAGCTGACCGAGCCCACCGACCCCGACGAGCTGCTGACCCGACTCGCCGCGGCGTCCCCGCCCGGCGTCGACTGGCTGGAAGCCCGGGCGCTGGAACCCTCCGCGCCCCCCCCTCGGCCCGCCTGGGTCGAGTATGAACTGCCGATCCCCGAGGGCCGCCGGGAAGGCCTGGCCACGGCCCTCGCATCCCTGCTGGAGAGCGAAAGCCGCATCGTGACCCGGCGCCGGCCGGACCGGAAGCGCGACGTCGAATTCGACCTCCGCCCGCTCCTGCTCGACGCCCGACTGACCGAAGAAGGGACCCTCCGCGCCCGCCTGAAGGCGTCGCCCGAAGGCTCGGCCCGGCCCGAGGAAGTGCTCGAATGCCTCGGCGTCCGCGACCTCCTCGACGGCGGGGCCTTCCTGACCCGCACCCACGTCGAGCTGGCCGGCCGGCCCGAGCCGAGCTGACCGAGACAGAGACCGAATCGATCGAATCGAGACCGGGCCGACCCGACCCCGCACCGGCGGGCCGTCGAGGCCCGGACGCACGAAACAATCCCCGCTAACCGCGATCACCCGGAAGACAGCGCATGAAGAAAGAAATGCTGATCAACGTCCTCCAGCCGGAGGAATGCCGGATCGCCATCATCGAGAACGGCGTCCTGGAAGAACTCTACGTCGAGCGGACCAGCCACGAGAGTTACACCGGCAACATCTATAAGGGCAAGATCGTGAACCTCGAGCCGGCCATCCAGGCCGCGTTCGTCGACTTCTCGGTCGGCCGCAACGGGTTCCTCCACGTCTCCGACGTCGAGGCCCAGTATTACGACCGCCACGGCGTCGAGGGGGACGACCCCGACGCCCCCGACGCCGGCCCCTCCGCCGAAGGCGAGGCCGGCCCCGCCGGGCCCTCCGCCCGCCCCCGGGACCGCGAGCCCCGCCGCGACCGCGAGCGCGAGCCCCGCCGCGACCGCCCGTCCCGCGAGCGTCCCGACCTCTCGATCAAGGGCCGCCGCGACCGCTCCGAGCAGCCCCGCAGCTTCGGCGAGGGCCTCGACGACGAGCGCGGATTCGCCCCCCCGCCCCCGCCGCCAGCCCCGGAGCCGGCCCGCGAGCGCGAGCCCGAGTACCGCGACGACGAGGGCCGGGGCGCCGGCCGCGCCCCCCGCGACGCCGGCCCGACCTCCTGGTCCAAGTCGGTCGAGTACGGCCGCGAGCGCGACGTCGAGGACGTCGAGCCGGCCGAGCCGCGCTGGGGACGGGCCCGCCGCGAGGAGCCCGAGCCGTTCGACCCCGACCTCCCCCCCAGCCGCACCGCCCGCCGCCAGCCCCCGGCCCCGCAGCCGCAGGCCCCCGCCAGCCGCGAGCCCGCCGCCGAGCCCGAGTTCGGCGGCTTCGGGCGCGGCCTGGACCGGGATCGAGACCGAGACGATCGCGGCCGCTCGCGCTCGCTCTTCGACGAGCCCGAGGCGCCGGCCCCCCGCGAGCCCGAGGCCGACTTCGGGCCCGACGCCGAGGTCGACGCCCCGCCGGCCGCCCGCCGCGAGCGCGAGCCCCGCCGCGGACGCGGACGCGGCCGGTCCCCCCGGGCGCCCGAGCCCGTCGACGAGGAGATCCTGGAGCCGATCGACGACGAGGCCCCGGCCCCGATCGAGGACTTCCCGGACGTCGACGTCGACGCCCCCCCCCGCCGTCGCGGCGGCCGCGCCGCCATCCGCTCGCGCGGCGGCGACCGCCCCGAGCCCGAACGCCCCCGCGAGATCACGCCCGTCACCCCGGACGAGCCCCCGGCCCCGCCCGCGCGGCGGGCCCGGCCGGCCGCCGAGGCCGACATCCCCAGCTTCCGCCCCGCCGCCGAACGCGCCCCCGAGGCCGATCGCGAGCGTGAGCGCGAACGCGAACGCCCCTATCGCCCCGCCGCCGCCGAGCGCCCGTCGGCGCCCGCCGAGCGAGCCCCGGCCCCCGCGGCGGAGACCGACGTCGAGCGTCGTCGGCGGCTGGCCAACGACCGCGCCGGCGAGCCCGGCTACGTCCCCCGCCGCGAGCGGCTGCGGTCGCCCGACCTCGACTTCGGCGACCGCCCCGCCCCCCCCGCCGGGCGCGGCTACGAGGCCGTCGAGGACGAGGACCCCCGCGGCTTCGGCGCGGGCGTGGACGACCTGCTGGACGTCGACGCCGACCTCGAAACCGACGCGGACGTCGAGGCCGACGCCGAGTCCGAGACGGGCCGCCCCGAGCCCCGCGACGGCCGTCGCCGCCGCCGACGCCGGGGCCGCCGCCGCGACCGCGAGCGGCCGGAATCGCTCGAAGCCCCCCGCGCCGGCGACGCCGACGCCGAGGCCGACGACCTCGAAGGCGACGACGAGATCGTCTCGTTCCGCGAGCCCGCCCCGGCCTACGGCCGCGGCGTCCCCGAGCTGGAGGACGACGAGGTCGACGACCTGGAAGACCTGCTGGGCGAGGGGGACGACCTCCACGACCACGACGAGCCCCCCCGGGCCGTCGTCGAGGAGGAGATCGACCCCGAGCTGGAGCAGGAGATCCGCAAGGAGATCGAGGAGATCGAGGAGCTGGAGCGCGAGATGGGCCTGCGCGGCCCCATCGAGGCCCGCCCCCGTCGCGGCGACAAGCCCGAAGGGGGTCGCGGCGGCGTCCGCGGCCGGGGCCAGGTCAAGCCGCCGATCCAGGAGATCTTCCGCCGCGGCGACGAGGTCCTGATCCAGGTCATCAAGGAGAGCATCGGCACCAAGGGGCCCACCCTCTCCACCTACATCAGCATCCCCGGCCGCTACCTCGTGCTCATGCCGGGGCTCAACCGCGTCGGCGTCTCCCGCAAGATCGTCGACGAGGGCCAGCGCCGCAAGCTTCGCGAGATCATGCACGAGCTGAACCCCCCCAAGGGGCTCGGCTTCATCGTCCGCACCGCCGGCCTGGAGCGCACCAAGCGCGAGCTGGCCCGCGACCTGGCGTACCTGCTGCGGCTCTGGAAGGTCATCCTCCGCCGCATCAAGAAGGCCAAGGGCCCGGCCCCGATCTACCAGGAATCGGACCTGATCACCCGCACGATCCGCGACGTCTTCACGTCCGAGATCGACACCATCTGGATCGACGAGCCCGCCGCCTTCGAACGGGCCCAGGAGTTCCTCCGCGTCGTCATGCCCCGGTTCGCCAACCGGGTCAAGCTGTACGACGAGAAGATCCCCCTGTTCCACAAGTACGGCATCGAGGACGAGATCGCCAAGATCCAGCGCCGGCACGTGCCGCTGCCGGAAGGGGGCTCGATCGTCATCGACCAGACCGAGGCCCTCGTGGCGATCGACGTCAACTCGGGGAACTTCCGGGTCGAGGACGACGCCGAGCGTACGGCCTACGAGATGAACCTCCGGGCCGCCAAGGAGATCGCCCGCCAGCTCCGGCTGCGGGACCTCGGCGGCGTCATCGTCAACGACTTCATCGACATGCGCGAGGAGCGGCACCGCCGGGGCGTCGAGCGCGCCCTGCGAGAGGCCATCAAGCGCGACCGGGCCCGCACCAAGGTCCTCCGCATGAGCGCGTTCGGGCTCATCGAGATGACCCGCCAGCGGATCCGGCCCAGCCTCAAGCGGTCGGTCTACGAGGACTGCCCGAACTGCGGCGGCGCCGGCGTCGTGAAGTCGGCCGAGAGCATGGCCATCGACGTCATGCGGATCATCGCCCTGGCCTCGCACCGCGAGGACGTGCGGCGGATCCAGGTCACCGTGGCCCCGGCCGTGGCGACCTATCTCAACAACCGCAAGCGCAAGGCCGTCGCCCGCATCGAGGCCGAGACCGGCCTGAGCGTGGCGATCCACATCAAGGAAGGCGTCCCCGCCGAGCACCTCCAGATCGAGTGCCACGACGCCAACAACGGCGAGATCCGGCTCTTCCCGGCCCCCCCCCACAGCCACCGCCGCGGCGGCGGCGGCCACTGAGCCGCGACGCACGCCCCGCCCCTCGGTTTCCGGGGGGCGGGCCCACACCAACGACCTTCCCCCCTGGCGGGGGAAGGTGGCCCGCAGGGCCGGATGAGGGGGGGACGAGCCGAAAGGCCGTCGCTCGCTCATCCGGCCCGTCTTCTCCTCCCCCCTTGTGGGTAAGGTGGCCGCAGGCCGGATGGGGGGGGCGTTCCGAGAAGCCATCGCTCATCCGCGTCGTCCGCCTTGACGGTCCCCCTCATCCGGCCCTTCGGGCCACCTTCCCCCACCAGGGGGGAAGGAATTACGGAGGGGCCGTCGCCTCTTGATCCGTCCGCCTTGATGGTCCCCCTCATCCCGCCCTCCGGGCCACCTTCCCCCACCGGGGTGAAGGAAAGACGAGGCATCGCACCGCCATGTTCGACCCCGCCGCCGGGCATCCCACCCACCGCCCTCGCCGACTCCGCGGCAACCCCCGGCTCCGCGACCTCGTCCGCGAGAACACGCTGACCCGCGACGACCTGATCTACCCGCTGTTCGTCTACCACGGGACGAACCTCAGCCGCGAGATCCCCTCGATGCCCGGCCAGCGGCAATGGTCGCTCGACCGCCTGGGCGAGGTGATCGACCAGGTCGTCGAGCTGAAGATCCCCGGCGTCATGCTCTTCGGCATCCCCGAGCGCAAGGACGCGACCGGCTCGGCCGCGCTCCGGGACGACGGGATCGTCCAGCAGGCGATCCGGCTCATCAAGAAGCGGGCGCCCGAGCTGCTGACGATCACCGACCTCTGCTTCTGCGAGTACACCGACCACGGCCACTGCGGACCGCTCGTCGAGGTCGCCGGGCGGATGGACGTCGATAACGACGCCACGCTCCCCCTGCTGGCCGAGCAGGCCGTCAGCCACGCGAAGGCCGGGGCCGACGTCATCGCCCCCTCGGGGATGATGGACGGCATGGTCCGCGCGATCCGCGCGGGGCTCGACGGATCGGGGTTCTCGCACATCCCGATCATGTCTTACGCGTCCAAGTTCGCGAGCGCGTACTACGGCCCATTCCGCGACGCGGCCGAGAGCGCGCCGAGCTTCGGCGACCGGCGGGGCTACCAGATGGACCCGGCCAACGGCGACGAGGCGGTCCGCGAGGCGGCGATCGACCTTGCGGAAGGCGCCGACGTCATCATGGTGAAGCCGGCGCTGGCCTACCTCGACGTGGCCCGCCGGCTCAAGGACGCTTTCCGCGTCCCCCTGGCCGCCTACAATGTGTCGGGCGAATACGCCATGATCAAGGCCGCCGCCGATCGGGGCTGGATCGACGAGCGGCGGATCGTCCTGGAAACCCTCACCGGCTTCAAGCGCGCGGGGATCGACATGATCCTCACCTACCACGCCCCCGACGTCGCCCGATGGCTCCAGCAAGGTTGAGCGCCCGACCATGAGCATGAGCACGCCCACGCCGACCACCCCCGCCCTCTCGCGCCCCGACTACCGGCTCCCGAGGAGTTCCGAGGCGTTCGCCCGCGCGCAGCGGGTGATCCCCGGCGGCGTGAACAGCCCCGCGCGGGCGTTCGGCGGCGTCGGCGGCGAGCCCCCGTTCATGGCCCGCGCCGAGGGCCCGTACCTGTTCGACGTGGACGGCCACCGCTATATCGACTACATCGGCTCGTGGGGGCCGATGATCGTCGGCCACGTCCACCCCGAGGTGAAGGCGGCGGTGTCGGAGGCCCTGGAACTCGGCTCCAGCTTCGGCGCGCCGACGGAGCGCGAGGCCGAGATCGCCGAGGTCGTCGCCGCGGCCGTCCCGTCGATCGAGATGTGCCGATTCGTCTCCTCGGGCACCGAGGCGACGATGTCGGCCATCCGCCTGGCGCGGGGCTTCACCGGCCGCGACAAGATCGTCAAGATGGCCGGCTGCTACCACGGCCACGCCGACTGCCTGCTCGTCCAGGCGGGCTCGGCCGCGACCACGCTCGGCCACCCCAACAGCCCCGGCGTCACGGCGGGGGCGGCGGCCGACACCCTGCTCGCCCCGTTCAACGACGCCGAGGCCGTCGAGCGCCTGCTGGAGGCGAACCCCGGCCAGGTGGCGGCGGTCCTGCTGGAGCCGATCGCCGGCAACATGGGCCTCGTCCCGCCCCGCCCCGGCTACCTGGAGAGGCTCCGCGAGCTGACCACGAAGCACGGGACGCTGCTGATCTTCGACGAGGTCATGACCGGCTTCCGCGTCGCCTACGGCGGGGCGCAGGAGCGTTACGGCGTCACCCCCGACGTCACCGCGCTGGGCAAGATCATCGGCGGCGGGCTGCCGGCCGCGGCGTACGGCGGCTCGCGCGAGATCATGTCGCGCGTCTCCCCTTCCGGGGCGATCTACCAGGCCGGCACCCTCTCGGGCAACCCGCTGGCGATGGCCGCGGGATTGGCCACGCTTCGCCTCCTGCGCGAGCCCGGCGTGTATGACCGGCTGGAAGCCCTGTCCGCCCGGCTCGCCGAGGGGCTCGAAAAGGCCGCGAGCGACGCCGGCGCGCCGCACGTCGTCCAGCGCGTCGGCAGCATGGTCACCCTCTTCTTCCACGACGGCCCTGTGCACGACTACGACGACGCGAAGCGGTCCGACACGGCCCTCTTCGCCCGCTTCTTCTGGGAGATGCTCGCGCGGGGCGTCTACCTCCCCTGCAGCCAGTTCGAGGCCGCCTTCGTCTCCGCCGCCCACACCGAGGCCGATATCGACCACACGATCTCCGCCGCCCGCGAATCCCTCGCCGCCGCCCTGGGATGATCCGCTCCGCCCCCTTTCCCCCCTGGTCGATGAAGGTGGCCCGAAGCGCCCGACGAGCGGGAAGACCAGAGCGGACGCCACGCGGAGGATAGGCAGGGCCCGGAAGCTGGTGCACGGCCGCCACTCGGCCCGCACAGTCCCAGGTCGCCGCCCTCCCTCGGGTCGCGATCATCCGCAGCGGCGGATCCTGCGACCTCACCCGCTCCTGGTTCCCGTCGCCGGTCTTTCCGCCGGTGTGGCGTCGCGCCGGCCGGTCCAGGACCGTGGCCGCTTCGGCCAGCTTGACCCATCCGACGCCGGACCGCCGGGCTATGAGCGTGGGCGGGCCGGTCCTAGAGCCTGTTATTGACTTATCGTCTTTCGTTTGCTCGTGTTAAGTCATGAGCACGACACGAAAGGGTTACCCCAGCGACGTGAGCGACGCCGAGTGGGAGTTCATGCTGCCGTATCTGACGCTG
>NZ_JAALJI010000022.1 GCF_011064595.1 Paludisphaera soli | reverse complement strand
CCTGACCCCGACGAATCGACGGCCGCCCCCATGAAGATGCTCACGCGCAGCATGGTCCGACACGCCCACGCGATCGCCCGCGAGGTCGGCGCGCGGGTGGTGCTGCTGCACGCCGACGTCGTCGAGGAGGACGCGGACCTCCGCTCGCTGATCGACGACGTCAACTTCCGGATCATCCTGGTCTCGCGGCGGTGCGACTTCGTCGTGCCCGACGGGCTGAAGGACGTCTGCCGGGTCGTCCAGCTCCCGGACATCGCCATGACCCGCGCCGGGCAGGTGAAGGTGGCCACCCTGGTCGCCGCGGCCGAGGACCTGGTGCACGCCGGCGACCGGATCCTCTGCCTGACGGGGGTCGACCGATCGGGGACCCTGGATACGATCATGGTCCTGGACATGGGGACCGAGATCGAGCTGTTCAGCGCCGGCGCGGCCGACCCGCTGCCGCCGGACGTGAGCCCGGCGGTCTTCGAACGGATCCTCAACGTCGCCAGCGAGCTGGGGGTCGAGGGCCGCGAGGGCCGGCCGGTGGGCGCCCTGTTCGTCGTGGGCGACTGCGAGCGGGTCCTGGCCCAGAGCCATCAACTGGTGTTCAACCCTTTCCACGGCTATCCCGAGGAGGAGCGGAACATCCTGGACCCCCGGCTGGAGGAGACCATCAAGGAGTTCTCGGCCGTCGACGGCGCCTACGTCGTCCGGGGCGACGGCGTGGTCCTCTGCGCCGCCCGCTACCTGGCCCCCCGGGGCAAGCTGGAAGAACCCCTCCCGCAAGGCCTGGGGACGCGGCACGAGGCGGGGGCGGCCATCACCGTGACCACCGCCGCGCTCTCGGTCTGCGTCTCCCAGTCCACCGGCACCGTCTCCATCTTCAAGCGGGGCCGGATGATCCTGGACATCCAGAAGCCCCGGGGCCGCAACAGCGACGGGCTCTGAGAGACCCCGCCCGTCTTCCCTTCCCCCCAGGTGGGGGAAGGTGCCCCGGAGGGGCGGATGAGGGGGACCATCCAGGCGGACGGCGCGAGGACGCGGCGGCTTTCCCAGCCGCTGATTTCTCCGACGGTGTTCGTGCTCGTCTCCCCCTCATCCGGCCTTCGGCCACCTTCTCCCACGAGGGGAGAAGGACGATTCGCGACGGCTTGCCGGCCCGCCCGTTTCTCCGGACGGCCTCCGTGCTCGTCTCCCCCCTCATCCGGCCCTGCGGGCCACCTTCCGCCGCGAGCGGGGAAGGGTTGAGATATCAACGGTCGTCGTTCAGCGGGCCTTCGGGAGCTTCGCCAGGAGGAACTCGCCGAGGTCCTTGGCGACCGGCTCGGCGTCGTCGCCGTCGAAGCGGACGATCGGGTACTCGCCCCGGGCGTCGGGGCGGCGGGTGTCGAAGCAGAACTCGTCGCCGTCGTCGGTCTCGACGAAGGTGATCAGGTGGGGCGGGGCCGCCTTCAGGGCCGGGTCGTTGATCGAGACCACGTCGCCGCCGTACACGTCGGAGCCCAGGACCCAGTACATCGGGTAGTTGTCGTAGGGCTCGGTGGTCGTCACCAGCTTCTTGTAGCTGGGGGGGAGGCGGACGCCCAGGGCCTCCTCGGCGGCGGCCACCTGCTTCTCGTTCGCCCTCCGGCCGTGGTCGACGTCCGGGCCGGCCTCGCCGACGGCGTTCAGCCTGCGGTGCTCGGCGCGGACGGCCGGGTCGCTCAGCCGCTCGATGTACTGGTCGATCGCTTCCATGTCTCGGTCTCGGTCTCGTCTCGGGCGCGATGAGGGGATCGGGGCGGCGGGTCACCGCCCCTTGTTGAGCTGATCATAATAAGACCGGACGTGGCGTTCGACGCTCTTGGGGATCCGCTGGTTGGAAAGGGCGTCGGCCGCGCCGGCGGAGGCGGCCTCCAGCTCGGCCTGGACGTCGATGCGGGCCTCCCCCTTGACGGCCTTGCCGGGCTCGCCGAAGCCCTGGAAGACGGCCTTGCCCTTCTGGATCTGCTGGGCGGTCTTGGTCTTGTAGGTGGACGTGTCGTCGGCCGCCTCGGGGCGGTCGCCCGCCCCCCGGCCCCGGCCGCGGGCGTTGTTATTGTTGCTGCGGCGGTCGGAGAACCCGTCGCCCATGCCGTTCATCCCCTCGCCCAGCTGGTTCAGGCCCTCGGACATGCCGTTCTTGGCGTCCATGACCTCGGCCAGGGCGTCGTCGAGCGCCTGCATCTCCTCCATGTTCTTGGCCATCTCGGAGAGCTGCTCGCGGGCCTGGCCCATGGCCTCGGCGGCCTTCTGGGAGTCCCCCTGCTTCATGGCCTCCTGGGCCTGGGCGACCTTCTCGGCGAGCTTCTGGAGCTGCTGGAGGTTCTGGGCCTGCTGCTGGAGCTTCTCCATCTCGCGCTGGTACTGCTCCTCGTTGAGCCCGCCGTTCTTGCGGGCCTCGTCCAGCTGCTTCTTCCGCTCGGCCATGTTGGCGGCGTCGGCCAGCTTCTTGGCGGCCTCGCCGAGCTGCTTCTCCAGGGCCTTCTTCTCGCCTTCGGAGAGCTTGTCGGACTTGAGCTTCTCCTCCAGCTGCTTGACCTGCTCCATGGCCTTGGCGAAGTCGCCCCGGGCCAGCTCCTTGGCGAGCTGGTCGGCCGGGCCCTTCTCGCCCATCTCCTTGAGCTGCTGGAGCTGCTTGGCCAGTTGCTCCGGCGTGCCGAGCTGCTTCTGCCGGTCTTTCAGGGCGTCGCTCAGCTTGTTCATCTCGACGAGCAGCTTGTCCTTCTGCGCCGGGGGGGCCTTGGCCAGCTCGTTCGACCGCTTCTCGATCTCGGCCAGCAGGTTCTCGGCCTCGGGGAACTTCTCCTTGTCGATCGCCTCGCGGCGGGCGGCCACCTTCTTGGCGAGGTTCTCCGTCCGCTTCGCCACGACGGCCGGGTCGACGGCCCGGGTCGACGCCGACGCGCGGACCGAGCCGGGGGTCCAGGCCGGGACGAAAAGCAGGCCGAACGCGACGAGCGCCGGGACCGCCGCGACCCACGCCCGCCTCGGCAGCCGGGACCGGAACGCCGAGGCCACGTCGATCGCCTCGACCCGACGGACCGCGTCGGCGACGAGCGCCCGGCCGGCGGGGGTGTCGCGGAACTCGTCCGGCAGCGTCAGGGCGGAGCTGACCCGCTCGTGGAGGTGGAAGGCCCGGTCCAGCGCCGTCGCCGCGTCCAGCCGGCTCGGCCCGGTGGCCAGCGCGACCAGCGCCGCGATCAGGAGCCCCAGCCCGGTCGCCGCCGCGAACGGGGCCCAGTCGGGGAAGGGGAGGGGCCGGTTCAGGGCCTTGAACGCCCCGATCGCGACCGCCGCCGCCAGGAACGACCCGGCCCACGCCCAGACCGTCGCCCCCAGGAAGCGCTGGAACCGCAGCCGGCGGAAGACCCGCCCGACCGGCCTCTCCAACTCCTTCAAGCCGACCATAGCCCGTCCCCCTGACTCTGGAAGATCCGAATCCGGCCGTGCTCCGACGAACGTCAAACCGTCCCTGTCAGTCTAGGCGCGGGCCCCGCCGATCGCAAGCGGGAATCCGCCGGGTCCCTCGCCGAGAGGATCGGCTTCGATTGGCTTCGTTCGCGCGGCGGCGGGAACGGATTCGTCGGTTTTAAGTCCTTGTTTGGTTGTCGGTTGTGTTCGGTCGTCGGCCTCGGAAAATTGGGTTCGTTCGGCGTGTTTCGCGACACTCTTCACTCCACTCCGCCAAGGCGAGAGGGAAGGTTTTCGGGTGCACGGGTTCGGAGAACCCCTGGACCGGCCGGGGATCTCGGCGAAGGCTCGGGAGCGGCCCGACGCCGTTCCACGGGTTCGGGGAACCCGTGGGACCCAGCGTGCCTTCGCCGTCCGACGGCGACGGGCCGTCGGGGCGATCCTGCGGGCGTCGCGACTTCGGGGAGGTCGCGGCACCGCGATCCGGGCCCGTCGTCGACGATCCCGAGCGGAGAATCGGCTTCGATTGGCTTCGTTCGCGCACCTCGGGAGACGGTCGGCTCGGCTGTAAAGAACGTGTCGTCAACATCTTGGGAGGCGCCCGGGGCGGCGGAAAATTGGGTTCGTTCGGCGCGTTTCGCATGGGGCGCCAGGCGTCCCGTCGTCCTGGCTTCAGCGTCGAGGCGGCCCGCGTCGCGAAGTCCTCAAGACACAGTGCACCGGGATCGGGGATTGGGAACGACCGGCCGAGAGAATCCGACGGAAAACCCGAGAAACCGGGATTGGGGGCGGGGCTCGTTGCAGTAACCTCCGGGAAGGGAAGGGGAGGGGCGGTGATGAGGAGGGGAAACCGAGGCGCGGGTCGGGAGGTCGAGCGGCTGCTCCGCGACGGGGTGGACGCGCCGGGAGGGGATGCGCGGCTCCTGCATCGGTATCGGGCCGAGCGGGACGAGTCGGCGTTCGAGGCCCTCGTGGACCGTCACGGCCCGCCCGTGCTGGCCCTCTGCCGACGCTACCTGCGCGACCCGGCCGACGTGGAGGACGCGTTCCAGGCGACGTTCCTGGTCCTCGTCCGCAAAGGGGGGGACCTCCGCGACGGCGACGCCCTTGCGAGCTGGCTCTACGGCGTGGCCTACCGCGTCGCGATGCGGGCCCGCTCCGACCTCCTCAAGCGCCGGGCCCGCGAGGGGGATCGCGAGGGCGTCTCGGTGGCGGCCGTCGAGCCCCCCGCTCCCGACGACGCCATCGAGACGCTGGACCGGGAGCTGGCCCGACTGCCCGAGAAGTACCGCGCCCCGCTCGTCCTCTGCTACCTGAAGGGTCGGACGCACGACCAGGCGGCGGCCGAGCTGGGCTGGCCGGTCGGCACGGTGCGGAGCCGGATGGCCCGGGCGCGCTCGATCCTGCACGACCGCCTGTCGCGCCGGGGGCTCGACGCCTCCGCGGCCTTCGCCTTGCTGCGGGCGGATCTGACGGTCGCATCCATCCCGCCGTCGCTCGTCGCGGCGACGGTCGCCGCCGGCCGGTTCGCCGGGCTGTCGGGCTGGCTTTCGGCCTTCTGGTCCTCGTCCACCACCCAGTGGCCCGCCGCGGCCCTGGCCCAGGGAGTCATCGCCATGTCGAGTTCGCCGTGGAAGCCGCTCGGGTTCGCCTTCGCCTGCCTCGGCCTGACCGCCGGGGCCCTGGCCGTCGCCGGGTCGTTCGACGCCCCCGGGGTCCAGGACGACCCGCCCAGGCCCCAGCCCCCGGCGCAGGCCCCGCCCGAGCCCGAGAAGCCCGCCGCGCCGGCCGCCGATGTCGAGGGCCGCCTGGCCGATGTCGAGCAGAAGCTCGATCGACTCCTCGACCAGGTGGCGAAGCCGGCCGCCGCCGCTCCCGCCGCGTCGTCTTCGTCGTCGCCCCCGGACTCCTCCGTGAAGGGCGTCGGCGAGGCGATCGGCCTCAAGCCGTCCGCCCTCGCATTGACCGATGCCCGGAGCCTGCGCGAGATCGAGGCGCAGCTGGTGAGCGCGTACCGGAAGTTCCGGATCATCGAGGACTACCTGGGCAAGGACCATGACATGGTCTCCGAACTCCAGGCCCAGAGCCTCCGCGAGGACGCCATCGCCCCGGCCCGCGTGCTGGTGGCCCGGCTGCGGGAGATGGAGGACGAGGCTTCGGAGCGGAGCACCGCGGGGCAGAAGGTGCTCGACGACGCCGAGCACCGGCATGGGGAGGCCTTGAAGCGAAGCGAACTCCTGAGACCTCCTTATCGAGAGAGCAGGGGGAAGGTCGCGGAGAGCGCTGAACTTCGAGGCCAGAAGGAGGTGGAGAAGGAAAAGTATTTCAGGGCGCTCGACCAGTGGCTCGATCGCAACGGTGAATCGGCTGCATCGGCCGGTCTATCAATCGAAAGTCAACTGTATTTCGAATCTCGGCGGCAACTTTTGGAGGCCGAGAAGGAGCAGGCCGAGATGCAACGACTGAAAGAGGCGACAGCTCCGGGCGTCCTGCAATCGAAGCATCGGCTCGCCGCCGTCCGCAGGCTGATCACCTGGGCCCGGGAGCATTTCCCGGGCGTCATGCTGACGATCGACGACGCCGACGCGCCGGCCGCGAGGTGATCGGGATGCCACGGCCCGTCTTCCCTTCCCCCTCGGTGGGGGAAGGTGCCCCGCAGGGGCGGATGAGGGGGACCATCGAGGCGGACGGCGCGAGGACCCGACGGCCTTCCCAGACTCTGATTTCTCCGACGGCTTTCGTGCTCGTCGCCCCCTCAGCCGGCCTTCGGCCACCTTGTCACACGAGGGGGGAAGGACGATCGGCGACGGACCGACTTGCCACTTCCCCGGCCAGCCGGACGCGCCCGTTTCTCCGCTTACCCACTGGACAGGGGGGATTCGGCACGTGTGCAATACAGCGTTCTGAGACCGGGGCGAGGCCGACAGCCATCCGGGAAATGCCGTAACCGGCGTCGCACGCGAGGCGAACGCCGTCTCGATTCGTGACATCAAGCTCTTTCGCTGGCACCGCTCTGCCGATGGGGCATCCTGGACGGATGGGTCACTGCTGGAAAGGTTGGAGTGCCATGCGCGCCTTTGCTGTCGCGACGCTGTTCGCCTGCCTCGCCGTGTCGCTGACCCTGCTCCAGGCGCAGGCCCCGCAGGCCGCGGCCAGGGTACCGGACGCGGCCGCTTCCGATCTCGGCGCCGGCTCGGCCTTCAGCCCGATGAACTATGGCGCGACCGGCGACGGCGTCGCCAATGATCGCGCCGCCGTCATGGCCGCGATCGACGCGGCCATCGCCGCCGGCGGATATGTCGACGGCGGCGACAGGCTTTACGGCTCCGGTGACGACATCCAGTACACCGGCGTCAAGCGCCCCTGGATCAGGCGCCTGCGTCTCAAGAACATCGCGCCGGCCCCGGACAGCCAGACCCTCCGCTTCCGGGACTGCGAGCAGGTCCGCATCGACGGCCTCTACATCCACACCGGCGACAGCCCGAACGTCGGCTCCCGCGAAGGTTCGCGAGGGCTCAACATTCAGGGCGGGTCGGGCCACCGGGTCAGGAACGTCGAGCTGACCGGCCAGGGCATGCTGGCCTACGCCAACTTCCTCGGCTGCAAGGACAGCGTTTTCGAGGACGTCTACGTCCACGACGGCCTATTCCACGACTCCAGCGTCGATCCGGTCGATCCCCGCTTTCTCGTGGTCGACGACGTGGTGGAAGGCGTCCGCATCCAGGATTGCTTCAACTGCACCTTCTCCAACCTCGTCGTCCGCGACCTGCTCGGCAACGGCACTTATTACACCGCGTCGGGCTTCAAACCTCGCGACTATCACGGATCGACGGTTAAAGCCTATCCGAACATGCGGACGCGCGGGATCGCCGGAGGCGGCAACGACGCCGTGACCCTCATCAACCCCCGGGTCTCCAACGTGGATCAGGGCGTCGATTTCAGCGGCGGCGGGGGGAACTGGAGCAACAAGAAGGTCACTTTCCTCGGCGGGCATATCTTCAACTGCGGGAGCGTGGGCCTCAAGCTCGCCGGGGCCGGGCAAGACTATAAGGTGGTCGGCGTGACGGCCGAGAATTGCGGCATGAGCGGCTTCATCGTGGGCGGGCACAGCGACCTGTGGAAGCACGGGGATTGTCTGTTCGTCGGCTGCACGGCGATCAACCCCGGCTACAACGACATCCACATCGACGCCGGCGACCCCGGTCCCCACTATAAACAAGACGCCCACGCCGGCTGGCTGCTGTTCGCCAACAACGACGACGGCCTGGAGGGCGTGACGCTCGACGCCTGCCGCGCCATCGACCGGCAGGGTTTCTACCTGCTCGGCGACGACATGTACGATCCGAAGAACCCGGACGCCTCGCCGGCCTGGCCGGGGCCGGGCGCCACCGGGGCGACGATGCAGTTCCCGTGGACCGGCTACACGGGGACCTACACCGCGACGTTCTCCGCCGACAACAACGACGACTCCGCGACGGCGGCCAGCGGCCGCCCGGAAGGGGACGCGAGCGGCGATTACGCGGACGAATGGCACACGACCTCGAAAGAGGTCAGGACGATCACGCTGACCAACGGCTCGACCTCCGTCACGTGGTCCGGCGGCCTTCCCAGGCGCATCACCCGCCCGTTCGTCTCCCTACCCCCGAAGATGCAATACGGCTTCCTCGCCCACAAGGAGGACGGGACGAGCTTCGCGTTCAATCCGACGTCCCGTCGTCCGCTCACGCTCCATGACGATTGCGAGAGCATCGGCCACCTGGCCGCGCGGGAGTTCGGCTTCCACCGGGACGTGTGCCACGTCACGGCGGACGACGCCCCGTCGGCGGCCTCCGGCGCGACCGTCGCCGTCGAGTTCAACGGCGAAGTCGAAGACACGATGGCGATGCACGACGCCTCCTCCGACGAGGAACGAGTCTATCCCAGGCGTCCCGGCGTGTATCGGGTGCGGGGCATGGTCGCATGGGCAGCCGACGGTGCCGGCGACCGCTACATCCAGGTGCGGAAGAACGAGACGATCCAGAAGGTCCTGACCCTCAAGCCTCCCGTCGGATTTGCGGCCACCCGCGACTTCGACGTGGAGATCGAGTTCACCGCGGCGGAGGTCGCGGCCGACGCCTACATCGCCGTGTACGCCTACCAGGACAGCGGCGGCGCCCTGAACCTGACGACCGACCGTTGGATGAAGGTCGAGCGGGGGAGGGCGCTTTGACGGCCGGCGACTCGCGGGGGGCCGGGGCGAAGCAGGGTCGCGTCCGGCTCAGATCGGCCCTTTCACCAGGGCGCTGAGGGCCTTGAACTCGGGGCGGTCGGCGGTGGCGCACCATTCGAAGAGGGCGGCTTCGGTGGTGGTGATCGTGGCGCCGGCAGACTCCAGGCGGCGGAGGGCGACGTCGCGGTCGAACGGGTTGCGGCTGGCGACGGCGTCGGCGGGGACCTGGACGCGGAAGCCCAGGTCGAGCAGGTCGAGCGCGGTCTGGGCGACGCAGACGTGGGCCTCCAGGCCGGCGAGGGTCACGTGGCGGACGAGTCGGCCGTAGAATTGCTCCAGGACCTGCGGCGCGGAGCAGCAGGCGAAGGTCAGCTTGGAGGGCCGCTCGGGGATCAGCTCGGCCAGCGTCGGGACGGTCGGGCCGAGGCCCTTCGGATACTGCTCGGTGGCCTGGACGGCGACGTCCAAAAGCCGCGCGCCGCGGACCAGCCGGACGACGTTGGCGACGACCTTCGGGCCGTCGGCGACGGCGGCGACCAGCTTCTCCTGGACGTCGACGACGAGCAGGGCTCCGTGGGGGGCGGTGAGGCGTTGGGTGGCGCGCATGGGAGGGGCTCCTGTCGGCTTCGTCAGGGGTGCGGCGGACGTCGTCCAGTCTAGCGGCTGCGGCTTGCTCGCGGGAGGACGCGGGATTAGGATGACTGAGGATCGCCCGCACGGACACCCTTCTCCCGGTCTCGTCGCCGCATCCGCCGGACCTCTCCGCCGCCTCCGTAATTAGAAGCATTGGGTTGACCAACGTGGCCGAGAAGCCTCGCGTTCTTGTCATCGAGCGGGAAGCGGCGCACGGCCAGGCGATCCTCGACGGCCTGGGCGACTCCGTGGAGCTGGTCTCGGTCCGGTCGATCTCCCGGGCGCTCTCGCTCCTGCGCGACGGCCGGTTCGAGGGGGTCTACGTCGACGCCTCGCAGCTCGCCGCGGCGCGCTGGGTGGGGATGATCATCCAGGCGGAGGAGATCCTCGACGCGATCGCCGACGGCGTGGCGGTGGTGGACCCGGACCTGCGGATCATCTGGGCGAACCCCGAGTTCCTGTCGTTCGCCGGCGACGCCGACAAGGCCGTGGGGACGCGGTTCTACCAGGCCTTCGCCGAGGCCGAGATCCTCGGCCCCGAGCCCTGCCCGTTCACGACCTCGGTGGCCTCGCGCGGGCCGTCGAGCACGGTGCTGAAGGTCCGCAACAACCGCTACCTGAAGGTCACGGTCACGCCGGTCTTCGACGCCCGCCACGTGCTGACCCACCTGATCGCCCTGACCCGCGAGATCACCGACGAGACCCAGCAGCAGCTCAAGGTCAACGCCATCGCCCAGGCGGGCGACGAGCTGGCCGACCTCACGCCCGACGAGCTGTCGCAGATGGGGGCGGAGGAGCGCACCGACCTCCTCAAGTACAACATCGCGCGGCACATGAAGGACCTGATGGGCCTGGACTTCATCGAGATCCGCCTGGTCGACCGCGCGAGCAACCGCCTGGTCCCGCTGCTGACCGAGGGGATGACCCCGCTGGCCGCCAGCCGCGAGCTGTCGGTCGCCAAGGAGGGGCAGGGGGTGACCGGCCTGGTCGCGGCCACCGGCCAGAGCTACCTCTGCCCGGACACCACCAAGGACCCTTATTACATCGAGGGCGCCGAGAACGCGCGAAGCTCGCTGACCGTCCCGCTGATCTACCACGGCAACGTCATCGGCACGCTGAACGTCGAGAGCCCCCACACCGACTCCTTCGACGACCGCGACCGCCAGTTCCTGGAGATCTACGGCCGCAACGTCGCCTCGGCTCTGAACACGCTGGAGCTGCTCCAGGCCGAGAAGGCGAGCACCGCCAACGCCTCGGTCCAGGCGATCAGCCGCGAGGTCGCCCTGCCGCTCGACGACGTGATCACCGACGCCGTGACGGTCCTCGACCGCTACGCCGGCCACGACGAGGACGTCATCGCGCGGCTCCGGCACCTGCTCTACCGGGCCCGCGAGATCCGCGGCATCATCCAGAAGGTGGGCTCGACGATCGCCCCGCCGCCGACCAACCGGATCACGCCGCCCCCGGCCGCGCGGCTCGCCGGGGCGAGGATCCTGGTGGTCGACGCCGACGAGGCCATCCGACGCTCCGCCCACCAGCTTTTGGGCATGCAGGGCGCCGTCGTCGAGACCGCGCGCGACGCCCGCGAGGCCGTCGCCCTCGCCCGCCAGGAGGCCTATTCCGCCGCCCTGGCCGACATTCGCCTCCCCGACCTGGACGGCTACGCCATCTTCAAGAGGCTCCGCGAGGTCCAGCCCGACACCCCGGTCATCCTCATGACCGGCTTCGGCTACGACCCGACCCACTCCATCGTCAAGGCCCGCCAGGAGGGCCTGCAGACCGTCCTCTACAAGCCATTCCGCTCCGACCGCCTGATGGAGGCCGTCGAGCAGGCCCTCCACACCCAGCGCGGCGATCGCCCCGAGGTCGACGGCGTCCCCAAGCCCGCCGACCCGACGCCGCCCCCGCCGCTCGACGGATCCGACTGATCGCTGTTCAACGGCGTGGGATCCGCATGTCTCCCCTTCTCCCCAGGTGGGGGAAGGTGGCCCGCAGGGCCGGATGAGGGGGACCATCAAGGCGGACTTTGCGAGGACGCGACGGCCTTCCTGCTCGTCGCCTCCTCATCCGGCCCGAAGGATTCTCCGTCGGTTTTCTTGCTGGTCTTCCCCCTCATCCGGCCCTTCGGGCCACCTTCCCCCGCCAGGGGGGAAGGATGATTAGATCCAATCAAATGTAGATTCGCCGGTTGTAGATGTACCACTCGACCGCCAGCACGGCGAGGGCGGCGAGGGCGGCGAGCTTCCACCAGTCGCGTCGGGCGTCGGGGGCGGTGCGGGCGCCCTCGACGGGGTTGTAGCCGATCTTGATCTTGTAGGCCTCGGCGCGGTTCTCGGGGGTCCCGGCGGGGACGAGGCCTCGGGTGGCGAGGTCGCTCTCGCGGGGGTCGAACAGGTTGACGGCGAACGGGGCCGCGCCGCCGGTCCAGCGGGCCTCGTACAGGCCGGTCGTCGTCGCGGCGTCGTCCACGAAGGCGCCCTGGGCGTTTCGGGCGAGGGTCCGGGGGGCGGAGCCGTCGGGCGGGGCGACCTGGATCGTCGGGTCGGACGTCTCGGCGCGGACGACGATCGGCCGGTTGGGGGCGGCGAGCGCGGGGTCCTCGCCGGTCCGGGCCCCGCCCAGCGTCTGCACGGCGTTGAACAGGAAGAGCGGGAAGCTGATGTAGCGGAACCAGGTGGTGTTGGGCGTCTGGCCGTCGATGAGCGGGAACGCGACCACCGCGTCGAGGAAACCCCCGCGCGGGACGACGAAGGCCAGGGCGCCGGAATCGCCCTCGATCAGCGGGACGGCGGCGGGCGGCAGCGGGTCGACCACTTTAGCCTTGGCGACGTACACCAGCGAGAGGTCGCGGACGTACTGCATGATCGGGTGGCCGACGTTCCAGTCCAGGATCGCCGGGCTCTCGACGTCTCGGGGCGAGGCGTACTCGGGGCCGGGGGGGAAGACGCCGAGGTAGAGGGCGTTGGATTCGGGGGGCTCGTCGGGCCGCCAGCCGTCGAAGACGACGAGGTCGTAACGCCCGCCCTTCAGGTCGCGGGCGACGGCCTCCCCCTTCGCCTCCTCGGGCGTGACGACGGCCGCCTCGGCCTTCTCGACGAGCGTCGGCGTGTTGAAGGCGTCGATCAGGTAGCGGTCGTTCGCCGAGACGACGAGCACGCGGGCCTTGCGGGCGTCGCCGACGACGACGTAGGCGCGGTCGTCGAGCGGTTGGGCGTCCTGGCCCGTCAGCCGGACCTCGAACGAGGCGACGCCCGGCTCGGGCACGTCGAACTGGAAGGCCTGCTCGCCCCGGGCGGGGATCTCGAGCGCCACGGCGTCCACGAGCCCCCCGTCCTCGCCCGGCCGATCCAGCCGCTTGCGGACGAGCTGCGCCTCGGTCGTCACGGGCTCGTCGCGGTAGTTGCGGACCCGGCCGAAGACCTGGTGGAGGTCGGCCTTCTCCTCGACGCGCCGGGCCTGCAGCGCGAGGATCGCGACGTTGTTCGAGGGGTCGCCCGAGCCGGCCCCGGCGCGGTCGGCCGGCGGGGCGCCGTCGGCGGGGGGCGAGTAGGGCGGGGGCGGCGGGCCGATGACGACGACCTCGGGCTCCAGGTTGCCGAGGCTGAAGCCTTCGACGTCGGGGAAGCCGCCGTCGGTGTAGATGAACAGCTTGGGGGTCATCAGGGCCGTCGTCGCGACGACCCCCTCGCCGATCTGCTTGGACGGGTTCGCCAGCCCGGCCGCGACCTGGAGCGCCTCGCGGAGCGAGGTCGTCCCCTGCGTGGGCCCGATGGAGTCGATCCGGCGCAGCAGCAGGCCGCGGTCGCCGCTGTAGTTGGAGACGACGCGGGCGGTGTCGGCGAACGAGACGACCATCGCCAGGTCGTCCCCCTGCATGTCGCGGACGACCTTGCGGGCCTCTTCCTTGGCCTTGTCGAGCCGGCTGGGGCCCCCCGGATCGTCGACGGCCGACATGCTCGCCGAGGCGTCCACCATCAGGACGAACCGCCGCCCCTGGCCCGCCGCCCCCTTCATCTGCGGCCCCGCCAGCGCGAGCATCGCCAGCGCCGCGACCAGGAGCTGCAGGAACAAAAGCAGGTTCCGTCGCAGCCGCTGGAACAGGCTGTTGACGTGCAGGTCCTCCAGGCTCTTCCGCCAGAGCAAGGTGCTGGCGACCTGCACCGGCCGCCGCCGCAGCTTGAGGAAGTACAGCGCGACGATCCCGGCCGGGACCAGCGCCAGAAGCCCCCACGCCGGCCAGCCGAGCGGCGGGTTGAACTGGAGCGAGCCGAGTCGGCTGAAGAAGTTCCCGGGCATGGACGCCCTCCCGTGCTAGGGCAAGTCGTTGAAGAGGTCGATGAGCAGGTCGCCGTCCGGATCGTTGAGGAGCCGTCGGTCGCCGTCGGCGACGTGCCAGAGTTCGAATCGGCCCTGGCCGGGGACCAGGGTCGCGAGGTTGTCGAGGTAGGTCAGCGTCGCGAACAGGCCCCCCTCGGCCGTGAAGCGGAGGAGGTCGCGCGCCGTCTCCTTGTCGGCGTCGGCCAGCTTCTGGAACCACGCGGCGAACCGATCCAGGTACGCGAACCGGCTCGGCCCGTCGGGGATCTCGGACGGGATCCGGCTCCCCATCTGCGACACTTCCGAATCGACCACCTCCTGGATGGACGTCTTGAGCGAGGCTACGAATTCTCGCGGATCCACGGCAAGGCTCCTGGGGAAGACGAGACATCCAAGCGGCCGATGGATCAGGCGTCCGGGTCGAGGCCTGTCTCGTCGAGGCCCCCCTCGAAATGGATATGGCTCAGATACGCGCTCGAGAACCGACCGATGAAGCTGGCCTCGCCGTGCGAGGGGGACTACGGACGGAACCATCCCCGCTCGATCGCATAGTCGTAAACGCCTCGTCCGAGCGGGTATTCGGTCAGGATCCCCGTCAGGCCGTGATTGCGGATCCAGAGCCGCGCCGAGCCTTCGTCGGCGAAGACCCCGGCCGGATGGCTCGCGCCTTCGCCCATGAAGACCCAGACGGTTTCCACCTTCACAGCTCCGGCTCGCGTCCCGCGTGCTCGGGGCGTTCCCCCTTGCGGCGGGCGATCATCATGTAGAGGACGTAGGCGACGAGCAGGCCGCCGAGGGTGTAGAAGACGGCCGGGTTCGTGATCCAGAAGCGGTTCATTTGAGGAGCCCACGCTCGCGCAGGTAGTTGAGCACGAGCTTGTCGAAGGGGTACTGGTTCGTGGTGAAGACGTAAGTGATCCCGCGCCTGGTGCAGTAGTCGCGGAGGCCGCCGACGAAGGCGTCGAGGTTCTCCTTGTACCGCTTCAGGAGCGGGGCGCTGATGGTGACGTCGGCCTCTTCGTCGTCCTCGCAATCGACCAGGCGGAGGTCGCCGACCAGCTCGGGCTCGACCTCCTCTCGGCTCAAAACGTGGATGACGAAGACGTCCATCTTGCGGGCCAATAGGTATCGCAGGGCGTCTTCATAGCCGCGCTTGTCGAGGAAGTCGGAGATGACGACGACCACGCCCTTGCCCCCCTGGCGGAGGGCGAAGTCGCGGGCGGCGGCGGTGAGGTCGCTCTCGCCGGAGGGGCGCAGGCGTTCCAGGTACTGGACGATCCGCCACATCTGCGACCGGCCCCGGATGTTCGGGATGCCGGCCTGGAGGCGCGAGGCGAACGTCTCCAGGATGATCCGGTCGTTGTTCACCAGGCCCACGAACGCCAACGCCGCGGCGACCTGCTTGGCGTAGTGCAGCTTGGTCGGCTCGCCGAAGCCCATCGACAGGCTCGAATCGACGAGCGTGTGGACGTGCAGGTCTTCCTCTTCCAGGAACAGCTTGAGGAAGAGCTTGTCGAGCCGGCCGAAGGCGTTCCAGTCGATGTGCCGCAGGTCGTCGCCCGAGGCGTACTGGCGGTGCTCGGCGAACTCCACCGAGGTCCCCTTGCGCCGGCTCTTGCGTTCCCCCTTCAGCCGCCCGACGATGATCTTCCGGCTGACCAGCTCCAGCTGCTCCAGCTTGTGGAGGAACTCCGGGTCCAGCAGGGGCGTCTGGGTCGAGGTGGTCGGGCCGGCTTCGGCGGGCATGGTCGGGCTCCCGGTGGCGATCTTCGATCAGAGCGAGAGGAACCGGTCCGAGGCCCAGAACAGGCCGAGTATGAACGCGACGGCCGCCGTCACGCCCACGATCCAGGGGAGGATCGCGGCGAGGAAGACGGTCCACCGGGCCCTCAGGCTGAGCGGCGGGCTGCGGTGGAAGAAGGCCAGGGCCGTGAGCCAGCTCTCCAGCACGATCAGCGACCCCGCGCCGGCCGCGACGATCGCCAGGATCGGCTCCGTCCTCCAGAAGAACGCGCCGGCCGCGAACAGCCCCAGGCAGAGCGTCGCCAGGCAGACCACGTCCCCACGCGAGATGATCAAAGGCTCGCGCCCGGGCTTCTCCCAGTCGATCTCCGGCATCGGCGGCGGGTCGTAGACGTCGTGCATCGCGGTGGCTTTCAGTGTTCGTCTTTGGTTCTTGTCTCCCCTTCCCCCCTGGTGGGGGAAGGTGCCCCGGAGGGGCGGATGAGGGGGACCATCCAGGCTGACGACTCCAAGAAGCGACGGCGTTCGAGACCGCGCGATCCTCCAGGCGGCTTTCGTGCTCGTCCACCCCCTCATCCGGCCCTTCGGGCCACCTTCCCCCGCCAGGGGGGAAGGATTTCAAGCCCTCCACTCACGCCACGGCGGCGGGGGTTTCGGCCTTTTCGGGGACGGCGTCGAGGACCTTCAGGAGGACCTCGTCGGGGCTGATCCCCTCGGCCTGGGCCTCGAAGTTCAGGAGGACCCGGTGGCGGAGCGAGGGGAGGTACACGCGGCGGAGGTCTTCGAACGACACATTGTACCGTCCGTCGAGCAGGGCGCGCACCTTGGCCGCCAGGACGAGGGTCTGCACGCCGCGCGGGCTGCTGCCCCAGCGGACGTACTGGTTCGTCACCGCGGCGGCGAACGGGCCCTCGGGGTGGGTGGCCAGGGCCAGGCGGATGGCGTAGTCCTGGACGTGCGGCGCGAGGATCACTTCGCGGACGAGGCGCTGGAACCGCATCAGGTCGTCGCCGTCGAGGACCTTCTCGGCCTTCGGGTTGTCGCGGCGGGTCGTGCGGTCGAGGATCGTCGCCAGCTCGTCGCGGGTGGAGTAGCCGACGACCAGCTTGAACAGGAAGCGGTCGAGCTGGGCTTCCGGCAGCGGGTACGTCCCCTCCTGCTCGATCGGGTTCTGGGTGGCCATGACGAAGAACGGCTCCTTGAGCCGGTGCATCGTCCCGCCGACGGTGACGGAGTGCTCCTGCATGGCCTCCAGCAGGGCCGACTGGGTCTTGGGCGTGGCGCGGTTGATCTCGTCGGCCAGGACGATCTGCGAGAAGATCGGCCCGCGCTGGAATTCGAAGACCCGGCGGCCTTCCGAGGTCTCGGCCACCATGTTCGTGCCGATGACGTCGGCCGGCATCAGGTCGGGGGTGAACTGGATGCGGTTGAAGTCCAGCGAGAGGGCGTCGGCCAGGGTCCGCACCAGCAGCGTCTTGCCCAGGCCCGGCACGCCTTCCAAAAGCGCGTGGCCGCCGACGAACAGGCAGGTCAAGACGCCGTGGACGATGTCGTCGTGGCCGACGATGACCTTGGCGATCTCGGCCTTCACCTGATTGTAGCGGTCGCGGAACTCCTGGGCCCGCGCCTCCATGTCCGACCCGTTCGCGGTCGCTTCGTCAGCCATCGGCGGGGCTCCTCTCGTCGTTTCCCTGGGGATCAAGGTGTTCGTCCGGCAATCTCGCGAGTCCGTCTCGATCCGGCGGCTCCTCCGCGTCGTCCTCGTCGGGCCGGGTCGCCGCCAGGCTCGCCTGGAAGTCGGGGTCGTCGCGGAGGCCGCCCCCCAGCGCCAGGTCGACCAGCTCGGCCGCGCCCAGGCCGCGCCGGCGGCCCCAGAGGCAGAGGTGGTTGACCTCGTAGCCCTTGAGGTTCTCGCTCATCAGGTAGAACTGGTCGGCGTCCAGCTTGGTCGTCCACGCCTTGTAGCTGTCCATATTCGCCTGCACGAGCTTGACCAGGTCCTCGCGTGGTATCAATCGACGCTGATACGAGAGCCCGAAGTCCACGATCTCCTCGGCGGTCGGCTCCTCCTTGCCGAAGCCCGGCACGTCGTCCGGCCAGTACAGGAGGTCCGACGGGGCGGGGTGCTCGAAGTTCTCGGCCAGGGCCTCCAGGTCCGCGGCCTGCGCGGCCTCGGAGGTTTCCTCCCCGGCCTGGAGCTTCCGGACGATCGCGATCAGCTCTTCCCTCGTCAATTTCGGGCTTCCGTTCGTCGGGGACATCGGGCGGTTCCAGGTTCGGCGGGATCTTCGTGTCGTAATTTGGCCTACCGGCCGCGGCCGTCGCATGCCGGGCAAGGTCCGCCCGCGGGGCAGAAGCTCTCTTCGCCGCTGCCACCGCATTCTTCACATTCGGCTTCGCCTTCGCGTGTCGGGTCGCCGAGGTGGTCGTCCCATTCGTCGAGTTCGGGCGAATCGTAACCTGCTTGATAGGCGGCGACGTCGTAGAAGGCGCCGCGTTCGCATCCCGCTTTCCGGAACACGACGTAGTCACAGGCGTCGTCGGTGTACCAGTAGCTGAAGCCTCGCAGGTCGCCCGGTTCGTCGAGGAGCAGGCTCCAGAAGTCGGCGGCGATCCTCGCCCTGACGTCCCGGTCGGTCACGGCTGCGCCGAATTGCAACCCGACCTTGCGTAGCGTTCCCCCATCGCAGCAGTTGAGCCAATCGTAGTCCGGGTCGCCGAACCCGTCTTCATGGCCTGCCACGTCCGTCAGCGCGAACGGATAGGCCTGGAAGAAACCCCGATCGCCGCGGCCTCCGACGGCGAGGAACGTCGCGTCGACGAGTCGAGTCGTCGTCCCCTCGACGAAGATCCGCTCGTGGAAGTCCAGCTGATCGTACGCGAGCGCGGGCCAGCAGCCGAACGCGGCCGGGATCCGCGACCGGGCCCAGAGAGCGACCCAGTTGGGGGCGTCGAGTCCGTCGAAGGCGGCGGGTCGATCCTCGGCTATGCGGTCGTCCAGGAAGAACTCGACCATCCCGCAAGGCTCCTCGATTTCCATCGGGGTCGGTATGAAGACGAAGCTCCCGAAGGCCCGCGGCCGGCCGATGACGTCGTAGAGCCAGGCTCCCCCGATCGCTGCCGTCATCTCTCCCTCCACCTTTCCTCGCGGGCCCAGACATCTCGTCTCTCAAACCTGGGTAGGGTGGGCACCGCCCACCGCGTCCGGCTCGAAGAGGTGGGCGGTGCCCACCCTACCCAAACTCACGCCTGCTCAATTCGAAGTCGTGCGCCTCGACGGCCTCCGCGAGATGCGACTTGATCTCGTCGTGGAGCGAAGCGTCTTCAAGCCGACCGAGCAGCCGCGCCCGACCCGAGATCAAGGCATCCGTGCTCTGGAAGGGTGCGATCGCGTCGAGGATGATCAGGGCTTTCTGCCGCACCTCCCAGAAGTCGTCGCGAGTGAAGTCGAGGATGTCCTCGTAGTCGTCGTTGCAGTCCAGGTTCATCAAGGCGTACATGAGGCTCCCTCGCGAGCCCCTGGTCCTGGGGTCCTTCATGAGTTCCAGCAGCCGAGGTGTGGCCTCCTGGACGTGAAGCTCTCCCAGGGCGTAGGCGAGGGAGCCCATCGTGGCGGGGTCGTCCTCGTGAAGCATCTGGAGCAGTCGGGGGGCGGCCTCGATGCACCCCGAGTCGGCCAGGGCGAACGCGGCCTGGCCGACGAGCTTCGGGTCGCTCGAATCGAGCCGATGGATCAGCGATTCGCAATCCATCGGCAGCGGAGACGTGCCGGCTTGGGTCGTCATGGCTTACCGCCCTGGTCTTTACCGTCTTCTTTCTCCCGCTCCTCCCAGACCTTCTTCTTGGCCTTGAGGAGCCGGCTGGTGTAGCCGGCCTCGTCGGGCTTGGCGGCCTCGGGGGCGAGGCCGGGGCCGGGCTGGGCGGCGGGGCGCTCGGGGCGGGGGCGGTCGAACGCGGGGCCGGTGGTCGGGGGGGCGGCGGCGCCCTCGGCGGGCGGAGGGGCGTCGGACTCCTGGAACTGGTTGGCGAAGCGGGAGCGGTCGATCTGCTCGCCGACCTCGGCCTTGCGGGACTTGAGCTTGTCGAGGTAGTCGCCGCGGACCTCGACCTCCTCGCCGCGGAGTTGCCGCCAGCCCTCGGCGATCCGGCGGCGGACGCGGCCGAAGTCGACGGCGATCCGGCGCACGGCGACGTCGCCCAGGAAGAGCAGGGCGGCCGACCAGAGGAGAACCGGCCAGAGCGGGCGGAAGGCCCGGGGGATGGTCAGGCCCGGGTCGCGGCGGAAGTGGTCGACGCCGTCGAGGGTGCGCGCCAGGTCGATCCGGCCGTCGGGCGTGGTCTTCCACGTCACCTCGACGCCGTCGGTCAGGCTTGCGGCGGTCTGGAGGGTCGTCGGGTTCGACCGCAGCTCGCGGTACTCGTCGGAGTAGGGGACGGAGACGCCGCTGGAGATCACCCCCTGGGTCTGGCCCGCCCCCCGGTAGCCGAGGTTCACGAAGTAGTTGCCCCGGCGGTCGGCGCCCTCGACGGTCGCTTCATATCGCCCGGGGGCCGTCTGGCTGAGGGTGATCGGCGCGGCCTTCAGGTCGGGGTCGACGATGTTGCCCTGGATCTGGAGGAAGTTGAGGAACTGGTCCTCCTTGTCGAGCGCGTCGACGACGACCTTGATCCGGCCTTCCTCGCGGCGGACGGTCAGGGTCAGCTCGCCCTGGTCGGCGGGCCGCATGGCCCAGCGCACCACCTGCGACCAGAACGCGGCGTAGCCCTCCCACTCCGGCCACGACCGCGCCCAGCGGCGGCCGGCGTCGGAGGTGAACGCCACCGACCGGCCCAGGCCGTAGGTCCAGTGGGCGAGGATCGGGTTGACCTGCCCGGTGGGCAGGGGGGAGAGGATCGGGGCCTCGACCAGCTCGTTCTCCTTGAGGGACGTCAGCACCAGGCCGGAGATCCCGGGGAGTTCGCCCTCCAGGCCCATGACGGGCTCGGTGACGGGGCTCTGCATCGCGGGGAGCCAGGGGGCCTCGCGCTCGAAGATCAGGGGGCGCGAGATCGTCCGCGCCTCCTTCTGATAGATCTGCGGCAGGGCGCGGGGGTTGGTGACGTTGTAGAACCGCCCCTTGGTGCGGCGGGCGATGTTCTGCATGGTCGAGGTCGCCCCGGGGTCGTTGCCGTGCGCGGCGGTGAGGACCGAGGTCACGGTGATCTTGCTGGCCGCGAGCTGGTTGAGGACGCCCGGCGTGGGGGGGGTGGGGTCGCCGTCGCTGATGATGACGATGTGCTTGGACATGGCGTCGCGCACGGCGTTCAGGCCGGTCATCGCCTTGACGAGCGAGGGGTCGAAGTCGGGCATGTCGCCGGGGGTCATGCGGTCGATGGCGCGGAGCATGCTGGGCCGCCCGGTCCCGATCGGCCGCAGGGTGAACAGCCAGGCCTCCTGGCCCTCCCAGTGGAGCATGCCGGCGTAGTCGTAGCTGGACAGGGCGTTGATGGCGGCCTTGGCGACGACCTTCTGCCAGTAGTTTCCCTCGGGGATCTCGCTGGCGTGCATGATCAGGACCATCGCCCCCAGGCCCTGGACCTTGAGCGCCTTGATCTGCATGTCGACCGGCAGGGCCTTCTCGACGGGCGTGTTCATCCAGCCGCCGGCGCCGAAGCTGTCGCGGCCCCCCAGCATGATCAGGCCCGCGCCCAGGTCGTGGCAGTTGGAGGCCAGCAGCTCGTGCTGGGTCTCGGTGAACGCCTCCTTGGGGACGTTGCCGAGGATCACGCAGTCGTACGGGCGGAGCTGGGCCACGTCGGTCGGCAGGGCGTCGCCGCCGACGCCGCCGGAGCCGTCGATCCGGGGGGCGGTCAGCGTGCGGACCTCGATCTCCTTCTCGCGGAGGGCCTGCACCAGCTCGGCGTGCTCGCCGGCGGTCCCCTCGATCAGGAGCACCTGGGCCTTGCCCCGGGCGTGGGTGAAGCCCTCGGCCACGTTGTTGATCGCGCGACGGTCGCCCGAACCGGCGTCGGGGGTGAACTCGGCGGTGAACGTGTAGAAGTTCGGTTCCGTGATCAGCTGCTTGAGCGTGAAGACGTTGATCCCGCGCTTCAGCTCCACGGGCGTCGGCTTCTCGTTGCCGACGGCGACGCCGGTGTGGCCGTCGGCCTTCTGGAAGATCTGCAGCGAGCCGGTGGTGGGCTCGCTGGCGCGGACGACGACGTTGATGTTGACCGTCTCCCCCTTCTTCACGTCGGGGGGGATCGACACCTTCTCGACGAGCACCTCGCGGTCGTAGCTGTACTCGATCGGCACCACGTCCACCTGGACGTTTAGCGCCTTGGCGGCGAGCGCCTGCTCCAGCAGGCTCCCCCGGTTCTCGTTGCCGTCCGAGAGGACCACCACCCGCCGCGCCGTGTCCTCGGGGAACGAGGCCAGGGCGAGCTTGAGGGCGGCGGCGACGTCGGTGTTCTCGGCGTCGATCGTCGACTCGATCCCCAGCAGGTTCAGCTCGCTGGGGGCCGGCGGGACCTCCACGCGCGGGCTCGCGCCGAAGACGACCACCCCCGCCAGGTCGTCCTTCCGGCGCCTCTTCGAGGCCTCGGCCGCGTACTCGAGCGCGGCGCGCTCCTGCTCGCGGGGGATGCTCTGCGAGGCGTCGATCAGGAACATCGTCGTCAGCCGGTCCGACCGCCGCACCGACTGGAGCTCGGCCAGCGCCAGCACGATCAGCGTGACGACCGCCGCGCGTAGCAGGATGGCCAGCGCCCGTCGCCCCCGGCCCATGCCCGACAGGCCGCCCCGGCCCATCGCGATCAAGGGGACCAGGATCAGCGGGATCAGGACCAGCCAGATCGGCCGGCCGAAGCTGATCGAGAGGTTTCCCAGCATCCTCCGCGCGCCCTCCGTTGAACCCCGAGACCCCGCGTCGCTCGAAGCCGATTCTTTCTCTCCTTCACCCCTGGTGGGGGAAGGTGGCCCGCAGGGCCGGATGAGGGGGACCATCCAGGCGGACGAGGCGAGGCAGCGACGGTTTTCGAGACGCCCCCCTCATCCGGCCTTCGGCTACCTTCTCCCACGAGGGGAGAAGGACGATTGGCGACGGCCTTCCCGGCTGATTCTCCGGCGGCGCTCTTGCTCGTCTTCCCCCTCATCCGGCCTTCGGCCACCTTCCCCCGCCAGGGGGGGAAGGACTTTGAGACCCTCATCGAGCGGTCGTTCGTCCTCCTCCGCCGTTCACATCCGGAATCTCTGCACGCGATGGTTGTTCGAGTCGATCACCGAGACCTCGCCCTGGGAGTCGACGGCCAGGGCCCAGGGGTTGTTCAGCTCGCCGTGGCCGCGGCCGGCGCGGCCCCAGATGGCCAGGGGCTCGCCTTCGCGGGTGAACTTCTGGACGCGGCTGTTGCCGTACTCGCAGACGATCAGATTCCCGTCCGGGGTCAGCGACAGGTCGTAAGGATAGCTCATCTGGCCGGGCCCCGCGCCCCGCGTCCCCCAGGCCCGCAGGAGGTTTCCCTCCACGTCGAAGACCTGGATGCGGTGGTTGCAGCTGTCGGCGACGTAGATCCGGTCGGCCTCGTCGATCGCCATCGCGCGGGGGCGGAGGAACTCGCCGGGCTCGTAGCCGTGGCCCCCCCACTGCCGGAGCCACTTCCCCTCCGGCGAGAAGACCTGGATGCGGTCGTTCTCGCCGTACTCCGAGACGTAGAAGTTGCCCGCCCGGTCGATCACCACGTCGGTCGGGTAGCCGAACCGGCCGGGCTCGGTCCCCTGCACGCCGTCGCCGATCTGGAACAGCAGCTTCCCCTCGGCGTCGTACACCAGGATGCGGTAGAAGTGCGTGTCGGCCACGAGCAGCCGGCCGTAACGGTCGACGGTCAGGCCGCTGGGGCCGTCGACGTTGAAGTCGGGCGTGTGCCACCCGCGCAGGTATTTTCCGTCGCGGTCGAAGACCTGGATGCGGTCGGTCAGGTCGGCGACGTAGAGGTGGTCCTCGGCGTCGAAGGCCGCCACGCGGGGCTTCTGCAGGTGCCCGGGGTTGCGGCCGTGGACCCCCCAGACCAGGTCGGGCGCCGGGGCCTCATCGGCGTCGCAGCCGGCCGCGACGCACGCGACCGCGCAGGCGATCGCGACGCATGACAGCCGCAGGCCCCAGCCTCGATCCGGTCCCGACCGCCGCTTCACGCGCCCGCCCTTCCTCGCCGAGTCGTCACGCCGACGCCGCACGCCTGCTAGAATCTACTGGCGGCGAGGCCTCGGACGCAAGTCCTAGGTTCTCGCCTCGGGCCGGAATCGCGGCGTGGCGGGGGCGGGTCGGATGGGCGAGTGGCGGTCGTTGTGCCGGGCGGACGAGGTGCCGGATGGGGCCGGGCGGACGGTCGAGGTCGACGGGACGCGCCTGGCGGTCCTGCGCGACGGCGGCTCGGTCGTCGTCCTCTTCGACCGCTGCCCGCACGCCGGCGGCTCGCTCGGCTCGGGCTGGATCGAGGAGGGCGAGGTCCTCTGCCCGCTCCACCGCTGGCGCTTCCGCCTCCGCGACGGCCGCTGCACCACCATGCCGGGACACTCCGCGCACGTCGTCGAGAGCCGCGTGGCCGACGGCGAGGTGCAGGCCCGGCTGGGGTGATGGGCGGGGTTCCCATCCGGGAGGGGGGCGATCGTGAGCTGGCGCTTCCGCTGGAGCCTGAAGGAGATGATGGTCCTCGTGGCCATCGTCGCAGTGTGCGTGCGCTGGCCCGTCGTGGCAATCGCCGGTTGCTTGCTGCTTTGCTGCGTCGGATCGCTTCTCGGCGTCTGGTTCGAGAGGGGGAAGGGGGCGGGGCCGGTCTTGAGGGGGAGCATCACGGGGGGCGTTATCGCGCACCTCTTGTTGGGAGTCGTCTTCTGCCTGATGGAAGGGTCAATCGTTCGATCACGTCACCCGAATTACAGGGTGGTATTCGTATGTCTTTGCATCTACGGAATCACGGGAGGGGCGAGCGGCACCCTGGTCGGGGGGTGGCTCCTGGCCTGCGTCCCAAGCCTCCGAGGGAAGAGGATGGGCCGTCGAGAGGGGCGTGAAAGCCCGGGGCGCGGCGGAGGGCGCGGGACCGACGGCGGAATTGGCCCGATCGCAGGGGCCTGGACCATGTGGGCGAAGGGCTTTCGCCATGGAGGCCGACGCTCGTGCCTACGGGCCGAACACGATGCGGGGGGTGGAGAGGTGTGATTTGAGGCCACGCGGTTTCCGCGGGCGGGGTGATCGTCGACGTCGCGGTCTTGGAGGAAGTTCATGTCTCTGCCGGTTCGCTGGAGCCTGAAATCGATGATGGTCGTCGTAGCCGTCGTCGCGGTGTTCTTGGCTTCACCCCTCTTGGCGGTCCCCTTCGTCTATCTCTCGCTCTTCCTCGGCGGGCCAATCGCCGGCGGTTGGATCGCCGGGCGGTGGGGGCCCGACCGGATCGTCGCGGGGAGCGTGGTCGGCGGGGTCGTCAGCTACACCGCGCTCGGGGGCGTCGCGGGCTTGTGGATCGGCCTTCGGAGCGAGATGCTCGCCAGGCCCGCCGTCGTCGTCCTCGCCCCCCTCCTGTTCCTGTTCATGCACATGCTGATCGGGGCGGCGGCGGGGGCCCTGGTGGGCGCATTGATCGGGTCGGCCGTGGGGACCGCGCTCGCGCCGCTGGACGCCTTTGGCGGGTCGGACGACGCGGAGCGGTCCATCCACCTCGATTGAAGGTGCGTCGGCGGGTGAATCGATTTCCGACCCATCCTCCGAGACGAGGGCGAGGTCTGGCCGGAGCCTCCCGCCGACGATCCCGGGATCGCGAGGATCCGATGAATTGCCTCCACCCGGAGCTCGAGGCCGGGCCCGACGACCTGATCGAGGTCCCGGTCGACGGGCGGGGGATTCGGATGCGGCTCGACCCGACGAACGGCGAGCCTTCTCGATGGTCACGTCGCTCAAGACAAGCCGACCGCAGGCCGATAACACCGGTGTGCTTCGCCAGTGCTCCGCGCCTGAAACTCCTGCTACCCGGCGGCTCGACCGCCCGGTATTGCACACCGCCGCGAGCGGCAGGCGAGGCACCCACGACCGAGGCTGGGCAGGCGACCCCTGCCCAGCCTCGGTGTTTTCGAGCGCCCGCCCTCGGCGACTTCGCTCGGCCATCATCTCGCCGCCTGGTTCCTTTTGCCCTCGCTGCTTGAGGCCGGGATGTCGGCGGCCTGCGCCGCCCCTCGGCGGAGTTGGTTCAGCCTTGCACGATTCCCGCACTTCCGGCATGTTTGCGCGCCGGGGCGGCCTCCGTATTTCCCGCCACCGTTCCGCGGCCCAGGTGACGTGAGAGGGGGGGAGATGAAGCACGGGAAAGGAATGCTGGCGGCGGCCCTGCTTGGCCTGTGCGGGGCCGCGTTCGCGGCCGACTCGACGGTGACCATCGGGAGCACTCGCTACCCCACGTCGGTCGCGGGACAGTCGGGCGACACGCCCATCCGGCTCAAGCTCACGGGGACCGCGATGCGGACGAAGTGGACGTTCAACGTCTACTCCATCGCGAGCTACGTGCACGACGAGGCCGTCGTTCGCACCCCCGAGGAGCTGGCGGGCGCGGCCGTCCCGAAGATGCTCTGTCTCTTCTTCGAGCGCTCGATCGCCAGCGCCGATCTCGCCAAGTCGTTCCGCGAGGCCGTCGCGATGAACCATCCGGCGCCCGCCTTCAAGGCCGAGTTGGACGCGCTGGCCGGATACTTCGAGGCGCATCCCGTCAGCAAGGGCAAGAGCCTCTGGCTCACCTCCGATCCCGTCGTCGGCTTCCGCTGTCAGCTGCGCGACGCCCCGGCCTTGACCCTGCCGAACGGCGAGTTCGCGCGGGCGGTGTGGGACGTTTACCTCGGCCCGAACAATCTGGGCGACGCCATCAAGACCGGGCTGATTTCCCGCCGGTGAGGGGATTCGGCGGCTGCCGTGGCGTGATGGCGGATTCCGCCACGCCTCGTCCTATCAGCCTCCTGGAAGGTCGGATGCGGAGGCTCTTCAGGGACCGAAGGCCTGGGCCGCGACGCGACCCCGGATCGACCACCCGCATGAGCTCGGCGTGACGATTCCGAGCGGCGGCCGAGGCCGTTTCGAGCCAGGGGCCTGTCAAAACCAACCTGGTGAAATCGATCTTCCCCGATCCTGAGCGATTTGCGAGGACGATGGCGTAGGGGAGCCTCGGCGGTCGTCGTGGGAGATCGGGCGCATGGAATCGACTTACACCAGCCGTAAGGCGATCCGGCGAGACGGTCGAGAGCATTTCGCCGAAGTCACGGTCCGCGCCTCCCCTTGCGAACCGCCCTCACAGGTGACTCTCTTGGCCTCTGCACATGAGGACTTGAGGTCCGCATTCGGGGAGGACTTCGAATACCACCGGCATAATGTCTACGCCGCCGTGAAGGTTCAGATCGAGATTGCGAATGTCGCCGGGGAGATGCCCCACGTCGGCGCCTCTTCTTTCCGCGCGGAGGTGCTCTGCGTCCGGGTCTCGGGCGACGAGGGCCGGGAGTTGTGTGGGTTCCTCCTTACGGTTGCTGGGATGGATGCCATCGCCGAATACCTCTACGCCTGGGAGCATGAGCAGGAGGCGGGAGCGGACGGTGGCCCTCGAGACCCGGGCCCGAAGGAGGACGCCTCGGGCCGGCCTTGAAGTCGATCGGGACGCGACCTGGTATCCGGCTTTCTCCGGCTCGGAGCCATCAGCAAGGGCAACGGGATGGGGGACGACACTGTCATCGAGCGGATTTGCGGCATCACGGCAGTCCCTACAGCGACGGGACTGCCCCCGACGACGATCAAGGCGGGCGTCGCCGAATTGCGAAGCGGCGACACGTCGGGGAGCCGCGGGAAGGATGCGGGTCCGCCGCCCCAGCGGGGACCGGAAGCCCGTAGGCGAGCGGGACCATGACCTGGTGCCCGCCTTGGAGACGCTCGTAGAACCGGCCACCCGTGGCGACCTCGAGTCGCCGTTGCGGTGGACGATCGAGAACGCCCGCGAAATCGGGCCGCAAAATCACCCCGTTAGCCACGCCACGATGCCTACGCTGCTGGAGCGGGCGGGGGTCGGCCTCCGGTCCAATCGCAAGACCCGCGAGGGCGGCTCGCACCCGGATCGTGACGCCCGGTCCGAGTCCATCAACAAGCGGGTGGGAGATCGCTGAAGCGCCGCCAGCCGGCGATCTCGGTGGACCCCAAGAAGAAGGAGTTGGTCGGGCGCATCAAGAACGGGGGCCGAGAATACCGGCCCCCGAAGCCCCCGGCCGGCTGCCGAGAGCTTGATGAAATCGGTCGGCGCAGGACGGCGAATCGGCGTCTCGAATAGGACAGGAACGCGGGGGAGCCCTCGACCATGGGAGTCCGGGGGCCGGCGTTCCACCAGGCAGGAGAGACAGGACGATGGCGAACCCGGTCTATTCGGTCGTCGGCGACCGTTACGTTTATCTGACCACGGGCGCGGAGACGGCGGGGGCCTGCTTCATCTTCGAAGCGTGGGTGCCGCCGGGGGGCGGGTCGCCCCCGCACGTGCACTCGCGCGAGGACGAGCTGTTCTACGTCGTCGAGGGGGAGTTCGAGTTCGTGGTCGACGGCTCGCCGATCCGGCTCGCGGCCGGTGGGTCGCTGTTCGGGCGTCGGGGCGTGCCGCACAATTTCCGGAACGTCGGTGCCGCGCCGGGGAAGCTGATCATCGCCGTCACGCCGGCCGGGCTGGAAGATTTCTTCGCCGAGGTCGGCACCCGCCTGGACGGTCCCGAGGCCGACCCGATCCCGCCCTCGCACGCGGACGTCGAGCGGCTGCTGGCGGCCGCGCCGAGGTACGGCCTGGAGATCCTGGCCGGGCCCTGACCGGCCCCCGGGACGACCTCCTCGAAACCTTCACGGACTCCCGGCGATCGCCCGCGTAAGATGTCATGGCGGGCCGATCGCGGCCGTCGGACGGACCATCCGGCCGACATGTGTCGACATCTGGGTCCTGAGTCCTATAGAATACGGACCCGCCCCGCATCCAATACCACGGTTCGGAACTCGGCCGCCCGCGAAGACTCGCCGGGCGGTTTGGGTTTCGCCGTACTCGTCCGGATGCGACCGACAGGCCCCGAACGGAAGGATCAGGCCCGGCCCATGGAATCTCGGAATTGGAAGACGCTCTCGTGGTCGCTGCTGGCGATCGCGACGGGGGTTCTGCTGCTCACGCCCGCGGGGTGCCAGCCGGCCAACCCCAACGCCCACGACATCGAGAAGCCGATCGTCACCGACGACGCCCCCCAGACTTCCGAGGAGGCCGCCGCCCAGTCGGAGCCGCCGCCGATCGAGTACAAGCGGAAGCCCCGCTGAGCCGGGCCGGACGGCATCGCACTGGCGGCAAGCCTCCCCGGCGAGCCCGGATCGGGGTTTCCTGTTTATGTTTAAATTGTTTCATTGATTTTCATCGAGGAATCGTCATCGTGAAGCGACGTGGATTTACGCTCATCGAGCTTTTGGTGGTCATCGCCATCATCGCGGTCCTGATCGCGCTCTTGCTGCCGGCCGTGCAGTCCGCGCGGGAGGCCGCCCGCCGGGTGCAGTGCACGAACAACATGAAGCAGATCGGCCTGGCCATCCACAACTACATCTCGTCGAACGAGTCCGTGCCGCCGACCGGCGGGTACTACACGGCGGCGAACCAGGTCTGGCAGCGGCACTCCATGAAGACGCGGATCCTGCCCTACATGGAGCAGAACGCGGCCATGAACGCCATCAACTTCGACGTCTCGCCGGTCAAGCCGAGCACGGGCGTCGGCTATCCGGTGGGCCGGCTCATCAACGGCACGGCGGGGGCGATCCAGATCTCCAGCTTCCTCTGCCCGTCCGACCCCAACCCGGGCAACACCGGGCTGAACCAGGCCAGCGGCAGCACGATCAGCTTCGCCGTGGGGGTCTCCAACTACCCGAACAACGTGGGCACGAACCGCGCCTACACCGGCGGCCGGATCAACGGCCCCGGCTATTACATCGGCGGCAGCGCCCACTCGCTGGCCGCGTCGGACTTCCCGGCCGACGTCGGCGCGACGGTCACCGTCTCCAGCGTCACCGACGGCCTGAGCAACACCGTGATCTTCAGCGAATGGGTCAAGGGGAGCAGCGGCTCCCGCAGGCCCGGGCTCAACCTGGTGTACTATTCGGTGCCCATCGGGGCCTCGGTCAACAACGAGGGGGACTACCAGGCCTGTCAGGCCGCCAACACCACGAACCCCTGGGACTTCAAGGGCGAGTACTGGATGTCCGGCGACGTCGGCCGGGGCGGCGGCTACCACCACACCAGCCCGCCGAACTCGAAGTCTTGCCGGGCCGGCACCTCGTTCCCGGACGGCTGGAACGCCGGCTGGCTCGTCTCGGCCAGCTCGTTCCACTCGGGCGGGGTGAACGCCGCCTTCTGCGACGGCTCCGTCCGGTTCATCCGGAACTCGGTCGACCGCGAGACCTGGCGCGCCCTCGGCACCATGGCCGGCGGCGAGGTCATCAGCTCCGACGCCTATTGATCGGATCGCCGATCGACTAAGCTTGGGAAGACCACCCGGCCCCGGCCGACGCCCCACGCGCGGGCGTCGGCCGGGGCCGCCGCCATTTGGACGGGGCCCGATGCCTCTCCCCGACGAACTCGACTATCCGATCATCGCCATAGGCGACCTCCACGGCCGTCGCGAGGAGCTGCAACGGCTCGTCGGGGCCCTCGAACGCCGGCCCGAGTGGGCCGATTGCGCCCTCGTGTTCCTCGGCGACTTCGTCGACCGGGGGCCCGACTCGCGCGGGACGATCGACCTCGTCCTGGAGTTGCTCCGGCGACCCACCGGCGGCTCGGCCGTGATGGGCAATCACGACCTGGCGTTGATCCGCTCCGCCCGGCTCGACGGCGGCCCGCCTTCGCCCTACTGGCCCTCGCGTTATCAGGACGTCTACGACGGCGGCCCGACCTTCGAATCGTACCTGGGCCGTCCCGCGCGGCCCGGCGACGTCGGCTTCCAGGACGACCTGGACGCCTTCCGCGCCGCGATCCCGGACGAGCATCGGGCGTTCCTGGCCGGGCTCCGGTGGGTCGTCGAGGCGCCGGGACACCTCTTCCTCCATTGCGGACTCTCGCCCGAGCTGGGGGCCGGCCCGGTCGAGCAGGTGGCCGCCCTGCGCGCCCGTCGCTGGGACCGCTCGACGCTGCGGCCTCGGGAAGGCTCGATCACGGCGATGCTCTGGGAGGACGAGTACCCCGTCTGGCTGGGGGCGGATCGGACCCTCTCGGACCGACCCCTCGCCTATCCGGGCAAGGTGCAGGTCACCGGCCACGACCGGGTCGCCGAGCCCTCGGCCGACGCCGTGCGCATCCGCCTGGACACCAGCGGCGGCTTCGGCGAGCCGACCGCCTGCCTGCTCACCGCCGCCGACGCCCCGCCGGTGTTCATCCGGGGGTGAGGGCGGATCGACTCGAAGGAGGCCCGACGTGAAGGCCGCTCACCCCTGGGAGGACGAGTTCGCCGCCCGGCTCTTGGCGCTGGGGGACGTGTCGACGCGTTCGATGTTCGGCGGCCGGGCGATCTACCAGGCCGGGACGATCTTCGCGCTGGCCTTCGCCGGGCGGCTGTATTTCAAGGTCGACGGGGAGTCGAGGGGGGAGTACGAGGCCCGGGGGATGGGGCCTTTCCGCCCGAGCGAGCGGCAGACCTTGCGGTCCTACCATGAGGTCCCGGCGGACGTCCTCGGCGACCAGGAGGCGCTCCTCGCCTGGGCCGCCGAGGCGGTGCTGGCGTCGCGGCGGTCGGCGCGACGCGGGTGACGCGACCCGATCAGGCCACGCGGCGGGGCGACCCGTGGGGGCCGAACCAGGAGAGGACCGGGGCGCGCGAAGCCATCAACCGGCGGGCCGCCTTCTGGATCGTGGAGTGGTCCGGCACCTTGCGCAGGCCGAGGACCTCGCGAAGCTCGGCCCATTCGCGGAGGAGGACCTCCAGGCCGCGGTAGTCGAGCTTCAGGAACTTCCGGACCGCCAGCATGGCGAAGAGCTGATGCTGGGTGAAGTCCTTGCGGGAGAACTTGGACGAGTACGCCGGCAGCGTCTCGGCCGCGACGGTCAGGGCCGCCCGGGCCAGCGCCACGGGCGATTTCGTGCTCGGTCGATCGAGGGTTGTGTTCATAAGAATAGTACGATTCCAGAGCCCGGAAGGTTCTCGACGAACGTCCGGATTTTCCCTGGAAATCGTTCGCCGGCCGAGGCTTGCGGCGGTCGGCGGGGCCGAGGCGCAAACGAAAACGGCCCGCGCCCTCGTGACGAGGGGCGCGGGCCGTTGGGAGAGGTGGGGCGAGGGGTCGGGGGCGATCCGATCAGCCCGGCGGGAGCTGGGGCGAGGCCTGGCGGATCGGGAGCGTCGGCGGCGTCGGCGGCCCCGAGACGGAGCGTTCCAGGTGGTCCAGCCGCGAGTCCAGGGCTTCGAGCTGCGGGAGCCAGTCGGGCCGGGGCCGGGGCTGGGGGGGATCCGGCGGCGCGGGCCTGGGGGCGGGGTCGATGGGGGCGATGGGCGAGGGAGAGTCGGGGTGGCTCCGAGCGTCGAGCTTCGGCAGGGCCCAGGCTCCGAACCCGGTGCCGACCAGGGCCAGGAGGATGTAGAAGGCCATCGAGGGGCCCGCCGGGGCGATCGGCGTGGGGGCGGCCGGCGGCGTCGCCGGCGGGGGGAGGACCGGCGACGAGGGGGCGACCTGGGGCCGGGCCAGGTCGGCGAGGTTGGTGAGCTGCGAGGGGAGCCGCCAGAAGGCGGCACCCTGGACGACGAGGATGCGGTCCACGCCCGGGATCGAGTACTCCCCGGGCGGGATCTCCAGGATGTTGGGGTCGGAGGCCATCGGGGAGCCTTTCGTCGGGCGGGGGGACTCGTCCGGCGTCAGGCCGCGAGCATCTTCAGGCGCTCGATGGCCTGGTCCAGCTCCGCCTCCTGCTCCGAGGTCAGCTCCCCCAGGCTGGGCTCGAGCCCGGCGAGCCGACTCCGGAGGTCCTCGCGCTCCGCGATGAGGCGGCCGATCTTCGCCTCGACCTGGGCCGTCGCCTCGGACACCTGCTGCAACTTCTCTTCGAGCTTCATCGGTCCGCTCCGCTCCTGGTGGAAGGGCCCGGCCGCGACGTCGGTGCGGTCGGTGGTCTTCCTAGAGTATGGACCGAGATCGCCGCGCGGAGACGGGGCGAAACTTGCGCGCGACGGGACCGTCGCGCGCAAGTCGAGTCAGATCTGGCGGGACGCGTCGGCGGGTCAGGCTTCTTCTTCGACCGAGGCGTTCGGGGCGAGCTTCTTGATGGAGTCGATGGTGGCCGCGCAGTCGGCCTTGTTCTTGTAGCCCTCGCCGCTGTCGGCGAGGGTCTTGCCGTTGGTGGCGATCAGCCGCCATCGGAACTCGCCTTTCGAGTCGCGATACATCACGAACTTCATCGTCGACGCCTCCCAGGGGAACGGGTGGGGATGCGGTTCCTCAAGACTTGCAGCTTAAGGCGACGGCGAGCCTCCCGCAACCGGGCGGTGCGCCAGGCGCGTGAGCGATGATCTTGTCGTCGGGAGCCGTAGTTGGCCCGGCGATGAGCCGACTCGAATGAGCCGGGAGGGGGGAGAAGCGAGAGCCACCTCAGGGACTCGAACCCTGGACTTCAGCTTTACGAAAGCTGCGCTCTACCAACTGAGCTAAGGTGGCGACGGCGTGCGGCGTCGATCGAGGGCGACGGGCTTGCACGCGAGGATTCAGATTATAAGGGGAGGCCTCGGGCTGTCAAGATCCCGCGCGGGGGCCGAGTTCGATGGCGCGGCGGTAGACGTCCAGGTAGCGGTCGACGTTGCGGTCCATCCCGAAGTATTCCTCGGCGACGGGGCGGCCGGCGGCGGCGAGGCTCGCGGCCAGCTCGGGGTCGTCCAGGACCTTGAGGACGCCGTCGGCCAGGGGCCCGGGGGCGACCTCGGTCAGAACGCCGGCGCCCGTGTCGCCCAGCAGCGGCTTGTAGTCGCCGAAGTCGGTGGCGACGATCGGCCGGCCGGCGGCGAGGTAGACGGCCAGCTTGCTCTGCACCGAGAAGTTCTCGCGGCAGGCCAGGCGGGGGTGGACCAGCACGTCGGCCCGTCGGCTGAGGGCGACGACCTGCTCGGGGGTGGTGCCGGTGATGACGACCAGGCGGTCGCCGTACTCGCCGAGCTGGCGGCGGTATTCCTCGCCGGCCTCGGCCGGGCCGCCGACCAGCACGCAGCGGGCGTCGGGGCGGGCGGCGAAGATCTTCGGCAGGGCGTCGATCAGGATCGGCACCCCCTGGTTCGGGTGCACGATGCTGCCGATGTACATGACGACCTTGTGCTCCGGCCCCACGCCCGGGATCGGCGTGTCCGGGACGGGCCGCTCGTACTCGCCCAGGTCGATGCCCGGATAGATGACGGTCACGCGGTCGGCCGGGACGTTCTTCTCGCGGACGACCACGTCCTTCACCGGCTCGCCCAGGGCGATCACCTGCGCGGCGCGGTCCACGACCTTGCGTTCGAGGGCCTGATAGGCCCGGAAGACGGGCCCGCGGCCGAGCCGGTCGCGTTCGACTTCCTCGCCGAGCAGGGAGTGGATCTCGTAGACCATGGGCCAGCCGTTGCGCCGGCAGGCGAACGAGGCGCGGGTCGCGCCGCCGTAATGCTGGGCGTGCACGACGTCGAACGGGAACTCGCGGGCGATCCGCTCCAGCCCTCGGCCGACGAGCCAGGCGGCCGGCGGCACGGTGAAGACGGGCGTCCCCTCGAAGTCGGCCCGCTCGGCGGCGAGCCCCCCGGGGGGCCGCAGCCGCAGGTGGGCGACGACGACGTCGACCCCGCGCGGCTTGAGAGCCCTGAGGATCTTGATCGGCAGCATCGCCGTGCCGTCGTATTCGCCCGGGATCGGGAACGAGGTCACCATCAGAACGCGCATCGAAGCAGCTCCTCCTTGACCCCGGTCTTCCTGGTCCGAGGGGCTTCAAGGATAGTGGCTGGCGACGCGGGCGCGAACCCGGTACCGCCGCGACTCGACGGCGGGCCGGCTCAGCCGCCGTCGGCGGGCGGGGCGATCATCCGCGTGGGCTCGCGACGGTGGCGCTTGTCCTGGCAGAGCACGCCCCCGGTGCGGCGGTCCAGGGCCTCGATGGCGGCGTCGAGCACGCCCCGGGCGGTGTCCAGGTGGCGGGGGCGGAGGGCGTAGGGGTCGCGCGGGAGGCCCGTGCGGGGGAAGGTCAGGGATTCGGCCTTCACGGCCCGTCGCAGCGAGGCGGGGACCTGATGGGGCTGCATCGGCTCGTAGTCGCCGTCGCGGCGGGCGGAGTGGTAGTAGGCCCGGCGGGTGGACGGGGGGCCGGGGTAGACCCAGGAGGTCTCCAGCATCAGCAGCTCGGCGAACTGGGGCCAGGGGGGGGCCTCGGGGCTGAACGACGGCGTGGGGACGCCCGGCTCGGCGACGATCGCCGGCAGCAGCCGCCAGGCCTCGGCCAGCGGCAGGGGCCGGCTCGGGTCGGCCAGGAGCCCGCGAAGCTCGGGACGGCCCAGCTCCACGGCCGCCTGCCGCACGAGTGCCTCGGCCGACGCGACGTAGAGCATCAACGCCGCGCGGGCCAGCCGCGACGCCTCGGCCTCGGAATAGGCCAGGCGGCTCTGGGTGTGGAAGTGGAGCGCGTCCTGATACAGGCAGTGGAACGGGCTGAACACGGTCTCCACGACCCAGCCGGGGTCATCCCCCTCGGCCTTGCGGGCCGCGACGGAGACCCCGTTCGGCGCGGAGCCGTTCGCCGCGCGCGGCGACCCTGGGCGAGGCGTTCCAGGCTCAGCGAAATCGTCCGGCATGGGGGTCTCGTGCGGGGCCGCGTCGTGGTGCGTAGGGGGGCGGATCCCTCGGCGAACCTCGCCCCGTCACACGGTCATTCTACCACACCGGGGGCCTGGGCCGGCGGCTCCGCTTGCGCCGGCTCGGGATTTCCCGGGGCCTCGTCGGGCCTGGGGGCTTCCTCGGCCTTCGGGGGCTCGGCGGGCTGGGGGGCGGCGGCCGGCGCGGCGATGCGGGCGAACTCCTTGGGGGCGGCCGGCAGCGGGTCCGGGGCGTCCTGGGTCGGGTCTTGCCAGACGAGGTCGCGGGCCCGCAGGAGGTTGCCGTGGGACTGCATGGTCGGGTCCATCGCCGTGTAGTGGGCGATGGCGCGACGGGGGTCGCCCTGGGACTCGTAGATGCGGCCGAGGTTGGCGTGGGCGCCCCAGCGGAACATGAAGTACGGCGGGTCGTTCGCGGTCGGCTCGGGGAGCATCTCCAGGACCTTGCGGAACATCAGCTCGGCCTGGTCCAGGTTCTTCCGCTCCAGGTGGGCAAGGGCCAGGTAATAGCTGGCGTAGACGTCGAGCCCTTGCTGGATCGCGCCCGGGATGACCTGGTTCTTGTTGGTGACGAAGGTCTCGTTCTCGGAGAACCGGAACGAGACGTAGTCGGAGACGGCCTCGGCCAGGTCGCCGCGGAGGTGCTTGATGCGGGCGTAGAGCAGGGGCATCTCGCCCCGGAAGAACAGGAGCGACTGCTGGGTGGCGGCGACGAAGTTGGGGTCGGTGAACAGCCGGGTCTCGACCTCCAGGGGGAGCGTCCAGAGGGCGACCTCGCCCAGGCGGTCCCCCAGGACCTCGGCGAAGTGGGCCTCGATCGCCGTCGGCTCGTGGTAGAGGATCGTCCGGTTGGTGCCCGCCAGCTCGCCCTGCAGCAGCTTCATCTTGGGCGTGTAGTAGCCCTTGCTGGAGTCGATCAGGACGCCGATCTTGGTCGGGCTGGCGACCAGGGTGGCGCGGCTGGTCTCGTAGGGGGAGAGCCCGGGGAGGTTCATGGCCTCCAGGATCGAGGGGTCGGCCAGGGCCTGGCGGAGGGTGGCGACACCTTCGCCGCCGGGGCCGGGCACGGGGAGGCCGACGCGGGCGTCGAACAGGTAGGCCTCGCCGTCGATCAGGGCGGCGCAGATCCAGACGACCGGCGGGCGGTCGGCCTGGGGCTGGCCGAAGGGGGACATGGGGTCGCCCGACTTGGGGATCGAGGGCTCGACGGTGTTCCCCTTGGAGTAGTTCAGGAGCCCCACGTCCACGCCGAGCTGGCGGCAGAGGGCCATGAACATCCAGGAGCGCTCGGCCCAGAAGCCCTGGGATTCCGTGGCCATCCCGCGCAGGAGGAGGTCATACGGGCGGGCGTAGACCTGCGGGAGCTGGGGCGTCCCCATGCTGCCGGCGGGGACGAGCTGGACCTGCTCGACGGTCCAGTCGAAGACCCGGCGGACCCGCGAGAGGTCGTCGCCGGTGCCGCCGACGCGGCCGGCGATGTCGCTGTACATCATGCAGTCTTCGATGTGCCGGGCGTCGCGGCTCTCGGACCATTCCGACGCCTGCAGCTCGCCCATCATCTTCGTGGGGAGCTGGCGGCCGAGGAACCGGAGGACGTCGGGCCGGAGGATGTACTCGATCGCCGGCGTGCCTTCGAAGTACTGGTTGAGCTTCTGGGTCGCCAGCCGGAAGTTGTCGCCGCCGGGCTTCAGGGCGGCGCTCTGGATGAGCTGGATCGAGCTCTCCAGGATGGCGGCCCGCTCCACGGAGTCGCGGCGGCCGGCGGCCCCCGCCTTGGCCTTCGACTTGATCGCGGCCGCGCCGGGGCGGAAGGTGCCGGTGGCGGACGTGGTGCGGCTGGGAGGCGTGTAGTTGCAGCCCGAGAGGATGGCCGCGGACGTGAACCCGAGCAGGACGGCCCGGGCGGCGCCTGCGCAACGAATGGACCCCATCAAAGTCGGTCGCTCCTGGTGAGATGCTCGGGCCGCGTCCCGGGGGGGATCGAGTTCGGATGACGGATTCTACGACTTCGGATCCGGGCGCGGGGGATGCGGTGGGTCGCCGGCGGGGGCGAGGTCGGCCCTCGATTCGATCGACTGTCGTCTTATTGTGTCGACGGGCGGCGAGGCCCGCGAGCCCTTTCCGGGGATCCCTCGCGGGAAAATACGTCGGCGGGGCGATTCCGGTTCGTCCCCGCCGCCGGTAATCGGCCGGGCGTTCAGCCGGCGACGGCCTCGCGGACCCGCAGGAGGGTGCGAAGCAGCCCGGCTAGGTCGTCGAGCCGCAGGGAGTTGGGGCCGTCGGAGAGGGCCTTGTCGGGGTCGGGGTGGACTTCCAGGAAGACGGCGTCGCAGCCGGCGGCGACGGCGGCCTTCGCCAGGGTCGGAATCATCTCGCGCTGGCCGGCGGTGGTCTTGCCCCCCTCGCCGCCGCCGGGGAGCTGGACCGAGTGGGTGGCGTCGAAGACGACCGGGGCGCCGGTCTCCTGCATCTGGGGGATGGCGCGCATGTCGTTGACGAGCCGGCCGTAGCCGAAGGTGGTCCCGCGCTCGGTGAGCAGGGTGCCGGCCGCGCCGAAGTCCTGGAGCTTGGCGACGACGTTCTTCATGTCCCAGGGGGCCATGAACTGCCCCTTCTTGACGTTCACCGCCCGGCCGGTCGCCGCCACGGCCTCCAGCAGGTCGGTCTGGCGGGCGAGGAACGCCGGCACCTGGAGCAGGTCGACGACTTCGGCGATGGGGGCGGCCTGGATCGTCTCGTGGACGTCGGTGGTCACCGGCAGGCCGGTCTCGGCCTTGACCTGGCGGAAGACCTCCATGCCCCCTTGCAATCCGGGCCCGCGGAAGCTCGATCCCGACGTGCGGTTGGCCTTGTCGAACGACGCCTTGAAGATCAGCGGAACTCCCAGCTCGCCGCAGATCTCCACCAGCCGCGCGGCGATCCGACGCGTCAGGTCGCCCGGCTCCATCACGCAGGGGCCGGCGATCAGGGCCAGGGGCTGTCCGTACCCGATCTTCACCGGGCCGACCGTCACCGGGTTGGGGACGACGTTCACCGTGTTCGACTCCTTGGGCTTTCGACCGATCGCGCCCGCCCCCCTCGTGGGGGCCGGCGGCCCGGATCTTAGCGGAACAGCCCGCCGCCGACGAGGGCGGTCCGCCGGGGCGTGGGCGTCCAGGCGGGGTCGACCAGCACGCGGAGGGCCCTCGGCAGCACCTCGATCGTCCACAGGTCGGAGCACCCGGCGGCCGCGGGGTCTTCGGCCCCGCCCGGGGCGAGCTGGCCGGCGGGGTCGCCGTCGATCTGGATGGGCACGGTCCCGCGCGACGAGAGCGAGATCCGCCGGACCCGGCGGTGGTGGACCCCGGCGAGCTTCAGGTGGTTCCCCAGGACGACCCGCCAGAGGTAATACAGGGCCTGGAACGGCCCGGGGTCGCGGAAGACGACGAGGTCGAGCAGCCCGTCGTCCTGGCGGGCGGCGGGGGCGAAGGGGAGGTTGAGGGCGTAGCGAGGGAGGTTGAACGCGAAGACCGTGGTGCCGATCAGCGTCTCCTCCGCGCCGGGGTCCTCGATGTGGACGGCGATGCTGGGGAATCGGTACGTGAAGCTCGACCGCAGGATCGGCTCGACGTACGCGGCGCGGTGGGTGGTGCGGACCACGCCGGCGGCCGTCCGGGTGCGGTGGTGGCGGGTGACGACGTCGCCGTCGAAGCCGAAGCCGGCCATCAGCAGGAACCGGCGGCCGTTGGCGAGCCCCACGTCGACCGGCACGACCTTGCCGACGGCGATCGTCCGGGCCAGCCAGTCGGCGTCGGCCCGGAGCTGGAAATGGCGGGCGGCGAGGTTCTCGGTCCCGGTGCGGAGGACGGTGATCGGCGTGCTCGGCTCCTCGTTGATGAGGGCCGAGACGGTGCCGTCGCCCCCGACGGCGACCAGGCAGCGGCACGCAGGGTCGGCGTCGGCGCGGGCCACGAGCGCCGCCCGTTCGGCCGGCGTCCAGGCGACCTGCGAAGCGAAGCCCAGGCCCTCCAGCGCCGCCATGAGCCGGCCGGCCTGGCGGCGGCTGGCCCCGGCGCCGGAGCCGGGGTTGGCCACCACGCCGACCCAGCCCCCGGGGGCCGGCGGGGTGTGGGGCGATCCGTGCTCCTGAGGCGAGCCGTCTGTCGATGTCGATGTCATGGAAGCCCTGGGGCCGCGACGTTCGGTCCCGTCGCGGTCGAATCCGTCCGGAGGCTCGGCGTCAGCGCGAGGAGGTGCCGAGCGACTCGACGTTCTTCGCGTACGTCATCTGGAACTCTTCGCGGAGCTTCTTCAGACGATCGGTCAGCTCGGCGTCCCGGTCGCGGAGCGAGCGGACCTGGGCGCGAGCGTCGGCCAGGGACTTGGTCTCGTCGGCCCGCTCCTGCTTGCGGACGTCCAGGTCGTGCTGGGCCTGTTCCACGGTGCTCTGCACCGTCTCGAGCTGATGCTGCATATTGTTCAGGACGGCCTTGAGACGCGAGCCGGAGGCCTCCACGTCGGTCACCCGGGCGCGGATGACGGCGACCTGGGTGTCCATGTTCTCCTGGAACACCGTCGTGTCGTCCTTGATCTTGACCAGGTCGACCTGCGCCTGATGGAGGCCTTCCTCGGCCTTGGCCAGGTCGGCCTGGAGCTTGGCGAGGGCCGCGTTGCCGTTGCGGTTCAGCTGGGCGACGCCCGCCCCCAGGAACAGCCAGGCCACGGTGACCAAGAGGATCATTGCGACGAGCACCTTGCCCGCGGTCGACATCGGACGTCTCCTGCCACTAGGCCCTTATAAGACAACCGCCGACGAAGCCCGGCGGGCGGACAGCCCGAGGCGCACGCGGGGATGGGAAGTCGATGGCACTCTTCAATATACCCCTCGATCCCCGCCCTCGCCAATCGCCCTCGAAGTTTCTCCCTGACGAGGCTGTGCGACCGGCAAGGTCCGCCGCCGGGACCTCGCGGCCCGCGGCTCAATAGGCGTCGCCGCTGACGACCTCGCCGCCGCGGAGGGTTCCGAGGGCCCGCCAGGCGTCGCCGTTGATCGAATCCTTGACGAACCGGACCGAACCGTCCGCCAGCAAGGCGTTGACCCCGCCGGGGTGATGGCTGCGCGACGTGACCGCCGCGAAGGTCGGGCCTCCCGTGCTCTCGCGACGGCCGACGAGGTCGAGGTCCTGGCGCGGGTCGCCTCCGGATCGGACGATCCGCTTGTTGGGCGTCCAGGCGGTGGTGAACCCGGTCTCGTGCACCGCGCCGTCCACCCATTCGGTGTGCCCGGTCGTCGCCAGGGTGCAGCCGGCGTTGTACTCGGGGGCGACCGTGTAGGGGTCGGAGGCTGGCGACGGCAAGGCGGCAGGGTTGCCGACGTTGGCCAGGCCGCTGCCGCAGTTCGCCAGGTTCGGCTGGTAGGTCTTCACCTCGGCCGCGACCAGGGTGTTGCTCAGGCCGTCGCTGAACGCGGCCAGGGTCCGGCTCTGGTTCAGCTCGAAGGGGGCGGCGTTCGAGGGCCCACCGAACCCGCCCCAGACGTACCAGTCGCCCATGTTCCAGCCGTAGTTGTTCACCCCGTACCGGGCCGTCGCCGTGGCCCGGGGCTGGGTGTTGATCTCGCTCGGGCAGAGGAAGCCCGCGATCACCTGGGCGCCGATCGTCGTGTTCTCAGGCACGTTGTAACGCAGGGTGAAATTGATGGCGTTGAACGCCGAACCCTGCTCCAGGAACGGCAGGATCCGCCCGTGCACGCTCCAGCCGTTGTTCCAGGAGATCGTCGCGCCGCTCCCCTTCATGCACATCGACGGCGGCAGGGCCGCGGCGACCCCCTCGTAGTTGTGCAGCGCCAGGCCAAGTTGCTTCAGGTTGTTCGTGCACTGGATCCGCCGAGCGGCCTCGCGCGCCGACTGAACGGCCGGCAGCAAGAGCGCGATGAGCACGGCGATGATCGCGATGACGACGAGCAACTCGATCAGCGTGAAACCTCGGGACGCGGTGCGGGGCATGGGCGGGACGAGCCTCTCGATTCTCCGCGAAGTGGCCGCTGAGACGCGGACCGCTCGCGACGGATGCAGGATTAACATTGGGATCCAGTCTCAATTCGATTCTTAAAGTATGCTCAGGCCCGCTCGCCCCCGTCAATCCGTGACCGGTGCCCATCGGTCGATTTCGGTCCCGGAGGTGCGCCCGGCAGGGAAGTCGGTCTGATCTCCGGGGGGGGGCGTGCGGGGACGTGGTCGGGCACGGCTCAAGGGCCGACGTCCGCCGGGAGCTGGTGGAGCCGATCGCGTCGAGGCGGGCGGGGGTCGAAACGACCGGCCCCGAGCCCTCGACCGAGATCGGCGCGAGGGACTCGGGGCCGTGGTGACGATCGCGTTGGTGAGGAAGAACGGGGGCCGGGCGCCGTTTCCCGGCGGATTTCGTCCGGGATACGCGAGGACGGGCGACCGGGCTCGCCTCATCGACCGCGTTCTGATTGAGACGGCGACTCAGAATGCGTCGGTCGCGACGACCTCGCCGCCGTCGCGGGTGATGAGCGCCTTGAGCGTCAGGGCGTTGATCGTCCGCTTCAGGAAATGCACCGAGCCGTCGGCGAACAGGGCGTTGAAGCCGCCGGGATGCCTGGAACCGGCCCCGTAGAAGGACGGCCGGGCCTCGGGGTCGAACGGCAGGTCGGCGGGCTTGGTCCAGGGGACGTCCGCCTCGCCTTCGACCGCGAGGAGCGTGAAGGACGTGCCGTCGGTGATGTCGGCGATCCGGGCCTTGCGGCCGGGCTCGAAGATCGCGCCGGGGCCGGCGAAGCCCTGGTAGGGCGTCCGGGTCTTGTCGCCCGAGGGGCGGCTGGGGCAGAGGAGGAAGCCGGGCATCTCCTCCAGCAGCGGCTTGTTGTGGTCCGAGTCCCACGGCTCGTCGAGCTTGAACTTCTCGTACAGCTCTTGCCGGTCGAGGTAGGGGAGGATCGCCACCCGCCAGCTCAATAGGGGCTTGCCGTCCTTGTCGACGATGTCGGCGGGGAACGCCCCGTGGGCGTCGTGATAGTTGTGCGCGGCCAGGCCGATCTGCTTCAACTCATTGACGCACTGGGCGCGGCGGGCGGCCTCGCGCGCCGCCTGCACGGCGGGGAGCAGGAGCGCGACCGCCACGGCCGAGGCCTGGGGCGAGGTGAAGCGGGGGAGCGACTCGCGCTGGTGGTACACGATCCCCTCGTCGTCCACGGCGACGGCCGTCGACGCGGGGAAGAGCAAGGCCCGGAGTTGGTCGGCGGTCGGGACCTTCTCGGGGTCGACCTCGATCACGTTCTCCTTCCCCATGCGCTCGGCGATCGCGGCGTTGGCCATCTCGGCGATCTGAGGCAGCCCCTCGATCAGGTCCGGGATGGTGTCGCGGACGTCGGCGACCTCCAGCAGGAGCAGGCCGTTCGGCAGCCGCTCGGCCAGGGGGACGAAGGCCCCGGTCGGCTTCCAGCGCTTGTCGGGATTCGAGGCGGTCTCGATCGCCTTCCGGGCCCCGTCGCGGCTGAACGCGACGACGAGCTGGCCTCCGCCCACGGCGATCGTCGGCGACAGGGCGTCTTCGAGGAACGGCGGCAGCCCCAGCCCCTTCACCTCCATCGTGTACTCGACCTTCGGCCCGGCCGAGCGGACGAACTTCGGCGTCCGCGGCATCCCCTTCACCTGGGCGGCGATCAGCGCGTTGAGCTGCTTCGCGATCTTGTCGACCTGCGCCGGCAGCGCGGCCTCGTCGGTCGTCTCCATCGAGAGGACCAGCCCGGTATACACGAACAGGCCGGCCATGCGGGGGTCGGGGAAGCCTTGCTCGGGAAGCTCGACCGGCAGCAGGTAGACCGCGGTCTTGGGGCCCAGCAGCTTGAGCAGGTCGGCGCGGAGGTCCAGGCCGAGGACCTGGCGGGCCGCCGCCTCGAACCGGGCGATCTGCCCCGCGCCCTCGGGGTCGTTCTCCTTCAGGAGCGCCGCGAAGCGGTCGTAGGATTTCGCCAGGTCGATCGAGAAGGCGCCGAACGAGTTCAGGTCGGCCGGGATCGGCGGCAGGGAGCCGATCGAGAACTCCGGCTGGTCCAGCATCGCCAGGACGCCCCGGCGCGGGGCCGGCGCGGCGATCCGGCCGATCGTCACCAGGGCCTCGCCCTGGAAGCCCCAGCGGAAGTCCATCCGCTTGATGCCGTCGAGGCCGAGCTTCGCGACGTCGGGCGGCGGCGGCGGCAGGGCGGCCATGTCGACGAAGCCGTGGGCGACGGGCTCGAAGTCGCCGTCGGCCTTCGTCAACGCCCCGCGGAGCGGGTGGTCGAGCGCGCTCGGGGCCTTGCCGTCGAGCGTCGCCAGGACGGCGTCCACCCCGTCGGCGTCGGCGAAGATCAGGTCGTCCTTCTCAACCCACCACGAGAACTCGTTCAGCGCGTGGATGGTCCGGCCATCCCGTTCGATGGTCTTCGCGGCGGGGCCGTCGAGCCTGGGGAGCCCCTCCTCCAGGGCCTTCACCAGCTCCGGGCCGTTCGCCCGGGGGAGGACCAGGACGCGCAGCGGGACGTTCCTGGGATCGCCGAAGATCCCCAGGGCGAAGCCCTCGTCCTTGAGATGCTCGAAGGCCAGCTTCAAAGGCCCGCGGAACTCGCGGAAGCGGGGCTCGTTCTCGCCGAGCAGGTCGAGGCCCTGGCTCGCGAGGTCGTCGAGCAGCGCGCCGAGGGACGTCTCGTGGAGCGCCTTCCACGCGGCGGTCTTCTTCCAGGCCGCCTCGTGGGCCTTCAGGCCGTCGAACGCGAAATAGGCCAGGAGCCCGTCGGCCGGCACGGACCTGGCCGGCGAGGTCCGCGCCTCCTCGGCTTCCGCCCATCCCGAGGCCAGGCCCATCCCGATCAGGCACGCGAGCGCCGCCGCCCATGCCAACCGGCTTCCCGGACGCCCACGCTCGATCCTTCGCTCGCGACCCATGAACCGACCCCCGATCCGTCTCGATCCGTAAACTTGCCGTCTTGCATGGCGCCACGCGACGCGGACGGAGGATACGGCCCTCCCGGGGCGAAGGACAAGTGAAATCCGTAGGAGTTCGCCCGAAGTGGGCCGAGCCAGATGCTGTCACGCCCCGGACGTTCAGGAGGGGTCGGGCGATTTCAGGCCCGATTCCGCGTCCCCTCACCCCGGGAGGTCTCGACGATGCCGAGCATGCTGAATTCCCTCGTCCAGGGCGTTAAGAACTACAAGAAGATCGCCGACTACCAGCTCCGCAACAACACCGTGGCGCAGAGCTACGACTCGGCCAAGTTCCGCGGCACGAACCGCGCGAAGGCGGTGGCCGGGGCGATCGGCGCGGGGGCGGCCACGTTCCTCGCCCCGCCGGCGGTGATCGGCGCGCAGGCGGTGAAGGACTACCGCGACAAGCAGCGGGCCGTCATGCAGAAGGATCGGCTCTCGGCGACGATCGAGTGCCTCAAGAGCCACGGGATCTCGCACTTCGGCGCGGTCGAGATGGCCAACCTGGTCATCATGAACCGTTCGACGGACCACCGCATCAGCCCGCAGGACTTCAAGATGTGGAAGGTGGTCGCCTGCGTGATCGAGCCGGAGCTGGAGCGCTACACCTCGCGGATCGTCGCCCGGCTCGAATCGGAGAAGCCCCAGCTCGAACTGGCCTGAACGCGAACGACCCCGGCGGAGGGCCGTGGCTTCAACGCTGCTTCATCGACGACGCCGAAGGTCGGGTCAATCGGCCCCGAGGCCCGTCGAGGGCTGGCGGGTGGTTGGGGCCTTGGGGGCCTTTCGGCCTTTCTTGGCGACGCGGTCCGGCCCCTCGGCGACCTCCTCGTCGGGGGCCGGGGCGACGACGGCACCGCCGCCGGGGTCGCAGCCGGCCAGGCCGGCCAGGGTCAGCAGCACGATCGCGGCGTTTCGCAGGCGGTTCATGAGGGTTCTCGGAGAGGTCGGTCGTGGTGCGGCGTCGGCGAGGGTCCGCTCAGTAGCCGTCGGCCGAGATCACCTCGCCGCGGTTACGGGTGCCGAGGCCGTTCAGGACGGCCAGGCTGGTGGACTCCTTGAGGAACCGCACCGAGCCGTCGCCGAGCAGGACGTTCGCGCCGGCGGAATGCTGGCTGTGGAAGCCGAACTGGCCGTAGGTCTGCACCTGGGGGATCTTGTACCAGTTCGCCAGGTCGTTGGAGTTGGCCGGGCTGTAGAAGCTGGAGCCCAGGAGCGGGAACCGTTGCGCCGGGGCGTTGATCTTCGTCGCGGTGGTCGCCCAACCGACGGGGCGGGTGTCGTTCATGAACCCGGGCTGGTAGATGATGCCGGCGAGCGGGTAGGCCGGCACGTAGTTCGGGGTCGACCCGACCGCGCCCGGCTCGCCCCGGAACCGCGAGGACTCGCCGAGGAAGATCGTGTTGCTGAGCCCGTCGGGCACTCCGCTGACGCCGTAGCAGAAATTGTAGCCGAACACGCCGTCGGGCTCGATCAGCCCGCACATGGCCGGCGTGTCCAGCGAGTAGTTCTGGGTGTCCTCCAGCCCCACGCAGTAGGCGTAGCTGAGCTGGGGCGTGGGGAACTGGCCCGCGGCGGGGTTCAGCGGGGAGTTCGGCAGGTCCGACGGGCAGACGTAGGCCGCGATCTTGGTGCTGTAGCCCGTCGTGTTGAACGCCGAGTTGTAGCCCGAGGCGCTGTGGAAGTTCAGGGCGTTGTAGGCGGCCGTCTGCTCGATGTACGGCATGATCATCACGAACACGTTGTAGTACGGATTGTAGGTGCGGGCGCAGTTGTTGGTGTCGACGAAGATCGAGCCGAGCGGGAACTTGCCGATCGCGCTTTCATAGTTGGCCAGGCCCAGGCCCATCTGCTTCAGGTTGTTGACGCACTGGGCGCGGCGGGCCGCCTCGCGGGCCGACTGCACGGCGGGCAGCAACAGGGCGATCAGGACCGCGATGATCGCGATCACCACGAGAAGCTCGATCAGCGTGAAACCCCGTCGGCGCGACATGGACAGGACTCCCAACGAAGGCGGTGGAGTGGAGAGGATCCGGCGGAAGGCCGCCCACATGACGCGAAGCCGGACTCCGATCCGAAAGATATCACGTCGGGCGACGCGCGGCCGTCGGGGCCGCGAGGCGGCGCGGACCCGGCTCGTCCCCGATGGCCGGGGAGCAGAGCGGCGAGGTGCCGAGAGTGATCGAACCGATGGTAGGAAGTCTCGACCGGGGGGCGGGCTTGGCATCAGTTCAAGTGGAGTAAGCTTATTCTATCATGTCGACTCCGGAAAGACAAGGATGGTTCCGGCGGTTGAAACGATTGGCGCGGTCCGGCGGGGGTCGGTTGTTTTCGTGGCGGAGTCGCTCCGGATATCCTAAGGCGATCGGATTGGAGCCGCATTCGTCAACCGGCCCGGTCCGGCCCGAACGCCCGAGGTATCGCCCATGCCCCGCTTCGCCTTCGTCTTCGCCTTTCCGATGATCGTCGTCGCCTCGCAGGCCGTCGCGCGCGCCGAGGCCCCGGTGGGGGCGGTCGTGGAATCGACCCTCGCCACGGCCGGCGAGCGGATCCGCCAGTTCGCGTTCGACGGCGACGACGCGACGTCGTACGAGACGGAGGCGGCCGGCGAGGGCGACCACGCGGTCGCCCTGACCTTCGACGCGCCCGTGCAGGTCGGCTCGGTCGAGGTCCGTACCGGCGACGACGGCGGCGCCGGCCGGCTCGACGTCGGCTCGCTCGAAGGTTCGGCGGACGGCAAGGCGTTCGAGAAGCTTGCCGACTTCCGGGAAGGGGCGGCGAAGGCCGAGCCCGGGCGCAAGCTCAAGGCCGTCCGCGTCGTCCCGGGGAAGGACGCGAAAGGGCCGCTGGTCGTCCGCGAGTTCCTCGTCGACTCGGAGCCGGAAGTGCGGCGGTTCGCCTATCCGGTCGAGATCGTCGTCGACGAGCTGGACGCCCCCGGCATGCGCGGCTGGGCCGAGAAGGCGGCCCGCGAGTGCGAGCGGTTCTACGACCGCATCAACGAGGCCCTGAAGAGCGACGGCTACCGGCCCGCGCGGGTGATCCGGATGTCGCTGAAAAACGACATCGACGTCCCGGCCTACGCCGGCGGGGGCCGGATCACCGGCTCGGTCAAGTGGTTCAAGGACCATCCCGACGACGTCGGCGCGATGATCCACGAGACGGCCCACATCGTCCAACGCTACCGAGGCCGGCGCAATCCCAACCCCGGCTGGCTCGTCGAGGGGGTCGCCGACTACGTGCGGTTCGTCCTCTACGAGCCGGAGAACATCGGCGGCCTCAACCCCGAGCGGGCCAAGTACGACGACAGCTACCGCGTCACCGCCCGCTTCCTCGACTACGTCGTCAAGAAGTACGACCCGGACTTCGTCCTCAAGGTGAACCGGGCCATGCGCGAGGGGACGTACTCCGACGACCTCTTCAAGCAGGCGACCGGCAAGCCCAAGGAGGAGCTGGGCGCGGAGTGGAAGGCGTCGCTCAAGAAGTGAGGCGACGCGGGGACGGGGCCGCCCGGGCGTTGCCGGCGGTCCCGTCCGTTTCGCGAGCGGGGGCGAAGGGGGTCAGAGGCTGTCGGAGCTGACGACCTCGCCGCCGTCGCGGGTGCCCAGGGCGGTCCAGGTCTGGTAGTTGATCGAGTCCTTGACGAACCGGACCGAGCCGTCGAGGAAGAGCATGTTCACGCCGCCGGCGTGGTTGGACGACGGGGCGATGATCGAGTCGGCGTTGCGGTTGGGGCCGGTGTTGCCGTCGAGGGCGCAGGACTTCTGGTTCGGCGTGGCGATGTGGTGGTAGCCGCCGCCCCGGGCGGCGTCGCCCTGGATCCAGCGCTCGCCCTTGTAGTCCCAGATCCGGACGGTGCCCTGGCTGCGGCAGGCCTGGAAGAGCTTGAAGTTGGCGTCGACCTCGCCCGCGAAGTTGCGGATGCCCAGGTTCGGCGCCTGGTAGAGCATGTGGCGGCCGTCCTTGCTGCCGGAGCCGATGCCCTTGCCGGTCCCCTTGAGGACCTCGCTGAAGATGGCCGTGTTGCTCGTGCCGTCGACGATCTTCGAGAGCGTGACCATCTTGTTCAGGCCGCCGTCGGTCCCCAGCCACCACGAGGGGCCGTCGGACGCCCAGTCGTTGTAATAGCGGTTGGTCCCGAGGTTGTTGGCGTAGCTGGCCGCGACCTGGTCGTCCCAGCCGTCGTTCTGGTCGGACGGGCAGAGGAGGCCCGCGACGCGGGTGTGGCCGACGGTCCAGTTCTCCATCCGGTTGCCGTCCACATAGGCGGCCAGGTTCATGTTGCACGCGCTGTAGAGCGACTGCTGCTCCATGAAGGGGAGGATCCGGAGCTTCATGGAGAAGTGCGAGTCGCGGGCGTCCGACCCGGGCCACGGGCTGAGGCCGGTCGGGGCGAGGGCGCCGTTGCTGCTCTCGTAGTTCAGCACCGCCAGGCCGATCTGCTTCAGGTTGTTGACGCACTGCGAGCGTCGCGCGGCCTCGCGCGCCGACTGGACGGCCGGCAGCAGCAGCGCGATCAAAACGGCGATGATGGCGATCACGACCAAAAGTTCGATCAGGGTGAAACCGCGTCGTCTCTGGCAAGGCATGAGAGGGGCTCCTTCGGGGGAGGTCGATCGAGGAATGGGAGGCGCGTCGTACCGGGCGCGGCCGCCGGGGTCATTTGCTCTGGGCCTTCCGGAAGGCCGCTTCCTGCTCCATCTGCTGCTTGCGCATCTCCTCCTGAGTCTGGGGGGCGTTCGGGGCGTTGACCCCCGGCGCGCCGATCCCGGCGACGTCGTCTCCCGTGCGGTCGGGGTCGTCCCCCAGGCAGCCGATCGGGATCGCGACCGCCGTCAACGCCGCGGCGCAGGCGAGTGCGAATCGAATCTTGTTCATCGCTGGATCAATCTCCTCGGGCGTCGCGCGCCGAGGGCGGGCCCCCGGGCCGACGAGGGCGAAGGCCGGAGGCCAGGGCAGGATGTCGACCCCACGCGAGGGTCGAAGCGGGCGCGACGGAGTGTCGTTGCTTTTTTTGTCCGTCCTGACGGTAAAGACCGAAAGGATAGTATGGTTATCTCCGATTCTCCGCCGGTGTCAAGCGGGCGTCGGCGAATTTCCGCCGCCGATCGCCCGAAGAGATGCGTTTGAATGGATAGTTCGGGCGGCGCCCGGTCCGGCGGTGGGGCCCGCGTCTCGACGTCGTCCCGGGCCGGAGGATACGCTGGCGGGAGGGCGTGGCCGGGTCGCGAGCGGGGGCAGAGGCGATGGCGATCGAGTTCGACGAGACCTTCGCGGCGATCGGATCCGAGGACTTCGGGCGAGCGCTGGCCTTCTACTCCGCGATCCTGGGGCGGGAGCCGGACGAGCGCCTGGGCGACGGCTACGCGGCCTTCCGGCTGCCGGGCCTGCGGCTGGGGATCTTCCGCCCGAAGCGGGGCGGGGCGGCCGACTTCGCGAATCCGCCGGGCCGTCGCGCGGGGCTGAACCTGGTCTTCCGGGTCGCGAGCCTCGATCGGGCGCTGGCCGAGGTGGAGGGGGCGGGGGGCTCGGCGACGTCGGCGTTCGCCACCTCGCACGGCCGCGAGGCCTACGCCTACGACCCGGACGGCAACCGGCTGATCCTGGTCGAGTCCACCCCGCGTCCCTGACGATTTGCGGGGGAGCGGGGCCGGCCGCTCGACTCGACTTTCGGGCTGTGTTAGCCTCCCTTGGGTTGGTGCGAGGCCCGGCGGATGCGAGCCGCCACGGCCGGCGATCCCCCGATCGCGTCCGGAGTCGACGAGATGTACAAGATCCTGGCCGTCGGCGAGGTGCTGTGGGATCTGCTGCCCGGCGGCAAGCAGCTCGGCGGCGCGCCGGCGAACTTCGCCTACCACTGCCGGGCGCTCGGGGCCGACGCGCGGATCGTCACCCGGATCGGCGACGACGATTTGGGGCGCGAGGTCCTGGAGAGGTTCCGCGGCCTGGGCCTGCCGACCGACACGGTGGAGATCGACCCCGATGCGCCCACCGGGACCGTCGGCGTGGAGGTCGACGCCGCGGGCCAGCCCCGCTACACGATCCACGAGGACGTCGCCTGGGATCGGATCGAGGCCGGCCCGGCGGCCCTGGCCCACGCGGCCGAGGCCGACGCGATCTGCTTCGGCAGCCTGGCGCAGCGGGCGGAGGCGTCGCGCGAGGCGATCGCGCGGATCGTCGCCGCGGCGAGGCCGGACGCCCTGCGGATCCTCGACGTCAACCTGCGGCCCCCGTTCGTCGACCGCGGCGTGATCGAGCGGTCGCTCGGCATGGCGAACGTCCTGAAGCTGAACGATCAGGAGCTGGTCGTCCTGGCCGACATGTTCGGCGTCCCCGGCCCGGTCGAGTCGTCGGTCGAGGCCCTCTCCGAGCGGTTCGGCCTGCGAGTGGTGGCGGTCACGCGGGGATCGGCCGGCAGCCTCCTCTTCGCGGAAGGTCGGTGGTCCGACAGCCCGGGGAGGGCCGTCGAGGTCGTCGACGCGATCGGGGCCGGCGACGCCTTCACGGCGGCCATGACGCTGGGCCTGCTGGCGGGCCGGCCGCTCGTCGACGTCAACCGGCGGGCCGACGAGATCGCCGCCTTCGTGTGCACACGGCCGGGGGGGACGCCCGCGCTCCCCGAGTCGCTCCGCGGCGGGCTCTGAATCGGTCGCCCCTTCGGGAGGTTTGCGTGGAAGTCCCCTTCGATCGTTCGTCGGCCGACGAGTCGGCCGCCTCCGGGGCTCGCTCGCTCTCGGGCCCTTTGATCTTCGCCACGTTCGTCGCCAGCCTCGGGGGCCTGCTGTTCGGGTTCGACGTGGCCATCATGTCGGGGACGACCGACGCGCTCACGAAGGTCTTCGGCCTGACCGGGATGACGCTGGGCTTCACCATCGCCAGCGGCCCGCTGGGGACGGTGCTGGGCTCCCTGATCGCGGGCAAGCCGGCCGACGTCTGGGGCCGACGGCCCCTGCTGGCGGTCCTGGCGATCGGCTACCTGGTCTCGGCCCTGGGCTGCGCCTTGGCGTGGGACTGGGGCTCGCTCCTGGTCTTCCGGATCCTGGGGGGCGTGGCGGTCGGCGCGGCGTCGGTGATCGCGCCCTTGTACATCGCCGAGATCGCCCCGGCCCGGTTCCGGGGCCGGCTGGTGGCCACCGTGCAGTTCAACATCGTATTCGGGATCCAGCTCGCCTTCCTGTCCAACTACATCATCTCCCAGATGGGCCTGGGCGAGGACGACTGGCGATGGATGCTGGGGGTCCAGGTGATCCCCTCGGCCCTGTTCTTCGTGCTGGCCCTGATGATCCCCGAGAGCCCGCGATGGCTGGTGGGGCAAGGGCGGATCGACGAGGCCCGCCGCGTCCTGACGAGGATCGGCGCCGACGAGGGGGTCGACGACGAGATCGCCGAGATCGAGGCGTCGCTCCAGAACACCGGCCTGGCCGACGACGACGCGCTGTTCCAGCGGGCCTACCTCAAGCCGATCATGCTGGCCGTGGCGATCGCGGCGTTCAACCAGCTCTCGGGGATCAACGCGGTCCTCTTCTACGCCCCCACGGTCTTCGCCATGACCGGCGCGGGCAAGGACGCCGCGCTTTTGCAGGCGGTGCTGGTCGGCGGGACGAACCTGATCTTCACGATGCTGGCGATGTCGATCATCGACCGCTTCGGCCGCCGCGTGCTGATGCTCGTCGGGTCGATCGGCTACATCCTGAGCCTCTCGGCGACGGCCTGGGCGTTCTACACCTACGGCACGGAGTTCACGACCTTCGGCGGCTGGGTCGTGCTGGCCAGCCTGATGGTGTTCATCGCCTCGCACGCGTTCGGCCAGGGGGCGGTGATCTGGGTCTACATCAGCGAGGTCTTCCCCAATCGCGTCCGGGCCAAGGGCCAGGCGCTGGGGAGCGCCGTGCACTGGGTCGGGGCTCTGGCCATCACCCAGACGTTCCCGATGATCGCCGAGAAGTCGGGCGGGCACGCTTTCGCCTTCTACGCGGCGATGATGGTCCTCCAGCTCATCTGGGTCCTGACCTCCATGCCCGAGACCAAGGGCGTGCCGCTCGAACGGCTCCAGAAGCAGTTGGGCCTATCCTGAACCACGAGGAGGCCGCCGTCGTGATCGACCGTCGAGGGTTCCTGGGGGCGGCCGGCACCGGGGCGCTGGCGCTGGGCGGGCTGGGGGCGTCGCGGGCCGCGGCGGCCGGGGCGACCGTGGACGTGCTGCTGGACGAGCCGATCGGGACGATCCGACCGGAGGTCTACGGGCACTTCACCGAGCACATCGGCGGCGTGATCTACGACGGGATCTGGGTGGGGCCCGACTCGAAGGTGGAGAACGTCGGCGGCGTCCGCAAGCAGCTCGTCGACCACATGAAGCGCCTGGGCAAGGTCGTGATCCGCTGGCCCGGCGGCTGCTTCGCCGACGCCTACCACTGGCGCGACGGGATCGGCCCGCCGGCCCGGCGCCCCCGGCGGTTCGGCCGCTGGAGAGAGGCTACCGAGCCCAACGCCTTCGGCACCCACGAGTTCATGCGGTTCTGCCGGCTCTGCGACGCCGCCCCGTACTTCGCCGCCAACGTCGGGATGGGCTCGCCCTCGGAGTTCCAGGACTGGGTCGAGTACTGCAACGCCCCCGCCGGCGCGACGACGCTGGCCGACGAGCGCGTCGCCAACGGCGACCGCGACCCGTTCGGCGTCGCCTACTGGGGGGTGGGCAACGAGAGCTGGGGCTGCGGCGGCAAGTTCACCCCGGAAGACTACTGCCGCGAGTACCGCCGGTTCACCGAGTGGGTCCCCGAGTACGGCGTGAAGCTCCAGCTCATCGCCGCCGGGCCCAACGGCAACGACCTGGACTGGACCCGCCGCTTCTTCGCCAAGTGGGTCGACGGCGCCCGCGCCCCGATCCGGGGGTTCGCCGCGCACTACTACTGCGGGACCACCGGACACGCCCTGAACTTCAGCGGCGACCAGTGGTACGAGATGCTCCACAAGGCGAACTTCATGGAGACCCTGATCCGCGAGCAGTGGGCCGCGATGGGGGAGTTCGACCGCGACCGCCGGGTGAAGCTCATCATCGACGAGTGGGGCTGCTGGCACCCGCCCGGGACCGAGATCAACCCCCGGCACCTCTATGAGCAGATGGGCTGCCTCCGCGACGCCCTCGTCGCGGCGCTCACGCTCGACGTCTTCAACCGCCACGCCGACAAGGTCGACATGGCGAACGTCGCGCAGCTCATCAACAACATCCACTCGCTGTTCCTGGCCGACGGCGACCGCTTCGTCCGCACGCCGAGCTTCCACGTCTTCGAGATGTACCGCCCCCACCACGGCGCGACCAGCGTCCGCGTCGAGGCGCAGTCGCCCGAGGTGGCGTTCAAGATCGGCGACCGCGAGGCGAAGCTGTTCCGCGTGGCCGGCTCGGCCTCGCGCGCCGGCGCCAAGGCTGTCACGATCACCCTGGTCCACTCACACGCGACCGAGCCCGTAGAGGCCGAGATCCGCCTCAAGGGCGCCGAGGCCGCGTCCGTCCGCAAGACCGTGCTCACCCACGCCGAGCTGAACGCCCACAACACCTTCGACCGGCCCGACGCGGTCACGCCGACGGCCTCCGACGCCGGGCTGAAGGGCGCCTCGCTCCGCCTGGTGCTCGACCCGGCGTCGGTGACGCGGCTCGACGTGACGCTCGCCTGATCAGGGCCGCGGCGTCAACCGGCCCGCCGACCTCGCGCGACGAGTCGGCCCCCGGCTATCAGCAGGGCCCCCAGCGCGGCCGAGACGATCGCCGAGGGCTCGGGCACGGCGGCGGCGGGCCTCAGCAGGCTCACCTGGTTGACGCCGTAGGAGCCGATGTAGTTGAACGGAGCCGCCGTCAGGTAGAAGACGACGCGGTGGATATTGGCCTCGGTGCTCTTGAGGCCCAGGAACACGGCCGAGCCGTCGTTGTTCGCGTTCGAGGCCCCCGTCGCCGAGAACACCCCGAGGAGGCCGCCGGCCGCGTCGAACGCCGCCATTTCGGCGGTGAAGGTGGCCAGGGCGTTGGCCTGCTGGAAGTTCATGCCCACCCCGGCCACCCCGGAGGCGAAGTCCATCGTGATCGCGTTGGGCGCGGCGTCGGGGTAGTTGTTCGTCCAGAGCACGGTCTCGCCGGGGCTGAAATTGCCCGCCCAGCCGTTCGTCGCGCCCTGGACCAGAACCTGGAAGTCGCCGTTCGCGGCCCGCTTGCTGACCGTCGCCCTCAGCCCGCCGGCCGACGTGGCCTCGACCGGGTTGCTCACGAGGTCGCCGTTCGATCCCAGCGTCCCCCAGTCGATCAGGTCGTTCCCCGCCAGGTCCGCGCGGGAGAGGACCTGCACCAGGCCCGCCCTCGCCTCCACCCCCAGGAGCCCCGCCGCCATCACCGCGACCCACGCCGCCGCCGTCATCCGTCTCGCCGTCATCGTCGTCCTCCGGGGTGTCGATCAACTTCGCCCGCCCTCGTGTCGGTCGAGTCAGGGCGATCACGATTGTCACCATGTAGGACGAAGCGGATTGACGCGGCGCGGCGAGAATCGACTCCCGCCCGAGTGGCGGGCGTCGCTGCGGCGATGGAATTCCCGGCATGGCTGTTGCTTACGTCGTGGGGTTGGAGTCCAATCACCGAACAGGCGACATTCACGCGACCGGCCTCGGCCGGAAGAACGGGGGTCCCATGCGATTCATCCAGGGCATCCTGCTGCTGATCTTCCTCGGGGCGGTGGGCCTCTTCGCCGTCCAGAACACCGATTCGATCACCGTGAACTTCGCGCAATGGCGCGCGACGGGGCCGGTGGCCTTGCTGGCGATCGGCTCCTACCTGCTGGGGATGCTCAGCGGCTGGACCGTCTACTCGTTCTTCACCCGGTCGCTGCGGAAGGTCTCGGAACGGCCGGTCGAGTGAGGCCCGAAGGAGGGCCGCTTCTCCCATGAGTCGCACGGATCTCGACGTCTACAACGAAGCCTGCGGTTTCCTGATCGGCTCCGCGAGCCTGCACGGCGGGGCCTACTCCGAGGCGGTGGACGGCGACGCCGAATGGCTCGCCGGGATCGCCGCCGGCGACTTCCTCCCCTTCGAACTGGTCCAGGACGACGGCTTCATCATCCGCGTCGTGATCGACGAGCCGCTCTCGGCCCGCGAGGAGGACGAGTGGGTCGGCCGCACGCGCCACAAGCTGCGCGTCCCGGACGGCCGGCTCGTCGTGGTCGGCGGCTGCCAGGAGTACCTGGCGGGCGAGGAGATGGACGAGTTCACCGCCTCCCTCGACGTGCCCCCCGGCGACTACCTGGCCGAGGTCTACTCCTACTACCACGGCGTCAACGGCGAATTCTGCCTGCGCGAGGCGGGGCCCGACGAGCCCATCGCCGCGTACTTCCGCCGCACCCGTCCCGGCGAGCCCTTCCCGCTCTGGCTCCGCGACCTGTGCGCCGACGACCCGAGGCTCGACCCGGGCCACGAGGAAGAATGGCGGGACGAGCAGGTCGACTACGACGCCGAGAAGCCCGCCCACGTCGGCTTCCTCATCCACCTTTCCCCCCTGGTCGAGGAGCCGGCCGCGCCCGCGATCGAGCGGGGTTGGATCGCGATCGGCCAGGGCGCCCGGCGGCCCGACGCCTGCCCTCTGGGCCTGGTCGCCGATCACCTGGCCGTCGAGGGGGACGAGTAGCAGCTCCCGGCGTCTCGCCTCGCGACGACGCCGGGCGACTCCTCGGGCTCAGTAGCTGTCCGACGAGACGACCTCCTCGCCGTCGCGCGAGCCCAGGGACATCCAGGTGTTCTGGTTGATCGAGTCCTTGGCGAAGCGGACGGAGCCGTCCAGGAACAGCACGTTCACGCCGCCGGGGTGGAGGCTCGACGGGATGTGGATGTGGCCGAAGTCGGTGCCGCAGCCCGCGGCGCAGTCCCATCGGCAGGACGAGAAGGCGTACTGCGTGGAGTTGGGCGGGAAGATGATGCTGGCGAGCGTCGCCCCGGGCGAGCCGGTCGCCCAGCTGATCCCGCGATTCGAGTTCGTTCCCGGAGTTGCGACGATCGCCTGCATGCAGTTCTGGGCGTACTGGATCACCTGCGGCATGATCGTCCGGGCGTCGCGGACGAGCATGTTCCCCGGGACCGAGCCCGGGACGCCCGAGACGTACTGCCGCCACTTGCGCCGGTGGTTGTTGTAGTCGCCCACCAGGGCCTCGACGTGCGAGATCGTGTTCGAGGTGCCGTCGGTGATGTCGGCGACCGAGTAGGCGGTCCGCCTGGGGGCGAAGGCGCCGTTGGTGTTGGTCGACCAGGGGTCGGTGCCGGTGCCGTATGAGCCGTGGTAGTTGTTCAGGTGGTCGCGACCGGCCTGGCCGTCGGACGGGCAGAGGAAGGCCGCCACGCGGGCGTTCCACACCGTGCGGTTCAGCTCGGACCCGGTCCCCCACCACACGCTCCAGTTGAAGTTGCACGAGTTGTAGAGCGGCGTCTGCTCCAGGTACGGCAGCATCATCGAGTGGGCGCTGAAGGTGCCCCAGTCGGTCTGCTCGCCGGGGTTGGCGTAGGCGATGGCGTTCCCCATCGGGAACGAGCCCGCGGCCTGGTGGTAGTTGTGCATCCCCAGGCCCATCTGCTTCAGGTTGTTGGTGCACTGGGCGCGGCGGGCCGCCTCGCGCGCCGACTGCACGGCCGGCAGCAACAGGGCGATGAGCACCGCGATGATGGCGATGACCACCAAAAGCTCGATCAGCGTGAAAGCCCCGCGTCGTTCGTTCTTCATGGGCGACGAGTCCTCGCGTTGGGATGAGAATGGGACGAGAAAAGCCGCGGGCGCGGGGACCTTCGCCGACCCCCGCCGCCCTCGATTCACTCCGGCTTCTCCACCTCGGCTTCCTTCTTCTCGACCTTGGCGGCCTTCTCGGCCTTCGCCGGCTTCTTGCTCTTGGACTGCATGAACTCCCTCATGGCGTCCTGGCCCCGGTTGTCGGCCTGGACGGCCTCCGTCGATCGATCGACGGCCCCCGCCGAGTCCGAATCGCCGCAGCCGGCCAGCGCCGGCGCGATCAGGACGAAGGTGAGGCGCGCAAAGCGAAATGCCCGATGCATAGGTCGGTTTCTCCCCTGCGAAATGGTGCGGATGTCGAGGGCGAAAGGCGTCGGGCGACCCTCGGAGTGGATCGCGGGACGGGGGTGATGCGTACGAGGTCGATGACGGGGGGCGAAGCTAACCGGTCAAATCAGGCCGAACAATATCGTAGATTAAAAAGGCGCGGATTCCGGCTGAGGGCATCCCGGCGTGGTCGCGCGGGAGCCGGCGCGGGCGATGTCGTGTGATGGGGGGGCGGGGACCGGCGGCGGTCAGTGGGCGGGGCGGGCGGCGCCGGGCTCGACCCCGGCGCGTTCCATGGGGCGGTGGGCGTCGGTCGCGGCGAGGGCCACGAGGCAGGCGATCCAGGTGAAGAAGAGGGCGAGCGCGGCGAGGAACCTGCGGCGGTCCCGAGCGGAGGGGGTCGAGGGGGGGGAGGTCTCGGGGGTCATGGTCGGTCGTCCTCCGCGGCATCGGGCCCGGCGTCGTCGTCGATCGGGGCGGGGCGGAAATCGGTCTCGAAGTCGAACACGTCGTCGAAGTCCTCGCGGCGGTCGTGGGGCGTCTTGTCGAGCTCGCCGGAGGCGATCAGGTTGTAGACGATCTCGCCGATGTCCGAGGTCGAATGCAGGCCCCACTTGGCGAGGACGGGGAGGGCGAGCATGCCGTATTCGCGGAGCGCCAGGCGGCGGGCCGCGAGGCAGACCTGCCGGCCGGTGACGTGGCCGGAGGCGGCCTCGGACCTGGCCTTGCGCGAGCCCCGGCCCTTGGCGGGGCGGGCGGCCCGCTCGCGTTCGCGTTCGCGGTCGAGCCGGCGGGCCTCGCGGATCTTGCGGTTCCGGGCCGTGTGCAGGGACTCCAGCACGAAGGCGTAGGCCTCCAGCGAGTAGCGCGGGTCCCTGGCGATGACGCGGCCGATCTCGTCGCGGAAGCTCATGGACGTCGTCCTGGATGCGGGGGCCGGGTCGCGCCGGTCATTCGTCGATCCCCGGGTCGGAATCGTCCGGGTCCTCGTCGCCGGGGCCGTCGGGCCGACGGCCCCCCCGCGACCGGGGTTCGAAGGCGAGGACCTCGTCGCGGCCGATGATGATGCGGCGGCCGTCCTCGTACTCGACCACCAGCTTCCCCGCCAGCACGTCCTGGGCCATCACCCGGCCCCGGCCCTTGGCCGTCTCGACCCGCGAGCCGTTGGGGGGGAGTTCCTTCTCGGCCTCGCGGTAGGCGTCGTACTCGTAGCGGAGGCAGCACTTCAGCCGGCCGCAGCGGCCCGAGATCTTGGAGGGGTCGAGCGTGGTCTTCTGGAGCTTGGCCATCTTCATGGAGACGGGGGGCATCTGGGTCAGGTGCGTGTTGCAGCAGACCGGCTTGCCGCAGTCGCCGTAGTCGGCCAGCAGCTTCGCCTCGTCGCGGACGCCGATCTGGCGCATCTCGATCCGGGCCCGCAAGGCGCGGGCGAGGTCGCGCACCAGCTCGCGGAAGTCCACCCGCTTCTCGGCCAGGTAGTAGAAGATCACCCGCTCGCGGCCGAAGAGGATCTCCACGTCCACCAGGTTCATCTGCAGCCGTCGCTTGGCGATCAGCTCCTGGCAGACGCCGAAGGCCTGCTTCTCCAGCGGGGGGAGGGTCTTCTCGTGGTCGAGGTCGGGCCCCTCGGCCGGGCGGACGATCTCGGCCGGCTCGCGGCGGTCCAGGGTCCGGGCCGCGCGGTCGGTCAGGGGGCAGAGGACCTCCCCCAGCTCCAGCCCTCGGTCGCTGCGGACCACCACCCGCTGGCCGCGGGGATGCTCCGCCCCCGGCGCGGCTTGGCACGCGCCCAGGATCCGCATCCGGCCGTAGCGAACGACGTAGCTCATGCCCCGGATTATGACCGCCCGCCGACCGCGACGAAAGGTCAGAACCCCCCGGATCGCCGGGGCGGCGGATCCGTCTTCTAAGGTTCGGCCCGAATCGACATAATACCCGCTCCGTTGCGAGAGGGATTTCGGCGCGGCGAGGCCGGCGTCGAGGAAGCCGAGGACAGGACGCTCGACCATGATCAAAGACGAACTGCTGGCCCTCCTGGTCTGCCCGCTCGGCCGCGCGCCGCTGCGGCTCGAGGGCGAATCCCTCGTCTGCACCCGCTGCGGGCTCCGCTACGCGATCAACGACGGCATCCCCAACATGCTGTACGAGGAGGCCGAACTCCCCCCCGGCGTCAAGTCGATCGCCGAGCTGGAGTGCGCCAAGACGGCCGACGTCAAGCCGTCCTGACCACGCGGCCGTCCGTCGAATCGCGGCCCAAGGAGGGGGAGTGGGATGAGCATTACGACGACGTCGGAAAGCCAGGGCGCGGGCCTCGCGCGAGACCGCGACTTCCTGGAATCGCTGGCGGATCGCGACCGCTGGTTCTACACCCATTACGTCTGGGCGGTCGACGTCATCGTCGAGCAGCTCACGCGCGTCGCCCCGCTGGAAGGGGCGAAGGTCTTCGACTTCGGCTGCGGCGAGGGCCTGATGGCCCGGGGCCTCGCCCCGCTCTGCCGCGAGGTCCGGGGCGTCGACATCGTGCCCAAGTTCGAAGGGCTCGACGCCCGGATCGACGCCATCTTCGGCCCCGACCACGGCATCCCGCCGGTGGACCTCCGGCTGGTCGACCCGTTCGAGCCGCTCCCCTACGAAGACGCCACGTTCGACGCCGCGTTCGCCTGGTCGGTCTTCGAGCACGTCGCCGACCCGGGCCGCTCGCTCCGCGAGATCCACCGGGTGCTCCGCCCCGGCGGCGCCTTCTTCCTGATCATCAACCCGCTGTACTACTCGGCCATGGGCGGCCACCTCTGGAACGTCCTTGAGGAGCCCTGGATCCACCTGCGGCTCTCGCGCGAGGAGCTGTTCGACCGCGTCCGCAAGGCCATCCTCAAGGCCGAGGTCGAGGAGGGCCGGACCGACATCTGGCAGGGCAAGACGGTCGAGGCCTACCGCGAGACCCTGCTGCGTTGCCTGGACAGCCTCAACATGCTGACGGTCCGGCTGCTCAAGGAGCACCTCCGCTACGCCGGCTTCACGGTCGTCGCCGAGGAGACCCGCCAGACGCTCCCCCACCAGCCCCCGGCCGACCTGCTGGAACTCCACCCCCGCGAAGACCTCATGACCGACGAGGTCCGCCTGCTCCTGCGGCGCTCGGGCTGAGCCGAGCGCGGCGGCCGATCGGAGGCGGGCGGACCCCTTGGTCCGGGATCAGGCGAAGATCTCGGTGGCGACCTGGCCGGCGACGTCGGTCAGGCGGAAGTCCCGCCCGGCGTAGCGGTAGGTGAGCTTCGTGTGGTCGAGGCCCATCAGGGCCAGCAGGGTCGCGTGCAGGTCGTTGGTGTGCATTCGGCCCTCGACGGCGTTGAGACCGTACTCGTCGGTCGCGCCGTAGGAGAAGCCCGGCTTGACCCCCGCGCCGGCGAGCCACATCGGGTAGCCGGTGATGTTGTGGTCGCGGCCGTCGGCCCCCTGGCTCGTCGGCTGGCGGCCGAACTCGCTGCCGAACAGGACGAGAGTCTCTTCCAGGAGCCCGCGCTGTTCCAGGTCGGCGAGAAGGGCGGCCGTGGCCTGGTCGGTGGCCTTGGCGTTGTTGATGAGGCCGTTGTGCAGGTTCGTGTGGTGGTCCCAGCCGGGCTGGGCGACCTCGACGAACCGGACGCCCGCCTCGCTGAGCCGGCGGGCCATGAGGCACTGGCGGGCGAAGCTCCCCGCCGGGCCGGGCTGCACGCCGTAGGCGTCGAGGACCGACTGCGGCTCGTCCGAGAAGTCGAGCAGCTCGGGGACCTTCCCCTGCATCTTGAACGCCAGCTCGTACGACGCGATCACGCCGTCGAGCTGGTCCGGCGCGCCTGGCGTCGCGCCGAGGTCGCGGTTCATGGCCTGGACGAGGTCGATCTGCCGGCGCTGGAGCGACGAGGCGGCGTGCGCCTTGATGTTGGGCAGGTGGCCGACGTCGCTGATCCGCGTCCCCTGGAAGTGGGCCGGCAGGAACGAGCTGCCGTAGTTCACCGCGCCGCCGAAGTTCGCCGGCGGGTTGATCGTGACGTAGCCCGGCACGTCCTGATTCTCCGTCCCCAGGCCGTAGAGCAGCCACGCGCCGAGCGACGGCCGCGTCAGGGACGCCAGCGCCGCGCCGGTGTGGAGCTGGATGACGGCCTCCGGGTGCGCCGGCGTGTCGGTGTGCAGCCCCCGGATGAAGCAGAGCTTGTCGACGTGGCGGGCGACGTTCGGGTACAGCTCCGAGACCCAGGTCCCGGTCTGGCCGTGCTGCGCGAACTTGAACTTCGATCCGGTCAGCGTGCCGCCCCCCGGGCCGACCTTGCCGTCGTCCTTCTGGAGTTGGGGCTTGTAGTCGAAGGTGTCCATCTGCGACATCGCCCCGTTCATGAACAGGAAGATGATCCGCTTGGCCTTCGCCGGGAAGTGCGGGGCCTTCGGCGCGAGCGGCCCGGGCCCGGGGGCCGCCGCGTCGCCGCCGCGGACCTTCGGGGCGGCCTCGCCCAGCAGGCCGGCCAGGGCCAGCATCCCGAAGCCGGTGCCGGCGTTCTTGAGGACCTGGCGGCGGGAAAGCGAATCGACGATTGGGAGATCGGGGAACCTGGGCATTTGTGAAATCCTGTGGATAATTTCGTTGTCTCAATGAATTCGGCGTTCGCGCCCTCATCCCTTACCCCTGGTGGAGGAAGGACCGCGGAGCTGTCGATGAGGGGGATCATCAAGGCGGACATCGCGAGAGAGCGACGGCCTTTGGTGGCGCCCCCCTCATCCGGCCTTCGGCCACCTTCCCCCACGAGGGGGGAAGGACGATTGGCGACGGCCGGCCCGACTGATGTCTCCGGACGGTTTTCGTGCTCGTCTTCCCCCTCATCCGGCCCTTCGGGCCGCCTTCCCCCGCGAGGGGGGAAGGGGTCGAGGGTTGAGGCTCAGCGCACGTAGCGGAATTCGGCGGAGCCGATCAGGGCCTGGCAGAAGCCGGCCCAGGCGGCGGCGCGGGGGGAGGAGGGACGGATGACCTCCTCGCGGAGCGGCGTGTCGACCGGGATCACCTGGTCCGGGTCGATCACTTGCGCCGGCGTCTTGGCGTCGGTCGCCGCGACGGCGGGGGCGGGTGTGGGCTCCGACTCGGCCTCGGGTTCCGGTTCGGCGGCCGCGAGGGCCTCGTAGCCGTCCAGGAAGTCGCGGCCGCGATCGGCCTCGGCCGGCGTGGGCGATCGTCCCAGGGTCAGGCGGTAGGCCTGGTCGACGCGGGCCGCGTCGTCCAGATCGGCCCGGGCGAGGAGGCGTTCGGCCAGCTTCAGCGACTCGCGACGGACGAGCGAGTCGTTGAGGAAATACAGGGCCTGCGTGGCGACGGTCGTCGTGTCGCGGTCGCCCGTGACCGTCCCTTGCTCGGCGAAATCGAAGACCTCCAGCGCGGTCGGCGTCAGGCCGCGGAGCAGGGGGAGGTAGACGCTTCGCGAGGGGCTGGCGTTGGCCTTCTCCAGCAGCTCCCGGGCGACCGGGCCGTTGTTCGGCAGCTCCATGACCTTGAGCGCCTTCGCGGGAGAAGCCTCGGGCCGGGCCGGGTCGAGCGTGCCGGCGGCGGCGAGCGTGGCGTCGCGGATCTCCTCGCCGGTCAACCGCCTCGGGGAGTGCCGCCAGACCAGGCGGTTGGCCGGGTCGGCCTCGACGTTCGGCTCGCGCGTCTCGGACGAGAGGGCGTAGGCCCGCGAGAGGACGAGGCCCCGCACCAGAGCCTTCACCGACCAGCCGTCGGCGACGAACTTCGCCGCCAGGTGGTCGAGCAGCTCGGGATGCGACGGGACGTCGCCGTTGACGCCGAAGTTGTCGACCGACTTGACGATCCCCCGGCCGAACAGGTGCCGCCACGCGCGATTGACGAACACCCGGGACGTCAGCGGGTTCTCCGGGCTGGTGATCCACTCCGCCAGCTCCAGCCGCCCGCTCTGGTTCGACGGGATCTCCGGGGCCTTGATCGGGACCAATCCCAGGACCCCGCGAGGGACGACCGGGCCGAGCTTCTCGGCCTCGCCCCGGATGCGGACCTCGGTGTCGGCGATCTCCTTCGAGTCGCGGACGCCGAGCGCGACCTGGCCCGTGACGGCCGGGTCGGTCAGCTCCAGCAGCTCGTTCTGGAGCTTGACCATCTTCTGGCGGAACTGGAACTGCCGAGGCCGGCCGTTGGGCTGGACCTCCAGCCCCTCGGGCGTGCCGCGAATCTTCTGGAACTCCTTGCGGGCCTCCTCGAAGGCCTTCGTCGCGGCGGCGACCTTCTCGGCCAGCGCCGGGTCGTCCTTCTTCTCGGCCGTCTCGCCCAGGGGGACGAGCATGGCGGAGTCGTAGTAGTCGAGGCCGCCGCCCCCCATCTTGTTGCGGACGCCGGCGCAGAGGTCGGTGCTGCGGAAGATGCCGGCGAGGGCGTAGTAATCCTTCGTCGGAATGGGGTCGAACTTGTGGTCGTGGCAGCGGGCGCAGCTCGCCGTGACGCCGAGGAACCCGCGCGTCACCGCGTCGATCTGCTCGTCGACGTTGTCCATGACGAACCGGACCTTGAAGCGCTGGTTGACGTCCTTCTGGCCGATCGCGAGGAAGCCGGTGGCGACGGCGTGCTCGTCCTTCTCGGCCTGCGACGACGCCGGCAGCAGGTCGCCGGCGACCTGCTCGCGGATGAACTGGTCGAACGGCTTGTCCTTGTTGAAGGCGTCGACGACGTAGTCGCGATACCGCCAGGCGTGGGGATACGGCAGGTTCCGCGAGGCACCGGTCGAGTCGGCGTAGCGGGCGACGTCCAGCCAGTGGCGACCCCAATGCTCGCCGAAGGCGGGCGAGGCCAGCAGGCGGTCGACCACCCGGGCGAGGGCGTCGACCGCGTCGTCGGCCGCGAACGCCGCGATCTGCTCGGGCGTCGGCGGCAGGCCGGTCAGGTCGAACGTGACCCGGCGGATCAGCGTCGTCTTGTCGGCATCGCCCACAGGCGTAAGGCCCTGCTGCTCCAGCTTCGCCAGGATGTGACGGTCGACGTCGCCGCGCGGCCACGAGGCGTCGCGGACCTCGGGGACGGCCGTGGCCTTCAGCGGCTGCCAGGCCCAGTGCTCGGCTCGCAGCTTGGCGTACTTCTCGTCGGGCGTGCTTTGCGAGGCGGCCACGGCCTCGGCCGGCCAGGCGGCGCCATCGGCGACCCAGCGCGTGAGGTCGGCGACCTGCTCCTCGGTGAGCTTTTTCTTGGGCGGCATCTTGGGCGCGTCTTCGAGGTGGGCCACCGACTGCAAGAGCAGGCTCTCCTCGGGCTTGCCCGGCACGACAGCCTCGCCCCGGTCTCCGCCGTTGAGCAGGCCGTTGCGGTCGTCGACCCGCAGGCCGCTCGCGGCCTTGGTGTTCGCCGAGTGGCAGTTGAAGCACTCGGCGACGAGCAGCGGGCGGATCTTCTTCTCGAAGAACTCGACCTTGGCTCCGTCGGGGGACGACGGCGTCGCGGCCGCCGGGTCGCCGCCTCGGGCCGCCCCGACGCCCAGCAGGGCGAGGGCGGCGGCGGGAAATTGTAGATGACGAATCGACATGAGAACGTATCCTTGGGGATGAACCGCCCGACCTCGGGCGCTCGTGATTCGGGGGCGTCCGCCTCGGCGGGGACCGCGCAGGAGGAAGCTCGGGCGCGCGGACTCGTCCGGCGAAGCGGGCTGACGGGATCGTTGCCGATGGATGGGGCGAGTCTCAGGGCCGTCCGTGACCCGGACAGCGACGGGCCGACGTCGTCGTCGGTGCGAGACGGGCGCTCAAGATCCTGGCGATCGCGGGCCTTGGGGGCGGGGTCGGGGAACGAGACATGCCATCCTCCGGGATCCGGGGGGCCGATTCCGGTGCGACCGGTCGTCGACCCGCATCAACGGGGAAGATTCGACACGCCTCTCGTGGTCGAGTCGGCGAGACAGCTTCCGACGCTCAACGGAAGCGCTGCTTCTCCAGCCGGTCGATCTGCACGATCAGGCCGTCCTGGATCACCACGCGGACCTCGCCGAAGCGGATCCCGCGCACCGCCTCTCGGACCTGGTCCAGGCCCAGGACATCCCCCACGGCGGGCGACTTCGCCCGCTCGCCGTGGCCGTTCGAGACAACGCGGTCGCCCATGATCACCTCGCCGAGGTCTTCGAAGTCGGCCCCCCCGCGCTCGGCCCGGGGAAGGTTGCGGAAATCACACCTAGGACGCATTATGCGTCATGACCCTATCGTCGACAAGATTAATATCGACTTGTTCTATAGGATTTATTGAGAGATATCGAAAGCCTCGACGGCGTCGGAGTTTAAGGAGTTCGAAGTCGTGGACGCTGCTTGACCGACCGAGAAGGAGACCAATCATGTGCGATTCGAAAAGCGGCGCGGCGGACCGTGCGAACTGGGCGACGGCCGGGGAGATCCGGGGACGGTACTCGGAGGAGGCGTCGCGTGGGTTCATGCGTCGGGCTATCGCCAACGCCCGCAAGGCGGGGATCGAGGAGAAGACGGGCTGGCCGTTCGGCGCGGTGATCGTGGGCCGCGACGGCCAGGTCCTGGGCGACGGATCCAACCACGTCTTCGCGAACTTCGACCCGACCGCGCACGCCGAGGTCCAGGCGATCCGCGCCGCCTGCGCCGCGATCAAGAGCTTCAGCCTGGAGGGCTGCATCCTCTACACGTCGTCGGAGCCCTGCCCGATGTGCCTGGCCGCCGCCTACTGGTCGGGAGTCGACGGCATCGTGTACGGGGCCGGCGCCGACGACGCCGCGATCATCAACGGCTTCGGCGACGCCTTCCTCTACGGCCAGTTCGCCCTGCCGCCCGCCGAGCGGAAGCTCGCGAACGTCGAGCTGCTGCGCGACGAGGCCGTCGCCGTCCTGCGCGACTACAAGGCGCTGAACGACGACTCGCCTTCCTGATTACGGATGGGACGCCGAAGTCAGGCGTTTCGGCGGTGCGCCTCGCGGATCGCGCGGAGGGCGTTGTCGTCGGGGGTGCGGCCGAGGATCACGTCGAATGCGGCGGTGAATTCGCCGGCCTTGGAATCGGGGATCGGCTTGAAATCGGCCGTCAAGCGCTCGCGGCCGGCGTCGTCGAGGCCGTGCATGAAGACGCCGTCGGCCTTGTTGCCGGGGTGGCCGGCGATCATGAGCTGCGAGGTCAGCAGCGTGCGGTCGCCGCGCTTGACCTTGAAGTGGATGTGGGGCGCGGGACGGCCGGGGTAGGGGACCGGCTTGATCGTGCGGAACCGGTACTCGCCCTCGGAATTGGTGGTGAACCGGCCGAAGCCCTGGAAGTTCTTGTCCTGCTGGGCCTTCTTCTTGCCGCTGTCGGCCGAGTGCAGGTAGACGGCGTTGGCGTCGCACTGCCAGATCTCGATGACCGCGTCCTTGATCGGGCTGCCGGTGACGTCGAGGATCCGCCCGTGCAGGTGCGCGACCTCGCCGACGGCCGGCGTGAGCGAGTCGCCCAGGACGATCAGGTCGTTGTCGGTGTCCAGCGGCAGGTGATCGGGATAGAACGGCCCCTCCGTCCGCGCCGGGGTGCGGGCCAGTTCCTCGGCGAACAGGCCCCGGGTGGTGAAGAACGCCGCGCCCAGCGAGACGGCGCCGAGGAACGCCCTGCGATCGGTCGATCGGTCGAGAGACATGGCGAGGCTCCTTGTGGAGGGACCGGAGGCGAGTCGCGGCCGTGCCGCCGCGGCGTCGGGCCGCCGGGACTACACAAGGGTAGGGGAGTCTCGACCCGGAGGGAAAGGGGGATTGCCTCGATTCCGGGTAACGGTATGTAACGCGCGACGCGGCCGGCTCAGTCCCGGACGTTCGCGGCGGCTTCCGGCTCGCCCATGGCTTTCAGCATCGCGGCGGCGGACTGGCGGCTAAACAGGCGCTGGGACCATTTCATGTAAGGATAGCCGAGGCGGGTGAGGAGCAGGTGGGGCTGGGAGAAGGACGCGACGTCGTACCAGACGGCGTCGGTCTCGGCGTCCCACTCGACCTGGAACCGCTCCTCTCCCGAGCCGACGTGGTCGGGGAGGGTGCCGAAGGCCACGGCGTAGCGGGCGGCGGTCGCGCCCGGCTCGTCCTCGTCGACGACGTAGACGATCCGGCAGGCGTTGAGCCACCAGAGTCCGAGGCGGCGGGCGACGATCGCCACTACGGCGCCGGGGCGCACTTCGGCGTCGTGGGGCTGGACCTCAGCCCAGCCGATGCGAAACTGGTCCCAGCGGCTCAGCGCGGCCCTGGCTTTCGCGAAAGTCTCGCGACCGCTGCCGATGCGCAGGCGAGTGTGGTTCGGGCGGTAATCGGCCGGGGCCGAGTGGGCCGTCGCGCCGACGGGAACGTAGGTGAGGTCGAGTCCGGCCTGGCCGTCCAGGAACTTTCGCACGGTTTCGGCAGACGGTTTGCGGAACGTGAACATCTGACTTCACCGTGGAAGGCCAACCAAGAAGGACCCGGGACGTCCCATGACTGTAGCGAATCCCGAACCGTCGCCGCTCGTTCTCGTCGCCGGCGCCAGCGGTTATATCGGCGGCCGGCTGATCCCGGCCCTGGAGAACCGGGGCGTCCGCGTGCGGGCCCTGGCCCGCAAGCTCGACGCGCTCCGGGGCCGCCTGGGGGCGGCGAGCGAGGCCGTGGCCGGCGACGTGCTCGACCGGCCGTCGCTCGACGCGCCCCTGGCGGGCGTCGAGACGGCGTACTACCTCGTCCACCTGATGTCGGGCGCCGAGGACTTCGAGGAGCAAGACCGCCGCGCCGCGGCCAATTTCGCCGAGGCGGCCAGGGCGGCGGGGGTCCGGCGGATCATCTACCTGGGCGGGCTGGGCGACGACGACGATCCCGGCCTCTCGCCGCACCTGAAGAGCCGGCACGAGGTCGGCGCGATCCTCCGCAAGTCGGGCGTCGAGACGATCGAGTTCCGGGCGTCGGCGATCCTCGGCCCCGGGAGCCTGTCGTACGACATGGTGAAGACCCTGACCGACCGCCTGCCGGTGATGATCTGCCCGAAGTGGCTCTCCACCCCCTCGCAGCCGATCGCCGTCGAGGACGTGGTCTCGTACCTGACCGCCGCCCTGGACCTGCCGCCGGGCCCGAGCCGGATCGTCGAGATCGGCGGCTCCGACGTGGTGAAGTACCGCGACCTGATCGAGGAGTACGCCCGCCAGAAGGGGCTGAAGCGGACCCTGATCTCGGTCCCCGTCCTCACCCCCTGGCTCTCCGGGCTCTGGCTCGCGATCGTGACCCCGAACAAGTTCGGCGTCGGCCGCCACCTGATCGAGGGGCTCAAGAACCCGACCGTCGTCCGCGACGACTCCGCCCGGACCCTCTTCCCCCAGATCGGGCCGATCGGCGTCGTCGAGGCCATCGGCCGCGCGATCGCCCGGCCCGAAGGGGCCGAGAAGTCGCCGGCGGCGTGAGGTCCGGCCGGCTTCTTCGCTCCCCTCACTCGTCGTACTTGAGCAGGAACTTCGGGTTGATGGCCTTAAAGCTCAACCGGCCCAGTTCCTCGTCCTGCTCTTCGACGAGAGGTCGGAAGACGACCCCCTCGCGTTGGATCCTGGGATTCAAGACGCTGGCTCCTTCCGAGAAGGCGACCAGTTCGTCGATCGTGTGATCCAGGACGAGCGTCCCGAGCTGCGGGACGGGCTCAAGGCCGGCCTCCTCCAGCAAGGCGAGCGCCTGGGGGTGGTCGAGGAGTCGGCCGGAATCGACGTTCAGCACGTTGAACACGCGCATCGCCAGGGTCGGCAGCGCGTACTTGTTCTTCTGGACGCCCGGCCCGATCACCTCCGCTTGTACGGCGACGTCGAAGCCGAGTCGGTCGCGGGCCGACCGAAGCTTCTCCTCCAGGCGCGTCGCCTGGGCGAGGCGGGCGAGGAGGTTCGTGCGGCTGGTCTCGTCCATCCAGAGGTTCCGACTGCAGATGCCGAACTCGTCCTCGCGGAGTAACGCGGTGAACGACGTGCCGTCGAGCTTCTCGGTGACGTAGAGGGTCTTGCCCCGGTGTCGCTCCAGGACGCTCTCCAGGAGTTGGACGCGGGTCTCGTCGGTCCGAGGCAGGAACGCCGGGAAAGGCCCCTTGACCGTCCCTCCCATGCCGACAGGGATCGGCGGCTCCCACTTCCGGACGCCCAGCGACGCCGTCACGTCGGACCCTTCGTCGGTCGGTGCGTCGGCAGGGAGGATGGCGAGAGGGAAGCAGATCCCTTGCGAGACCTGGCCGCGCAGCTTCACCGTCCGGATGCGAAAACCGGGCGGCAGGATCTCGGTCCCGGCCTCGTCGAACTGGGCCGGCTTGAAGCTGCCGGCGCGCAGGAACTCGAACTCGGCGCGCTCGGGCAGCAACGAGTCGATCTCGCAGTAGACGAGACGATCTCCCGCCGCATGCTCCCCTTTCTTCGCGACCACCCACCACCCGAGGACCCGGATCCTATCCAGGGCGTCCGCTCCCGGGATCGGCTCGACCGCGTTGACGACCTGGATGCTGGCGAGCTTCCGCATGATCGACCTCCACTCCTATGGCCGGAACGACGACCCGACACCGGCGTCGCCGGCTTGGTTCGCAAGGGATAGGCCCGGTCGTCGTCGCGGATCGCGATTGCCCGGATCGGCGATCCGGGGTATTGGTGGGCCGTTCCCAGGACGGGACGAGGGGGAGTCATGGACGACGTCGAATCGAAGAATGATGCGGCCCCGGCGGCCGGGCGGGCGGTCACGCCGCTGGGGGCGGCGCGGCTGGCGGTCCTGTTCGGGCTGCTGACGGGGGCGCTGGAGCTGACGCAGTGGCTGGTGCGGAACGCGGTCTCGGGCGGGGTGTCGCTCGGGACGTTCCAGATGAGCCGGCACTTCTTCTGGATGATCCCGGCGTCGAACCTGGCGATCTTCGCCGCTACGGGCCTGGCTCTGGGGCTGGTCGCCTGGCTGCGGCCGGCCTGGGCGGGGCGATTCTCGCTCTGGGCGATGGGCTTCCTCTGCGGGCTGGCCCTGCTGCTGACGGTGCCGGGGCTCTATGCGTTCGCCGCCGTGGCGTTGGCGGCGGGCGTCGGCGCGATCACGGCCCGGCACGGCTCGGCCCACCCGGTCCGGGTCCAGCGCCTGCTCGTCGTCGCCCCCCTGGCGGTGGGCGCCGTGGCGGTCGGCCTCCTGGGCTGGGATCGGATCCAGGGCACGCTGGTGGACCGTCGGCCCGGGTCGACGACGGCCGGCACCTCGGGCGTGGAGGGCTCGCCCAACGTCCTCCTGCTGGTGCTCGACACGGTGCGGGCCGAGAGCCTGAGCCTGTACGGCTACGACCGCCCGACCACGCCCAACCTGAACCGCCTGGCCGCTCGCGCGATCCGGTTCGACCAGGCTCGGTCGACGGCCCCCTGGACGCTCCCCTCGCACGCCAGCCTGTTCACCGGCCGCTGGCCCCACGAGCTGGGCGTGGGCGGCGAGCACACGCGGCTGGATCGGACCCATCCCACGCTCGCCGAGGCGCTTTCCGCTCGCGGCTACGCGACGGCCGGCTTCATCGCCAACACGTTCTTCTGCAACGCCTGGTTCGGCCTGGGGCGCGGGTTCGAACACTACGACGACTTCTACGAGGAGCAGACGGCCGTCTCGCTGGAGGAGGCCCTGCGCTGCTCCTCGCTGGGCCGGCTGGCGGTGCGGGCCCTGTCGGACCCCTTCGGCGGCGTCGAGCGCCGACGGAAAGACGCGAGCCGGATCAACGCCGCATTCCTGTCGTGGCTCGACCGCAAGGAGGACGACCGGCCGTTCTTCGCCTTCCTCAACTACTTCGACGCCCACGGCCCGTTCGTCCCCCCCGAGGGTGCCGACCGCCCCTTCGGCCGCCCTCCCGCCACGCCCGAGGAGGAGGCCCTCATCCGCGAGTGGGACGTCCGCTCCCGCGCCGGGGTGACCGACGAGCAGCTCGCCCTGGCCCGCGACTCGTACGACGACTGCCTGGCGTACCTCGACGCGCAGATCGGCCGGCTGTTCGACGACCTGGAGCGCCGGGGCGTGCTCGACGACACGCTCGTCGTGCTGACCTCGGACCACGGCGAGGAGTTGGGCGAGCACGACCTGATCGGCCACGGCCGCAGCCTGTACGACCAGGAGACGCGGGTGCCGCTGCTGGTCTTCCTCCCCGGCGGCGCGCGGGGCGGCGAGGCGGTCGCCGAGCCCGTGAGCCTGCGCGACGTACCGGCCACGGTCCTCGACGTGCTGGGGGGCGAGGGTTCCGCGTTCCCGGGCGTCTCGCTCGCCGGCCGGCCCTCGGCCGAGGCCCCCGTGCTCACCGAGGTCCGGATCAAGGACGGGTCGTCCTCCAACCCCGCCCGGCCGCCGGCCTGGCGCGGGCCGATGTCGGGCGTCGTGGCCGACGGCCATGCGTACATCCGCAACGCCGACGGCCGCGAGGAGCTTTACGACGTCCTCGCCGATCCCCGACAGCTCCGCGACCTGGCCCCCGAGGCCGAGTCGGCGACGCTCCTGGAGCGGATGCGCGGGCGGCTGAAGGAGCTGGCGACCGATCGCGGCGAGTGACCGACCCGCGATTGACGGGGCACGGCTTTTGCGCTAGATTCCCGCGCGTCGGATCTTGAGGATCCCCCCGGGACGGCGGATCGAAAGGAGGCGGCCTTGGCTGGGCGATGGACTGCCAGGAAGCTGGCGATCTCGGCGTTCGTGCTGTTCCACATGGCGGGGACGCTCGTCTGGGTGATGCCCGATTCGCCGATCCACCGGGCCCTGGTGCCCTGGTTCCGGAATTACATGCTGCCGATGGGCCTCTGGCAGGGGTGGTCGATGTTCGCGCCCGACCCGGTGCAGAGCACCTACACGCTGGAGGCCGAGGTGAGCGACGCGCGGGGGCTCGGGCGCCTCCACGAGTTCGCCAAGGTCGCCGACCTGCCCTGGTGGCGGAAGCTGCCGAGGTTCCGCCACCCGAAGCTGTCGGCCAACCTGCTGTCCGACGAGTACATCCCCCAGCGCGAGATGGCGGCGCGGCACGCCGTCCGCTCGCTCGGGATCGCGCCCGACGCCTTCCCGGTCTACGTCCGGCTGTACTATCAGGTCGCCGAGACCCCGCCGCCCGGCACGTCGCAGGCCGACCCGATGGCCCCCAAGACGATCCACAACCTGGCCGCCTTCCAATTCGACTCCTGGGACGAGGTCCATCGCCGATGAACCCCCTACGCGCCTGGAACCGCTTCTGGTTCGCCCCGATCTCGGCCAGGCCGCTGGGCGTCCACCGGATCCTCTTCGGCCTGTTCGTGCTGGCCCACCTGGGGCTGATCTCGGTGGAGCTGGATTTCTGGTACAGCGACGCCGGCCTGCTCCGCGGCGACGAGGCCGCCCTGACCGCCGGCCCGCTCCGGCCGACTCCCCTGTCGTACTTCCAGGACCCGGCCTCGGTGCGGATCGCCCTGGGGCTGACGGCCGCGACCGCCGTGGCGTTCACCCTGGGCTGGCACACGAAGGTCGCGAGCGTCCTGCTGTACCTGGGCGTGATGACCTTCTACAACCGCAACCTGCTGTCGAACTGCGGGCCCGACCAGGTGATGATGATCACCGCCTTCTACATGATGCTCGCCCCCTGCGGCGCGGCCTGCTCGCTCGACGCCCGCCGCGCGGCCCGGCGTCGGGGCTCGGCCGCCGAGCCCTTGATCGTCCCCTGGGCGCAGCGGCTGATGCAGCTCCAGCTCTGCCTGATCTACTTCGTCACGGCCTTCTGGAAGTGCAACGGCCGGGCCTGGCTGGGCGGGACGGCCGTCCATTACGTCCTGTTCAACCACGAGGTCGGCCAGTTTAACCTGGAATGGCTGGGGGGCTACCCGATCGTCGTGAACGTCATGACGTTCTCCGCCCTGGTCGGCGAGTTCTCGCTGGCGTTCTTGCTCTGGTTCCGGCCGACCCGGCGCTGGGTCGCGCTGCTGGGCGTGGGGCTGCACGCCGGGATCTGGCCGATGGTCAACGTCCCCCTCTTCGGCGAGCAGATGACCGCGTTCTACCTGCTCTTCCTGGATCCCGACGAGCTGGCCTCGCTGGGCTCGTTCTTCAGGCCTTCGCGATGGTTCGGGGGCCGGAGCCGGGCCGAGGTCCCCGGCCGCATCGACGCCGCCGAACCGCCCCGGGGCTGGCGCCAGCTCGAACTCGCCTTCGCGCCGGCGTCGTCGCCGAGGACGGCCTCCGGGAATTCCTGACGGGACTGTGCTAGCATCGCCGGGACGGCGCGCGAGCTTCGCGCCGTCCCGGACGACCCGCAGCCCCGACGAGCCCGACGCCATGACGACACGCCGACCTCTCCGCCTCGCGGCCCTCGCGTTCCTCGCCGCCCTGTGCCCGGCCCCGCTCGCGACGGCGGCCGGCCCGCCGAACGTGGTGATGATCCTGGCCGACGACCTCGGCTTCTCGGACCTCGGCTGCTACGGCGGGGAGATCGCCACGCCGAACCTGGACCGGCTCGCGGCCGGCGGGGTCCGCTTCACCCAGTTCTACAACACGGCCCGCTGCTGGCCCTCGCGCGCGGCCCTGCTGACGGGGTACTACCCGCAGCAGGTCAATCGCGACCCGGCCCGCCGCCGGCCCGTCTGGGCCGCGCTGCTCCCCGACCTGCTCGGGCCGGCCGGCTATCGCTCCTATCACTCGGGCAAGTGGCACGTCGACGGCCCGGTGCTGGAAGGCGGCTTCGACCGCTCGTACTGGGTCGACGACATGGGCGACTACTTCGCCCCCTCGGTCCACCGCCTGGACGACCAGCCCCTGCCGAAGCCGCAGCCCGGCGACGGCTACTACTCGACGGTCGCCATCGCCTCGCACGCGGTCGACTGGCTGGACGGCCATCATCGCGAGCACCCCGGCGAGCCCTTCTTCCTCTACGTCGCCTTCACCGCCCCCCACTTCCCGCTCCAGGCCCTCCCCGAGGACATCGAACGCTACAAGGGCCGCTACACCGACGGCTGGGACGCGATCCGCGATCGCCGCTGGAACCGCCAGCGCGAGCTGGGGATCGTCGACGGCCCGCTCTCGCCCCGCGACCCGGAGACCGCCCCCCCCTGGAACCTCCCCGAGGAGGAGCTGCAGCGCCGGATCGGCCCCGGCGAGGTCGGCCGGGCCGTCGCCTGGGACTCGCTGACGGACGTGCAGAAGGCCTTCCAGGCCGACAAGATGGCGATCCACGCGGCGATGGTCGACCGGATGGACCGCGAGATCGGCCGCATCCTCGAACGCCTGACCGCCCTCGGCGCGATGGACGACACCCTGATCCTCTTCGCCTCCGACAACGGCGCGAGCGCCGAGCAGATCATCCGATCCGCCGGCCACGACCCCGCCGCCCCGCTCGGGTCGGCGAAGACGTACCTGGGGATCGGCCCGGGCTGGTCGACGGCCGCCAACACCCCGCACCGGCTGCACAAGTACTGGAACTACGAGGGGGGCGTCTCCACCCCCCTGATCGCCCACTGGCCCGCCGGCATCGCGGCCCGAGGCGAGATTCGCCGCACCCCCGGCCACCTGATCGACGTCGCCCCCACGCTGCTGGAGCTGGCCGGGCTGAAGGCTCCGGCCGCCTGGGACGGCGCGGACCGCCCGACGTCCCCCGGACGAAGCCTCGCCCCGGCCTTCGCGAAGGATGCGGACCTCGGCCGCCAGTTCCTCTACTTCCACCACGAGGGGAATCGCGGCCTGCGCGTCGGCGACTGGAAGATCGTCGCCCCCGCCAAACCGGTCGACGCCCCCTGGCAGCTCTACGACCTGGCGAAGGACCGCGCCGAGGCCCACGACCTGGCCGCCGAGCACCCCGACAAGGTCGCGGAGATGGCCGAACTCTGGAAGCGCCAGGACGACGAATACCACCGCCAGGGCGCCACCGGCCCGCTGCTCCCCGAAGTCGAATGACTGCTGCCGGCCGCACAGCCCTGGGGCCCGGATCCAACTGGCGACGGTCCGCCGCGCTCGGTCCAGGACCACCCCGAGTCGGAGGGCGATCTGGGCTGCCGGCGTCGCCTGAACAGGGGCCATGAGGCGACCGAGGCCGGAAGCGAGACGTTCTCCAAGCTGGCAGGAATCCATCTCACGGCCCGTCGGTCGCCGAGGATGCCGACTCGAAGGCGATTTTTCCAACAGCCTGTCGGGCGAAGCGTCGCTTCCGGCGGCCTCTCGAACCTGGGCGCCATGACCACGAGCCCCTCTCGTGAAACGGTGCGGAGGAAGGAGTTTTTTGATCTCGCGGCTGCGACCGACGCGCGAGTCGCCATCTCCCGGGAGGACGCAGATGTTCAAGCTTCTCCGAGGTCTGCTCGGGCTGGGGACTCCGCCTGCGTCGCGGCCGTCCTTGAAGAGTTTCGAGCACCACGCAGCCGATTGGACCGACGGCCCCACCGTCATCGACACGACGGCGACGGGCCAGGAAAACCAATACACCTGGGAGCCGCCGGCTTGGCTGCAAGACTGGGAAGTCTCCTACCCTGACGACCTGGAAATCGTCGGCGTCATTCGATTCGTCGACACGGTGCGGCAGGGCGACGTCGTCTGGTTTGACCGATGCACGCAGGGCGTTACCCTTGTACGATCGGTCGCCAGGTCGCCGCCTGCCGACCCTCGGGAGCGGACGTATCGTTTGGAGCGGGGTGAAAGGCCGAATTCGATCCTCATCGTCTCGTCGAATTCGCCGTAAGCGGCAGGCGGATCCCGGCATGTCGACCCGTCTCGAACTCGGGAGGCCCGCCCGTTGGCCCGGAAGAGGTCGTTCGACGAAGTTCGGCCTCGAAGCAACGATCGCGGCACCCCGGGCCTCGCGCCCGGCCGGGTCGCCGGCTCACACCCGCGTCAGCCTCCGGATCATCGCGGCGGCCGAGGGGAAACGGGCGACGAGGTCGGCCTCCTTGCCCTGCTCGTAGTCGGCGTAATCGAAGCCGGGGGCCATCGTCGCGCCCAGCAGGATGAAGTCGACGCCCGGCTCCAGGTGCGTCCCCTGCCAGACGTCGGGGGGGACGACGACCTGCGGATTCTGGCCGGCGAGCACGTCCGACCCCAGGATGATCTCGCGGTGCGCGCCGTCGGGGTCGATCTGGAGCATCCGCGCGGGGCCGCCCAGGTAGACGTGGAAGACCTCCTCGGTGGGCAGACGGTGCATCTCCGAGAACGTCTCGGCGGTGAGCAGGTAATAGATCGAGGTCCCCAACGCCCGCTTTCCCTTGCCGCGATAGCCCGTCGGCAGGTGGGCGTCGGGCACGGCGCCGGCGGAGCGGTAGGTTTCGCGGAAGAAGCCCCCCTCGATCGGGTGGGGCTGGAGCGCGAGGGCGTCGATGATTTCCTGAGCCGTGGCCATGCGGGGACCTCTCGGGCGGGCGGTGCGACCGTCTGGATGCGCAGGACCCAGAATACCGGATTCTCGGTCGTCGGGAATCCCGCATGGAGGACGCCGGCCGCGGCCGATGACAGGGAGGATCGACAGCCCTTCCTCCGTCCGGCTCGTTCACGAAGGCGGGACAAGCATGGCGCGACGCATCGTGCTCGGGACGTTGAGCCTGCTCACGCTGGGGGTCGGCCCCGGCGAAGCCCAGGAACCCCCCGCGCTGGAGGCCCCAGCGCAGGCCTCGGCCGATGCGCCGCCGATCCCCCCGCCGGCCGAGGCCCCCCCGGGGCGCGACGCCGAGCCGCCTCGGTCCCGTCCGCTCCTCGTCATCCCGGGCGTGACGGCCCCGGACCCGTCGCGGACCGCCCGCAAGCCGGCGGCCGACGCGGCGGCGGCGACCACCGCCCCCGCGACCCCCCCGGCGCTCGACGGACCCGACCCCGGCCCGGGCATCCCGCTGCGTCTGGAGTCCATCCCCGACGAGCCGGCCGAGCCAGGCCGCGCGGGCGCCCCGTCGCGACGCGAGGACGAGGTGCGCGGGACGACCAGGCCGGACGCCTCGTCGGCCTCGCGAAAGCCCGGCACCGGCCTCGGTCGACTCCTCGGCGGGGCGGGGAACGCCCAGGGCGGGCGCGACGCCCTCTCCATCGAGTCGAAGGGGGATCCGGCCGTCGAGGCGGCCGTGAAGCGCCGGGTCGAGAAGCAGGTGCAGGAAGCCCTGGGCGACCGCGTGAAGGACGTGCAGGTCCGCGTGTCGGGCCGGAGCGTCTCCATCCGGGCGAGGCCTTCGCGATTCTGGCACCGCTGGGGCGCCCGGCGGGCGCTCGACGCCCTCCCCATGCCTTCCGGCTACCGCGCCCACGTCGACCTGATCGACTGAAGCCGGGACGATCCGACCCGGGACGCCGAAAGGCCCGTCGAAGCCGGGGGCTTCGACGGGCCTTTCGCATGTCCACTCGCGTCGTTCGGTCGATCCGACCGAGGTCGCGTTACTGGGGCTTCGCGGCGGGGGCGCCGAGCCCGCGACGCTCGCGCAGGCTGGTGCCGCGTCCGGCGGGGGCGGGGGTCGCCGCCGCCTTGGGCGTCTCGGCCGGGGTCGCCGCCGCCGCCGCCTCGGGCTGCGCCGCGCCGGCGGGGGCTCCCGGGCCACCCGGACCGCCGGGTCCGCCCGGGCCGCGAGGACCGGCGAACATCCCGCGCATCAGGCCGTTGGTGTCGAACTTGTCGCCGAGCATCTGCTTGTACTTGGACGCCTGGCCTCGGTCGAGGGCCTTGAAGACGCGCGAGAAGTTCTGATCGCGCATCGCGGTCTGCTGCTCCTGCATCTTGTCCATCTGCGACTTGATCTCGGGCTGCTCCATTGCCTTGCGGAACGCCTCGGGGTTGAAGTTTCCACGGCCCCCGCGCCCGCCGCGACCGCCGTTCTCGCCCCCCTGGTCCTGCTGCGGCTCCTGGGGCATGCTGGCGCGGACCTGCTCCATGACCTTGCGCATCTGATCGCCGGAAGCGCGGTTCCGCTCGTTGGCCTGACGCTCGACGTCCTGGATCTCGGCGTACTGATCCTCGGTGAGGTTGAGCTTCTGGGCCAGTTCCTGGTTGCGCAGGAGGGCGAACGGGCCTTCCATCTGCAGCGAGATCTCGCGCAGCCGCTTCATCTGCTTGGCGTCGAGGATCTTGCCCAGGGCCGCCTCGTCGTCCTTGCGCAGCTTCTGCATGGTCTGGGCCATCTCGTTCATGCCCTGCATGCGCTGGAAGTTGCGCTGCTGCTCCTGCATGGCCTGTTGCTGCTGCTGGAGCATCTGCTGCTGGAGCGCCGGGTCGACGTTGTCTTGCTGCGGCGCGTAGGGCGAGTCGCCGAAGCCGCCGACCGACTGGCCGAAACCGCCGTAGCCGCCGTCCTGGGGGTAAGAGACGCGGCGGATCACGCCGGCCCTCGCGGGAGCGGAGGCGGGGCTCGTCGCGCCCTGGCGATTCCTCCGGGCTCCCTGGTTGCCCCCGGGGCCTCCGTTGCCGCCGTTCCCCCTGTCGCCGCCGTCCCGCTGCATCCGCTCGCGGAGCTGCTGCATGGCCTTCTCGCGCTTGGCGCGGGATTCCTCGGAGAGCTGCTGGATCTTGGTCTTCTGCTCGTCCGTGATCTTCAGCTCGGTCTGGATCGCCTCGCGTGTGGCCAAGTCGATCAGCGAGCCGCCGCCGAACATCCCGAAGCCGCCTGGGCCTCCGAAGCCGCCGGGACCTCCCGGACCGCCCCGGAACCCGCCGCGACCGCCGCCTCCTCCGGGCCCGCCCGGCCCGCCGGGACCACCGGGCCCGCCTGGACCCCCGCCGAAGCCGCCGCGATTGCCGCGACCCCCTCGGCCCTGCTGCTCCTGGGCCATCGCGGTAAGGGAAGCGAACGCCAGGGCGACCGCGAGACCCCCCGCGATCACGCCGAGACGATGTCGCGTCATGTCGAGGCTCCTTCAAAGCGATTGGGACGACACCATGACCGGATGCACGAGAGGGGACGACATCGTCCGTCCCTCAGCCTTACCTCCTCATCTTAGCGGTTTTCGAGGGAGGCATGGCTACGGAACCCGGCGGAGGTTTCGTGAAAATCGCGCCGCCCCGGACGCGGCTCGCCCCGGAGCCGGGGCCGGACGGGGGGGGCGGTCAGGCGCGGGCCGACCAGAGCCAGGCGGCCAGGCCGATCATGGCCGAGAGGGTGCTCAGGCGGATCAGGCCGCGATAGAGGGCGAACCGCCGGGAGTCGAGGGCCGCGGAGGCTTCGCCGACCCCGCCGTCGACCGCGAGGCTCAGGCCCGCGGACTGGCGCTCGAGCCCGGCCAGGGCCCCCATGCCGACGAGGTGGACGAGCCAGAGAATCAGGAAGCCGACCCCCTGGTCGAGCCAGGCCCGCCACGGCACCGGGGGGATGCCGGGCTTCCACCAGGCGGGGGTGCTCAGGGGGACGTCGCTCTGGTAGACCGTCAGCCGCAGCGAACCGGCCGCGATCGACTCGCCGTCGCTCACGCGCAGGGCCAGGTCGAGCGGCTCGGGCGTCCCGGCCTTCGGCGTCCCCTTGAGGAGGCCCGAATCGGCGTCGAACGCCAGGCCGTCCGGCAGCGGGCCGTCGAGCGTCCAGCGCAGGGGGCCTCGGCCGCCGTCGGCGGCCAGGGCGACGGCGTAGGGCCGGCCGGCGATCGCCTCGGGGAGCTCGGCCGGAGTGGCGATCCTGAGCGGCCTGACCTCGGCCGCCGCCTGGGGGCCGCCCGGCCGCACGTCCACGGCCTTGGGCAGCAGGGCCATGATGACCATGGTGAGCAGCAGGATGAACAGCAGGGCGCCGGTGAGCTTGGTCACCACGACCGCGACGAACGAATCCTCGCCCGAGCCGCCGAACTCCAGCCCGCCGCCCCCGCCCCCTCGCCGATTCCGTCGCATGGCCGCCGACCCCCTTCAGCACAGAACCGACCTGGAGAAACCGACCTCACGCCGCGCGGGTCGAATCGGAACTGCCGCCGCGCCCGCTCCGCTCGTCGAACATCCGCTTGACGATGTTGCGGTAGAGCGAGTTGCCCTGCTCGATGCTGACGTTGATCAGGTCGAGGGCGTCCTTGAGGTTGCTCATCGTCTTGGCGAGCTGCTCCTGGGTCGTCCGGCTGGACTTCTCGTAGGCCGAGGCCCACGACGAGGCCATGCCCTCGACGGCCGCCGTGTTGCGGTCGAGCGACCGCTTGATCTCCAGCAGCTGCGGGTCGGGCTCGTCGGAGCGGGCCAGGGCGTCCTCGATCCGCGAGAGCGACGACGCCGACCGCCGCGAGGCCTCGCCGAACGCCTCCAGCACCTCGAACTCGCCGCCGATCCGGCCGATCGCCTCGGCCCCCTCGCGGAACGCGCCGAGCGCCTCGGGGAGTCGGTCGACGGCCGAGGCGAGCTGCTCCACCGGCGCGTTCAGGCTGCGGCCGATCTTCTCGGCCTCCCCCTGCAAGGCGCGGGCGGCCGGCTCCAGGATGGTCGCCAGCTCCTCGCGGAGCCGCTCGACGTGGGGCGCGATCAGGTCGTCGAGCCGGTCCCCCAGCGGGTCGCGGGCGGCGACGGCGGGGAGGACGTGGTCCACCACCCAGCGGTCCACCCGCGCCAGGTGCCGCTCGGCCAGGCGGTAGACCAGGGTCAGGACCAGCATCAAGGACGCGCTCAGGAAGAGGGCCAGCAGGGTGCTGTCGAAGGCGATCTGCAGGGCCGAGGTCACCCCCGTCAGGTTGCCCAGGAACGCATCCAGGTCCTTGACAAGGGGGAGCACCTTGGAGATGTTCATGAGGGCCTTCGAAATGCCCTCGACCGTGCCGATGAAGCCGATCACCGGCAGGAGGTACAGGATGTAACGGGTGATCGTGAACCGCCCGGCGGCGTGCTCCTGGTCCAGCCCCGACGCCTCGCGGTTGACCTCCATGAGCTGCCCGGCCGACGCCGAACGCGCCTCGCGGGCCTGGCTCGCCAGCTGGCGGACCCGCACCGGCAGGACCCGGCCGTCGCTCGCGATCGCCTGCACGGCGGCCGGCGGCGGCTCCGCCGGGCCCCCCTGGAGCATCGCGCCCAGGTAGCGGAGCAGGGCGGGCGACTCGTCGAACGCCCGCTCGTCGCGCCACAGCCGGCGCAGCTCGAAGCCCAGCGTGAGGACCGCCCAGAAGTAGATGCCGGTCCCGACGTACTGCTCCCATCCTCGCTCGAACATGAGCGTGGGATCGAAGACCATCAGGGCGATCGGGAACAGGAACGCCAGCGCCAGCATGGCCGACGCCGCGACATAGGCCGCCTTCGGAGAATCCGACGAGTCCTTCGCCATCCTGGGACGTCCCCTTCCTTGGGAAGCCGGCCGCCGCTCGATCCGTCGCGGGTCGCCGCGGTCCGTACATCCCCTTTCATCGGCGCGATCGGCCGCGGGCTTGAGTTTCGCCCGGCACCGCGGAGCGTGGGCTCCTTAATAGTTAGTGGACAGAAAATACGGAGGACGTCGGCAACTCGTTGACACCTGTTGCCGCGCCTGATACTTTCCCGGATGTGCGAGGTTCTCATGGCGATCGTCGTGATGACTTCATCCCTTATACAAATCGTTCTGAGTTCGATGGCCACCGGTCGGATTCTTCTGGGATGAGCGCGACGCCGCCGCAAGTCGTCTACACGCTTGAACCGCCCCTCAGTTCGGATGTCTCCTCAATGATCATCTCCCGCAACGCGCGTGCGCCTCGGCGCATCCTGGGCCTGACCCTCGCCGGCCTGCTGGCCCCCCTCGTCTGGGGCTGCGGCGACAACAGCACCGGCACGCCCCCCGTGATGAGCGAGGCCGAAATCAAGGCTCAGCAGGACCGGGAAATGGAGGCCCGCCGCAAGGCTTACGGCGGCCGCGGCATCCCGACCGGGAAGAACCCCGGAAAGGCCGCCGAGAAAGCCGCCGAGAAGCCCGCCGAGCCCGCCGCCGAGAAGGCCGCCGAGCCCGCCGCCGAGAAGTCCGCGCCCTGAACCGACGCCTCAAGACGCCCCCGGAAGGTCGCGGATCCGCCGAGGATCGCCGACCCGGGGGGCGTCGGACTTGCCGATCAAGTTGTATCTCGGCGGCCGGGCCCGCCTTCGGACCGCCGCCCTCTCGATCTCTTTCTTTCCTTCCTCCCCTCTGATCGGAGTCGTGCCTAATGCCATTGCGCAAGCGGTCGGGGTTCACCCTCATTGAACTCCTCGTGGTCATCGCCATCATCGCCGTGCTCATCGCGCTGCTGCTGCCCGCCGTCCAGTCGGCGCGCGAGGCGGCCCGTCGCTCGCAGTGCGTCAACAACCTCAAGCAGATCGGCCTGGGGTTGCACAACTATCACCAGGCTGTCGGCGTGTTCCCGCCGGGCCAGCTCGCGGCGGCCGCCGACGTGCCCTACACCGGCTACGCCGGGTGGACCGAGTGGAGCGCCCAGGCGATGATCCTGCCCTACCTGGAGCAGACGCCGCTCTACAACGCGATCAACTTCTCCTTCGCCGGCGGCTACGGGGTCGCGCAGAACATCAACGGGACGGCGTGGACGACAGTCGTCAACGGCTACCTCTGCCCGTCCGACGGCAACGCCGGCAGGGGCCGCGCGCCCATCGGGACCGGCCCGGCCAACATCAACAGCTATCGCGGCAGCATCGGCACCACCACCTCCCGCTGGGAGCAGTGGCCCGGATACTCCAGCGAACGACCCGACCCGATGCGGTTCGGCGGCCAGCCGAGCCAGAGCCCCTTCTCGACCGGCCTCTTCGTCTACTGGCTCTCCAACGGCCTTCGCGACGTCACCGATGGCAGCTCCAACACCATCGCCTTCTCCGAGTCGCTCGTCGGCGACCCGGCCGCCGTCTCGACGGCCCGCCGCAACAATTCGGTCACCGGCGTGGAGGCCTCCCGGGCCAACAACATGCTGCGTCAGGACGCGTCCTCGCTGACCGACGCGCTCCTCATCCAGTCGCTCCAGGCCTGCACCGTCGCCTACCGGGCCGGCCTGACCAACAACAACACCAACATCAGCAACGCCAACGGCTCCCGCTGGGGCTGGGGCGCCATGACGATGACCCTGTTCAACACCATCGTCCCCCCCAACTCCACGCAGTACCCGTTCAACTCCTGCCGCCCCGACTGCGGCGGATGCGGGCCCGACGACTCGGCCTACTCCAACGCCCAGAGCAACCACTCGGGCGGCGTCAACACCCTCATGGCCGACGGCTCGGTGAAGTTCGTCAAGGACTCCGTCAACATGCGGACCTGGATGGCCCTCGGCACCAAGGCCGGCGGCGAAGTCATCGGCTCCGACGCCTTCTGATCCCGAGCCCGTCCCGCCCGACGCTCCGATGCGGTAAAATCCCGAGACCCGGCCCGGCGCCCGCGCCCGGCCGGGTCTTCGCGTTTCCCCGCCGCCGCTCCACCCATCCCGATCCGACCAGCCCGACGAGCCGAGCCGACCATGCGACGTCGCCTGTTCCTGATCCTCCCGCTGCTCGTCGGCCTCGCGGCCCTGGGCTGGTTCGCCTCCCACCTGCTCGACGACGCGCGGGCCGACGAGGCCCTTCGGCTCGCCCGCGAGGATCTCGCGGCGGATCGGCCCGCCGACGCCCGCGCCCGGCTCGAACCCCTGGCCGCGAGCCGGCCGGACCGGTCGGACGTCGCCTACTGGCTGGGCGTCTCGGCGTGGGAGGCCGGCGACTTTGAGGCGGCCGGCGCGGCGCTCCGCCGCATCCCGGCCGATTCCCCGCTCGCCCGCGAGGCCGCGCTGAACCTCGGCCGGCTGGAGCTGGAGGCCGGACGCCTCCGAGCCGCCGAGGAGGCCCTCGACCGCGCCGCGAAGGGCGGCGGGCCGATCGCCGACCAGGCGTGGGAGGACCTCGGCCGGCTCTACGCCCTGGCCGGACGGACCCGCGACCGCCGCCGGCTCCTGCTCCGCGAGGCCGGCCGCACCAACGACCCGAGCGGCCCCCTGCGCACGCTCTGGGCCCTCGACGGCGTCGCCTTCCCGGTCGACGGCGTGCGCAAGGCCCTTGAAGACGCCCACGACCGCTCCCCGGACGACGACCGGACCTGGCTCGCCCTGGCCGACCTGGAGCTTCGCGCCGGGGCGCTCGACGCCGCCGACCGCTGGCTTTCGAAGTGCGAGGCCGCGACCCCCGCCGACCCCCTCGTCGCCCGGTCGCGGCTCCTCTGGGCCCAGGCCGCCGACCGCCCCGAGGCCGCCGCGAAGGCCGCCCGCCTCGTCCCAGCCGACACGCTCTCCGCGGGCGAACGCTTCGCGCTCCGCGCGTGGCTCGTCGCCCGCGCCGGCGACCGCGAGGCCGAGCGCGCGACCCTCGCCGCCTGGCTGGAGGCCGAGCCCGGCTCGCTCCCCGCGCTGGAACGGCTGGCCGGCCTGGAGGCCGAGGCGGGCCGACCCGCGATCGCCGCCGAGCTTCGCCGCCGCAAGGCCGAGGCCGAGGCCGCGCGCGAGCGTCGCCGCGTGCTGTTCAGCGAGCCCGACCCGGCCTCGCGCGCGGCCGAGATCGCCCGCGTCTCGGAAGCCGCCGGGGCGCTCGACGAGGCCGCCCTCTGGTGGCGCCTGGCCGCCCGCCGCGCTTCCCAGGCCCCGGCGCGCGACGAGGCCGAGGACCGCGCCCGCGCCCTCTCCGCCCGGACCGACGCCTCCCCGACGGGCCTCGTCGCCGACTGGCTGGGCCCGCTCGTCGACCGATTCGCGACGGCCGAGGCCGCGACGCCCTTTGGGTCGGTCCCGACCTACGTCGACGACGCCGAGGCCCGCGGCCTCCGCTTCACGTTCGACAACGGCCGGACCGAGGCGAAGCAGCTCCCCGAGACGATGAGCGGCGGGTTGGCCGTCCTCGACTACGACGGCGACGGCCGGCTCGACGTCTACGCGGTCCAGGGGGGGGCGTTCCCCCCGCCCCCCTCGGCCCCCTTCGGCGACCGACTCTTCCGCAATCGGGGGGACGGGACGTTCGAGGACGCCACCGAGTCCTCCGGCCTGGCCAGGTTCCCCGGCGGCTACGGCCACGGCGTCGCCGTCGGCGACTTCGACGGCGACGGCCGCGCCGACCTCTTCGTCACCCGATGGCGGAGCTACGCCCTCTATCGCAACCGGGGCGACGGGACGTTCGAGGACGCCACCGAGTCCTGGGGCCTGGGAGGCGACCGCGACTGGCCGACCTCGGCCGCGTTCGCCGACCTGGACAACGACGGCGACCTGGACCTCTACGTCTGCCATTACCTGCGCTGGGACGAGAAGAATCCCCAGTCCTGCCCCGATCAGGACGGCAAGGGGACGACCTACTGCGACCCTCGCCTGTTCCCCGCGATCGGCGACCGGCTCTATCGCAACGACGGCGGACGTTACGTCGACGCGACCGAGGAGGCGGGGATCGTCGACCCCGAGGGCCGCGGGCTGGGCGTCGTCGCCGCCGACCTCGACGACGACGGGCTCGTCGACCTGTTCGTCGCCAACGACACCACGTCGAACCTGTTCTTCCGCAACCAGGGGGGGCTGAAGTTCGTCGAGCAGGCGATGGAGTCGGGCCTGGCGGCGTCGGCCGGGGGCGGATTCCTGGCGGGGATGGGGGTCGCCTGCGGGGACCTCGACGGCGACGGCCTGATCGACCTGGCCGTGACGAACTTCTACGGCGAGTCGACCACGCTCTACCATAACCACGGCGGGGGCCTGTTCAGCGACCGCTCGGCGGCCTCCGGGCTGGCCTCGGCCACTCGGTACGTCCTGGGCTTCGGCCTGTCCGCGCTCGACGCCGACAACGACGGCCGGCTCGACCTGGCGCAGGCCAACGGCCACGTCAACGACTACAGCCCGGCCACCCGCTACGCGATGCCCGCCCAGCTCTTCCTCGGCGACGGCCGGGGCCGGCTCCGCGACGTCTCCGCCCGGGCCGGAGCCCCCTGGTCCAAGCCCCGCCTGGGCCGCGGCCTCGCGGTCGGCGACCTCGACGACGACGGCCGCCCGGAGATCCTGATCGTCGCCGACGGCGAGCCCCTCGCCTGCTTCCACCAGGCGGACTCCCCCGGCCGATCGATCACCCTCCAGCTCGTCGGCGCCGCCTCGAACCGCGACGCCGTGGGCGCCAAGGCCACGCTGACCGCCGCCGGGCGTCGACAGGTCGGCGTCCGATTCGGAGGCGGCAGCTACCAATCCGCGGGCAGCCCCCGCCTCCACTTCGGCCTCGGCTCCGCTCCCAAGGTCGACCGCCTCGAAATCGCCTGGCCCTCAGGCCGCCGCGACGTGTTCGAGGACCTTGCAGCCGACCGCGGCTACCGCATCACCGAGGGCGACCCGTCCCCCGCGCCGCTGCCCCGGAAGGCCCCCTGAGGGCCGAAGTGTTCACTCCCTTCCCCCGGCGGGGGAAGGTGGCCCGCAGGGCCGGATGAGGGGACGACGAGCACGAGCGCCGTCCGGAGAACCAGGCGGCCCACGCCCGTCGTCCTTCTCCCCTCGTGGGAGAAGGTGAAAGGCCCGATGAGAGGGCGACTCGGAAAGCCGTCGACCCTCTGCATGGTCCCCCTTGATGGTCCCCCTCATCCGCCCCTTCGGGGCACCTTCCCCCACCAGGGGGGAAGGGAGGCAAGCCTCAGCTTGTTCTGGTCACTTCGCCCCCACGGCGGCCGACTCCACGCCGAGGAGTTGGAACGCGACGGTCTCGCCCTCGGTGCCGAAGTAGCCGCCCCAGCCGATGCGGATCTCGGCGATCCGCGAGGGGTCGAGCGCGTCGTCCCCCTCGCGGGACCAGCCGGCCTTGGCGAAGGTGGACCAGGGCGTGAAGACGCGCGAGGCGCCGGGCTCGCCCAGCGGGCGCGAGGTCGTCGCCAGGAACTCGCCGCCGCCGGCCTCGACGACCATGAGCATGAGCTGGGTCGGCGTCCGCTGGCCGGGCGGGACGGCGGCCTCGACGACCAGGCTGTCGGCTTCGGCCAGGTTCAGGAGCTTCGGGAACCGGAAGACGGCGAACAGGTGCGTGTCGACCGCGCCTCGGGTCAGCGTGCCGCGGAAGGTCCACGAGCCCTCGCCCCTCTCCAGCGACTCGCGGACGAACTCGCCGCGGCCGACGACCGGCTCGGGGAGCGGGATCCGCGTCAGGGCGAGGTTCGGGAGGGCGTCGGCCGTGAGAGGGACGCGAGCCCTCGGCTTGACTTCGGACGTCCGGACGATCAGCGCCCCGTACGGCCCGAGCGCGATGGGGATCCCGCCTCCCTCGCCCGCCTCGATCGGCCGGACTCCGCCCGTCGCCGGGTCCCACAGCTCGACGGCCGCGCCCGGATCGAGCGGGAGCCGGACGGCCTCGGAGACGGCCTCGGCGGAGTCGTTGGCGATCAGGTAGATGTCGTGGTCGGCGATCCGTCGATGCGTCGCCCGCAGGGGCGAGCCGCGCCGGGAGGCCGCGACGTCGGGCGCGAGCACCGCGTCGAGCACGGCGGGCAGGAGCGCCGCCGCGGCGTCGGAGAGCCGGACGACGCCCCCGCCCGACTCGTCGGCGACGGCCCGGGGCTCGTCGGTCGGATCCTCGGGGCCGAACCGTCGCGCGGCGATCGCCTGGACGGCCGGGTCGGGGAACTTCGCCTCGCTGTTCGCGGGCCGCGCGCCGATCGCCACGACCACGCCGCCGGCCGCGATGAACTTGTCGAGCTTCTCCCAGGCCGCCGTCGGCAGCGTGTCCACGCCGGGGAGCACGACGACCCGCCATCGCAGGTCGCCGTGGACGAGCGCGTCGCCTTCCACCGAGGCTTCGGCCAGCGCCCGGGCGTCGACGATCGTGGGGTCGCGGCGGGCCTGGAACAAGCGGTCGAGGGCCTCGCGGTAGATCGTCTCGATCCGGTTGGCGGCCGCGGCGTCGCGGGTCAGGTGCCGCGACGGCTCGAAGCCGGCCCAGAGCGACTCGATCGGGTAGACCACCGCCACGTCGGCGACCTGCCGACCGCCCCGGATCATCATCGCGGCGCGGCCGACGTGCTCGTTGAGCCGCCGCAGGGTCGCGTCGTCCAGCCCCTCGAAGCGGTAGTAGCTGGTGATGCAGTTCACGCCGCCGAGCATCAGTCGGTTGATCGTGCCCCGGATCTCGGCCTCGGTCACGATCCGGCGCGGGCGGTCGTCCCCCTTCGGCCGGTGCTGCTGGAGGTGGTCCGACGTCTCCGACATGACGAGCGTGCGGCCCTCCAGCTCGGCGGCGCTCGACGCGAGCCGGGCGACGAACCAGGGGGCCTCGGCGGGCAGGCTGGTCAGGCAGTCGATGCTCGGCGCGTCCATGCGGCGGAGGCAACGGAACAGGTCGCCGTAGTTCGCGACGTGCGACGCCAGCGGCTCCTCCAGCAGAAGGTGCCCGCCCGAAGGGACGCCCTGGTCGCGGCACCAGGTCTGGATCCGGCCGAAATAGTTCTCCGAGATCAGCTCGGCCACCGTCAGCCAGAAGTCGTGGCGATGCCGCGCGGCTTCCGGCCCCGCGTCGACGATCAGGTCGGCGACGAACGGCTCCAGGTCGTAGCCCCGCCGGGCGCGGAACTCGCCCGGCAGCGCCGGGGCCCAGGGGAGGACGCGGTAGGGCATCGGCTTGAGGAAGAAGCTCATCAGCGAAGGCTCGTCGGAGAACGTCGCCTCGAAGGTCTTCCTCAGGTCGGGGCCCAGCCGGTCGGCGTAGGCCTGGTGGGTCAGCTCCAGGAACCGCCGCGTCGGTTCGGGGCTCAGCAGGTTGGGGTAGGGGAGGTGGCTGAACAGGTTCGAGTCCGCGTGGGTGCCGTCGAACAGCCGGCTTTTCGTGACGAGCAGGACCCGCCAGGCCCCGGGGGCGGGGGGCGTCCAGTTGAGCTTGCCGTCGTGAATCGCCCCGTTCAGGTCGACCTTCGCGGCCCCTTCCAGGCGGCCTTCGCGCTCGGGAAAGGCCGCCGCGAGGATCAGCTCTCCCGGCGGCGACGCGATCGCGACGGCCGGTCCCTCGGTGCGGGCGTCGGCGATTAAAAGGCCGCTCGCCTCCCACTCGGGATGATCGCGGAGCACCAGGCCGCCGGCGTTGCCCGAGGGATACCCCTTCTCGTCGTAGAGCCACTGAGCGAAGCCCGCCTGGCGCGCCGCGTCGATGCCGCGCCGGAAAGCTTGCCACTTCGCCTCGCTCTCCAGGTACTGGTCGAACGAGACGTTGGAGACGACGCCGCCGAACCCCTGGTCCTTCAGCTTCGCGATCAGCGCGTCCTGGTTCGCGGGCTCGTCGGGCCAGTTGTGGATGATCTTGAGGATGCGGGTCGAGCGGGGTGCCTCGGCGAAACGCTCCGCCAGCGGTTCCTCCGCGCGGGCGGCCGAGATCAGGGCCGTCGCGACGAACAGGGACGCGGATATCCACGATTTACGCACAGTCTTCATGGGATCGGCTCCTGCCGGGGAGGGGGAGCGGCCTGGGGGCGGGACCGCGATTGCGTGGGAGCGAGGGCTCGACCCCGATCCTATCCGCGCCCGGCGGCGGCACCAAGCGCCGACCCGGCTTGATCGATCGGCTAGGATGGAAGGCGGGACGCGAATGGCTCCCGACGATCCCTTCCAGTCGCCAGCAGGGAACTCTTCATGCCCGCTTCCTCGCGCCGCCTCGTGTTCGGCTCAGTCCTCGCCGGGATCGGCTGCCTGTCCCTCGCCCTCGGCGCGGCGGACGACCCGTCGCCGGGCGTGGTCGCGGCCTGGGCGTCGGGCCCGCTCGACGTCGTCGTCGCCCTGTCCCGTCCCATCGACTCGGAGGCGGCGGCGAAACTCGTCGGCCGGACGATCCCCTATTACGACGAAGGCGAAGGCGACGAGAAGCCGCTGGGCGCGCTGAAGGTCGCCGGGGCCCGGTCCGAGGACGACGGCCGGACCCTCGTGCTGGCGACCGACCCCCATGCTCGGCCGTCGCGGTACGTCCTGCCGCTCGAACCGATCGTCCCGGGGCGGATCGCGTACAACCTGGGGGGCGTGGAGGCCGCCTGGTTCGAGGGGGCCGAACCGGACGTGGAGCCGACGTGGAAAGGCTGGCTCCCCGGCCCCGACCCCGCCGCCTTCCGCGACCTGGCGGCGCGGGGCTCCGCGCCCCACGGCCGATGGGCCGCCGATCTCGCCAAACCCGGCCAGCTCCGGCTGGACGCCCTGGTGAAGCTCCCCGCCGGCAAGCTCGAAGCCGTGATCGAATCGTCCGCGCCGATCGTCGAATGCCTGTTCGGCGACGGCGAGCCGGAAGGGGGGATCGCGGAAGTGGACGGCGGCGGCCGGGCGCGGTTCGCGATCGCGGACGCCTCGCAGCCGGCGTTCCTGTCGCTGACGATCCGGACCGGCCCCGACGCCCCCGCGCCGGTCGTCCGGCTGAGCGTGGCGGCCGACGGCGCGCCCGCCCGCGACCTGGAGCCGTCGCGGTTCCTGCTGCCTTGGGCCTCCACCACCCTCGCCTCGTCGCACCGCGAGCCGCTGACGATCCCCGACCTGGCCGGCGGCGATCCCGCGAAGGGGGAGGAGGTCTTCTTCAGCAAGGAGGCCCTCTGCTCCCAGTGTCACGTCGTCAAGGGGCGGGGGGGCGAGGTGGGCCCCGACCTCACCCAGACCGGCCGCCAGGGGGCCGAATACCTCTATCGCAGCATCGCCGCGCCCAGCGAGGTCATCGTCCCCGACTTCGTCACCCACACCGTCTCGCTCAAGGACGGCCGCGTCGCCGCCGGCGTCGTCCGCGCCGAGGGCGCCGACGCCGTCCGCGTGATCGACACCGAGGCCAAGTCCACCACCATCCGCCGCGACGAGATCGACGACCTCCGATCCGGGGCGACCTCCATCATGCCCGTCGGCCTGATCCCGGTGCTGGGCGAGGCCAAGCTCCGCGACCTCGTCGCCTACTTGATGTCGACGCCCTCGCCCTGAGTTCGTCCCCCCGAGCCCGGCCGATTGCGGTGGTCGAGCCCCCCGGCGTCGGTTAAACTTGTGTTCAATCGAATCGGTCGCGAAAGCTCAGGTCGGACGAGGGAGCGATGATGGAACCCAGTCACACCCACACGCGCGGGTTCGTCCGCCGCGAGGTCCTCCAGGTCGGCTTCTCCGGGTTCCTGGGGATGAGCCTGCCGCAGGTCTTCGCGGCGAGGGGGCTGGCGGACCAGGCGGCGCGGGCGGCGGGCAAGCGGCCGGGGGCCGGGCCCCGGGCGAAGTCGATCATCATCGCGTTCATGTCGGGCGGGCTCAGCCACATCGACTCGATCGACATGAAGCCCGACGCCCCCGACGGCATCCGGGGCGAGTTCAAGCCGATCGACACGGCCGTATCCGGGGTCCAGTTCTGCGAGCACCTGCCGATGCTGGCCGAGCGCGCCGGGGACCTCGCCGTGGTCCGCTCGCTCTCGCACAGGTACACGAACCACCTGAACGCCACGCACGAGATCCTCACCGGGCACTCCCAGCCGGGCGCGTTCTTCGACAAAGTGGCGTCGCGCGACGACTATCCATGCTACGCCTCGGCCCTCGACTACCTGAAGCCGCGCACCGACGGAGTGCCCAGCGGCGTCATGCTGCCGACCTTCCTGATGGAAGGCCCGCTCACCTGGCCTGGCCAGCACGCCGGGTTCCTCGGCCCCCGCCACGACCCCTGGCAGATCAAGCAGGACCCCAACAAGCCGGGCTTCCAGGTGGAGAGCCTGGCGCTCCCCGTCGGCTTCAGCGTCGAGCGGCTCGGCCGTCGCCAGGGCCTGCTGGACCGCGTCAACGAATCCATGCTCCCCGGCACCGACCTGGGCCGCGACCCGATGAGCGACCAGCGGGCGCGGGCGATGTCGCTCCTGTCGTCGGGCAAGGTGTCGGGGGCGTTCGACCTCGACCGGGAGGACCCGTCCGTCCGCGACCGCTACGGCCGCCACATGTTCGGCCAGTCGCTCCTGCTGGCCCGACGCCTGGTGGAGGCCGGCGTGCCGATCGTCCAGGTGAACCTCGGCCGTGTCCAGCAGTGGGACACGCACTCGTCCAACTTCAAGAACCTGAAGGACCACCTGCTGCCGCCGACCGACCGGGGGATGTCGGCGCTGCTCGACGACCTCAAGGCCCGCGGCCTGCTCGACGAGACGCTCGTCGTCTGGGCGGGCGAGTTCGGCCGGACCCCTCGGATCGGGGCGAGCACCGGGAACAACAACACGGCCGACGGCCGCGACCACTGGTCCAAGGTCTTCTCGGCCGTCTTCGCCGGCGGCGGCGTCCGGGGGGGCCAGGTCATCGGCGCGTCCGACCGCATCGGCGCCTACCCCGCCAGCCCCCCGCACTCGCCCGGCGACTTCGCCGCCACGCTCTACCACGCGCTGGGGGTCGACCCGACGTCGGAACTGCGCGACCGCCTCGGCCGCCCCATCCAGCTCTGCGACGGCCAGCCCATCGGCGCGCTGTTCGGCGCCTGAGCGGGCGGGCCCAACTCGCGTTGACCCCGAGGCGACCCGGCGACTAGCATCGATCGGGAGAGGCCGCCCGAACCGGGCCGGCCCGATCCCCTTCGAGAGCGTCCCGACATCATGATCCGACACGCCTCCTCGCGGCGTCGCCGCGCCGGGCTCTTGCTCCTCGCCTGCGGCCCCCTCATCGCCCTGGCCGGCTGCGAGCCGCCGGACGAGACGATCCGCGGGGCCGGCTCGATCGACCTCCCGCCCCAGAGCGTCGCCTTGCCCGCGCCCGAAGCGGCGGAGGTCCCGCCCGAGCAGGCCGCCCCCGATCCCGGGCCCGTCCCCGATCCCGGACCCGTCCCCGGCGGGACCACCCCCGACGCCGGCCTTGATGCGGTTTCGCCTCGGGGCCCGATCCCGGCCGACCAGTATTTCATCCCCGACGGCGGAATCGATTGACCGAGATGGCATCATCGAATTATGATGCAAGTCGTACGAAGAACTTCGCGTTCCGTCCCCTCGCGTCACGGGGACGAGCGGGTCGAGATTCGCCTCATCCGGCCCGGATGGACACAGGAGGCCGCCGCCGTCGCGAAACGAGCCGAAACCTCCCCATCTCATCCCGGGCCTTCGGGCCCGACCCGAACCGCCGCCTCGCCCTGCCCACTCCCTCCCATCAGGGCGATCAAGCGAAGGGTCGAAGACGACCCGCCGCCGAATCATCACCAAAACGCCCATGTTGCTCGCCATTCCAAGGCCCGCGCGTCTGGACCTCCTGCGGGTCCGCGCCGCGACGGAGATGAAGTCATCCCCATGAATCCTCACGATCTCCTGTCGCGTCGTCGGGCGGCCCTGGCCCTGCTGGCCGCCGCCATCGTCCCGGTCGCGGGCTGCCAGCGCGACGAGACGGTCCGCGGGGCCGGCTCGATCGACATCCCGGCCGAGGACCTGAAGCTCAAGGTCACCCCCAGGGGCAAGAACAAGCCCAAGAGCTAGCGCCCCTTGATCCGCATCGTATCTTAATCGTATCGCTCCACCCCGGCCGAGCGGCCGGGAACCGGCGCGTCGTCCGTCGACGGCGTTCCCGCGCCGGCCTCCTCAAGTCGATCCGTCATACCCATTCAAGGAGTCGGAAATGGAAACGAGCCGCCTTCCGCGCCGAGGTTTCACCCTCATCGAGCTTCTGGTCGTCATCGCGATCATCGCGGTGCTCATCGCGCTGCTGTTGCCGGCCGTGCAGAGCGCCCGCGAGGCCGCCCGCCGGATGCAGTGCACCAACAACCTGAAGCAGATCGCCCTCGGCGCCATGAATTACGAGTCGAACACCGGCGCGCTGCCGCCGGTCCTGATGGTCCAGGGCGCCGGGTTCATGACGAACCTCGGCTTCACGTCGCTCGTCCGCCTGTGCCCGTACATCGAGCAGAACGCGGCCCACAACGCCGCCAACTTCCAGCAGGCGTTCTTCCAGCCCGAGAACTGGACGGTGCCCGGCATCGCCATCTCCACCTTCACCTGCCCGAGCGACCCCTCGATGGGCGAGGCCGAGCGGCTCCAGTTCGGCCCGCCGACATTCCGCCAGGTCCACAGCCACTACTCGGGCTTCGTCGGCCCCTGGAACGCCTTCGGGCTGACCGGCGGCCCGACCGGCCTGAGCATCGTCGGCGGCCTGGGCCAGTACGCCAAGGGTGCCATCATCGCCGACCTCGTCACCCTGGCCGGGATCACCGACGGCACCAGCAACACGATGATGTACTCGGAGAACGGCCACGGCGTCTTCGGCGCCACGACCCGCCCCCAGTTCCACATCTGGAGCGGCAACGACGCCGCCGGCGGCTCGCTGGAGACCCGGTTCGCCCCCAACTGGGGCCGCAAGTACTCCGACCCCGCCGGCGACCCGAGCAACCAGGCCCTGCGCAACTGGGCGATCAGCAACGCCATGAGCTTCCACCCCGGCGGCGTCAACGTGGCCATGTGCGACGGCTCCGTGCGGTTCGTCAAGGACAGCATCGACTCCTGGACCATCACCACCCCGCAGATCAACGGCCTCCCCGTCGGCGGCTCCAACGCCCAGCCCTACGGCATCACCCTCACCGCCGGGTCGAAGTTCGGCGTCTGGCAGGCCCTCTCCACCCGCGCCGGCGGCGAGGTCATCAGCGCCGACCAGTATTGATCCGATCGCAAATCGATCCGACCTGACCATCGCCGGCCGGCCACCGCACCCACGCGGCGGCCGGCCGGTTCGCGTTCCGGGCCTCCGCCCGCATCATCAGCCTCCCCCCTTGACGGCTAATTTCTATTTTTATAGAAACAGTATCGACGACGGGTCGCGGACCCGGTCCCGATGCGACGGCCTTGAAGGGGAGGGAGGCCCGACATGGCGAGGAGCCCGAGCGGCCAGCCGACGGACGCGGAGCTGGCGATCTTGCAGGTGTTGTGGGAGCACGGCCCGGCCGGGCTGGGGAAGGTTCACGAGGCCCTCCAGGCGCGGCGGCCCGTTGCGCTGACGACGGTCGCGACGACGCTCAAGGTGATGCTGACGAAGAAGCTCGTCCGCCGCGACGACGGTCCGAAGGGCTATCTGTGGGCGGCCGAGACCAGCCGGGGCGCGGCCGCTTCGGGCTTGCTCGGCAAGCTCGTCCAGAACGTCTTCGACGGCTCCGCCCGGGGCCTGGTCGCCCACCTGATCGAGCAGGGCACGCTCGACGACCGCGACCGCGAGGCCATCCGCGCCCTGCTCGACGAGGCCGACGACGCAGGCCCGGCCCCGAAGCCGACGCCGAAGCGGAAGGGGGGGCGAGCATGAGCCCGCTGCCGAACTCGCCCGCCTGGACGGCCCTGGGCTGGACCTTCCTGCACATGCTCTGGATCGGCGCGGCGATCGGCCTGGCCGCGTCGATCGCCCGTCGGCTGCTCCGCCGCGCGGCGGCCGAGGCCCGCCACGCCGCGGCGCTGGCGAGCCTGGTCCTCCTGACCGTCGCGCCGTTCGGGACCTTCGCCGTCGTCCACGTCCCCGCGCCGGCGGCGACGGCCGCAATCGCCGACCCGCCGGCCGCCAGAGTGCCGACCCCGAGTCGCGCCGCTCCCCGCGCCGCCGTCACGGCTCGCCGGCCCTGGATCGCGCCGGCGTCGAAGCCGGAAAGCCCGAATCGATTGCGATTCCTGGATGCGTGGATCCCGGTCCTGCCGGGCGTCTGGCTCGTCGGCTCGGCGCTCACGCTGGCCTGGCTGGCGACGGGGCTGGCGGGCGTCGGGCGGCTCCGTCGCGAGGCGCTGCCGCTCGAAGCCGGGCCGGTCGTCGAGCGGGCCCGGGCCCTGGCGCGGTCGCTGGGGATCGCTCGCGTGGCGGTCGCGGCCTGCGACCGGATCGCCGCGCCGGTGCTGATCGGCGTCGTCCGGCCGATGATCCTGCTGCCGACGGCCGCCCTGACCGGCTGGAGCCCCGAACAGCTGGAGATGGCCCTGTTGCACGAGCTGGCCCACCTCCGCCGTCGCGACAACCTGGTGGGCCTCTTCCAGAAGCTGGCCGAGGCGCTCTTGTTCTTCCACCCGACGACGTGGTGGCTCTCGGCCTGGGTCCGGCTGGAGCGCGAGACCTGCTGCGACCGCCTGGTCGTCGCCCGCACCGACCGCCCCCGCGCCTACGCCGAGCTGCTCGCCGCCCTGGCCGCCGCCCGCCCCGCGCCGGCCCCCGCGCTCTCCCTGACCGAACGCCCCATCACGACGAGGATCCGTCGCATCCTGCTCAAGGAGGACCCCCCGATGACGATGAAGCCCACCGCCCCCGAAGCCCTCGCCCTGGCCGCCGCAACCCTGCTCGCCGCCGCCCTCGTCCTGCCGACGCGAGCCCAACCCCCGGCCGAGCAGCCGAAGGCCGACGTCCGCACCGACCTGCAACGGATCGCCGAGGCCGTCGCCGCACTCCCCGACGTGCCGAATCCCGGCGGGCCGACCCCGCCGGACGAGCGGATCGTCGCGCTGACGCAGATCGCCCGGAAGCAGCTCGACCAGGGCGATCGCGCGGGGGCGTTGAAGACTCTGAACGGCGTGAAGATCGGGCCGCTCGCCGGCAAGGATCTCTCGCGCGACCTCGTCGCGGTCATGAATCTGGGTATCCTGATCGAATCGGCTGCGATCCGGTACGACGCGGGCGAGGTCGAGACGGCTCGGGCTCAGTTCCGTCAGGTCGTCGAGCTGGTGGCGAAGCCCGACCCGGCCGCCGACGCCGCGATGATGCGCGTGCTGACGAAACTGTTCGACGCCATCAGCGCCAAGCAGAGCGTGCCCGAGGACCCCAGGCCCCTCCAGAGGATGTCGGACCTCCCCCTGGAACCGGGGGACGAGCCGGTCGATCCCGAGCTGGTCGGGATGAAGCTGGAAATCCTCGGCCAGCTTCTGGAGTCGCTCGCCGATCGTCGCGAGTTCGAGGCCATGCGACCGGTCGTCGCGTACGTCGTCGGCCTGGTCGGACCGTCGCACTCCCCCGCCGTGACTGTCAACCTCGACAGCTTCATGGGAGTGAAGTTGATCCGGGCGGGCGACGAGCCGGCGGGACGCGAGCTGATCGCCAGGGCCCGGAAGCTCGTCGACGAGGCCCCGGCAGGCGAATCGAAGACGTTCCTGGCCCGGACGCTCGCGCGGTCCATCGCCGAGGTCGACCTCGACGCCGCGCTGGAACTCGCCGCGACGCTCCCGCCGCGCCGCCGGGACGCGGCCCTGCGGGACATGATCGAGGGCCTCTGCTCATTCGACCCGATCGACTGGACCGACGCGTCCGGGATCAAGATCGTGATCGGCGACCCGGCGCTGCGGCCGAAGGACGACGCCGCGGCCCGCGCGGCGCTGGCGAAGATCGCGGCCGTCGCGAAGGGGACCGACGAGCCCGTCCTGCGGGCCCGGACCCTCGCGGCGGCGGCCCACCTCCAGGCCCGCGCGGGGGACGTCGCCGGCGCGCTCGCCACGGTCGAGGCGATCCCCGACATCCGCCGCGTCGAGCATCCCGGCCCCAACGACGGCTTCTACGACTCCGTCAAGCCCGCCACGTTCGCCCTGATCGCCTGGCGGCGGTCGCAGGCCGGCGACGAGGCCGGCGCGGACGCCGCGTTCGCCCGGTCGAAGGAACTGACCGCCGCGGTGGCGCACGACGCGGAGCGGCTGATCGCCGAGATCGTCCTGGCCCAGAAGCTCGAAGCGACGGGGCGGGGCGACGAGGCGAACGCCATGCTCGCCGACGCCCTCCCCCGAGCCCTTGAGCAGCCCGAGCCCCGGCGTTCGCGGATGCTCGAAAGGCTCGCCCAGGTCCAGCTCCGGACGAGCGGCGTCGCCGAGGCGGCGAGGACCGTCGACGCGATCCGCGACGAGCCCGGGCTCGAAAAGGCCCGCGCCCTCCGGTCCCTCGCCGTCCGGTTGCGGGACGACGGCGACCCCGAAGCCGCCCGCCCGTACGCCCGTCGCGCCCTCGCCTGCCTCCAACCCAGGCCGTCCGACCCCGGACCGATCGCGGGCCAGAGCGTCGGCGTCATGCGGAACGGGTTCCTCGACTACGATCAGGAGACGCCATTCCATCCGATCTCGGCCCAGCGGGCGTCGCTGCTGCCCGGGATCCGACGGCTCGCTGGCGAGCCCGACATGGATACGTCCACGATCAGCCCCGGCATGGAAGTCAACTACCACGTCTCGAAGGTCCACGCGGCCTTCCAGGGCGACGGCATCGAAGGGGCCTTGAAGACGGCCGAGGCGATCGACTCACCGGCGACGAGGCTCGTCGTGCTCCAAAACCTGGCCTACAGCCTCGGGTTCGAGGCCGATGGCCTGTGAGAGCCAGCGCCTCCCGGCGCGAAGTCCCGGACGATCCCCTCGGACCTGACTCCACCGAGCCCTGGCGGAAAGCCTTCGGGGCCTGCGAGTTCTGAAGAACCGTGGACCGGCCGGGGAACCGGGAGAAGGCTCGGGACCCGTCCGACGCCGATCCACGGGTTCGGAGAACCCGTGGCACCCAACTCAAGGCCACTCGCCAGCGTCGGTCCGGGGGGCGCCCCCTCGCTTCCGTCCGCTCGTCTCCGAAGAGATTCCGGGATCCAGCGACACCGTTCGCATTCGGGCTTCCGGGCGCATTGTCTCGATAAGGGATGTTGCGCCCGGAGGCGGCCCGGCGTGGCTCGACGGCGGCGGGAGCAAGATCGGGCGCACCCAGAAAGCGCGCCGAACGAAGCCAATTTTCGGGGAGCTGGGCGGTGGTTAAAAGACTTCGACGAAACAAGTTGCGTCCGATGGGTTCGTTTCGGGGTCGGCGCGAACGAAGCCGATTGCGGGGCGGCGGTCGTCGGTCGGCCGGGGCGTGGACTTGAGGAAATCCGGCTTCCCGGCCGGGGGAGGGTGGGCTACCATGCGGCCGGCCGTCTGGGCACGTCCGCGCACGAGGCGCGGGGAATCAGGTCGAGGCATGGAGGGGCACGCATGACGACTTACGACATGGCCATGGCGGCCGTCCTGATCGCGGGGATGGCCCGCGGCGCGTGGCGGGGGATCACCTGGCAGCTGGCGAGCATCGGGTCGCTGGTGCTGGGCTACCTGTTCTCGTATCCGGTCTCGGCCCTGATCGCCCCGCACCTGCCGGGCACGCCCGAGGCGGCCCGCGCGATGTCGATGGCGGCGGCGTACCTGGTGGTCTCGGGCGCGGTCTTCGGGCTCGCCTGGATGGTCCGCGGCGTCATCCGCAAGCTCAAGTTCGACGCCTACGACCGCCACCTGGGCATGATGCTGGGCGGCGTCGAGGGGGCGGCCGTGGGCATCCTGGGGACGATGCTCGTCGTCAGCGTCGCCCCGAAGACCCGCGAGCCGATCTTCGACAGCCCCACCGGCAAGGTCGTCAACAACGTCGTCCACCACGTCGGCCCGGTGCTGCCGGCCGAGGTTCGCAACGCCCTCGCCCCGTTCTGGCACGGCGACGCCCCGGTCGCCGACGCCCAGGCCGAGGAGGCCGACCGGGCCGACGCCGGCCCGAGCTTCGCCGAGGCGGACGAGGCGACGCCCCGCCGCGACCCCGAGGTCCGCGCCGTGGCCTCCCGCGCCACGTCCCGGCTCGACGCCGAGGTCGGCCGGCTCCGCGAGGCCGGCGCGGCGGCCGTCCCCGCCGCCGCCGCCGTTGCCGCCGACGCCGCCGTCCCCGCCCCCGCCGTCGACGTCCCCGCCGACGCCGGGATCCCCTCGGCCCGCGAGGTCATGAACAGCCTGGTGGAGCAGGGCCGGCGGAAGGCCGAGCAGGCCCTGGTCGAGTCGCTCGACTCCGACCCGGACGCCAAGGCGGCCACGATCCGCGACCTGATCGAGAAGGACAAGGCCCGCCTCCAGAACGCGCTGACCGGCGCGGTCGACGAGACCCGCCGCAACCTGACCGGCCAGGTGACCGGCGCGGTCGACGAGACCCGACGCAACGTGGCCGATCAACTCCAGGGCCGTGCCGGGCAGCTCCAGGGGAAGGCCGGCGAGGTCCAGCGGCGGATCGGCGACGCCCGGTCGCGGCTCGAACGCACCCAGGAGGAGGTCCTCCGCGCCCGGCAGCGGCTGGAGCAGGGGGCCGACGGCGCGATCGACCAGGGCCGCCGCAAGCTCGAGCAGTCGGTGACCGACGCCATCGACCGGGGGCTCGACAGCCTCCTCCCCGATCCCGCCCCCGCCAAGGCGCCGGCCAAGGCCCCCCGATGAGCGACGACCGCGAGGAGATCCGCCTGGAGGTGGGGGACCGGCCGATCAACCTGATCCAGGTGCTCAAGCGGGCCAACTGCGTGATGTCCGGCGGCGAGGCCAAGAACCTCGTCGCCGAGGGCCTGGTCCGCGTCAACGGCGAGCAGGAACTCCGCAAGCGCCGGCAGATGGCCGTCGGCGACGTGGTCGAACTCGACGTCGAGGACGGCCCGAGGATCGTCCTCGACTGAGGCCGGGACTCGCTTGCGGCGGCGGGGGGATCGGGGCATCCTGGTGCGTTCGCCTCTCGCTCCCAGGCCCCCGGAGACCTCCCCATGCCTCGCGCCCGGATGACGTTCGCCCTGCTGCTGTCGCTCGGTTCGGCCGCCCTCGGGGCCGACGACGAGAAGCGTTACCTGATCATCCACGCCGACGACGCCGGCATGTGCCACTCGGTGAATCGGGGGACGTTCCAGTCGATGGAAGACGGCGTCGTCTCGTCGTGCAGCGCCATGATGCCGTGCCCCTGGATCAAGGAGTTCGCCGAGTACGCCAAGGCGCATCCCGAGAAGGACTACGGCGTCCACCTGACGCTCAACTCGGAGTGGGCGACCTACCGCTGGGGCCCGGTCGCCGGGCGGGATCGGGTGCCGAGCCTGGTGGACGCCGACGGCTACCTCCATCGCGGGGTCGAGGCCGTGGCGAAGAACGCCAAGGCCGAGGAGATCGAGATCGAGCTGACGGCCCAGGTCGACCGGGCCCTCGCCATGGGCATCCCGCTCAGCCACCTGGACACCCACATGGGCGCGCTGGTCAGCCGGGCGGACATCCTCGAGGTGTACGTCCGGGTCGGCCTGAAGTACGACCTCCCGGTGCTGTTCCTGCGCGACGTCGAGGGGGCCATCGGCGAGGAGTATCCCGCCTTCCGCGAGCGCGGCAAGGCGCTGCTCGCCGAGCTGGACGCGAGGCGGCTGCCGGTGCTCGACAACCTCCTGCAGTTCTACGGCGGCGAGACCCACGAGGGGCGCGTCGAGACCTACATGAAGGCCCTCCGCGAGCTGGGGCCGGGCGTCACCGAGCTGATCATCCACTGCGGCGAGGACGACGCGGAGCTGAGGGCCGCGACCCCCAGCGCCCCCCGCCGCGACGGCGACCGGCGGATCTTCACCGACCCGGCCGTCGCCGCCGAGATCCGGCGGCTCGGCATCGAGGTCATCACCTGGAAGCAGTTCCGGGCCATGGTCGAGGCGAAGGCCCCCGCCGCCAAGGCCGACCCGGTCGCCCGCTGAGGGACCGGCGTCGGCCGCGTCTCCGAGCCCCGTCGATCGGCACGACCCGACCGCGCCGGGCGGGCCGGGAGTAGGAGTCCGCGGCCGCAGAGGTTATCTTTAACCAGGTTCCAAGATACGCCCTCCCGCCCGACCGTCGTCTCGCTCGGGGCGACGGGCGGCGCGAGTCCGGACGGACGTTTTCATGGCGGCTTCGACGTCCAGGGTGGAGCTTCGCGGATACGCGATCGCCGCGGCGGCGGTCGCGGCCGCGCTGCTCGCGAGTCTCGCGACCTGGCCGCACTCGCCGTCCTCGCCGTGGGTGTTCCTGTTCACGGCGGTCATCGCGACCGCCTGGTACGGGGGGCTGAGGGCGAGCCTCGCGGCGACGGCCGCGCTCGCCGTGCTCGGCCGCTACTTCTTCATGACGCCCTACCGCGTCTTCACGCTGGAGCGGGACGACGCGATCCTGGTCCTCCTGTTCGTCGCCGTGTCGACCTTCATCGCCTGCCTCGTCGCGGCCCGCCGCCGCGCCGAGGACCGCGTTCGGGCGGAGCGGCGGCGCTACCGGGCGACGGTGGACAGCATCGGCGACGCGGTCGTCGCCGCCGACGCCGAAGGCCGGGTCGAGTTCCTGAACGGGGTGGCCGAGGGCCTGACGGGATGGACGCTCGCCGAGGCGAGGGGCGCGAGGATCGGCGACGTGTTCGTGGTCGTCGACGAGGCGACGAGGGGGCCGGTCGCGAACCCGGCGGAGGAGGTGCTCCGGACGGGACGCGTCGGCCTCGCGAACCAGGCCGTCCTGATCGCCAGGGGCGGGGCGGAGCGCTTCATCGACGCCAACGCGGCCCCGATCGTCGAGGACGATCGGGTCGCCGGCGTCGTCCTGGTCTTCCGCGACGTCACCGACCGCGTGAAGGCCGCCGCCGACCGGGAACGGGCCGAGGAGGAGGTCCGGGCCAGCGAGCGTCGGTTCCGGCTGACGGCCGACAACGCCCCGGTGCTGATCTGGCTCGCGGGGCCCGACGGCGGGCGGAGCTGGTTCAACAAGCCCTGGCTGGAGTTCACCGGCCGGACGATGGAGCAGGAGGCCGGCCGCGGCTGGGCCGAGGGGGTGCACCCGGACGACCGCGACCGCTGCCTCCGCGTCCTCGACGAGTCGGCCCGGGCCGGCTCCCCCTTCAAGATGGACTATCGGCTCCGTCGCCGCGACGGCGAGTACCGCTGGATCGTCGACGACGGCGTGCCGCTCGGGGGCCGCGACGGCGAGGCCGCCGGCTCCATCGGCTCGTGCGTCGACATCCAGGACCGGGTGGCCGCCGAGGAGGAGCTGAAAGAGAACGACCGCCGCAAGGACGAGTTCCTGGCCATGCTCGCCCACGAGCTGCGCAACCCGATGGCGGCTGTCGGCAACGCCGTCGCCGTGCTGGAGGCGTCGGACGCGCCCGAGGACGTCGCGTTCGCGACGGGGGTCATCGGCCGCCAGACCCGGCACCTGACCCGGCTGATCGACGACCTCCTGGACGTCTCCCGCATCAGCCGGGGCAAGATCCGGCTGCGGAAGGAGCGGATCGACGCGGCGGCCGTCCTGGACGCCGCCGTCGCCAGCGCCCGGCCGCTGATCGAGCGGCGGGGGCACGACCTGGAGGTCGCCGTCGATCGGGGCCGCCTCGTGCTGGACGCCGACCCGACGCGGCTGGAGCAGATGGTCGTCAACCTGCTGAACAACGCCGCCAAGTTCAGCGACGACGGCGGCCTCGTCCGCCTCTCGGCCCGTCGCGAGGGGGAGGAGGTCGTGATCCGCGTCGAGGACCAGGGGATCGGCATCCCGCCCGAGAAGCTCCGGCAGGTGTTCGAGCTGTTCGCCCAGGGGGACCGCTCGCTGGCTCGCAGCGAGGGGGGCCTGGGGATCGGCCTGACCGTGGTGAGGAAGCTCGCCGAGCTGCACGGCGGGACGGTCGAGGTCCGCAGCGAAGGGCCCGGACGGGGGAGCGAATTCACGATTCGGCTCCCCGCCGCGGACGGGCTCGGCGAGGACGCCCCCGCGCCGGGCGCGACGGCCGAGCGGCCGCGAGGCGGGCCGCTGCGGATCCTCGTGGTCGACGATAACATGGACTCGGCCACGGGCCTGGCGAAGCTCCTGCGCCTGCTGGGGCATCGGGTCGAGACGGCCTATACCGGCCCCGAGTCCCTCGCGGCCGCCCGCGAGCACAGCCCGGAAGTCGTCCTGCTCGACATCGGCCTGCCGGGCATGGACGGCTACGAGGTCGCCGCGAGCCTGAGGCGCGAGGGCCCCTGCAAGGACGCCCTGATCGTCGCGGTGTCGGGCTACGGCCGCGACGAGGACCGCCGGCGTTCCAGGGAGGCGGGCTTCGACCGCCACCTCATCAAGCCCGTCGACCGGGACGCCCTGGCGGCCCTGCTGGCCGAGGGCCGTCCCGATCGGGCCGGGCCGCGGGGCGTCAGGACTTGACCCGGGCCGTGCCGTCCTCGTCGATGGCGATCTCGACGTAGTTGGACCCCGAGGAGACCTCGACCTTGAGGCCCGAGGTCGCGGCCTGGTTCAGCTTGGTCGGGATCGTGATCCGGAAGACCTTGCCGGACTTGTCGGTGTAGGTCGAGTCGTCCGCCTTCTTGGCGCGGGCCGGCGTGGTCCCGGCCCTGGTCTTGGCGACCATGTACTCCTGGGGCGACTTCTCCGGGTCGGGCATCGCCGCCTGGTCGGCCTCGGCGAGCTCCTCCAGGCCGATGATCGCGACCCGGTGCGAGCCGACGACGGCGCCGTCTCCCGGGTCCTCGGTGGAGAGGATGAAGCCGCCGTCCTTGCCGATCGACCCGGCGGCCGGCGGCACGTCGGGCTTCTCGGGCTCGAACAGGATCGTGCCGAACGTCACCGGTTCCCCTTTGTAGGTGACCTTGCCGCTGACCCGGGCCAGGCTCAGGCCGTTGCCGGGGCCGCAGCCGGTCGTCGCCAGCAGGACGGCGGCGGTCGCGATCAGAATCGCGGCCGTCGCGAGCGTCTGGATGCGCATGATGTCGGGCTCCGATTGAATCCGTGTGTGTGGTCGAGGCGGGCGGCCCCCCCGCCGGGCTCCGGCGGGGCGGGCCGAGGAGGCCGATCGGAGGTCAGAAGGCGTCGGCCGAGATGATCTCGCCGCGGTTGCGCGTGCTGGCGGCCGCGTAGGTCCTCGGGTTGATCGACTGCTTGATGAACCGGACGGAGCCGTCGGCGAAGGTGAAGTTGGCCCCGCCGGGGTGCTTGCTCTTGAAGGCGAAGTTGTAGACCTGGTTGCGGAAGCAGTGGGTCGCGACGACCGACGTGATGTAGGCCGTGCTGCAGATCGTGCCGTCGGTCGGGTCGAGCTGGCCGTCCTTCAGGTTGGTCTTCCAGTTCAGCGGGATGATGGTCCCGCCGTAGGCCCCGTGGCCGTTGGTCCACATGAGCTGGCCGTTGTAGTTCGGCGAGTTCTCGCCGGCGAGCATGGTGTTGCTGCTGCCGTCGGTGCAGCCGGCCAGGTTCGTGACGGCGCCCGAGCTGCAGTCGCCGAACATGCCGGAGAAGGTGTTCTTGCACCCCCAGTAGGTGCCGGCGGCCTGCGTCGAGTAGACGTCGAACAGCGGGTTGCCCGTCTTCTGGTCGCCCCAGCTGGCGACGTAGTTCAGCGGGGCGGCCAGGTACGACGTCCCCAGGTCGTTGATGTTCGTCCACTTGCGGTCGTCGAACAGCCGGTTCGAGTCGTCCGACGGGCAGAGGTAGGCGGCGATGATCGTGCGGAAGACGGTCGTGTGCTCCGGGCTGGCGTTGGCGCCGTTGCCGAGCGAGAAGTTGATGGCGTTGGAGAGGTTCACCTGCTCGAGCTGCGGCAGGATCAGGGCCGACCAGGCCCACCACGAGCCGCCCCAGGTGTCGGCGTTCACCAGCGAGCCCGGCGGGAAGCTGCCGACGGTGTCGTGATAGTTGTGCATCGCCAGGCCGATCTGCTTCATGTTGTTGACGCACTGGGCGCGACGGGCCGCCTCGCGCGCCGACTGCACGGCCGGCAGCAGCAGGGCGATGAGCACGGCGATGATCGCGATGACCACCAGCAGCTCGATCAGGGTGAAGCCGCGGCGGGGTTCGGTCGCTCTTCCGGGCATGACGGACTCCTTGAGAAGGGAGGGATGACGGGGGAAGCGAGGCGACGAAGGGTCCAGGGCGCGGCCGACGCCGGCGCGCAGGCCGGACGACGACCGCCCCCGCGCGGAGGGCCGCGCGGGGCTGATCGGGGGGCGGAGAGGGGGGCCCGGCGCGCCGGCGGGGCCGGATCACTCACGGTCGCGGGAGGGGCGAGGCGGGGCGGCGCCCCCGCGTCAGGTGATCTTCTCCTTGAGCAGGCGGACGGCCGCGGCCAGGTCCCGGCCCCGGAACGATTCGGCGAGGGCCCGGTGCTCCTCGTGGATCTCCATCGCGTCGGCGCTGCGCTTCTGGGTCTCGCGGAAGTGGGACCGGATGCGGCCGACCAGGGTCTCCCAGATCACGATCAGGTCGGGCTGGCCGGCGCGCTCCAGAAGGCGGCGGTGGAAGGCGAGGTCGGCCTCGGCGATCGCGTGGAAGTCGCGGCGGGCGCAGGCGTCGCGCATCCGGCCGAGGATCGCGTCCCAGGCGGCGGAGTCGGCGTCGTCCAGCTCGTCGAACACGAGGCGGAGGGCGTAGACCTCGACCGTGCGGCGGATCGGGATGATCAGGTTGCGGATCTCGCGGGGGGCCTCCGGCGCCACGACGGCCCCCCGGTTCGGCCGGCTGATGACCAGGCCCTGCGAGGAGAGCTTCTGGAAGGCCTCGCGCACCAGGCCCCGGCCGACCCCGAACCGGCTGGACAGGCCGGCCTCGGTGAGCCGCGATCCGGCCGCGAGCCGGCCCGTGAGGATCTCCTCCCGCAGCGTCCGGCTGACCCTGGATTCCGGATGGTCCTCGGCTTGGGCCGTCATGGTTCGAAGCTCGCGATGGGATACGCCGGCCGTGCAAGGGGGCCGGCGACGGGTCGTCTCCCCGCGACGCCCCCGGCCGCGAGGGCTGGAATGTAGACGATCCGCGACACATTGTCTACAATATAATCCTTCGTTCGGGCCGGATTTTGTAGACAGGATTCCTGAAATTGTCTACAATCTCGGCGACGTGTCTGGCCGGCTCCGGCCTCCGGAGGCATCAAGGACGGGAGGAACCCCATGTCCCAACATCGCCGCATCCGGCCGATCGGGGCGGCCTTCGCCCTGGCGATCGGCCTGGCCTGCGGGCCGGCGCGGGCCCAGTCGGCCGCCGAGGTCGAGGCCTTCGAGAAGGAGGTCCGCCCCCTGCTGGTGGAGAAGTGCCAGTCCTGCCACGGCCCCGACAAGCAGAAGGGGGGCCTGCGGGTGGACTCGCGGGCGACCCTCCTGGAAGGGGGCGACACCGGGCCGGCCGTCGTCCCGGGAAATCCCGGGGAAAGCCTCCTGATCGAAGCGGTCCGGCGGGAAGGGGGGCTGGAGATGCCCCCGGACGCCCCGCTCGCGCCCGAGCAGTCCGCCGCGCTGGAGCGCTGGGTCGCCGCCGGCGCCGCCTGGCCCGACGACGGCGCACCGGCCGTCGAGACCCGCAAGGACGTCTGGGCGCGGCACTGGGCGTTTCGGCCGATGGCCCGCCCGGAGCCCCCCGCCCCCCGCGACCCCTCGTGGGTCAGCACTCCGGTCGACGCCTTCGTCGCCGCGAAGCACGCCGAGGCGGGCCTGTCCCCCTCGCCCGAGGCCGACCGCCGCACCCTGATCCGCCGCCTCTCGTACGACCTGACCGGCCTGCCGCCGACGCCCGAGGAGGTCGCCGCGTTCGTCGCCGACTCCGACCCGACGGCCTACGAGAAGCTCGTCGATCGCCTCCTGGCCTCGAAGCGGTACGGCGAGCAGTGGGCCCGCCACTGGCTCGACGTGGCGCGCTACGCCGACACCAAGGGCTACGTCTACGGCCGCGAGGAACGCTTCTTCGTCCACGCGCCGGCCTATCGCGACTGGGTCGTGAAGGCGTTCAACGACGACCTGCCGTACGACCGCTTCCTCCTGGACCAGATCGCCGCCGACCAGGCCGAGCCGGAAAACCCCTCCGCGCTGGCGGCGCTCGGGTTCGTGACGCTCGGGCGACGGTTCCTGGGCGTCTCTCACGACATCATCGACGACCGGATCGACGTGGTGACCCGGGGTACGATGGGCCTGACCGTCGGCTGCGCGCGCTGCCACGACCACAAGTACGACCCGATCCCCACCGCCGACTACTACGCGCTCTACGGAGTCTTCATGAACTGCACCGAGCGCCTCACGCCGCTCGGCGAGCCGTCGGGGAGCGAGGCGGAGCGATCGGCGTTCGAGGCCGAGCTGAAGAAGCGCGTGGACGCCCTGGAGGCGGGCGTGGCGTCGGCGCGGGCCGAGGCCTCGCGGCGGATCCGGTCGCGGATCGCCGACTACCTGGCGGCGCAGCTCGACCTGTCCAAGGTCCCGGCGGACGGCTTCGACGTGATCCTCTACCCGAGCGACATCGTCCCCGCGTCGGTCCGCCGCTGGCAGGCGTATCTGGCCGCCGCGGCCCAGGCCGACGACCCGATCTTCCGCCCCTGGCGCCGCCTGGCCGCGCTCCCCGAGGCCGACTTCGCGGCGGGGGCCGCCGCCGCGCTGGCCGAGCCCGACGGGCCGGGCGCGACGCCGGTGAACCCGCGCGTCGCGTCCGCCTTCGCCACGCCTCCGGCCGCGATGGCCGAGGTCGTGGGACGCTACGCCCGCCTCTTCGCCGAGGTCGACAAGGAGTGGGAGGAGGCGCTCAAGGCCGACCCCGCCGCGACAGCGCTCGCCGACCCCGACGCCGAGGCCCTGCGACGGGTCCTCTACGAGCCCGATCGGTCCCCCTGCTGGATCCCCGACGAGCCGATCGTGACCATCGAGGCGTTCCTGGACAACAACGAGGACGTCAAGCTCTGGAACCTCCAGGGGGAGGTCGACCGCTGGCTGATGCAGTCACCCGCCGCGCCCGCCTACGCCTCGGCCCTGGCGGACCGGGCCGAGATCCGCGAGCCCCGCGTCTTCAAGCGCGGGAATGCGGCCAACCCCGGCGACCTCGTGCCGCGGCGGTTCCTCCAGGTCGTCGCCGGCCCCGACGCCCCGGCGTTCGAGCGGGGGAGCGGCCGGCTGGAGCTGGCCCGCGCCATCATCGACCCGGAGAACCCGCTCACGGCCCGCGTCTGGGTGAACCGGATCTGGGCCTACCACTTCGGCGCGGGGCTGGTGCGCACCCCCAGCGACTTCGGCATCCGGTCCGAGCCCCCCAGCCATCCCGAGCTGCTCGACTGGCTCGCCCGACGGCTGATCGACGGCGGCTGGAGCACCAAGGCGATCCACCGCCTGATCCTGCTCTCCTCGACGTACCGCCAGCGCTCGAACGGCGGCGGCCCGGACGACGAGGCGGCGGCGCTCAAGGACCCGGAGAACCGCCTCCTCTGGCGGGCCAACCCCCACCGCCTGACGTTCGAGGAGGCCCGCGATTCGGCCCTCGCCGCGACCGGCGAGCTGGACGCCCGGCTCGGCGGCCGGGGGACGCCCCTCTTCGGCGGGGCTGAGAACCGCCGTCGCACGCTCTATGGCGTGGTCGACCGCCAGTTCCTCCCCGGCGTCTTCCGGGTCTTCGACTTCGCCAACCCGGACCTGCACATCCCCTCGCGGAGCGAGACGACCGTCCCGCAGCAGGCCCTCTTCGCCATGAACCACCCGTTCCCCGCCGCCCGCGCCCGGGCCCTGGCCGCGCGGCTCCCGGAGGACGACGCCGCCGCGATCCGCGACGCCTTCCAGGCCGCCTTCCAGCGCGACCCGACGGCCGACGAGGCCGACGCCGCGCGGGAGTTCCTGGCCGACGCCGCCGCGACGCCCCCGCCTTCGCCCCCCGCGGAGAGCCTGGCCTGGTCCTACGGCTGCACCACGGTCGACCCTGCGTCGGGGCCCTCGAAGGACCTCCGCCCGATGCCTTTCTACGACGGGAAGGGCTGGGGCGGCGGACCGACCTGGCCCGACCCGACGCTGGGCTGGGCGCGGATCACGGCCGAGGGGGGGCACCCCGGGAACGACCTGGCCCGCTCGATCGTCCGCCGCTGGACGTCGCCGATCCGGGGCGTCGTCGCCGTGGAGTCGACCCTGGAGCACGTCCCGGCGGCCGGCGACGGCGTGCGCGGGTGGCTGGTCTCGAACCGTCGCGGCGTCCTCAAGACGGACGTGGTCCACGCCGCCAAGGTGGACTTCCACGCCGACGCGATCGAGGTCGAGCCCGGCGACGCGATCGACTTCGTGGTCGACGTCCGCGAGGCCCTGAACAGCGACCAGCACCTCTGGGCCCCGAAGATCCGCCCCTCCCGGATCGACGCCGGGCCCGCGCCTTCGGGCGGCCTCTGGGACGCGGCCCGCGACTTCCACGGCCCGTCGGCCGCCGGCCTCACGCCGAGGGAGCAGCTCGCCCAGGTGCTCCTGATGTCCAATGAATTCCTGTTCGTCGACTGATGGTGACCCCCGGCAGGAGCCCCGACATGCCTGACCCCCTCTTCCGCACGCCGACGAGCCGCCGCGAGATGCTCCAGCGCTCGGCGATGGGCCTGGGCGCGCTGGGCCTCGCGGACCTGCTCGGCGCGCGGGACTCCCTAGCCGGCCCGGCGGCCTCCGGGGCCGACGCGGGCGACCTGGCCCCGAGGACGCCGCACTTCCCAGCGAAGGCCAAGCGCGTCGTCCACTTCTTCCTCAACGGCGGGCCCAGCCACGTCGACACGTTCGACCCCAAGCCGGCCCTCGCCCGCTACGACGGCAAGCCGATCCCGCTCGACCTGACCACCGAGCGCAAGACCGGCGCGGCGTTCGCCTCCCCCTTCCAGTTCAAACGATACGGGGAGAGCGGCCTGGAGATCTCCGAGCTGTTCGCCCGCACGGCCGAGCACGCCGACGACATCGCCGTGATCCGCTCGATGTTCGCGCAGGTGCCGAACCATGAGCCGTCCCTGATGCTGATGAACTGCGGCGACTCGGTCCTGCCGCGGCCGAGCGTCGGCGCGTGGGTGCTCTACGGCCTGGGGACGGAGAACCAGAACCTCCCCGGGTTCGTCGCCATGTGCCCGAGCGGATACCCGGTGAAGGACGCCGAGAACTGGGCCTCCGGATTCCTGCCGGGGGTCTACCAGGGGACGTTCGTCGACCCCCAGTTCGCCGACGTCGACAAGCTGATCGAGAACATCCGCAGCCCCCACGCCTCGGCCGCGGCGCAGCGCAAGCAGCTCGACCTGCTGCGCCGGCTGGCCTCGGCGCACCGCCGCGAGCGGCCCGACGCCCGGCTCGACGCCCGGATCCAGTCGTTCGAGACCGCCTTCCGGATGCAGGTCGAGGCGGCCGACGCCTTCGACGTGGCGCGCGAGCCGCAGCCGATCCGCGACCTGTACGGCGACACCGTGCACGGCCGCCAGACGCTGATCGCCCGCCGCCTGCTGGAGCGCGGCGTGCGCTACGTGCAGCTCTGGCACGGCGCCGGCCAGCCCTGGGACGACCACGCCAACCTGGCCGCCAACCACCGCAAGCTGGCCGCGCAGGTGGACGGCCCGATCGCCGCCCTGTTGACCGACCTCAAGCGGCTGGGCATGCTCGAAGACACGCTGGTGGTGTGGGGCGGCGAGTTCGGCCGCACGCCGACCGTCGAGCTGGACGGCAGCGGGAAGGCCTCGCTCGGCCGCGACCACAACCATTACGGCTTCTCCGTCTGGATGGCCGGCGGCGGCGTGAAGGGGGGGACGGTCCACGGCGCGACCGACGAGTTCGGCTTCAAGGCGGTCGAGGACCCGGTGAGCGTCCACGACCTCCACGCGACGATGCTCCACCTGCTCGGCTTCGACCACGAGCGCCTGACCTACCGCTACGCCGGCCGCGACTTCCGCCTGACCGACGTCCACGGCCAGGTCGTGCGGCCGATCCTCGCCTGACTCCCCTCGAAAGGAAGCGACCCCGACCATGACGCGCGTCGTCGCCCGCCCCGACAAGCTGGACCTGGACTCGCCCGGCCGCCGCGACTACTGGGTCGCGCTGGAGCACGACAGCATCTGGGGCGACCACCTGATCCCGCTGACCGTCTGGGTCGGCCCGGAGGCCGCCGAGGGCCGCGGCCTGGTCGCCTTCGGCTCCAACCACGGCAACGAGTACGAGGGGCCCGTCGCCCTGAAGCACCTGATGCGTCAGATCCGCACCGAGGACGTGCGCGGGCGGATCCTTTTCATCCCGGTGCTCAACCCCTCGGCCTTCCGGTCGGGGACGCGCGAGAGCCGGCCCGACGACGGCGTGAACCTGAACCGGGCGTTCGTCGAGGGGGCGGGGACGACGCCCGCCCTGGCGGGGATCACCCACCGGATCGCGGCGTTCGTGCGGGCGTTCATCTGGCCCCGCGTGCACACCGTGATCGACCTCCACGCCGGCGGCGACGTCGCCCGCTTCGCGCTCTGCGCCAACTACCACCGCGTCGACGACCCGGAGCTCGCCCGTGAGATCGAGCAGACGGCCCGCTGGTTCGGCACGCCCTGCCTGATGGTCTACCAGAACCAGACGCCCGGCCTGCTGCCGAGCGAGGCCGAGCGGCTCGGCAAGATCACCGTCGGCACCGAGCTGGGCTGGGGGCGGGCCGTGAACGTCGACGGCGTGCGCTACGGCAAGCACGGCGTCCTCGCCGCGGCGATCCGCCAGGGCCAGCTCCGGGGCGAGATCGAGCCGATCGACCACCACCGCGACGGCACCCAGAAGGTGGTGGAGATGGTCGACCGCGAGTGCTTCACGGTCGCCCCGTTCGACGGCCATTACGAGCCGCTGGTGGAGTGCGGGACCGTCGTCCGTCGCGGCCAGGCGGTGGGCCTGCTGCACGACTTCGACCACATCGACATGGAGCCCTGGCCGGCCGTCGCCGGGGTGGACGGCGTGGTGCTCGCGCAGGCCTGGGCCGCGCCGGTGCCGCGCGGCCAGCACATCGTCGTGGTCGCCCGCGTCGCCTCCTGACCCGCATCGCATCGGATCGAAGAACGCCCCTCTCCCCCCCGAGCCCGACACCGACCCGAAGGACCGAACGGACCCGCATATGAAGATCACCGAGATCGTCTGCCAGATCCTCCGCATCAAGAACGTGGAGGCCAAGACGGCCAGCAGCCAGGATTCCGTGCTCGTGCGGGTCCGGACCGACGAGGGGATCGAGGGGGTCGGCGAGGCCGACTCCTCGCCCGAGATGGTCAAGGCGGTCATCGACGCCCCGTTCAGCCACAACGTCGCCACCGGCCTTCGCCAGCTCCTGATCGGCGAGAACCCGCTGGAGACCGACCGGATCTGGCAGAAGATGTACCGCCGCACCATGTACTGCGGCCGCAGCTCCACGACCATCACGGCGATGTCCGCCATCGACATGGCCCTGTGGGACATCAAGGGCAAGAAGTACGGCGAGCCGATCCACCGGCTGCTGGGCGGCAAGCGGCACGACCGCTTCCGCGCCTACGCCTCGATCCTCTTCGGCAAGGACGGCAGGCAGACGGCCGACATCGGCAAGCGCTGGATCGACGCCGGCTACACGGCCGTGAAGTTCGGCTGGGAGCCGATGGGCCAGAGCGAGGCCGTCGACCGCGACCTGGTCGTCGGCGCCCGCAAGGGGCTCGGGGACGACGCCGAGCTGCTCATCGACGCCGGCTGCGTCTGGGACGCCCGCACGGCGCTCGACCGGGCCAAGGCGTTCGAGCAGCAGCGGATCGGCTGGCTGGAGGAGCCGCTCCACCCGGACGACTACGAGGGCTACCGCTGGCTCCGCGACCGCTCCCCGGTGCCGATCGCGTCGGGCGAGGAGGAGTGCGGCCGGCAGTCGTTCCGCCCCTACATTGACGGCCGCTGCCTGGACGTCTACCAGGTCGACCTCTCGCGCAACGGCTTCACCGACAGCGCCTACATCCGCCAGCGGGTCGAGGAGATCGGGGCGCGGCTCTGCAACCACTGCTACACCAGCCCGGTGACCGTGGCGGCGAGCCTGCACTGGCTCTCCACCTGCCGCGACGCCTTCCTGTTCGAGGACTGCGTGGAGGACTCGCCGCTGCGGCACGAGCTGACCCACGAGAAGATCCAGGCCGTCGACGGCTGGATCACCGTCCCCGACCGCCCCGGCCTGGGCGTGACCATCGACGAGGACTTCGTCCGCTCCACCCTCGTGAGCGAGTCCAAGTGACGGCGGCGGCGACCGCCCCCCCGACTCGGCTGCTGCGCGACCACGGCCGGGTGCTGGCGTTCGTCTGCACCCTGTCGATGATCACGTACCTGGACCGGGCCTGCTTCAGCATGGCGCTCCGGCCCATCGCCGGCGAGCTGGGCCTGGCGGACGCCTCGCAGCTCAAGTGGGCGATCACGGCCTTCGCGATCGCCTACGCGGCCTTCGAAATCCCCGCCGGCGCGATGGGAGACCGCTACGGCGCCAAGCTGATGCTGACCCGGATCGTGATCTGGTGGTCGGCCTGCACGGCCCTGACCGGGCTCATCGGCCTGCGGGTCGGCGGCGCGGTGATGGGGGGCGTCGGCGCCTTGATCGTCCTGCGCTTCCTGTTCGGCGCCGGCGAGGCCGGCGCGTACCCGAACATCACCCGGGCCCTGCACGACCGGCTGCCGGCCCGGAGCTGGGAGACGGCGCAGGGGCTGGTGTTCATGTCCGGCAGGCTGGCGGGGGGGCTGACCCCCTTCCTCTGGGCGGTCCTCGTGGGCGGGACCGCGACGTCGGCCCCCTGGATCACCTGGCGCGGGGCCTTCCTGCTCTTCGGGGCGATCGGCGTCGCCTGGGCGGTCGCCTTCCGGCTCGGCTTCCCCGACCGGCCGGCCGAGGCCGCTCGCCGCGACAAGCACGAGGACGAGGCCCGGCCGTCCCCCCACGCGGCCGTCCCCTGGAAGGCCCTGGCGACGAACCGGACGCTCTGGGCCCTCTGCGTCATGTACCTGTCGGTCAACTACGCCTGGGCGTTCAACCTCAGCTACCTGCCGACCTACGTCGAGGAGCGGTTCGGGATCGGGGCCGACGACCGGATCGGCGCGATCTACAAGGGGGCCCCCCTCTGGGTGGGGGCCGCCGGCTGCCTGCTCGGGGGGCCGGCGGTCAACGGCCTGGCCCGGCTGCTGGGCGACCGCCGGCGCGCCCGGCGGGCCCTGGGGGTCTCGGCCCTCTCGCTCGGCGCGGCGTGCTGGTGGGGGGCGTTGGGGGCGACGAACGTCCACGCCTACTGCATCCTGACGTCGCTCGCCGCGTTCACCATCGACCTGACGCTGGGCGCCTGCTGGGCTTCGTGCCAGGACCTGGGGAGGGGGCACGCCGCGACCACGGCCGCCTGCATGAACACGGTGGGGACGCTGGGCAACGCCCTGGCCGGCTGGCTGACGGGGACCCTGGTAGAAGGCTCGATCGCCGCCAAGGCCGCCGCGCTGGACGTCGCCCCCGCCGCGCTCGCCGAGGCCGACAAGCGGATCGCCGCGATCGCCGGCTACGAGTCGGCCTTCGCGACCTACGTCGCCGCCTTCGTCCTGGCCGCCGCCTGCTGGCTCCTCATCGACCCCAGCCGCCCTCTGGTCCCGGACGGCCGGGAATCGGGATCGGCGAGCCCGACAGACTGACGGGGCGCGGCTCCGCCGGACTTCCTCCGATTGAAGCCCCATGCCGAGCGTTCAGGCCCAGTCCTGGAAATCGCCGACCCGGAGTCGGACAGGTCACCTTGCCGCGAGGGCCGGAGCGGCCCGGCCATCAACCCGACTTCGCGTCGTTCGCGGCGCGCCCCGGACGCATCGCCGCCCATTCCAGCAAGGCGTCGAGCGCCGGGCACATCGCCTCGCCCCAATCGGTCAGCCCGTATTCGACCCTCGGCGGCACCTGGGGATAGACCGTCCGGCTGACGACGCCGTCGCGTTCGAGCTCGCGCAGCTGCTGGATCAGCATCTTCTGCGAGACGCCGGGGATGGACTTCTCCAGCTCCGAGAAACGCAGGACGCCCCGCGCGAAGAGGTGGAAGATGATGACCATCTTCCAGCGGCCCTCCAGCATGCGGAACGCGCCCTCGACGCCGCTCGCCGCCCTCTGCGGCGTGACGTCCTCTTGCTTACCTGTGGGTGAGTACCCCACTTTTTTGTCAGTTCTTGCCATGGTTTCAGTGTGGCGAATAATGCCTCCCACGGCAACCTAACGGGGAGGTGGAGATGGGACGAGAACGCGAACTGGAAGGGCTTCGGGCCCTCGTTACCGGCGGCACGAAGGGGATCGGCGAGGCGGTGGCGGCGCGGCTTCGCGAGGAGGGGGCGAAGGTCCTCGTCGCGGCCCGGGAGCGGCCGGCGAAGTTCCAGGACGGCGACCTGTTCGTGGCGGCGGATCTTGCCATGCCCGAGGGCTGCGCGACGGTCGCCGCCGCGGTCCACGACCGGCTCGGCGGCGCCGACATCGTCGTCCACGTGGCCGGAGGCTCCTCGGCGCCCGCCGGCGGCCACGCGGTGCTCGACGACGGAGAATGGCGGCGCGCGCTCGATCTCAACCTGCTCTCGGCGGTCCGCCTGGATCGGGCGCTCCTCCCGTCGATGGTCGCCCGGGGCTCGGGCGTGATCGTCCACATCACTTCGATCCAGCGGCAGTTGCCGCTGCCCGAGGCCACCCTCGCCTACGCGGCGGCCAAGGCCGCGCTCTCGAACTACAGCAAGGGTCTCTCCAAGGAGGTCGGCCCGAAGGGCGTTCGCGTGGTCCGGGTCTCACCGGGCTGGGTCGAGACGACCGCCGCCGCCGGCCTGGTCGAGGAACTGGCGGAGAAGATGGGGACCGACCTCGACGGGGCCCGGGGGGCGTTGATGGCCTCGCTGGGCGGGATCCCGATCGGTCGCCCGGCGCGGCCCGCTGAGGTGGCGGATCTCGTCGCCTTCCTCGTCTCGCCGCGGGCGGCTTCCATCACCGGCGTGGAGTACGTCATCGACGGCGGGACGGTGCCGACCGCGTGAATCCGAACGGGCGACGCGAGGTCGGCCCGATTCGTCGGGCCGTCCTCGGCAGGGCTCGCCCCTCATCCGGCCTCAAGTCTCGGCCGAATCTCCCCCATCGAGGAAATCCAGACCATGAGCCACGTCGAACGTGCCGGCGATCGCGATCATGCCCGGCGGGGCCGCGAGAACCAGGAGCGACTGACCGCCGGCCTGAAGCCCGCCTACGACTTCATCGTCTGCGGCGCCGGATCATCCGGCTCCGTCGTCGCCGGACGCCTCGCGGAAAACACCGATGTGCAGGTGCTGCTGATCGAGGCGGGGGGCGGCGACGAGGCCGAGGCCGTGCTGGATCCGGCCCAATGGCCTTCCAATCTCGGCAGCGCGCGCGACTGGGGGTTCCGGGCCGAGCCGAACCCACACCTGAACGGCCGGGCCCTGGCGATGTCCATGGGCAAGGGCCTGGGCGGCGGTTCCAGCATCAATGTCATGGTGTGGTCTCGCGGGCATCGGAGCGATTGGGACGACTTCGCTTCGGAGGCGGGCGACCCGGCCTGGTCCTACGAGCGGGTGCTCGACATCTATCGCCGCATCGAGAACTGGCAGGGGCCGCCCGATCCCGACTACCGCGGGAACTCCGGTCCCGTCTGGGTCCAGCCGGCGCCGGACCCCAGCCCGATCGCCCGGGCCATGCTCGAGGCCGCCGGCGAGCTGGGCATCCCGACCTTCGAGAGTCCGAACGGCCGCATGATGGAGGGCCCGGGCGGCGCCGCCGTCTCCGACCTGCTGATCCGCGACGGCAGGCGGCATTCCCTCTATCGCGCCTACGTCCACCCCTGGCTGGACCGGCCCAACCTCACGGTCCTGACCGATACTCTCGTGCGGCGCGTCGTGCTCGACGACCGTCGCGCGGTCGGCGTCGAGGTGGCTCGCGGCGGGCGGGTCCTGACCATCGGCGCGCGGGCGGAAATCGTGCTCTCGCTCGGGGCGATCCACACGCCCAAGGTGCTGATGCACTCGGGCCTCGGCGATCGGGAGGAGCTCGGCCGTCACTCGATCCCCGTCGTGCGCCATCTGCCGGGCGTGGGACGCAATCTGCAGGATCACGCCTCGTTCGGCTGCATCTGGGAGTACCTCGAGCCCATGGCCCCGCGCAACGGCGGCAGCGAGGCCACGCTCTACTGGAAGAGCCGTCCGGACCTGGACGCGCCCGACCTGCTGTTCTGCCAGCTCGAATTCCCGGCGCCGAGCGAGCGGACGGCGACGCGCGGCGTGCCGACGCACGGGTGGAGCATGTTCGCCGGCCTCGCGCGGCCCGCCAGCCGCGGCCGACTTCGACTGAAGGGCGCGGACCCCCTGGCGCCCGTCGTCATCGACGCGAACATGATGTCGGACCCCGCCGACATGACCACGGCCAGGGCCTGCGTCCAGCTGTGCCGCGAGCTGGGCAACGCGTACGCGTTCCGGCCGTTCGTGCGACGCGAGGCCATCCCGGGCGAACTCTCCGACGAGGAGCTGGATCGCTTCATCCGCGACGCCGCCGTCACGTACTGGCACCAGAGCTGCACCGCCAAGATGGGGCGGGATGCGATGTCCGTGGTCGATTCCGCGCTCAGGGTCCATGGGATCGAGCGCCTGCGCATCGCCGACGCCTCGATCATGCCCCGGGTGACCACCGGCAACACGCAGGGCCCCTGCGCCATCATCGGCGAGCGTGCGGCCGAGATGATCAAGGCGGACCACGCCTTGTAACCGCAACTCGCCGACCCCGACGGCGGTCCAGGGGGATTGAACTCGTGAAGCCTCGCTCCGGTTGCGTGTGAGATCCGCAGATGTAGACGGCTCGATGGGGATTTCAGCGGGCGTCCCCAGCCGAGCCCCCTCTTCAACGACGCCCGGAGGCGCCACGACGCATCGGCCCTGTCCGGCCGGCCCAGCGGCCGTCCCATGGCGGACGTCGGCCACGCGGGGCCGCCCGCCGGCGTGTACGGGGAGGAAGGGCTCGATCCGACGCCATCGCTCGTCGGCGACGTCGCTCGGGCGGGTGCGGATTCTCATCCGCCTGCCACGCCGCTCGATGCCGTCCCGGTCCACTTATGGGACGGTCGAGTAGTACCGAAGGTGGGACTTGAACCCACACCCCCTTGCGGGGAACGGATTTTGAGTCCGTCGCGTCTGCCATTCCGCCACTTCGGCCCGGTAACGAACAGCATGCTGAGGAAGCCGGCGACTGTCAACCCCCAGGCCGTGAGCGGGCGGGGGAGGGCGTCGGCTCACTCGACCAGGTGGTAGGTGACGTTGACGGGCCCATTATACGCGGGAAGGGTGATCATCGCGTTGTTCGACAGGTTCAGCTTGTTGACGATCAGCTGCGTGCCGTAGGTGTTGCTCGACCCGCCGGCGAAGTTCGCCGTCGCGCCGGGGGCGTAGATCACCCCGCCGATCTTGTTGTTGGTCCCGTTGGCGACCGAGATCGTACGCGGCGTGTAGTCGCCGGTCACGGGGCTCTTGTCCGACCTCTGGAAGATCGAGACGCCCTGGTAGGGGCCGCTCTTGGGGGGATTCAGCGTGATCCCGTCGCCCCCCTGGATGTTCACGTTGCCGTTGTCCAGGTAGATCATCACCCCGTCGCCGGTCGCGCGGACGCCGTTGACGATGGAGAAGTCGCCGTTGCGGATGTAGTAGACGCCCGGATTCATCGTGTACTTCATCCCGCCCGCGTTCAGGTTCAGGCCGTTCTCGTAGACGCCGGGATAGATGGGGAAGGGGTTCACGGGGTTCCACCCCGAGGGGCTCTGACGCGTCGTCAGGCCCGCGTCGGTCGGCCGGGCGAGGCTCGCCTGGGGGTCCGTGATGGCGGCGGGGTCGCTCCAGGTCTGGGTCGAAGTGCCCGAGGCGATGACGCCGCTGCTGTAGACGTCCAGGCCGCCGCCCACCCGGAGGACCGGGGCCTTGATGTAGCCCGTGTTGTTGACCGTGGCGGCCTTCAGGTGGTTCGACTTGACCTGGACCTCGCCGGGCGCCGTGAGCCGGGCGCCGCCGACGATCGAGAGGCTCGCCTGGTCTTTCGTATTGAGGAGGACCACCGAGGGGGGTGCCGTGGGCTTGGCGTACGAGACCGAACTCGCGGCGACGTCGACGTCCCCTCCTTCCCAGATGGCGCTGAAGAGGCGGGGCTGGTGCGAGACGATGAGGACCTGGAAGGCCCCGGCCTTGCCCGCGTAACGGCTGGGCGACGGCGGCGACTGCACGGTCACCGTGGCGTCCGCGCCGCTCGAATAGCCGTTGGCGGCGGCGTAGTCCAGTGCGGCGGCGGTCGCGGCGGCCTGGGGAGACTGGCCGTCGGCCGCGACGACCGCCGCCTGGTAGGCGCAGACGGCCGCGAAAGACGCCGCGTCGGCGGCCGACTGCGCGCGTCGACGTTCGGCCATGAGCAGGCCGGCGTCCAGCACCAGGGCCAGGACGCCGACCAGGGGGATCATGCTGACCGCCGCCACGACGGCGACGGCGCCCCTCCGTAGTTCGTCGCGATCTCGGATTCCCTCGCGGATCATGGCTCGCCCCCCTCCGCGGCCGGGCCGTCGCCCGTCAGTAGGTGACCGGAGCGGTCGCGGTGCTGCTGAACGTCACGGCCGGCAGGTAGGCCTCCGGCACCCGGATTTAATGCAGGGTCACGGTCGCCCCGGCCGAGTCCATCGCCAGGCCGCCCGTCGGTGCGGCCGGGTCCATCCCGACCAGCTTGCCGCGGCTCTCCTGCCGGCGACGCGGTTACGAGGGGGTCTGCCGCAGCCGGACCGTCCCGGACGACAAGGGGCGAGTCGGGTACCACCGGATAGCTGAACAGGGGGCGGACGGCATAGCTCACCAGAACCTCGACGTAAGGGGATCCGGCGGAGTCGGAGCCGAAGGGAAGCGGCCGACTGTCAACTCCCAGGCTTCAATGAGACAGCGGCGGGGCCGTGGGGTCACTCGACCAGATAACAGGAGACGCTGGCCCCTTCCGGCCAACCGGGCAGATTGAGTACGGCGTTGTTGGAGAGGTTCAGCGTGTTCACGATCAATTGTTTCCCGGCGGCGGACGTGTTGTTCGACCCCCCGGCGAAGCTCGCCGCGGCGCCAGGTGCGTAGATCACTCCGCCGATGACGTTGTCGGTCCCATTCGCGACGTTGAGGACGCGCGGGGTATACATCTCGGTGATCGGATTCTTGTCGGCGCGCTGGAAGATCGAGACGTCCTTGTACGTACCGCTCGTGGGGGGCTGCAGGTTCACGCCGTCGCCCCCCTCGATCTTGACGTTGCCGTCCTCGACGAAGATCACGACCCCCTTGCCGGTCAGGTGAACGTTATTGCCGACTTGAAGATCGCCGCCTCTGACGAAGTAGAGGCCCGGGTTCATGGTATAGACCACTCCGCCCTGGCCAGTCGTCATTTTGAGACCGCTCGTGTACAGGCCCGGGTCGAGCGTCACGGTCTTTTCGGGGCGATCGACGGCGGGCGGCGGGCGCGGAGTCAGGCCGGCCGAACTGGGCAGGGGGAGATCCTTCCAGGGGTCCTTCAAGGTGGTCGGGTCCGCCCCGGTCCGGATCGCGGCGGGATCCACGTCGAGAGTCGCTCCCGCGTGGTGATAGCCTCCAGCGATCTGCAGGCCGGTGGCCTTGACGTAGGAGTTGTTGGTGAGCGAGCCGGCGAGTGCATGGTTCGACTTCACATGGATCTCGCCCGCGGTCGTAAGGCTGGCGCCGCCGTCGGTCGTGAGGCTCCCCTGGGCGTTGGGGTTGAGGACGATGATCGAGGGGGGGGCCGTGGGCTTGGCGTAAGAGACCGAACTCGCGGCGACGTCGATATCATCACTTCCCCAGATGGCGCTGAAGAGGCGGGGCTGGCTCGAGACGATGAGCACCTGGAAGGCCCCGGCCTTGCCCGCGTACCGGCTGGGCGCGACCGGCGAGCGCACGGTCACCGTGACGTTCGCGCCGCTCGAATAGCCGTTGGCGGCGGCGTAGTCCTGGGCGGCGGCGGTCGCGGCGGCCTGCGACGATTGGCCGTCGTCCGCGTCGATCGCCGACTTGTAGGCGCAGACGGCCGCGAAAGACGCCGCGTCGGCGGCCGACTGCGCGCGTCGACGTTCGGCCATGAGCAGGCCGGCGTCCAGCACCAGGGCCAGGACGCCGACCAGGGGGATCATGCTGACCGCCGCCACGACGGCGACGGCGCCCCTCCGGGCGTCGGTTCGGTCGCGAGTCAACGGTCGCCTCCCTTCGCGGCCGGGCCGCCGCTCAATACGTGATCGGCGCGGTCGCAGTGCTGGTGAACGTGATCGCCGGGAAGTAGGCCTCCGGCACCCACTGATATTGGAGCGTCACGGTCGCCGACGTCGTCGACATCGTGAGGCTGCCGGTCAGCGCGTTCGAGTCCATGCCGACCAGCTTGCCCCGAGCGTAGGTGAGCACGTCGGCCGTCGTCGGAGCCGCCTGATTGGTCTCCGCCCGGTAGGCCGGCCCCCGCACCGACGCCCAACGCGCCGACTCGCAGGCCACGTAGGTGACCTGGTGGTAGCGGAAGATCCCCAGTCCCATCACGATCGTGCCCAGGATCAGCATGAGGAACACCGGGTAGACGATGGCCGCTTCCACGAGCACCACGCCCCGTCGGAGCCGACCCCGGCCTTGACGGTCTCGCCTGATCATCGTCTTCAATCTCCCGAAATGCGGTCACGAGGGGGTCCGCCTCATCCGGACCGTCCGAACGATCGAAATGGTCTCGGGGACCCCGGGGTAGTTGAACAGGGGATGGATGACGTAGCTCGCCTCCACCTCGACATAGGGGGTGCCGGCGGCGTCCGAGCCCGAACGGACCACGATCTCCGGGGGCGTCTCCAGGCGCGCCGCCCGCTCCAGCGCGGCGGCCTCGATGGTCGCGGTCGGCAGGGGCGTCGAAGCAGGGGCGAGCATCCCCCGCAGCGCGCCGACGTGCACGCACTCGGAGACCGTCATCGCGTCGGCGAAGGCCCGGCAGAAGTCGATGGCGGCCACGCAGATGAAGCACATCATCGGCAGCAAGAGCGCCAGCTCGACCGCCGCGGCTCCACGGGGCTTCCGCTTCCTCGTACTCACGCGAACCATGATGAGACTCCCGGCCCGAGGGCCATGAGGAACGAGGGCCCGTCGCGACCCCCTGAAGGCAAGAGTAGGTCGCGATCGCCGTCGGGGGGCGGTGTGGCGGGGGTACAACGGATCGTGCGCGCACGCGGGAGATCCATTGAGTGCACGGAGAGCACGCCCGGAGATCACGGGCCGGCCGATGAATCGGATTTCACTTCGATCCGCCGAATCTTTGACACGGGGGCGTTCGTGACCTTGATTACCTGTGTAGGCCGGCACGAAACGCCGACCGCCGACGGAGGAGACGGAAACGAGCGAGTCGGATCGACGATTCAAGGGATTCTCACAAGTCCTTCGCCGCCCGCCTCGCTCCATCAGGGGCTTCAACTCGAACGCCCCGACCGCCGGACCCAGCCCGCCGTGATGAACCCGGACGACCGGCCGAGGATGCCGGCGTCTCCAGTCTTCCCCATCCAGAACCGCCCCAAGGAGAGATCCCGATGCGTAGCTTCATGAACCGCCTCGTTTCCGAAGAAGACGGCGCCACGATGGTCGAGTACGCCCTGATGGTCGCCCTGATCGCCGTCGCCGCGATCGTCGCCGTGACCGCCCTTTCAGCCGGCCTCAGCGCGAAGTTCGGCGAGGTCACGACCGCACTGTAACGGCCTCGCGACCGCAGCGCCCCGGTTCGCCCATCGACGTCTCCGCCACAGAGCGGGCCCCCCCCCCGAGGACGGGCCCGCCTACTTTTCTTAAAGGGGGGGCGTTCTGCTCCGAGACAGCCCGATGAAACCTATCCCGCCCGGGTCCGCTCTTTCAGGAGGGACGACTACGAGACTTCTCCTGAAAAACCTGGTTTGCGACGTCGAGGCCGCGACCATGGTCGAGTACGCACTTCTAGTCGGCGTGATCGCCGGCGTGGCGATCGTGGCCGCATCCGGGGTTGGTCCCATCGTCGCATTGAAATTTGAGCTGGTGGTCGCCGGCTTCGAGGGCGCCCCCTGAACGAACCGGACTGCCTCGAAATCGATGAGAAGGAAGGGAGCGACGGACCCGTGGACCGCGTGCAGGTGCTGTTCCTGTCGGCGGCGGCGGTCGCGACCGTGATCGCCGCCGCGACCGACCTCTGGAAGTTCAAGGTTTACAACGCCCTGACGTTCCCCGTCCTCCTGGCCGGGCTGGCCGCTTCGGCCTGGTTCAACGGGTGGGGCGGGTTGGCGACGAGCGGTCTCGGGGCCCTGACCGGCTTCGGATTGCTGGTCGCCTTCTTCGTCATGGGGGGCGTGGGCGCGGGGGACGTGAAGCTGCTGACGGCCCTCGGCGCCTGGCTCGGCCCCGCGCTGACGGTCCAGGTCTTCCTCGCCTCGGCGATCGCCGCGGGGGTCTACTCGCTCGCGCTGACGTACCTGAGCGGCGGCCTGGCTGCGACGGCCGTCGACCTGTTGTTCCTGATCCAACGCATGCGGCGCGGCGAGATCATCGCGTCGGGGGCCCCTTCGATCCGACAGGAGGCCGCCCGGCCCGACCGCCGTCGCCGGCTCGTGCCTTTCGCCGCCATGACCTGCCTGGGCTTCTTCGTGACGATCGCCTGGCGGGGCGTCGAGCTCGTCGAATTCCGCACCCCATCCGAGCCGCGACCGGCCCTCGCGACTGCCTCGACGGACGCCGTCTCGTTCCATGAAGGGGGCACGCCGTGAGGATGCAGACCCTGGCCGTCGTGCTGGTGGCCCTGGGGTGCGGCCTGGCCGCCGTTCTGGGGGTCCGGCAAGCCCTGAAGAAGCCGGCGCCCGTCGCTGAGGCGACCGTGCCGGCGGTCGTCGCCAAGGCCAGCCTCCGTCGTGACCAGATGCTCGACGCATCGATGGTCGCGGTGCGCGACGTCCCCAAGGACCAGGCCCCCGCCGCCGGGTTCGCCTCCATCGAGGAGGCGGTCGGGCGGACGGTTTCCATCCCGATGCTGAAAGGCGAGTTCGTCGTCGAGCCCAAGCTCCTGCCCAAGGGGAGCAGGCCCGGCATGGCGGGGATGATCAAGCCCGGGATGCGGGCCTTCACGATTTTGACCCCCACCTTCTCGTCTAGCCTCGCCGGCTTCCTCCAACCGGGCAACCGGGTGGACGTCCTGCTGACGTCGAGCTCCAACGGCTCCCAGTCGGCCGACCAGTCGACGAGCTTCACGGTCCTGCAGAACCTCGAATTGCTGGCCGTGCATACGATGGTCGATGCGACGACGGCCGAGAAGCCGGCGAACCCGACGGATTCCCGGTCGGTCACCCTCCTGGTGACGCCGAGGCAGGCGTCGATCCTGGACCTGGCCCAAAACAAGGGGACGCTCCACCTCGCGCTCCGCAATCCCACGGACGAGACGGACGCCGAGGGCTCGACGGCCACGCTGGCGGACCTCGGCCTGGATCGATCGGCGCCGCCGGCGCCTGCCGCCAAGGAAGACCGTTCGAAGATGGCGTCGATGGTCACGCCCGGGATGCGGGCCCTGACGATCTTGACGCCCTCGTTCTCGGCGAGCCTGGCCGGCCTGCTCCATCCGGGGGATCGGGTGGACGTCTTGCTCACCATGACTCCCACGGGCGCCGGCAAGGACATCGAGTCGACCACCACCACCCTGATGCAGAACGTCGAACTGCTGGCCGCCCACGTCAACACCAAGGTCGACCCGCCGGACGATCTCGATGCGGTCGTCGCGCCGAAGGGCAAGGCCGGCGACCTCGCCACGTGTCCGTCGGTCACCTTGCTGGTGACGCCGAGGCAGGCGTCGATCCTGGACCTGGCCCAGAGCAAGGGGACGCTCCACCTCGCGCTCCGCAACGCCGACGACGTGTCGGACGAAGGGGACTCCACGGCGACCGTCGCCGACCTCCTCCCGCAGCAGCAACCGTCGATCGCCCCCGCCGCCGAGCCGACGCCGGTGGTGCTCTCGATCCGGACCCTGCGCGGGACACTTTCCGGCCGCGACGAGATCACCGTGCTCAAGCGTGCCCGGCCGTCCGGGCGGGGCGTGTCGGCCCTGGCCTCGCCCGCCCCCCCTCGACAGGCGCGATGAATGCGGCGAGCCCGCCGGCCTCGGTTTCAGGGAATGCCGCCTTTCACGTAAGGGATTAGTCATGCCTTGCTTCATCGTGGCCGACGACGAGTCGATCGCCAACCGCATCCGCGCCGTGCTGGGCTTCCACAAGCGGGACTGCCCGAAGGCCAACGTCCTGCCGAGCGATCAGGCCTCGGCCCGGCTGAGCCGCGAGCAGGGGGTCCAGCTGGTGGTCGCGGCGCTCCCCCCGGACCCCGCGGCGGCCCTGGAGCTCTCGACCCGGCTCGCCCCCCACTGCGGCGGCGCGCTGCTGGTCGTGGGCCCGACGACCGACGTTCGGCTCGTCGTGCAGGCGCTGCGGGGCGGCGCTCGCGACTACCTGGACAAGGCCGACCTGGAGATCGAGCTGGCCGCCGCGCTCAAGCGTATGGACTCGTCGGCCCACAACGGGGCGTCGCGTGCGAAGGTGATCGCGATCCTGGCGCCGAGCGGCGGATCCGGGGCCAGCACGATCGCCGCCAATCTCGCCGCGGCGCTGGCGGCGGAGCACGGCTCGGCCGCGATGTTCGACCTGAAGCTGGAGGCCGGCGACCTCGCCGCGCTGCTGGACCTGAAGCCCACCTACACTCTGGCCGACCTCTGCAAGACGGCCGCGCCGTTCGACGGCGTGATGCTGGAGCGCTCGTTCGCCAGGCACGATTCGGGCGTCCACCTGCTGGCCGCGCCCCGGCGGCTGGCCGACGCCGGCCTGGTCCGCCCCGAGGGGGTCGCCCGGGCGCTCGACCTGTCCCGCTCGATCTTCCCGGTCGTCGTGGCGGACGTGGACCACACGTATCGCGACGAGCAGCTCGCCGCGCTTCGCGAGGCCGACCTCCTGCTGATCACCTTCCGCCTGGACTTCAATTCGCTGCGCAACGTCCACCGGTCGCTCGAACACCTGACGCGGCTGGGCGTGGCCGGCGACCGGATCCGCCTGGCGGTCAACCGCGCCGGGCAGCCCGGCGAGGTCCCGCGCGCGAAGGCCGAGGAGGCCCTGGGGGGCGCGATCGCGTTCAGCGTCCCGGACGACCCGAAAACGGTCGCGCGGGCCAACAACAACGGGGTCCCGTTCGTGATCGAGGCCCCGACCTCCAAGGTCGCCCGGAGTCTGGTGCAGATCGCCCGCGCACTGTCTCCGGCGCAGGCCGAGGCCGCCCCGGCCAAGGCTCCCGGATGGCTCGCCCGGCGGAAGCGGGGTGCGGCGGCGGCGGTGTGAGCCGGCCGTCGCGGCGTCGTCGCGGAATGCGCCCTAGAGTTGGAGTAGAAGCGGGCCCCGCCCGGGCCCCCCGACGTCCGGCGGGGCCGGGGCGGGCAGCCGCCCTGAAGGGAATCACCCCATGAGCACGAGCCACGACCAGATGACGGATCGTCGCGCCGCCGCGCCCCCCTCGGCCGAGGAGCGGCATCGTCGCATCAAGAAGGAGCTGCATCAGAAGCTGATCTCGGACATGGACCTCTCCGCCATCGGCTCGCTGAGCGAGGCCGAGATCCGCGACGAGATCCGCCGCGGCGCCGAGCAGCTCTGCCTGCGGCACGACGACCTGCTGAGCCTCACGCAGCGCGAGCAGCTGGTCGAGGAGGTGCTGGACGAGACCTTCGGCATTGGCCCGCTGGAAGGGCTGATGCGCGACCCGTCCGTCTCCGACATCCTGGTCAACGGGCCGAAGGTCGTCTACGTGGAGCGCCGGGGCCGGCTGGAGCGCACCGACGTCGCCTTCAACGACGAGAAGCACCTCCAGGAGATCGTCCGGCGGATCGTCGGCCGGGTCGGCCGGCGGATCGACGAGACCTCGCCGCTGTGCGACGCCCGGCTCCCGGACGGCTCGCGCGTCAACGCGGTGATCCCCCCCCTGGCGCTCGACGGCAGCATCCTGTCGATCCGCCGCGCCGGAAAGACGCCGCTCCTGGCCCACGACCTCGTCGAGAAGCGGGCGATCGCGCAGGAGATGGTGGACTTCCTCTCCGCCTGCATCCGGGGGCGGGTGAACATGGTGATCTCGGGGGGGACCGGCTCGGGCAAGACGACGCTCCTGAACGCGCTCTCGGCGTTCATCCCCGAGGACGAACGGGTGGTGACCATCGAAGACGCGGCCGAGCTGCGGATGCAGCAGCCGCACGTCGTCCGGATGGAGACCCGGCCGCCGAACATCGAGGGGGAGGGGGCCATCACCACCCGCGACCTCGTGAAGAACTCCTTGCGGATGCGGCCCGAGCGGATCGTCGTCGGCGAGTGCCGCGGCTCCGAGACGCTCGACATGCTCCAGGCCATGAACACCGGCCACGACGGCTCCATGACCACGATCCACGCCAACGACACGCGCGACGCGATCGGCCGCATGGAGATGATGGTCGGCATGGCGGGGTTCGACCTCCCCATCTGGATCATCCGCCGTCAGATCGCCTCGGCGGTCCATCTCATCGTCCAGGCGTCGCGGCTCTCCGGGGGCGTGCGGCGGATCATGAAGATCTCGGAGATCGTCGGCATGGAGGGCGACGTGGTGAGCATGCAGGACATCTTCGTCTTCAAGCAGACGGGGGTGGACGAGACGCGGGCCGCCCAGGGCTACCACTACTGCACGGGGGTCCGGCCCAAGTGCCTGGAGCGCCTGGAGGAGGGGGGCATGGTCCTGCCGCCCGACATGTTCGAGAGCCGGATCTTGACGGCGGGGCCGCGGCAAGAGCGGGTGCCTGAGGCCGAGGGCGGCGACAAGCTCTGGGGGATGTTCGGCCGGGGCCGAGGGGAGGGGGCGTCGTGAACGACACGATCGTCCTGGGGCTGGCGGCGGCGGCGGCCGTCGCGTTCGTGGCGGCGGTTTATCAGGTCGCCTCGGACCTGTTCCTGCGCGACCGGACGCGGGTGAACGACCGGGTCGACGTGGAGTTCCTCAAGAGGAAGGCGGCGGCCGCCAAGGCCAAGAAGGCGTCGCTGTTCAAGAACCTGGACCAGATGGACGCCGCCGTACGCGCCGGCGAGGGCTCGCCCACGCTGGCCCAGTCCTTCGAGTCGATGGTGGAGCAGTCCGGCCTGGACGTGACGCCGGGCCGGCTGCTGTCGATCGCGGGGGGGGCCTCGGGGGTCCTCGGTCTCCTCGTCTTCGTCGTCCGGGGCCGGCCCCTGGAGGCGGGGCTGGCCGCGGCCCTGGGATTCGTCGCGCCGCTGTTCTACGTCAAGAAGGTTCGAGACGCCCGCATCGAGCGGCTCCGCTCGCAGCTCCCGGAAGCCTTCGAACTGATGGCGCGGGTGGTCCGCGCCGGCCAGAGCCTGGCGCAGGCGGTCCTCAGCGTGGCCCAGGAGTTCCCCCAGCCGATCTCGGCGGAGTTCGCCTTTTGCTACGAGCAGCAGAACCTCGGGCTCTCGCCGGAGGTGACCTTCCGCGAACTGAATCGGCGGACGGGGATCGTCGAGTTGAAGATCTTCGTCCTGGCGGTCCTGGTGCAGCAGCAGACCGGCGGCAACCTCGCCGAGATGCTCCTCAAGCTGGCCGCGGTGGTCCGCGACCGCTACCGGATCCGGGGGGAGATCCAGTCCCTCACCGCCGAGAGCCGGATGCAGGGCTGGACCCTGGCGGCCATGCCGCCGATCATGCTGCTCGTCATGCTGGTGTTGAACTACAGCTACGCGATCATGCTGTTCGACCACTCCGAGATCCTCACGATGACCTGCATCATGGAGGTGGTCGGGATGCTCTGGATCCGTAAGATCGTGAACTTCGACTTCTGAGCCCGACCGGGACGAGGCACTCATGGATCAGGAAGCATGGATCTTGTTCGTCGTCTTCGGGGCGACCGTAGGCCTGGCGACGCTCGCCGGCCTGGTCCTCTCGTCGCGCGGGCGGAAGTTGAACGACCGGCTCGACGAGCTGGCGGGCAAGGTCGACAGGTCGGAGAAGCCCGAGTCCGTCGCCAAGCTGGCGCGGGCCGCCCTGCCGAAGCTGGGCAAGGTGATCGCGCCCGAGAACGAGGTCGAGCGCAACCGCCTCTCCACGCGGCTCGTCCAGGCGGGGCTCTACCAGCGCCAGGCGATCCACGTCTTCCTGGGCGTCAAGCTGTCGCTGATGCTGCTGGCCTTCGCGGTCGGCGGCGGCCTGAGCTTGACCGGCGCCGCTCCGCCGGCCTACGCGGCCGCCGCCGCCCTAGCCGTTTTCGTCGCCGCCATGTTCGGCCCGGGCCTCTGGCTGAACCGGCGGCGGAGCAAGCGCCAAATCCAGCTCCGCCGGGCCATGCCCGACGCGCTCGACGTGCTCGTCATCTGCCTGGAAGGGGGCCTGAGCTTCCAGAGCGCGCTCAAGCGGGTGGCCGACGAGATCGTCTCGGCCCACCCGCTGCTGGGATTCGAGCTGCGGATCGCCGACCGCGAGATCCACCTCGGCCGCTCCCCTGGCGAGGCGCTGCTGCACTTCGCCCAGCGCACCGACCTGGACGAGGCGCTGGCGCTCTCTACGGTCATCGGTCAGTCGGAGCGATTCGGCGCCAGCCTGGTCAAGAGCCTGAAAACCCACTCCGAGACGATCCGCGGACGCCGCAAGCAGCAGGCCGAGGAGCTGGCCCAGAAGGCCTCCACCAAGATCCTCTTCCCCACCCTGTTCTGCATCTTCCCGGCGATCTTCGTCATCCTGCTGGCGCCGGCCGTCTTCCAGATCATGTCGACGATGGGTGAC
>NZ_JAALJI010000021.1 GCF_011064595.1 Paludisphaera soli | reverse complement strand
GCTCGATCGGCGTGGCGATCTCCGAGACCTTGCGCGACGGCAAGCTCGTGGACGACGTCCGCTACTACATCAGCAGCCTGGAGGTCGAACCGGAGGCGAAGGCGTTCGCCCGCGCGGTCCGCTCGCACTGGGGCGTGGAGAACGGCTGCCACTGGACCCTCGACGTGACCTTCCGCGAGGACGAATCCCGGATCCGCGAGGAGCACCTGCGCGAGAACATGGCCTGGTTGAATCGGTTCTGCCTGTCCCTGCTCAAACAGCACCCCGACCGAAAGAGCGTCGCCGCGAGGCGGCGTTCCTGCGGTTGGCGCGACGACTACCTCATGCAAGTCCTTGTCGGATCAAAAGGTTAGTTGGCCCTGGCTCTCTCGCTCCCTTCGACCAAAGCCGAACGCCAAGGTCTTCCGTAGCCTCTATGGACACGTTAGCTATGCGGGGCCCGACTGTGATCCAGGTCGTGCGCTTCCTTACCTCGACTTGGCCTTGGTAGCCCCGCTCACCAGAGCACGCGAAGTTAGGTCTGCTGACTCGGCCGATGCCTGATCGGGGAGTTTTTCTGCATCTACCGCCAGCGCCCAGCAAAGTCTTCTAGGCGTTGGCCCATTTTTTGCGCCCGGCTCTCCCGGCGCGCGCATTTTTGCAATCGAGTCGATCGCGAAAGAACCGCCGCCGAGAGGGAGTGTCGAGGACGTCATTTCCCGGGAGTCTCGCTCCCGCCTTCTTCGCCAATCGTCCGCCCTCTCGGTCCAGGCCGGGGGCGGGCGGCCTCGCCTTAAAACGGGGCCTTCGACTCAAGCCGAGCGGGAGTTGAGACCGACTTAATGGCGGCCGGAATGTACATCTGGACCAGTGGACAACGATCGATTAGAATGGTGCGCGTCGAAACGCTCCATGTCGATCGAGGCCGCGAAGTCCCCGGGGGAGTTTGAGCCGATGTCGAGAGCAGGACGACGGGAGGGGACGACCTCTGTGGAACAGCATCAGCCCGAGGGATCGACGAAGGCTAAGGACCAGGCCCGCGGACGTTCGGGGATGACCGTCCCCCGCGTCTTCAGCACCGAGGGCGTGAGCCCGTTCGACCAGGTCGAGTGGGACCTGCGGTCGGCCGCGATCAAGGACGAGCGCGGGAAGGCGATCTTCGAGCAGCTGGACTGCGAGATCCCCAAGGCGTGGAGCCAGCTCGCGACCAACGTGGTGGTCAGCAAGTACTTCTACGGCGACGTCACCGGCGGCAACGGCTCGCCCGCCGAAGGCAAGCGCGAGTACTCCGTCCGCCAACTGGTCGACCGCGTGACGCGGACGATCGCCGACTGGGGGCGCGAGGACGGCTACTTCGCCACCACCGAGGACTCGGAGCGGTTCTACGACGAGCTGTCGGCCCTCTGCCTGAACCAGTACGGGTCGTTCAACTCGCCCGTGTGGTTCAACGTCGGCCTGTTCCACGCCTATGGGATCGCCGGCCCGGCGAACAACTGGCGGTGGGACGAGGAGACGCGGACGGTCGTCGAGGCCGAGAACGCCTACGAGACCCCCCAGTCGTCGGCCTGCTTCATCCAGAGCGTCTCCGACGACATGGACGGCATCATGAAGCTCGCGCACAGCGAGGCCATGCTGTTCAAGTTCGGCTCGGGGACCGGCACCGACCTGTCGACGCTCCGCTCCAGCCGCGAGAAGCTCGCCGGCGGCGGCACGCCCTCGGGGCCGGTCAGCTTCATGCGGGTGTACGACGCGGTCGCCGGGGTGGTGAAGTCGGGGGGCAAGACCCGGCGCGCCGCCAAGATGCAGACCCTCAAGTGCTGGCACCCGGACATCCTCGATTTCATCGAGTGCAAGATCAAGGAGGAGGCCAAGGCCCAGGCCCTGATCAAGCAGGGGTACGAGGCCAACTTCAACGGCGAGGCCTACAGCTCCGTCCTCTTCCAGAACGCCAACCTCTCGGTGCGTTGCTCCGACGCGTTTCTGGACGCGGCCGAGCAGGACGGCGAGTGGACGACCAAGGCGGTCCTCTCGGGCCGGCCGGTGTCCACCTACAAGGCCAAGATGCTCCTCGACCGGATCGCCGAGGGGACCTGGCTCTGCGGCGACCCCGGCGTGCAGTACGAGGACACGATCCAGCGCTGGCACACCTGCCCGAACACGGCGCCGATCAACTCGTCGAACCCCTGCAGCGAGTACATGTTCGTCGACGACTCGGCGTGCAACCTGGCCTCGCTGAACCTGGCCCGGTTCGTGGACGCGGGCGGGGCGTTCGACGTCGAGCGGTTCCGCTCGGCCGTGCGGATCTTCATCACCGCGCAGGAGATCCTGGTCGACCACGCGAGCTACCCGACGCAGAAGATCGCGGCCAACAGCCACAAGTTCCGGCCGCTGGGCCTGGGCTTCGCGAACCTGGGCAGCATGCTGATGTCGTCGGGCCTGCCGTACGACTCGGACGAAGGCCGGGCGGTCGCCGCGGCGATCACGGCCGTGATGCACGGCCAGGCCTACCTGACCAGCGCCGAGCACGCCGGCCGGGTCGGGCCGTTCGACGGCTTCGCGATCAACCGCGAGCCGATGCTGAACGTCATGGAGATGCACCGCCAGGCGGCCTACGCGATCGACGCGTCGGCCCCCGAGGCCGTCCGGCTGGCCGCGCACAAGATCTGGGACGAGTGCCTGGAGGTGGGCCGGGCCAACGGCTACCGCAACAGCCAGGTGACGGTGCTGGCGCCCACGGGCACCATCGCCTTCATGATGGACTGCGACACCACCGGGATCGAGCCCGACATCGCCCTGGTGAAGTACAAGCAGCTCGCCGGCGGCGGGATGCTCAAGATCGTCAACCAGACGGTCCCCGCCGCGCTCCGCAAGCTCGGCTACGACGAGCCGGAGGTCCGCGGCGTGCTGGACTACATCGACGCCAAGGACACCATCGAGGGCGCCCCGGGCCTGAAGGACGAGCACCTGCCCGTCTTCGACTGCGCCTTCGCCCCGCCGCAGGGGGGCCGGAGCATCCACTACCGGGGCCACCTGCTGATGATGTCGGCGGTCCAGCCGTTCCTCTCGGGGGCGATCTCCAAGACGTGCAACATGCCGCACGAGGCGACCGTCGAGGACATCCGCAACACCTACCTCGAAGGCTGGAAGCTGGGCCTCAAGGCGCTGGCGATCTACCGCGACGGCTCCAAGGGGAGCCAGCCGGTGTCGACCAAGTCCGAGAAGGCCGAGAAGGAAGCCGCCGAGGCGAAGCAGATCGCCGAGGCCGCGCTGGCGGCCGTCGCCGCGGTGGTCGAGCCCGCCGCCGCCCCGGCCCCGGTCGTGGTCCAGGTGGAATCGCTGAAGCCGGTGCAGACGTCGCTGGCTTCGGCCGCGACCAAGCCCCGCCGCGAGCGGCTGCCGCACACGCGGCGGAGCATCACCCACAAGTTCGACATCCAGGGGCACGAGGGCTACATCAACGTCGGCTTCTACCCCGACGGCCGCCCCGGCGAGCTGTTCATCACGATGGCGAAGGAAGGCTCGACCATCGGCGGCCTGATGGACGTGCTGGGGACCTCGATCTCGATCGGCCTGCAGTACGGCGTGCCGCTGGAGGTCTTCGTCAACAAGTTCGCCCACAGCCGGTTCGAGCCGGCCGGGTTCACCAAGAACCCGGACATCCCGATCGCCAAGAGCATCGCCGACTACATCTTCCGCTGGCTCGGCATGGAGTTCATCGCGGGCTATCGCGAGGCCAACTCGCCGAACCGGGGGATGGAGGAGCCGGCGGCCCCGCCCAAGACGATCGAGGCCGAGTCGAAGTCCGCCCCCGTGGTCAAGGTCAACGGCCATCGCTCGGCCACGATCGACGACCTGGAGCACGCCGAGGCCGTCCTGAGCACCGCGCCTCCCAAGCAGCCGGCCACCCAGCCGCAGGTCCTCCAGGCCGACCTGGGGGTGCAGGACCGCCAGTTCGCCTCGTTCCAGAGCGACGCCCCGGCCTGCGACAACTGCGGCGCCCTGACCGTCCGCTGCGGCACCTGCTACCGCTGCTTCAACTGCGGCAATAGCATGGGCTGCTCCTGATCCCGATCGGCCCGGCCGAGCCGAGCTGAGCGGAAACGCACAAAGGGCTGTCGCCTCCACCCGGGGCGGCGGCCCTTTTGTCGTTTCGCGGACGGTCGCGATCGCCTTCCTCCCAGGCGACCGCTTTGGTGGTCCGTCTGGCAGGGAGGCCCATCAAACCCTTCCCACTGGCGGGGGAAGGTGGCCCGTAGGGCTGGGTGAGGGGGGGACGAGCGCGAAGGCCCACGGAGTTCCGGTGAGCCTTTCCGCGACCGTCGGCCCGTACGCCAGGCGTCGAACTCCGAAGCTCCCCGCGTGCGTCACCCCCTCATCTTACGCCTTAGGCGTCTGTCTTCCCTCAGGGGTGAAGACGGTAAACCTTCGTGAATCCATGGTGGCGCTAGGCTCCCGAGGACGCGGCTGCAGCATGCTAGATGATGTATGGATATTTGATAGCCAGTGGCTCAGACCTCGTCTCGAAGGATTCGCAGATGATCTTCACATGCAACGCTCCAAAGATCGTGATGATCTGGAGCTCTGGAAACGCCTTTAGGTCTTCCACGCTGTAATCGTATCCCTGGAGATCGTCCTCGGACGGCTTTCGCGACTCCGACTGAACCTCCAGTACGTCGCTGTCGTCGGAGAATCGGTCATCCCAGTCGCGGGAGAACCTCATGTGGACGACGCCGTTAAAGGAAACGGTCAGCAACTGGTCCAGAGCGGCGAATTCGAACCAAGGTTTCATCGTCCTAGGGTCGACGCCAAAATTTAGAATGGCCGTGATTGAGCAGTCTTGTAGATTCATCATTACGGCTCCTGTGATCTTCGCCTCATTGTGCATCACCCCAAGGGACGTTTCGGACGCGTTCGTTTCGAAACGAGGCGACGCGGCGGGGAGGTCCCGGCCGCGTCGCGGAGTCGTCGGTGGCGGGGGGCGGACCGTCAGTGCTCGACCCTGTCGCCCTTATTCTTGTCCTTGCCTCCCTCGTCCTTCGGCTGCTTCAGGCCCTGAAGCTCCTCAAGCACCTTGTTGAGCTTCGCCTCCAGGGAGTCGATGCGGGCCTTCTCCTTGTCGCCTTCGACGCGGTCGCGGACCTCGGCGAGGCGGAGGCGGTCGCCGGCCACGCGGACTTCCTTCAGGCGGGCGGCGACGTCCGGGAATTCCCGCTTGATGACCATGTCCCCCTGGAGCTTGGCGAGTTCCTTGTGGGCCTCGGCGAGCTTCTTGCCGGCCTCGGCCAGCTCCTTCTGCTTCTCGGCCATGACCTTGCTCAGCTCCTCGACCTTCTTGCGGGCCTCGGCCGCCTTCGGGTCGTTCGGGTCGCGTACCACGACCCGGCCGAGTTGGAACTCCTTCACGTCGGGGTGCATGGGCTCGACCTTCAGCTTCTCGGGCTGGAAGGTGAACGCCTGGCCGAAGCCGGACGAGGGCATGCCCCGGACCGTGAACGCGCCGGGGGTCCTGGCGAGCTTCTCCAGCTGCTCGGCCGCCCCCTTGAGGGCCTTGATCTGGGCCTCGGCGGCCGGGCCCTCGCCCTTCTTCTCCTCCAGCTCCTTGACCTGGGCCTTGATCTGCTCGACGGCCTTCTTCACGGCCTCGGCGCGGCCCTCGGCGTTCCCGTCGTCGCTCACCTGGACGCGGATCTCCCGGCGGATCTCCTTGGCCTCCTTCTTGATCTCCTCGGCGGCGGCCTTGGCTTCCTTCTTGGCCTCCTCGGCGGCAGCCTTGGCCTCCTTCTTGGCCTCCTCGGCGATCGCCTTATCTTTCTCCGCATCGTCGTCATCGCCCACGACGCGGGCGACCACGACGTCGGCTGCTCCGTCGACCCCGTGCACCTCGACCGTCTCGGCGGTGATCGTCGTCGGGCCGGAGACGTCGATGGTCTGGACCTCGTCGCCGTCGACCACGGCGCGGAAGGTGAGCGTGGAAGACAGGTCGTCGTCCGCTCCGGCGGCGAAGACGTCGACGGCGGCGACGGCCTCGATCGCGGCCGGGGCCTCGTCGGACTTCTGGGCCCAGGTCGGGCTCAGGGGCAGGAGGACGCCGGCCAGGGCCAGGGCCCCCAGCGAGCCTTGCCATCCCAAAGTGCGCGGGGTCGTTCCCTTCATCACCATCGTGAGCCTCTTTCGCAGGTTTTGCACCTTGCCGAATCCGCTCGCCAGGAGCGGCTCGGGTTCGGCGCTCGGGTTCAAGAAGTCGACCGTGTCCAGGAGGGTCTCGGCGTAGGCGCGGGCGTCGTCGGGGAACATCCAGACGACCCAGGCGTCGCAGCATTGCTCCTCCACGTCGCGGAGGGCCCGGCGGACCCACCAGACGACCGGGAGCCACCAGTAGAGGATCGTGACGGCCAGCTCGAAGAGCCGCAGCAGGTGGTCGCCGCGCTTCAGGTGGGCCAGCTCGTGCGTCAGCAGGAGCGTCCGGGCGCGGCCGTCCAGCTCCTTCCAGAGCGCCCGGGGGAGGATCAGGCGGGGGCGCGTCCCCAGGCCCCAGAGCATGGGCGTGGTGCGGGCGTCGATGAAGTCGACCGCCGGGGGCCGCTTCAGGCCCATCGCGGCCGACAGCTCCGCCACCTGGTCCTCGACCCGGCAGCCGGCCGGCGAGGCGTCGCGCAGCCGGCGGCGGAACCGGGCGATCCGCACCGCCGCCAGGACGGCCGTCGCCAGCGAGCCCGCGAGCCAGGTCGCGACCAGCCCCCGCCGCGCCAGCTCGGGCCACGCGGGGCCGACGGCGGCGATGAACGGCCCGGCCTCGACCTCGGGGGGGCAGGGCGGGTCGCAGGCCTCGGCCGCGAGGTCGGGCCGCCAGCCCGCCGCCGCGGCGTCGATCGCCGCCAGCTGGTCGGCGTCGATCGTGATCGTGAGGGGGCCCTCGGCTTCGGCGTCGGTTTCCGCTTCGGCGCCCGCGTCCGCGACGCAGATCGGGGCCGGGGCCTCCAGGTCGAAGCGGCCGACCGAGACCTCGAACAGCGGGGGCGTCACCAGCTTGAGCAGGACGACGACCCAGAGGCAGTGCACGACGGCGGGGCGCCGCGACAGGATCAGGGCGAGCCCGGCGACGATCGTCCCGAGGACGGCCGCGCCGAGGGCGTTGGTCAGGGCCGCGCGGATCAGGTCTTCCATGTCGTCTCTCCCGTGGAGGTCAGGCGCCGGGCTTCCGCCTCGCGTCCTTCGCCCTCGTCTCGGCCTTGCCGCGGCCGAGCCGATCGATGAGCGTCCGCAGCTCGTCGCGGTCCGACGGGGAGAGGCCCTCCCCCTCGACCAGGTGGGTCAACAGCGGCGTGAACGAGCCGCCGCAGAGCGAGTCCGCCACCGCGCGGAGGCGGCGGCCGATCAGCTCGCCCCGGTCCACGGCCGCGGCGAAGACGTGCACGCTCTCGCGGCGATCCCGCGACACGCACCCCTTCTGCTCCAGCCGCTCCAAGAGCTTCTGCACCGTGGCGTACGTCGATGGGCCCCCCTCGCCGTACACCCGCTCCGCCAGCCGACGGATCGGCGCCGGGCCGTGGTCCCACAAGGCCGACAGCAGCGCCAGCTCGGCCTCCGTCACGTCCACCTCGTTCCGCTTCATCAACTCGGCCCTCCTCAGACGTTTTGTCTGAACGGGATGGTAAGACAAGACGTCTGATAGGTCAAGCTGTTCTTCGACGGCCTTCGCGGAATATTCTGGTCGGGGACTTTCGGACGTCGGCCCGTGGCGAGTGGAGATGCGGCGTGATGAAGCGTGGTCTGATCCTGGCGAGCGCGTCGCCGAGGCGTCGGCAGTTGCTGGAGGAGGCGGGCTATGACTTCGAGGTCGACCCGTCGGACGTGGACGAGCCGGGGCCTGAGCCGGGCGTCTCGCCGGCGGAGTACGCGGCCGGCCTGGCCTGGCGGAAGGCCCGCGCGGTGGCCTTGCGGCGGGGCTCGGGCCTGATCCTGGCGGCGGACACGGTCTGCGCCGTGGGGGGCGAGATCCTCAACAAGCCGGTCGACCGCGCCGACGCCGAGCGGATGATCCGCCTGCAAGAGGCGGGCGAGGCCGACGTGATCACCGGCCTCTGCCTGCACCGGGGGGATCGCCCCGAGTGGCTGGGGGCGGTCGAGATCAGCGTGGTCGCGTTCCGGGCGCTCACGGACGAGGCGCGGGCCGCCTACCTCGACTCGGGCCGCTGGGAGGGGAAATCGGGCGCGTACGGCGTGCAGGACCGCGACCCGTTCGTCTCCGTCGCGCGGGGGAGCTTCTCCAACGTCGTCGGCCTGCCGATGGAACGCCTCGCCGCCCTGCTCGCGGCCCACCCCGCGCTGCGAGATTGAGACCGGACGGAGGCCGCTTCCTCCCGCGAGTCAGGATGGATTCGAGAGAGGCGGGGCCTTGCGGCAGGGGGCGCTCTTGAACCTGGAGTTTCGCCGGCTCCTGCAGGGGTACGGACGGGATCTCCCGTGGGGCGGCCGGCCCCGCCCCCCTGATCCCCGGCGAGTGGCCCCGGCGGAGGCCCATGGGTCGGGCGGCCTGTGGACGCCCTACGGAGAGAAGGGGCGGCCTCGGCCCGGCACCTCCGCGGCCGCCTTCCCGCCGAATCTCCGGAATCGAGAGCGACACCCGGGGGCCGCGCCATCCTGGCGTCGGCCAGGGGGAACGGGCTAGAATGGGCGAGGCTGCGGTGGTCGGCCTCGTCGGATCGCCCGGAAGGATTCGCTCGCCATGATACGCCAGTTCCGTCGTTTCGCGTGCACGTCCGCCCTGGGTGTCGGGCCGACGACGATCGTCGCCGCCGAGGGCTCCGCCCCGGCCTCGTCGGCGCCGGAGCCGGCCGGATGGCTCAGGACGCCGCCGGCATCCCGGACGAATCGGCGGGCGACGCGGCCCGACATCAGGGAAGGCACCCGGATCGATGTGGCGCCCCAGGAGCGGTCGCGCCGGTTCCTCGACGCCATCCTCGACCCCCCGCAGCCCGGCGGCCGGCCAGGCCCGATCACGCTTTTTTTGCCATGTAAGGCGATTCTCCTGCACGAGGAGGCGAGCGGCGGCCCTCGGGTCGTCCCGGCCCTGGTGGACGTCGAGCCCGCGCGAATCGAGACGTTCGGCGAGGTCCGGCCGGCGGGCGCGGCGGCGGCCGAGAGGTTCTCGCCGATCCTTCACGGCTGCATCGACCTGCGCATCGCCGAGTTCCCGCCCCGGCGCGATTGAACGACCGACCGACCGAGCGGCCCGGGAGGAAGCCGGATGGCCACCATGACGACCGATCCCGCGTCGAGCCCGGAGCCCCCCGCGCCCTCGGCGCGCGCCTCGGGGCCGCGGCCGCGGCCGAAGCGGTCGATCGTGGCGAAGCAGGCGCTGTTCGTGGGCTTCCTGGTGGCGTTGACGGGCGCCTCGCTGACGACGGCCGGGTATCTGTACGTCGGCGAGATGATCACCGAGCAGGTCGACGCGCGGCTGTCGGCGGTGGCCGACGACCGCCAGGCGCTGCTGCTGGCGGCGATGCGGGGCGAGGAGGAGCGGATGGCGCAGGCCGCCGGCCGGGCCCGCCTGCGGTTCTCGCTCGACGCGAGGGCGCGGGGTGGGGGCGGGGACGGCCCGACGACCGACTTGCAGGGGGTCCTCGACGACATCCGCGAGGGCTCGCGCAACTTCCGCGCGTTCCGCCTGGAGGCGCCCGACGGCGCGGAGCTGGGGAGGAGCGGCGACCCGGCCGACTTGGCGGCGATCTCGGCCGCCCTGGCCGTCCCGGCCGGCGGCGAGGCCCCGCGAGCGGCGATCCCGGTGGAGGCGGGCGGCCGGGCGGCCGTCTTCACGGCCGACGTGACGGCGCGTTCGGGGGCCGTCGTGGGGCGGCTGGCCGCGCTGGTGGACCTCACGAGGGTGGTCGAGGAGCTGTCCGACCCGCGGTGGCTGGGGACGACGGGCGACGTGCTGATCGGGGTCCGCGAGGGGGAGACGACGCGGTTCCTGTTCCCCCCCCGCGAGCAGGCCGACACGGCCCGGTTCCCGGCCTCGCGGACGCCGCCGATGGACGAGGCGATCGCCGGCCGCGCCGGGCTGATGCGGACGCTCGACCAGTTCGGCCGCGAGGTCCTGGCGGCGTACCGCCCGCTGGGGTACGGCGGCTGGGGCGTGGTGGTGAAGATCGACGCGGCCGAGGCCTACGAGCCGGTGCGCCGGCTCCGCGGCCTGCTGACGGCCATCGGCGGCACGATCCTGACGCTCGGCCTGGGGGCGTCGTACGTCCTGGCGCGGCAGCACGCCCGTCCGATCAAGCGGCTGGCCGAGGCCGCCGAGGCCGTGGCCGACGGCCGGCTCGACACGCCGATCGCCGTGACCTCCAACGACGAGATCGGCGTGCTGGAGTCCAGCTTCGCCCGCATGACCGCCCAGCTCGCGCGCTCGCACGGCGACCTGGAGGCCCGGATCCACGAGCGCACCCGCGACCTGGAGGCGGTGCGCGACCTGCTGGACGCCTTCTTCCTCATCTCGACCTCGCGGCTGGACTCGCAGACCCTCGACCGGACGTTCGACTCGGTGCTGGACTTCTGCGCCCGGCTCGGCTACGGCCTGGCGATGCTCTCGCTGGTCGACCGCGAGGCCGGCGTGATCCGCGCGGTGCGGGGCGCCGGCGCGATGGGGGCGATCGTCGACGACACGGTCCGCGACCTCGACGGCCCGGACGTGCTGGCGAGGGTGGCGCGCGAGGGCCGCGTGGAGATCATCCCGGACTCGACCGTGGACCCGACGTGCGACCACGAGGCGGTCTCCCGCGCCGGGTTCCGGGGCCAGATCGTCCTCCCCCTGACCGGCGGCGAGGACGTGCTGGGTACCTTGCAGGTGGCGGTGCGCGAGGTCCTGGACCCGGCCCGGGTGGACCTCCGGCCGCTGGAGACGCTGGCCGGCCACGCCGGCCGGACGCTGGCCTGGTACAACCAGATCGCCGAGGTCCGCCGCCTCAACGAGAGCCTCGACCGCCGGGCCGCCGAGCTGGCGCGGTCGGAGTCGGCGCTCCGGGAGCAGACCGACATCCTCCGCTCGGTCCTCGACTGCATGGGGGAGGGGGTCGTGGTCGCCGACGTGGACTCGCGGCTGCTGATGATCAACCCGGCCGCCCGCCAGCTCCTCGGCCGCAAGTCGACGCCCGCGGGGGGGACGTTCTGGGACCCGACCGAGTCGGTCTTCGCCATGGGGTCGTCGACGCCGATGCGGCCCGAGGAGCTGCCGCTGTCGCGGGCGATCCTCGGCGAGTCGGCCGAGCCGTGCGAGCTGATGTTCGGCCATCCCGGCCTGCAGCACGGCCTCTGCCTGTTCGTCAACGCCCGGCCGCTGATCGACGAGGCGGGGGCGGTCCGGGGGGGCCTCGTCGTCTTCCACGACATCACCGCCCGCAAGCGCGCCGAGCTGCGGCTGGAGGTCCAGTACGCGACCGCCCGCGCGCTGGCCGAGGCCGACACGCCGGTCGAGGCGGCGCCGAGGATCCTGAAGGCCCTGGGCGGGCCCCTGGAGTGGGACCTGGGGGTCCTCTGGCGGGTCGACCCCAACGCCGGCCAGGCCCGCTGCCAGGCCCTCTGGCGGGCCCCGGGCGCCCCGGCCACCGTCGGGCTCGACGAGGCCGTCCGCGCCCAGACCTTCCGCTCGGGCGAGTCGCTGGCGGGGCGGGTCTGGGCCGAGCGCAAGGCCGCCTGGATCGCCGACCTCGCCGCCCTGGCCGACCCCGGCTGCGACCTCTGCCGCCGGCTCGTCGCCGACGGCCTCCGCTCGGGCTTCGGCGCCCCGGTGACGCTCCGGGGCGAGTGCATCGGCGTCCTCGGCTTCTTCAGCCGATCCGCCCGCCTTGAGGACCCCGAGCTGCTCGACATGGCGGCGATCCTCGGCGCCCAGATCGGCCAGTTCAACGACCGCTGCCAGATGCACGCCCGGGTGGTCCAGTCGGAGAAGCTCGCCTCGCTCGGCATGCTCAGCGCCAGCGTGGCCCACGAGATCAACAACCCGCTGGCCTACGTCTCCAGCAACCTCGTGGTCCTCGACCGCGACGTCCGCACCCTGCTCGACGTGCTGGCCTGCTACGAGCCCTGCCTGGACGCCGTCGCCGCCGCCCGGCCCGACCTGGCCGAGGAGGCCCGGCGGCTCGACGAGGAGTGCGACCTGGGCTACATCAAGGCGAACCTGGGCAAGATCCTCGACAGCACCCGCCAGGGCGCCAAGCGCGTCGCCGACATCGTCCACAACCTCCGCGGCTTCGCCCGCGCCGACCGCGACTCGTCGGCCGTCGACCCCCGCGAGTCGATCGCCGCCGCGCTGGAGATGATCCGGGGCCGCCTCGAGCGCCGGGGGATCGCCGTCGACGTCCAGGTCGGGGACGTCCCCGCCGTGGCCGCCTCGGCGACCCAGCTCAACCAGGTCTTCCTCAACCTGCTGGTCAACGCCATGCAGGCGATCGACGCCTCCCGCAGCGAGGGGGGGCGGATCGTCGTCGACGCCGAGGTCCGCGGCGAGCAGGTCTGCGTCGAGATCCGCGACAACGGCTGCGGCATGCCGCCGGACGTCCAGGCCCAGATCTTCGACCCCTTCTTCACCACCAAGAGCGCCGGCGAGGGGACCGGCCTGGGCCTCTCCATCAGCCACGGCATCATCCTCGACCACGGCGGCCGCATCGAGGTCGACTCCACCCCCGGCGAGGGGACCTGCTTCCGCGTCGTCCTCCCCATCAGCCGCGAAGTCGCCGCCTGAGAACCCGAAAGGCCCCCCATGCCCCCCCGCCCGACCCTCGCGAGGACCTGCCTGGCCGTCGCGTTCGCCTTCGCGTCCTCCGCCCTCGTCGCGCCCGCGCGGGCCGGCTCGCCCGACCCCTCGGCCGCCGGCTACTCCGGGCGCGTCGGGGCGACGATCCACGTTTCGAAGCTCGGCGACGGCAGCGACGGCAAGACCTGGGCGACCGCCTTCCGCACGATCCAGGCCGGGCTCGACGCCGTCCCCGACGACCAGGGCGGCCACCGCGTGGTCGTCCGGCCCGACGTCTACGCCGAGGCCAACCTGGCCCCCTCGCGCAAGGGGGCCGAGGGCGCCTACAACGCGCTCGTCTGCGACTTCGACGGCGCGCTCGGCTCGGGCGCGAAGGGCTGGGCGACGATCGACTCGGGCGACCCGGCCCTCGGCTTCAAGAGCTGGGACTGGTGGAGCACCATCCGCGCGTCCGACAAGCACTGGCCCACCGGCAACAACCGCGAGACCTTCTCCAGCATCGTCTGGGACCGCTGGTCCCTTCACCGACTTTACGCCTCGGGATCCGACGCCGGCCTGTTCTGGGACCTGACGAACAGGAGCGGCGAGGGTTTCACCGTGGTCGTCGAGGACTGCGTGGGGATCGGCCGCGCCTTCGGCGGCGGCGTCGTGTACCCCAGGGTCCGCCCCGGCGAGCCCAGCGCCTTCCGCCGTTGCTACTTCCTCGCGCTCGACTGGGTCGGCGACACGGCCGCCGTGCTGGTGGGGGGCTCGGAGGACGCCATGCCGGAGCATCCCCACGCGGTCTTCGAGGATTGCACGTTCGTCCACCCGGACAACGCGATCGCCCTCTCCTACGCAGGCCGTCGCACCCGCGTGAAGCTCACGCGCTGTCGGCTGATCGCCCTGAGCTTCACCCAGCCCGAGATGGGGGGCAAGTCCACCGGCCTGATCTGCACCCAGGGCCACGCCCCCGGCGGGTCGCTGCACGTCGAGCTGGTGGACTGCCGCCTGGCCGGCTACAGCGTCTTCACCCCCGGCGACGACGCAAAGGCCGTCACCTGGGCCGCGACCGGCCGCAACACCGCGTATTTGCAATTCAAGCAGCCGACGCCCGAAGGCTTCGAGCGCGTCGGCGCCTGGCCCGTCGACCTCTTCGCCGCGATCGCGCCGCCGGCCGCGCCGTGAGGGGCGAAGGGGGGCTCGTTCAGCGGTTGGAGGCTTCGTCGCGGACGCGCGGCTTGCCGGAGTCGGCGAAATGGGGAGCGGGTGCGGCGGAGGTCGCGTTCGGCTTCGCGGGGGCGGCCGGCTTGCGGCCGAGGCAGGCGTCGAGGGCGGTCTTGACGAGGCCCACGCACCAGCGGATCGAGTTCTTGCCGAGCATCAGCGCCACGCCGAGGATCGTCGCCAGGATCGAGGTGGCCGGCAGGACGGTCTCCGGGCCGAAGTACGCGAGCAGGGGGGCCATGGCGCAGAGTCCCTTCTGGCAGGATCGGGATCGGATCGGAACGGGACCGGGCCCGCGAGGGCGCGTCCCGCTTGCGTCGGGATGAGGGCCGCGATTAAAAACGAAGGACGCGAACGCCGCAAGGCGAGTTCGCATCCACGATTCGGCATCGGTCTCCGGGGCCGGGCCTCTCCACTCGGATTTCCAGGAGTCGAACGCCATGCGCCGCGGAACGCTCGGAATCGGACTCGTCGCCCTGTTCGGACTCGTCGCCCCGACTTCGCCCGCCGAGGAGCCCCGAGGTCCGCTGGTGCTGGACGTCTGGCCCGGCCCCGCGCCCGGCGAGGTGGGCTCGATCGGGCCGGAGAAGTACCTGGACGTCACGCCGATCAAGCGGCTGGCGAACGTCTCGCACCCCACGCTGACGGTCTACCGCCCCGCGCCCGACAAGGACACGGGGGCGTCGGTGGTGATCTGCCCGGGGGGCGGCTACCACATCCTGGCGATGGACCTGGAGGGGGACGAGGTCGCCGCCTGGCTGAACACGATCGGCGTCACCGGGATCGTCCTGAAGTACCGCGTCCCGCGCCGCGAGGGGACGCCCGACGGCGAGAAGCCGATCCAGCCGCTGATGGACGTCCAGCGCGCGGTGAAGATCGTGCGGAGCAAGGCGGCCGAGTGGAAGCTGGACCCGAACCGGATCGGCGTGCTGGGGTTCTCGGCCGGCGGCCACCTGTCGGCCGCGGCCTCCACGCGGTTCGACGAGCCGGTCTACCCCCAGAAGGACGAGATCGACAAGCTCAGCCCCCGCCCCGACTTCGCCGTCCTGATCTACCCCGGCGGCATGGAGCGGCTCGACGAGGCCGACAACCCGGTCGCCCACGTCACCGCCGAGACCCCGCCGATGTTCCTGGCCCACGCCGGCGACGACAACGTCAGCCCGATCAACAGCGTGAACATGTACTCGGCCCTGAAGAAGGCCGGCGTCCCCGCCGAGCTGCACATCTACGCCACCGGCGGCCACGGCTTCGGCCTTCGCCCGAGCGAGCACCCCTGCTCCACCTGGCCCCGGCGCTGCGAGGAATGGCTGCGCACGAGCAAGCTCCTCGAACCGAAGCCCTGACCCGGAAACCCGGGACCGCCCGCGCCGTCCGCCTGGATGGTCCCCCTCACCCGGCCTTCGGCCACCTTCCCCCGCCAGGGGGGAAGGGAAGATATGCGAATCTCAAAGTCCTTCCCCCCTGGCGGGGGAAGGTGGGCCGAAGGGCCGGATGAGGGGGAAGACGAGCACGACAGCCGACGGAGTTCCAGGCGGGCCGGCCTTGGTGTAAGCCAGACGGCCCCGCCCCCCGACGCCCCCTCCGGCGGGCGGGCCGCCCGCCCCACGGGTCGAGCGAGCAGGCCTCCGCATGAAAGTCCGACGACATCTCCAAACCCCTCCCCTGCGAGGGGGGAAGGGGATGTTGACATCAGCCGGCGGCTCGATTTCGGGTCAGCGGCTGAAGGTCAGGGCCGGCCCCTTCCCGCCGGCGCCGGCGGGGCTGAAGGTGAAGGCGTTCGGGCCGGTCTGGGCGATCTTGCCGGCGAGGGGCGGGCCCTCCTGCTGGAAGAGGCCGAGGGTCTCGTCCTGGTAGCCGGCCATGCCGGTGAGGGTCTCCTTCTGGCCCTTGGAGTCGACCTCCCAGGTGAAGACGCCGTCCTGCTCCAGGGTCATGGTGATCGTCAGGTCGGCCGAGGGGCTGGCCTTCCACGTCCCCAGCAGGTTGGCTGGTGGGGGGGGTGGGGGCTGGGATTCCGCATCGGCGTCGGCGCCCGGCTGGGCCGCGTTGGCGGCGGGGTCGGCGTCCGGGGGCGCGGCGGGGGCCGCGGGCTGCTCGGCGACCTTCTTGAGGGCGCGGACGAACGCGGCCGACAGCTCGTCGCTCGGCGTCCGGCGGACGACCTCCTCGAACTGCGCGGCGGCGGGCTCCTTGTGGCCCTGGACCATGTAGTGGTACGCCAGCAGGAAGCGGGGCGAGGAGTCGTCGGGCCGCGACTTGACCGCGGCTTCCAGCGTCCGGATCTGGCTCGTGTAGATCCCCACGTCCGAATAGAGGCCGACGAGCGTCTCCCAGTTCCAGCCGGGCCCGGCCGAGAGCACGGCGTAGAGCACGGCCGCCGCCCGGTCGTACTCGCCCTGCGCGAACAGGACCAGGGCGCGGAACTCGTGGATCACCGGCGCGTCGGGCGTCTTCGTCAGCACCTGGTCGACGAGCGTCAGGGCCTGGTTGTAGTCGCCCGACTTGAACGCCTCGCGGGCGGCGGCGAAGACCTGCTCGCTGGTCGCCGCCACGGCCGGGTCCGGGGCCGCGGCCGCCACGTTGATCGGCTGCGAGTAGTCGTAAACCGGCGCGGCCTGCTGCACCTGCACGGGCTGGGCCGCGACGACCGACGCGTAGTACGGGTTCGAATAGTCGCTGTAGATGCTGCTCGTGGCGACCGTGCCCAGGCCCCACGAGTCGTACACGCCCACGCTCCAGGTCGGGAAGTAGTCGTAGACGCCCATCGTGGAGACCATCGGCACGCCCACCACGGCCGGCTGATACCAGCTGTTCAGGCTGCCCAGGCCGAAAGTGGTCAACGCGCCCGCGCCGAAGCCGGTCCAGAAGCCGTTGCCCCCCCAACCGCCGCGATACCAGTTGCCCCCCCACGCGCCGGGGCCCCAACCGCCGCCTCCCCAGCCGTTGTTCCAGCCACCGCCTCCCCAGCCGTTGTTCCAGCCGCCGCCTCCCCAGCCGCCGCCGCCCCAGCCGCCGCCGCCCCAGCCGCCGCCGCCCCAACCTCCGCCGCCTCCGCCTCCCCACCAGTTGGAGTTGTTGACGATGTTCGTGTTGTTAATGTTGTTGATATTATTAATGTTATTGATGTTGTTCGAGTTGCCCCAACCCGGGCGGTTCCAGCCGCCGAGGTTGTCGCCCCAGCCCGGCCGCCCGCCGCCGGGCCTGCCCGGGCGCGAGATGCTGCCCCAGTCGGGCCTTCCGCCGGGTCGGTTGATGTTGCCCCAGTCCGGCCGTCCGCCGGGTCGGTTGACGTTCCCCCAGTCGGGCCTTCCGCCGGGTCGGCCGATGTCGCCCCAGTTGGGACGGCCGCCGCCGCCGCCGCCGGGCCGACCGTCGCCGGGGCGATTGGGGAAGCCGCCCCCCGGCCTGTTGGGGAATCCGCCGCCGGGTCGGTCGCCGGGGCCTCCGGGCCGACCAGGCAGTCCGCCGATGCCGCCGGGACGATCCGGGAAGCCGCCGCCGGGTCTGCCGGGGAGGCCTCCCCCGGGACGGCCGGGCAATCCGCCGCCGCCGGGCCTGCCGGGAAGCCCGCCGCCGGGTCGATCTCCGCCGGGGCCGCCGGGCCGACCCGGCAGGCCGCCGATGCCGCCGGGACGGCCGGGGAGTCCCCCGCCGGGCCGCGTGGTCGGGCCCCCGCCTCCGGGCGGGCGCATGCCGCCGGGGCCTCCGGGCCTGCCGGGTAGGCCACCGATGCCGCCGGGCTGGCCGCCGCCGGGGCGACCGGGCAGGCCGCCGCCGGGGCGACCGGGCAGCCCGCCGCCGGGTTGTCCGCCGATCCCTCCGGGTGGCCGCATGCCGCCGGGGCGACCGGGCAGCCCGCCGCCTCCGGGTTGTCCGCCTATCCCTCCTGGGCGACCGGGCAGCCCGCCGATCCCGCCGGGCCTGCCGGGCTGTCCGTCGATCACGCCGGGCCGACCGGGCTGTCCGCCGATGCCGCCGGGCGGTCGCATGCCGCCGGGCCTGCCGGGCTGTCCGCCGATGCCTCCGGGCGGGCGCATGCCGCCGGGCTGTCCCCCGCCGGGGCGGTTCGGCAGGCCGCCGATGCCGCCTGGGCCGCCGGGCCTGCCGGGCTGTCCGCCGATGCCGCCAGGGGGGCGCATGCCGCCGGGGCGGCCGGGCTGTCCGCCGATGCCGCCGGGGCGCGCGACCGGTCCTCCGCCGCCGGGTCGGTTCGGCATGTTGGGGCGGGCCATGCCGCCGGGCATCCCGCCGCCGGGCCGCGTCATGCCGCCGGGGCGGGCCATGCCGCCGGGGCGGTTCATGGGCGTTGAGGGGCGGTTCATGGGCGTAGCCGGTCGGGTCATGCCGCCGGGCCGCGGCATGCCGCCGCCCCCCCCCGGCCGGGCCATGCCGCCGGGCCGGGCCATGCCGCCCCCGCCGCCCCCCGGACGGGCCCCGCCGCCGGGGCGTCCGCCTCCGCCGCGCATGCCGCCGCGCTGGGCGAGGGCGACGTCGGCGACGAGCACGACGAGGAGACAGGCGACCGAGGAGATCAGACGATGCCTGAACATGACCGGGCCTCGCGCAGCACGGGGGGATTGGCCGCGATCCTTGCGGTCGTTCCGACGAAGGGGGGATCGCGCGGCCGTCGGGCCGCGCCTCGGGGCGCTCGGGTCACTTCACTTCACTTGGCCTTGGTCGCGTCGCCGCCGGTCGCCGGGGCCGCGGCCGGGGCGGGGGCCTTGCGGACCATGACGATGTCGAGCACGTCGTCGGCGAACTGGCCGCCGAGAATGCGGTCGATGGAGTCGGTCTTCACCGAGTCCTTGTTGAGGATCGTGTGGATCTGGGTGGCCGAGGTGGGAAGGCCGTTGCGCAGGACGCCCTGGGCCTTGACGACCCATTCGTTGTCGGACGTGCGGAGCCAGACGCCCTCGCCGCGGCCCCCCTCGGAGTCGAACAGCCAGGACTTGATCTGCCCGGTCTGGGGGTCCCAGCCGATGAACATGGTGCCGGACGACTTCTTCTCGCCGTCCAGCTCGACCGAGTAGTTGCGGATCAGGTAGCTGCGGTTCTCCGCCCACTTGATCTCGGCGGAGACCTTGTCGTGGGCGCCCTCGTTGACCCACTCGCCGACCATCCATTCCAGGTCCTTGAGGCGCTCGTAGGGCTCCACGTCCTCGGCGACGGCGGGATACTCGCGCAGCTCGGCCATGATCCAGGCGTCCCCCTTCCGGACGAGGAGCCCGCTGTATCGGCCGTAGTCGGCGGCGTCGCCGGCGGGCCCGGCGAGCCGCGAGCGGCCCTCGACGCGGGCGACGTCCGGGGTGAGGAAGCGGATGGCATCGATGTGCGCTTCCAGCTTCAGCCCGCCGGAGCCCGCGAACGCCTCCTCATACATCGCTGCGATCGCCTCTTTCCCCTTCGTCTCGAAGCCGTCGGGGTCGACGATCACGGCGTCGTCGGTGTAGAGGGCGCTCAGGGCCTTGGCGTCGCCGGTCTCGTAGGCCTTGGCGAACTCGACCACGCGGGCCGTGACGGCCTTCTCCTCCGGCGTGGTGGGCTGGAACTCGGTCTCGACGGTCGTGACCGTCGTCGGCGACTGCGGGGGCGCGGGGGCCTGGGCCGGCGCGGGCACCGGGGCCTGGGCGGGCGGGGGCGTCGCCGGCGCGGGGACCTGCGAGTAGGCGACCGAGGCGAGACAGACGACCGCGAGGCCCGCGAGCGCCGCGAACGGCCTGGTGAGGGGAGTGGTCATGGATGGTCTCTCGCTGCGGACGTGTGGAGGAGGACGACCCGGGCCGCCGCCGAGCGGCGATCGCCCATCATGTCAGTCATAGTCCCCAACCGGGCGAAGGTCCAGGGGCCACCAGCCATCGCGCCGGAATCCGAGCCGACTTCAGGAGGTCCGCGGCGCCATCCGGGGAACGATGCTGCGCACCTGCGGGAGCGACGCGACCTCGGGGAGCCGATCGAGCGGGATCATGGCGGAGACGGCCCAGGTGACCTCGTGGGAGGAGACGACCCGCACGTCGAGGTCGCGGAGGGCGTCGAGGAAGGCGGGGAACTCCCCCCGGCCGTGGCCGCTGATGGTGGCCGCGACCGCGCCGTCGGCGACGATCACGGAGGCCGGCGGCGGCGTGGTCGACGTCCCGGCGTGGTGCCGGTAGGCGGCGTCCAGCGCCCGAGAGACGTGGTCCGGCAGGGGATTCGGGTCGAGCGGGGTCGTCATGATCAGGTCCCTGGAAAAGCGAAACCGCCGGCGCGAGGCGCGCCGGCGGGTCGGTCGAGCTTGGTTCCAGGGTACGGTCGGCCCGGATCAAAGGGAACCGGGACTCGTGATGCCCGGGGTGGTGATGTCGCCAGGGCTGACGCCGATGTCCACGGAGGGGACGGCCACGCCGGGGGTCGTGATCCCGAGGCCGGGGTTCCCCGTGCGGAGGAACGAACTGTTGAAGTTGAAGCTGGTGCCGGGCACGCTGACCGGAGGCGTGGTGATCACGCCGCCGCCCGTGTTGATGGTCCCGCCGCCGACGTTGATCGGGCCCGAGCGGAGGAACGTGGTCCGGCCGGGGAAGAGCGGGTTGCCGGGGTTCGGCAGGCCCGGGGTGGTCGGGTCGGTGGTCCCGCCCGGGAAGTTCGGAGTCAGCGGCCCGGTGTTGGTGTTCGGGGTGACGGTCGCGTCGCCGACGGTGGCGGGCACGCCGCGAAGGATGCCGGCCCAGGCGGACAGGGGGTTGAAGACGGCCGGGACGTCCCGGGTTTCCAGGTTTTCCAGGTTCGGGCGCCGGTCGCGATCGTTGGTCCGGGTGCGATTCATGGTGTTCTCTCCGATTGACCGCGACGCGGGGGCCGCGGTGGGATAGTCGGGCGGAAGGCGTGTGCGGCGAGGTGCGTCGGCGTCTGGCGTCGGGCCCCCTCGCGGATTACGCTTGACATTCGGTGGAACCTAGTAGCGAAGCGTGCGCCGAACGATCAGATAATGATGCGAAACTCCGTCTCCCGGCGACTTCCCGGGTCCGACGGGGCGAGATGCGAGGCGGTGGGGCGATGGGCGAGCGACGGACCTTCGTGCTGACGGATGCGATGCATGACGTGTGGGTCGAGGACTTCGCGGTCGACGGCGCGAGCCTGGAGCCGGAGGCGTTGCGGGGCTGCATGGTCTCGAAGCGCCGGCTGCGCGGCGGGCGTCGCGACGGCGTGGACCTGATCCGGGTGGAGACGGGGGGGATCGCGTTCGAGGTCGTCCCGACGCGGGGGATGGGGCTCTGGCGGGCGTCGCTGGGGGGCGACCGGGTGGGCTGGGACTCGCCGACGAAGGACGGCCCGATTCATCCGGCGTACGTCCAGCCGCACGACCTGGGCGGGATCGGCTGGCTGGAGGGCTTCGACGAGCTGATGGTCCGCTGCGGGCTGATGAACAACGGCGCCCCGTTCCGCGAGGGCGACGCGACCCACCCGCTGCACGGCCGGATCGGCAACATCCCGGCGTGGTACGTCGCGGTTCACGTCGACCTGGAGCCGCCCCATGCGATCACGATCGAGGGCCGGGTGGCCGAGTCTTTCCTGTTCGGCGGCGGCGTCGAGCTGACGACCACCTACACGACGACGCCGGGCTCGAACGCCGTGACCGTCCGCGACGAGTTCGCGAACGTGAAGGATCAACCGGTCGACATGCAAATCCTCTATCACTGGAACTTCGGCCCGCCGCATCTGGAGGAGGGCTCGCGGTTCGCCGCCCCCTTGAAGACGGTCGTCCCGCGCAACCCGAGGGCGGTCGAGGGCCTGGCGGCCTACGACGCCTACGGCCCCCCCGAGCCGGGCTTCGTCGAGCAGGTCTACTTCTGCGAGCTGCACGCCGAAGGGGGGAAGACGGCCGCGATGCTCCGCAACCGCGCGGGGGACAAGGCCGTGGCCCTGAGGTACGGCGTCGACGGCCTGCCCTGCTTCAGCCTCTGGAAGAACACCGGCGGCCTCCGCGACGGCTACGTCACTGGGTTGGAGCCGGGGACGAACTACCCCAACCCGCGCCCGTTCGAGAAGGAGCGCGGCCGCGTCGTCACGATCCCCGTCGACGGACGCCACGTCGCCGAGACCACGCTGGAAGTCCTCGCCGGCCGCGCCGCCGTCGCCGCCCTGGAGGCCGAGATCGCCCGCATCCAGGCCCAGGGCGAACCCGTCGTCCACCCGAAGTCCTCCGAGCCCTTCGCGGGCTGAGAGGAGGGCTCCGTGGGGGGGGATGATTTCCCTTCGCCCTCGGTGGGGGAAGGACCGCGAAGCGGTCGATGAGGGGGACCATCAAGGGGGACGAACCGAACGGCCGACGGCTCCGGTCAACCGCCCGGATGGCCGGCCCGGCTGAGGCTCCGAGGGCATCCGTGCTCGTCTTCCCCCTCATCCGGCCCTTCGGGCCACCTTCCCCCGCGAGGGGGGAAGGGCGTTGGATAGGCAGACGACTCTTGATGCGAGGGCCCGCTCGCTCGACCCGTGGGGCGGGCGGCCCGCCCGCCGGGGGGGCGTCGGGGGCGAGGCCGTCCGGCTCCAACGAAGGCCGGCCCGGCTGAGGCTCCGACGGCATCCGTGCTCGTCTTCCCCCTCATCCGGCCCTTCGGGCCACCTTCCCCCGCGAGGGGGGAAGGGGTTGGAGGGATCAGGCCCGGCGGCGGGCGAAGGCGAGCAATCCGGCCCCGCCGAGGGCGAGGAGGGCTGCGGAGGTGGGCTCGGGGACGACGCGAAGCGTCCGGTTGCGGCCGACGGCGACGCGGACGTCGTTGCTGGTGTCGCCGTCGCCGTCGTCGGAGTAGACGTCGAAGGGGGTCGGGCCGTAGAGCACCGTCCCGTAGGCGAACGGGATCGAGACGCCGTCGGCGTCGAAGTCGAGGCCGACCCGGCCGTAGAGTCGGCCGAAACCGGGGCCGACCAACTCCCACTCCATCAGGAGGTCCCGCACGTCGGCCGAGATCACCTCGCCCGATCCGTCCCGGACGATGTTCGTCAGCTCGCCGCCGAGGAACGCGACGTTCGGGCTGATCGTGAACGGCCCGAAGTCGAGCGGCTTGGTCCCTTGCAGGACGCCGGTCGCGTCCAGGAACGGGACCGTGGTCGGCTGCGACGCGTCGTTCAGCGAGGGGTCGAGCCGGAACGTCAGGTCGCCGACCGCCTGGAAGGGGATGAACGGCGAGTCGACCGGCCCGGGGTTGAAGGGGGTGCCGGCCACCAGGGAGAACTCGAAGTCGGCGACGACTCTCCGGGTGAACGTCGTCATTTCGGCGTGGACGAGCGCGGGGAGGGAAAGGAACGCGGCCGTGCACAGGAGGAAACGTCGGCGCATCGGAAATCTCCGTTTTGGATCACGTCGCGATCGTCGCCCGTCGGCGACGCCCGAGGCACCGCGAATCCGGTCGAACAGGCGAGCAGAGGCCGAACGATGCTAGCCGTGCGCGGGGGCCGCTTCAAGGACCGTCTTGATCCTTCGTGAAACAAAGCGAATTTTTTTGGATGCAACGAGGCCTCAGGCCGTCGTCGGGTCGCCGGCGCGGAGGAGGCGGAGGGCGTTGGCGACGACGAGGAGGGTGGTGCCGACGTCGGCGAGGATGGCCATCCACATGTTGGCGATCCCGAACAGGGCGAGGACCAGGACGACGGCCTTGACGCCGATCGCCAGGGCGATGTTCTGGTGGATCATCCGCAGGGTGGCCCGGCCGTGGCGGACGAGCCAGGGGAGCTGGCGGAGGTCGTCGGCCATGAGGACGACGTCGGCCGTCTCCAGGGCGGCGCCGCTGGAGACGCCCCCCATGGCGATGCTGACGCGGGCGGCGGCCAGGGCCGGGGCGTCGTTGACGCCGTCGCCGACCATGCCGGTCGGGCCGTGGGCCCGGGTGTACTCGCCGATCGCCGCCACCTTGTCGGCCGGCAGCAGCTCGGAGCGCTGGTCGCCCACGCCCAGCTCGCGGGCCATGGCGGCGGCGGCGCGGGGGTTGTCGCCGGTCAGCATGACGGTGCGCAGGCCCAGGTCGTGCAGCTCCGCCACGACGGCGGCCGCCTCGGGGCGGGGGCGGTCGGCCAGGCGGATCCAGCCCAGGGGGCCGGACGCGGCGGTCACGGCGACCTCGGTGCCCACGTCCCCCTCGGCCCGGCCCATCTCGTCGTGGAAGTCGGGGCGGCAGAGGCCCGCCTCGTCGATGTAGCGGTGGCTCCCCAGGTGGTACTCCTCGGCGTCGATCCGCCCCAGGGCGCCCTTGCCGGGGATCGCCGTGTAGTCGTCGGCGGCGGGGACGTCGATCCGCAGGTCGCGGGCGTGCCGCGCGATCGCCTTGCCCAAAACGTGCCCGCCCCGGTCCCCCAGCGCCGCGGCGATCCGCAGGACGTGCGAGCGGTCCCCCTCGCCCGAGGCGACGACCTCGACCACGTCGGGCCGCCCCAGCGTCAGGGTCCCGGTTTTGTCGAACGCGATCGCCCGGAGCCGCCCCACGGCCTCCAGGAACTCGCCCCCCTTGATGAGCACCCCGCGACGCGCCGCGGCCGCCAGGCCGCTGACCACCGCCACCGGGGTCGCGATCACCAGGGCGCACGGGCAGGCGATCACCAGGACCACCAGCGCCTTGGCGAACCAGGCGAGGAAGACGCCCCACACCGGCCCCCCCGTCGCCCAGGAGTAGGCCGGCGGCAGGAGCGCCGTGAGCAGCGCCACGACGACCACCAGCGGCGTGTACCAGCGGGCGAACTGCGAGATCCGCCGCTCCACCGGCGCCCGCCCGGCCTGCGCGGCGCGGACCTGCTCGACGATCCGCGAGACCAGGGCGTCGCCGATCGGGCCGGAAGCCTCGACCTCCAGCGTCCCGTCGCCGACGACCGTGCCGGCGTAGACCGGGTCGCCGGGGCCGCGATCGACGGGCGTCGACTCGCCGGTGATCGCCTTCTGGTCGACCCCCGAGCGGCCCTTGAGGATCGTCCCGTCGATCGGGATCTGGTCGCCGGCGCGGACGAGGACGAGGTCCCCCTTCGCGAGCCGGTCGACCGGGACCGATTCCACGCCGCCGTCGACGATCCGCTCGGCCGTGGCCGGGGCGACCTCCAGAAGCCGCCGGATCGCCCGCCGGGCGCGGGCCACGCTGAGGGCTTCGAGCGACTCCGAGACGCCGAACAGGAAGGCGACGGTCGCCGCCTCGTCCCACTGGCCCAGCGCCACGGCCCCGGCGATCGCCAGGGTCATCAGCGCGTCGATGTCCAGCCGGAGCTGCTTCAAGGAATGCAAGGCGCGGGGGAACAGCCAGACGCCGCCGGCGGCGATCGCCAGGGCGAGGAAGCCCGCCGAGGCCGGGCCGGCCGTCGACGGTGAGAGGCCCATCCTCGTCCCAAAATGGTGCAGGACGAGCCCCACGCCCAGCGCGACGCCCGACGCCGCGGTCGACGCCAGGAGACCGCGCCGGGACCACCACGAGGCGGCCGCCTGGGCCTCCGGCTCGCCGACCATCGTGGTGGCCAGGCCGCTTCGCTCGGCCACGCGGGCGGCCAGCCGCCGGGGCTCGACCTGGGCGTCGTCGTAATCCACGGTCATCAGGCCGTTGATCAGGTCGAAGCCCAGGCCCTCGACGCCCGCCTCGCCCTTCAGGGCGGCGCGGAGCTGCCCGACCTCATGCTCGCAGTCCAGACCCCGGACCTGGAACGTGCACCGCGATCGACTCATCGGCCCCACCTCGTCGTCCCCATCGACCGAAGACCGCCCCCGACCCGGCCGGATGCGGCGATATCCCCCATGATACGGTATAATCCCAAACCGGTAAGGGGAACGGGCGGCGTGACCGGGAAGGGCCGACACATGGACGCGGGAACCGAGGCCGTTGCGGGAATCGGGGAGGACTCCGGGGCCGAGTGCCTGGTCCGCTACGGCCTGGCCGGGCGGGTCGGCTGGTTCGCGGCCGACGATGGGCCGACGCCGCTCCCCGCGCGCGGGGAATCGGTGGTGGTCCGGTCGAGCCGGGGCGTCGAGCTGGGCGAGGTCCTGGCGGGTGAGTCGCCGGGGCGGGGCCGAGCCGGCGAGGACTCGGTCGGTGCCTTCCGTGTGCTCCGTCGCGCCGACGCCGACGACCAGGCCCGCGCCCATGAGGCGGAGCGGCTCCGGGAGCGGCGGTTCGACCTGTGCCGCCGGATCGCCGACGAGGCGGGATGGCCGCTGGAGCTGGTCGACGTCGAGCCCCTGCTGGACTTCTCGACGGTCCTCCACGTCCTGACGTTCGACGACCTGGACCCGGCGCCGATCCGGGCCCGATACCGCATGTCGTGCGACTTCGACGTCTTCATCGAGGACCTGACCGACGGCTCGGCCGCGGGCGCGACGGCGACCGAGCCCGAGGCCGAGCCGGCCGCCGCGGGCCGCTGCGGGGACTGCGACTGCGGCGGCGGGGGCTGCTCGCGCAAGGCCGCCAAGCTCCAGACGCGGGCCGACGCGGCCGAGACGCTCCCCAAGCCGGGCGGCGGCTGCTCGACGGCCTCGGGCGGGGGCTGCTCGTCGTGCGGGGTCTCGGCCTGGAAGAAGGCGAAGGCCGGGCCGTCAGGGGCGGTCGGCGAATAGGGCGGCGGGCCCGGCCGCCGGGGCGACGCGGCGGGCGTCGAGGGCCGCCTGGATCTGGATCCGAACCGGGTCGAACGCCGGGTCGCGCCGGAACCATCGCTCGTACTTGGGGTGGGCGGTGATCGCGTGCCGGAGGTGTTCGCCGGCGGGGCGGAGCCACTTGCGGTTGGAAGCCGCGCCGACGGACTCGACGACGGCCAAGGTGTAGTACGCTCGCCCCCGCGAGCCGCCGCCGGCCTTGGCCAGGTCCAGGATCTTGAACGCCAGGGCGTGGGCCTCGGCGAACTGGTCGTGGGCGGCGAAGAGGATGCAGGCGTAGTGCAGGGCGTCGAGCCGCTCGGGGGCGAACCGGGCGTAGTCGAGCAGCCGGGGGTCGGCGATCAAGAGGTCGAGGTGCCGCTGGGCCTCCAGGGGGCGTCCGCGGCTGATCGCCAGGCACATCCGGTCGACCTGGGCCACGAGGTTCCCGGGGTCGAGGGCCAGGATCTTCTCGACCTCGAAGGCGGCGAGCGCCAGCCGGCGGGGGTCGAGCGGGAGCTGGACGCGGGCCGGGCCGTCGGGGTCGGAGCCGGCCTCGCGGATCCGCGAGGCGAGGACCGCGCGGGCGTCCAACTCGCCTCGACCGACCTCACCGACCTCGTCGGAGGCCGAGGGGGCGGCCCCAGGCGTCGGGGGGGTCATGGGGAGGTTGGCGCCGGTCCCGGCGAGATCGTCGGCGGGCCCGAGCAGGCCCTGGAGGAAACGCCTCGGCAGCACGCTCCGGAGCACTTCGTAGCGGCGCAGGTCCTGTTCGAGGCCGTCGAGGCTCGGGCCGTCGGCGCGGATGAACGCGCGGGTCTGGACGAACTCGGCCCGGTCGGGGGCCGCCGCGATCGCCAGGTTGCATTCCTCCAGGGCCTCGTCGTCCCGGCCCAGCTTGTCGAGGTTCCCCGCCAGGAACAGGCGGAGCAGGCTGTTGCCGGGCCTGAGCGACGTGCACTTCAAGAGGTTGGCCTGCACCTCGTCCCAGCGCGAGAGGGAGAAGGCGACGACGGCCGCGCGGTAGTGACACCAAAACGAGGAGGGCCGCAGGGCCGCCAGCTCCTGGTAGCGGTCGGCGGCGCGCCGGGCGGCGGCGTCGGCGGCCTCCGGGCGCTCCTCGCCGTCGATCTCGGCGGCGACGCCGTCGAGATAGGCGTCGATCGCGCGGGGGGGCGGGCCGGGAGGCGCGGCCGGGCCGGGGTCGCCGTCGCCGATCTGTGCGGTGAGCCGCTCGCGGAGGCTCCGGAGCGCGGCGGGGTGGACGGGCCCGCAGGCGCGGTCGACCGCCTCGCGGGCGCGGCGCCAGTCGTCGGGGACGTCGGGACGGAGGGCCAGGACTCGGCCGTAGCGCAGGGCCTGCTCCAGCAGGTACAGCTCCAGGTCCTCGCGGTCGGCCTGGGGGAGCAGTCGGAACGGGGCCTGGAGCCGCCAGTCGCCCTCGCCCTGGACCTGATAGCGGTCCAGGGCACCCAGGGCGATGGAGGTGGTCTCCGCGGCGTTGCGCCGCCGCGGCCCCCTTTGGCCCTGGCGTTGGAGGCCGAAGATGTTGGTGGACGGCTCGTCGTAGAAGTTCGCGAGCGCCTGCAACGCCTGGCTCCGGCCCCGGGCCTCGTGGTCGCGGCCCTGGCCGATGTAGAGGGCGACCCCGAGCGAGGCCGACCCGGCGAGGGCCAGCGCCGAGGCCAGGCCGATCAGCGGCCGTCGGCGGCGGCGGGCCCACTTGGCGGCCGCGTGAAGCCGCGAGGGCTCGGGGGCGAACGCCAGCGGGCGGTCGGCCCGCCAGCGGTCCAGGTCCTCGGCCAGCTCCAGGCCCCGGCCGTGCCGGGCCCCGGGGTCGGCCTGGAGGCCGTGGATCAGGATGGCGCGGAGCCCGGCCGGGAGGCGGCGGCCGGCGGCGGCCTCGGCCCGGCGGACGACCCAGGCGGCGCGTTCGCGGGTGGCGGCGCAGAGGCGTGCGGCCTCGCGGAACCCGGCGCGGCCGGGCCGGCGGGGCTCGACGACGTCGGCGGAGGGGGACCAGCCGGTGAGGGCCTCCAGCAGCACCAGGGCCAGCGAGTAGACGTCGGCCCGGTGCGCCCGGTCGTCGTCCGGCGGGGCGGGGCGGCCGTCGTCGGCGGTCGCCAGCGCGGCCAGCCGCTCGGGCGCCATGTAGGCGAGCGTGCCGCCGGCGTCGACCGCCGCCGCGCCGGGCTCGACCTTCGACCAGTCCTGGGCGAGGTTGAAGTCCAGCAGCATCGGCGTGCCTCCGGCCGTGATCAGGACGTTCGACGGCTTGACGTCGCCGTGCGCCACGCCCCGGCGCCGGGCGTGGTCGAGGGCCTCGGCCAGCCTCGCGACCGACCAGGCGAGCGCGTGGGCGTCGGTCATCGCCCGGAGGATCGCGCGGGCCGGGCTGGGGGCCCCGCTCGCCGCATGCTCGCGGGCCGAGACGGCGTCCAGGTCGTCCAGGTATCCCCGGCCGCGCGGGTCCGGGGCCGGGCCGGCCCCCGCGCCGATCGCCCGCTCCCGCCGCCGCGCCAGGAGGGTCGAGAGCGCCGCGCCGCCCAGGAAGGGCATGGCGATGAGCTGCAAGGCCCCGTCGTCGACCTCGGCGTGGGTGAGGATCTCGACGATGTTCGGGTGCTGCGCGCGGGCCAGCAGCCAGGGCTCGCGGGTGGGCCGGGTGGTGACCTTGATGACGACCGGGCGGTCCTCCAGGTCGGCCTGGCGGGCGAGGAAGACCCGGGCGAAGCCCCCCCGGCCCAGCTCGCGGTCCAGGACGTAGGGGCCGATCTCGTCGCCGACGCGGGGGAGCGGGTCGTCGTCCGGCTCGTCCCCCGGGCCGCCGAGCCGGCCCAGGAGCGAGTCGGGGCAGGCGCCGTCGAGGTCGAGCAGCCGCTCCAGCGCCCGGCGGTGCCGGGGGAACCGCGCCAGGTAGTCGGCCTTGGCGGGGGCGAGCCCGGCGGCGCGGGCCAGGCGGTACTCGCGGTAGATCAGCTCGACGGCCTGGTCGGCCGACCAGGGCCGGCCGTCGTCCAGGTAGGCCTCGGCGGGCGTCTCGTCGCCCCGCTCCCAGCGTTCGGCCAGGTCGGCGAGGGCCTCGCGGAAGTCTCGGGAGGGGGCGTCGGGCGGCGCGGCCGGGCCGCGCGTCGGCAGGAGCATCGAGGAGAGCCCGTCCGACGTCACGCCCATCCCCGGGCCTCCATCCGCTGGCGCGCCGCCTCGATGAACCGCCGCACGGTCTTCTCGTGGATCCCCAGCATCGCGGCGATCTCGTCGATCGTGCGGCCCTCGTGGCGGAGCGTGAGCACCTTCGCCTCGAGCGGCGGGCGGCCGGCCGTCAGCAGGGCCAGCCGCTCGCTCGCCTGCAGGTTCATGCTGGGCGACGGGTCGTTCGCGGGGACGTCCAGCGCGACCTCGCGGTCGCCCCGGCGGACGTACAGCTGCTCCTCGCGAGCCACGGCGTACTTCGCGGTCCGAGTCAGCCGCCGGTCCTGTTCGAACACCTTGTTGCGGGCCACCCCGGCGAGGAAGCCGCGCAGGTGCTTGGCGTTCTCGAACTCCCGCGAGCCCCCGCGCAGGTCGGCGAAGAAGCTCTGCCAGACCGCCTGGACGAAGTCCATCGAGTCGAACTGGTTGCGCAGGCGGCGCGGCAGGCGGTCGCGGACCATCAGCCGGACCTCGCGCTCGAACCGCCCCACGAAGGTGCGGATCGCGTCGTCGTCCCCCGCCCGGGCGCGGGCGATCAGCTCGGCCACGTCGCGCGAGAGGTCCAGCCCCTCGTCGTCCGAGTCGATCGCGATCTCGCCACGCCGCTCGCCCGCCGAGCCGTCATCCCTAGGCTTGAGCACTGGTCGTCCCCCGTCGAGTCGAGTGGAACGCGCCGGCCGGCTCCGCGACGAGGCTCGACGCCGCGCCCTCGGGCCGCTACCTCCAGGAATCGCCGCGGTATCGGGAGCCGCCTCGCCGCGAGGCCTCGCGCATCCCGCCGCGGGGGGTCAATGATCGCATGCAGGCAGACATCGCCATGCTGACGGTTAATTAAACCACCTACAGCTCCGGTTTTCCAGCCCATACCCCGCGATTTTCCGCGACCCCTCCACCTGCCCGGGATCTCCGGGTTGCGCCGGCTTGGCCCCCGGGAGACGCGGTTGCCCGGCCCCCACCTCCCGACGTACGCGCGCGGGTAATCCGCCGGCCCGGGAGACGCGCTTAAAAAATTCGCGGGGGCATGTCCGGTTTTTTCCGGCGGTTGCAACTGAGGGGTTGTTGCTCCTTCCAGGGCTGGAGGCGACGGACGCGAGGAAGACGCAAGGTTGCTTTCTCGGAGCCTCCCCATCCCAGCCCCCCCTCCCGAAGGAGCGCCCGCCGACGACTGCACGGGCCGACCTCAAGATTGCACCACGAAACGGCGACCAAGGCCGGGAGTACGCTCATGTCTCGCACCCAGGGGATGGACTGCGGCGTTTCGCACGATCTTCAGACCTACCTGCACGACATCAACGAGGTCTCCCTGCTGACGGCCGCCGACGAGCGTCAGCTGGCCATGGGCATCGCCCGGGGCGACAAGGACGCCCGCACCCGGATGATCTCGGCCAACCTCCGGCTGGTCGTCCGGATCGCCCGCGACTACCAGGGCCGGGGCATGTCGCTCGACGACCTGATCGGCGAGGGCAACGTCGGCCTCATCCGCGCCGCGGAGGAGTACGACCCCAAGTTCGGCACCCGCTTCAGCACCTACGCCGGCTACTGGATCAAGCAGGCCATCCGCCACGCCCTGATCAACACCACCACCACCATCCGGATCCCGGCCCACATGGTCGGCCTCCTGACCAAGTGGCGGCGGGCCGAGCGGCAGCTCACCCGCGAGCTGGGCCGGGCCCCCGGATTCGACGAGATCGCCTCCCACCTGGGCCTCTCCGAGATGCAGAAGTCGCTGGTCGCCAAGGCCAAGCGGGCCAACCAGGTCAAGCTGGAGAGCGGCGTGGCCGACGAGGACGACTACTGGTCGCCCGACGACTCCGTCGACCCCGACGAGGGCCCGACCGCCGAGCTGGAGGCCGGCGACGACCGCGACGACCTGCTCCGCCGCCTCCAGGTCCTCGACGAGCGCGAGCGGATGGTCCTGACCTTCCGCTACGGCCTGCACGGCGTCGTCCCGCTGACCCTCAAGGAGATCGGCGAGCGGCTGGGCGTGACCCGCGAGTGGGTCCGCAAGATCGAGATCCGCGCCGTCCGCAAGCTCGACGCCCCCGCGCTCCCGAACGCCGCCCCCAAGGCCGCCCCGCGCCGCCGCCGCCCCGCGGCCTTCCAGCCCCGGCTCTCGCTGGCCTCCGCGTCCTGACGACGCGCCGATCCTTCGCCCCCTCGCATCCACGCCCCGGCATCCCGGGGCGTGTGCGTTCCGCCCGCCTTCGACTCGCCGCTATCCGGCGGGAGGCCCCGGCCGGTAGTAGCCGACGTCCCGCAACCGGAGGTCGGGGTCGGCGTAGACGTGCAGCTCGCGGCCTTCGAACAGGTCGGGCTCCACCTCCCGAGTGCCGGAAGGGAGTCGGTGCTCGGCGAACCAACGGTCCTGGTCGGCGATCCAGGCCAGCTCGCCGGAATCGGGTTGGCGCCAGACGTCCATGACGTTCCCCGATCGGCCTTCCTCTCTCGGCGTCGAGAACGGTCGGCGTCTCATCGGGAAGGGCGGGACTCGCATCGGAAACCGTATCAGCCTTCCGATGCCCCGCGTCGTGCGAGCGCGGCCTCGACGGCGGCCCGATTCCGCTTGCCGCGGCAACGCCGCAGGTAGTCGGACCCCGACTTGCCGTGGCCGTCGGGCTGCCGGAAGTCGCCGCCGTGTTCCGCCAGCATCGCGACCACGGCCCATTCGCCGGCGCGTGCGGCGGAGGTGACGGGCGAGAATCCGTCGTGGTCGACGTGGTTGACGTCGGCCCCGCGCCCCAGGAGCAACCTCACGACCTCGAGTCGCCCGGCGCGGGCGGCGACCTCGAGCGGCGTCGCGTTGAATCGGCCGTTGTCGATGAAATCGACGGGCGTCCCCGCGTCGAGCATCGTCCGGACGCCTTCCACGTCGCCCTCTTCGGCGAGCTTCGTCAGGCCGCTGAACATGGGACGACTCCCGAGGGATTCGCTCAGGGCTTGCCGAGGACCAGCTCCAGCAGGCCCTCCAGGTTATCCGACGTGCCGTCCGGCTCGACCCCGAGCCGCTCGTTCGGCAGGCCGAATCGGTTCACCCAGTACGTCGTGTAGCCGAAGCTCTTCGCGCCGTAGGCGTCCCAGCCGCCGAACGCGGCGAACACGATCTCCTCTTTCTTGAGCTTCAGGTGCTCCATCCCCAGCGCGTAGGCGCGGGGGTCCGGCTTGTACGTGCCGTTGGCCTGGGTGCTCAGGAGTTCGTCGAACAGGTCGGCGATCCCGGCGTGCTCGGCGTTGGCCTCCAGCATCTTGGGGCTGAAGTTGGCGATGGTGATGATCCGGACGCCCGAGGCCCTCAGCTTGCGCAGGGCGTCCACCGCGTCCGGCCAGGGCTTCAGGTTCAGGTAGGCGTCGAGGAGGCTCCGCCGCTTCTCGAGGGTCAGCTCGACCTTCATCGCCTCGGCGGTGTAGGCCAGGGCGTCCTCCGTGACCCGGAAGAAGTCGGCGTGACGATCGGTGATGGATCGCAGGAAGCCGTATTCGAACTGCTTGGCCCGCCAGGCCCTGGTGAATTCGGCGCCCTTGCCCGGGAACGCCGCCTCGACGGTCGGGACGACGGAGTTCGCGTCGAAGATCACGAAGTAGTCGAACGCGACGGCCTTGAACCGCGGCTCCTCCTGCGCGAGGGCCGGGCCGCGAGGCGCGACGAGAATCGAGGCGAGCAGCGACCATCGGAGCGAGCGAGGGATCGTCATCGAGTCACCAGACTTTCGGGCTTGGGGTCGGGAAGGCGGGTTGCGCGGCCCTGATGCGATCGTCCTCGGTCACCAATGCCCGGCGTGCGCGCCGCCGTCGACGTGCAGGGTCTCGCCGGTCACGAACGCGGCCGATTCCAGGTACAGGACGGCGTCGACGATCTCCCGGACCTCGCCCATCCGCCCCAGCGGGTGCATCGCGGCGAGGGCGTCGAGCGGGTCGTGGGCGTGCATCGGCGTCTTCACGTTGCCCGGGGCCACCGCATTGACCCGGATGCCCCGGTCGGCGTACTCGATCGCCAGCGACCGCGTGACCGCGTCCAGCCCGCCCTTGGTGAGCGACGCCAGCGCGGACGGCACCCCCCTCACGGGCTGGCCGACGAGCGTCGTCGTCATGTTCACGATGTGGCCGCCGCCGCCCTGCGCGAGCATCTGCCGGACGGCCGCCTGCGAGACGTAGAAGAACCCGGCCAGGTTCACCGAGACCTTGCGGATGAAGTCGGCCTCGGTGTATTCGGTGAACGGCCTGGAGAGGAAGATCCCGGCGTTGTTGACCAGCGTGTCGACGCGGCCGAACCGCGCGACCGCGTCCCCGACCACCCGGGCGGCGACCGCCGGATCGGCGATGTCGCCGGCGACGGCCAGGACCTCGCCGCCGTAGGCGTCCGCCGTGATGGATCGGGAGTTGGCGACGACGCGATAGCCCCTCGCCAGATATCCGCCGACCAGCCCTTCACCGATGCCCTGGGACGCGCCGGTGATGACGACGACCTTCGTGTCTGCGCTCAAGACGAGCCTCGATCCGAGGAGTGGGATGCGCCCCGGGGGCGGATCCGAAGGAGATCGCCACGACGCCGGGAGCCGCATCGCTGCAAGATTCTAACGGGACCGGTCTTCGATCCATGATGAAAATCGGCCTTCGGATCGCCGCGCGGGCGAGGGACCACGCCTCGCCTCCCAGGTTCTGCGACCCTTCGGACGTGGACGACGCCGAAGGCGGGGCGGCCCGCGCCCTCGCGGCCGGCCGCGCCCGCCCCTTGCCCCGCCCGCCGCCGGCTGGTCCAATCGGGGCCGGGGTTCTCGGGGGGGAGGCGGCGATGCGGCGGAAGGCGAGGCGAGGCGGGATCGACGGCGTGCTCATCGCCCTGGCCGCGGCGTCCGCCGCGCTCGCGCAGGCCGACCTGGACGCCCCGCCGCGACGCGACGGCGCCGGCTACGCCGTGCTGGCGACCTCGCTCCTCGAAGGCCGGGGCTATCGGGCGATCGACCACCCCGAGGCCCCCCGGCACGCCCATTTCCCCCCGGGCTATCCCGCGTTCCTCGCCGTCGTCTGGAAGGCGACTGGCGTCTCCGACCGCGCGGCCCACGCGGCCTCGATCGCCTGCACCGTCGGCGCGACGCTCGCCGCCTGGGCCTGGTTCCGGACGATGTTCGGCCGTCGCGTCGCCCTCGCGATGGGACTGGCCCTGGGGGTCAACTGGGCCTGGTCGCGCACCGGCTCGGGCGTCCAGTCCGAGCCCCTCTACGAGCTTCTCGGCGGCCTGGCCCTGCTCGTCTCGGCTTCGATCAAGGGCCCGCGTCGGGAGGTCGCCCGCGGCCTGCTGCTGGGCGCGATCCTGGGCGCGGCGGTTTTGACGCGGCACGTCGGCGTGGGGATCGCCGGGGCGGCGGCCCTCGACCTGATCCTTCGCGGCCGGCGTCGGGCGATGCTCGCCTCGCTCGTCGCGGCCGGCCTGTTCGTCGCCCCGTGGGTCGCCTGGACGGCGGCGGTCGGGCGCGAGGGGGCGGGGCGGACGCAGGCGTCGCTCCTGTTCCCGGCGGGACGGGGGCCGATCGCGACGGTCGTCGAGCAGGCCGGCTTCTACGCCGGGCGGATCCCCGACGCCCTGACGGCGCCTTTGGTGGAGGTCGCCACGGTCTTCGGCCGGCCCGGTCCGATCCGCGCGGCGGCCCTGGCTTGGGCGGCGGTCGCCTCGGCGATCGTCGTCGGCGGCTGGCTCGTCGCGCTGGCGAACCCGCGCCGGAGGCTCGCGGGGCTGGTCGGCCTGGTCACGCTCGGCCTGCTCCTGGTCTGGCCGTACACCGAGGCGGGGCGGTTCCTGATCCCCCTGATCCCGGCCTTGCTGGTCGGGGCCGTCGAGGGGCTGGCGTGGGGCCTTCGGCGTCTGCGTCTGCGACGCGTTCGGACGCTCGCGGCCCGGCTGCTGCTGCTCGCGGCGATCCCGTACACGGCGTACTCGGCGGCCACCGCCGATCGCCGCCTTCGGGCCGAGCGCGACCCGGCGTTCGCCGCCGCTTGCGCCTGGCTCCGCGACGAGGCCGATCGCCCCGGGCCCGTCCTGACCCGGCACCCCGGCGAGGTCTTCCTGCGCACCGGCCGCCACGCGCTGGAGGTCGCCTCGTCCGAACGACCCGGCGACCGCGACGCCGACCCCGACGCCGTCGTCGCGACGATCCGCCGCCACGGCGTCGCCTACATCCTCATCGACGCCCAGCCCTACGCCCGCGCCGTCGCCTCGCCGCTGGAGCGATTCACCGCCGAACGCCCCGACGCCGTGCGCGAGGTGCTGTCCGTCGGCGACGTCCGCGTCTTCGAGGCCGGGGCCGCAGGGTGAATCCCCTCGCCCCCGGTGGGGCCGCAGCGGCTGGCGGTCAGGCCCCCTCCGCCGCGAGGCCCGGCGCAGGTCGACTTCTTGTCGGGAGAAGCCGCCATCCTGAGGAGAAGCGAACCGTCGACGCTCCTCACTCGACACGGGGCCGTTCGAGAGGGCCGGATTCGGGTGCCATTCGTCGCAACAAAAACGCCCGGGCTCGGCGGGTTGGCCGGGCGCGGGCGTTGGATGTTCGGGGGTCGGTCGGCGATCAGGTCGCGTCGGCGGACGCTCGTTCAGGCCCCGGCGACGGCCAGGATCTGGACGGTCGTGTAGGGCTGGCGGTGGCCGCGACGGCGACGCATGTTCTTGCGACGGCGGAACTTCTGGATGATGATCTTCTTGGCGCGGAACTGGTCGACGATCTTGGCCGTGACCTTGGCGCCGTCGATGACGGGGGCGCCGATGGTCGGCTCGCCTTCGCCCGCGATCAGGAGGACCTTGCCGAAGATCAGCTCGTCGCCGGCCTTGCCCTGACGGCGGTCGACCTGGATGAAGTCGCCTTCGGAAACGCGATACTGGTGGGAACCGTCTTCAAAAACAGCGTACATGGTCTTTCCGAAGCTCCTGGGCGGACGACGGCCCGCGCTCGACACGGCGGGATGTTCGGGATCGCCCGCCCCCCGACGTCACGTCTTCACTCTTCTCTTCACTTCACGGTGATTCGCCTTCACCGCGCGGAATCCCCTCCGCGCGAGAAGAAAACGCAAGCATAGCCTACGGCACGCCCCGAGATCAAGAGCGGCCGCGGCCCGCCGCCGCCAAAATCCACAGGACCCCACCACTCAGGCCGACGCATACCGGACGAACACGCCCCCCGCCCCCATCGGCCGGGTTTCGAGCAGCCGCAGCTTCCGGCGGCCCGGCCCCCCCGCGAACAAGGGACGCCCCTCGCCCAGGACGACGGGGACGATCAGCAGCCGGTACTCGTCGAACAGCCCCTCGCGGATCAAGGTCGCCGCGAGATCGGCGCTGCCGAAGACGAACAGGTCGCCGTCGCTTCGGCCCTTGAGGTCGCGGACGGCCGTCGCGGCGTCGCCGGGGAGGAGGCTCGCGTTCGCCCAGTCCACCGTCGCCAGGGTCCGCGAGGCGACGGACTTGGGCAGAGAATTCATCAGCCCGGCCACCTCCCCTTCCGGCCCCGCTTTCACTTCCGCGGTCCGCCAGTAGGCCGCCATCCCCTCATAGGTGACCCGGCCGAAGATCAGCCCGGCGGCCGACCGGAGCTGCTCGACCGAGAATCGCTCCAACTCCTCGCCCCAGACCTCGCCGTGCCAGTCGAGGTCCCAGGCCTTCGGCCCGTCGAAGAAGCCGTCGAGGGTGACCAGGTTCCACAGGATCAGCTTGCCCATCGTGATCATCTCCCTTCGCGTGAAAGGCGGCTATCGGCCGTCGATCTCGGATCCGGCTCTTCGCGCCCGGTGTTGACATCCCCCTCCGCCCGCCGATCATGAGGACGGCTGACGCTGGACGATGCGGATGCTCCTCCAAGTCCGGGACCGCAGCAAAGAGGGGGACGGAGCCGCCCGGAGGGGTGCCCCCTACCATTTCTCCCCTGACGGTCGGCAAGCCGCCCCCTCCGACGCGGGCGTTGCCCAGATCGTCCCCCCCTTGAACACTCGGGCGAGCCCTGCGGCGTGGCGCCTGCTGCGGCCGCGCCAGGTCGTGGAACGCCGTGCACCGGCCGAGTCTCTCATGCGGGTCCGTCCCCGGCTCGCCGCGGCTCTGGCCACCACGCCCGGCTCTTCGACGAACATCGGGGTGGAGGGACGGGCCCACCCTCGCGCTCCACGACATCCCGCCCGAACCACGTCGGCTCGGCCCCCGGATTTTCGACCTGACGGGCGCGAATCGAAGATCCTTTTCGGAAAATGATGGGGCCGATCGGGCGACTCCCCGCATGTCAGGGGCGAGGGTTTCGGGACTTCGAGGCGGAGGCGGGCGAAACGATGATCCGATCCACCCCCGCGCCGGGGGGCCTGCGGGCCCTGTTCGCCGGCGGGACCGCGACGGGATCGACCGACGACCAGTTGCTGCAACGGTTTCGGTCGCGATCCGGGGCCGGCGACCCGGCCGCCGAGGCCGCCTTCGCCGCGCTGGTGGATCGCCACGCGGCCATGGTCTGGGGGGTCTGCCGTCGCGGGCTCCTCGACCGGGCCGACGCCGAGGACGCGTTCCAGGCGACGTTCCTGGTCCTCGTCCGCAAGGCAAGCTCGGTCCGGGTCGACGACCGAGGCTCCATCGGCCGCTGGCTTTACGGCGTCGCCCGCAAGGTCGCCGCCCGCCAGCGGCGAGCCGCCGCGCGACGGCCCACGGTCGTCGTCGAGCCGGCGACCGGCGACGATCCCGCGATCGCCGCCCAGCGTCGCGAGGCGTGCGCCGCCGTGTCGGCCGAGCTGGACCGCCTCCCCGCGAAGTACCGACGCCCGATCGAGTTGTGCGATTACGAGGGCCTGACCTACGAGCAGGCGGCGCTCTCCCTGGGCTGGCCGACCGCGACGATCAAGAGCCGACTCGCCCGAGGCCGCCAACGCCTCAAGGGCCGGCTCGCCCGCCGCGGCCTCGCGCCTTTGGCGGGAGCCGTCGCCGCCGAACTCGCCCGCGAGTGCCGCGCCGGCGTCTCGCAGGCCGTGCTCTCCTCCACTTCCCGCGTCGCGACGATCGCTTCGGGACTGGTCCCGGCGGCCGTCGCCCGCCTCGCCGAAGGAGCGACCCAGGCCATGATGTGGAACAAGCTCAAGCCCCTCGCCATTCTCGTCCTATGCGGTGTCGGCACGTCGAGCCTGGCCGTGGCGTGGACCTTGCCTCGCCAAGCGGACAAGCCGCCCCCTCCCGTCACCGGTTCCGCTCCTGGCCAGGAGCGGACGGCCGACAAACCCGACACGCGTTGGGCCCGTCAACTGCCGAATGGGATGCGGCTGGAAATCATGGCGGTCTCGCCGATCCCCGATAGTCCGAAGACCTGGTGGCGGCCCGACGGCCGATCGATGAAGAGCCCTGATTTTCAACCAAACTTCCTGACCTCGGTAACGGAGTCGGCCGTCGTCTCCGACCGATCGACCCGGCTGGCGATCGTCTACCGAGTCGCCGGTCGGCCCGATGGGGGCCAAGTCCTCGCGCTCATCGACGGGGCGGACACGATCGGTTACAAGAATCTGCCGACCTCCGACGAGGATCCATCGACCACTTCGCACGCGATCCTGGCGACGTTCCCCCGATCGACGACCAGCCTGACGGTCCGGTTCCGTGTCTCGTGCGACGCCTGGGAGACGGTGAAGACTCTGGACACTCAGGCCAGCTCGACCGGCGGCGGCAAGGGGCGGAGCCTCATATCCAGCGGCGCGATCGCCGACGGGGGGGGTGGGTCGACTCTCTGCCTGGCCCACGACGTCGGGGGCAGCGAATCGCTCCGAGTCCTGGCCGTCGACGCGAGCGGCAAGGAACAATCGCCCAGCCGCGTCGGCTCCTCCTCGGCGGGCGGCTTCCAGCAACTCATCGCCAAATTCGCCCTCCCCCCGGAGGCCATCCGCGAATTCCGCGTCCAGACGCGCCCCTGCGACGAGATCCTGATGCCCGACGTCGCGACCAGCCCGATCGGCCCCGCGCCCCGCTGAGCGGGCCGCCCGGCGGTCCGGCCACGCCCCGCGCCCCGACTTTCCCGGCGATCCCCGGGAAAGTCGGGGCCGATCGCGCGCATCACGGCATGATAGGGGTGGGAAGGCGATTCGACTGGGGCCACGACGGACGGATCCATGACGCGAGCGAAAACACCCTCGGCGGAGTTGCGAAGCCTTCTGGCCCACGGGACCGCCACGGGGGCGACCGACCACCAGTTGCTGGAACGCTTCCGGTCGGCCGAAGGGCCGTCCGACGCGGGCGCCGAGGCGGCCTTCGCGGCGCTGGTGGACCGGCACGCGGCGCTGGTGTGGGGCGTCTGCCGTCGCGGCCTGCCGGATCGGGCCGACGCCGAGGACGCATTCCAGGCGACGTTCCTCGTGCTCGTCCGCAAGGCCGCGTCGGTCCGGGCGGACGCCCGCGGCTCGCTCGGGCCTTGGCTCTACGGCGTCGCCCGCCGGGTGGCGGCCCGAATCCGGCGGCAGGCCCGGAACCTCCCGCCCCCGATCGGCGAGCCGAGCGATGCCGACGATCCCGCGATCGCCGCCGAACGTCGCGAGGCGTGCGCCGCCGTGTCGGCCGAGCTGGACCGCCTCCCCGCGAAGTACCGACGCCCCATCGAGCTGTGCGATTACGAGGGCCTGACCTACGAACAGGCGGCGCATTCGCTGGGCTGGCCGACCGCGACCCTCAAGAGCCGACTCGCCCGAGGCCGCCAACGCCTCAAGGGCCGGCTCGCCCGCCGGGGGCTCGCGCCTTTGGCGGGGATCGTCATGGCCGAGCTGTCCCGCGAGTGCCGCGCCGGCGTCTCGCAGGCCGTGCTCTCCTCCACTTCCCGCGTCGCGACGGCCGCTTCGGGATTGGTCCCGGCGGCCGTCGCCCGCCTCGCCGAAGGAGCGATGACAGCGATGTTGTGGAACAAGCTCAAGCCTTTCGCTCTCGTGCTCCTGGGAGTTTTCGGCGCGGCGACGCTGGGTGCCCCGTTCCGGACGCGGGCCCCGTCGGACGATCCGCCGGCCGTCTCGCGAGCCCAGGCTCCGGAGGCCGCGCGGGCCGGCGCCGAGCCCGACCCACGATGGTCCCGGCGGCTCGCGGACGGCACGGTGGTCGAGATTCTCGGCCTCTCCACCTACCCGGCTTCGCCGACCTCCTGGTGGCGGCCCGATGGTTCGCCCCTGAAGCCGGCCCCGTGCGACGCCATCACGCGGCTCGACGCCCAGGATCCGCTCATGAACCCCGGCGGCCAGTTCACCGCGCGTCAGGTCGTCATGCGAATCACCTCCAGGCCGGGGAACCGCCTTCTCAAGACCGATTTCGCCCCGTCCGCCGGCTTCTCGACGATCGACGCGGCCACGCGAGAAGGCGAACCGGCCCCCGCCCTGCGGAGCGGCTTCTGGCAGTTCCCCAAAAGCCTCGCCACGACCAGCCTCCAGATCGAGGCGGCCTCGCTCCCCTGGCAGACCTTCCACACCCTGGGGATGGGGGCCGGCTCCTTCCAGTGCCGGACCTGGAACAGTTCCGTCGTCGAGACCCTCTCCGGCGGCGCCGTCGCGACGAGCCGGGGCACGTCCCTCTCGGTGGTTCGCGGGTTCTATCTCGACGACGGCCGCCCCTTCCGGATCATCGCCGTCGACCGCGACGGCCGCGAGCATACCGACGACGCCCCCCGGGTCGTGCACAATCTGAACGCCGAGCTGACGACGGCGGAATTCGCCGTCGTTCCCGATCGGGTCCGAGAGTTCCGGCTTCAGGAAGTACCCTTCGAATCCCTGACCATCCCCGACGTCGCCCTGCACCCCCGAAAGATCGAAGATCCGCGTTGACCGTTTCGCCCGCCTGGGATACGAAGCCGAGGTTGGAGCGCATCGCATCGCGACTCAGGGCGTCCGGGCGAGCCTTTCGGCATTTCTCCGCGATTTCGCACTTCTATCCGCCCACCCGCGTGCATTGTTTCTTGATGGCTCCCGCCCGCGGGACGCCGACGGCCGCCCCGGATCGCAGTGACGGCCTTGCCGAAGATCGAAGAAAGGGAACGAACGAAGCCAATTTCCGGAGACTCCCCACTCAACGCCAACGGCTCGGGGCCGTCGGCAGGTTCGGACCTGGGTGCCACGAGTTCGGCCCTCTCAAAGATCGCGTGCCATTGGTGCCGAGTGAGGAGTGTCGAAGAAAGTGGACGAACGAAGCCAATCCGCGGGGCCGATTCCCACACTTAAGCCAATACGCCCAGGAGCGTTATGGCCGATGGCTTCGTTTCCCGGCCGGCGCGAACGAAGCCAATCGCCGAGGGTGGGGACGGCCGGCGAACAGGACGAGGCGGTGGGGCGATGAGGAGGAGGGGGAGTCGGCTCGATTGATCCAGGGCCAACGCGACGGATGCCTCCCGGCCGACGCGGACGACGAAGGGCCTGGGGGATGGGGACGCAAAAAAGGTGACGATTCGGCGTCGAACGAAGCCAATTCCGCGAGCCGAAAACCTCTCTTAACAAACAATCGAACAACAGGTTGCGCCGAATGGCTTCGTTTCCGGCCTGGGCGAACGAAGCCAATTCGTCGAAGCCGATCTCCGACGGCTTCCGTGCTGGTCTTCCCCCTCATCCGGCCCTTCGGGCCACCTTCCCTCAGGGGGGAAGGAAAGACATGGCTGGGAGGTGATTCCGATGATTCTCGTGCATCTCCTGGTCCTGGCGGCGGGGGTTTCGGCCCAGGCGGGGACGGTCGAGGGACGGGTGACGGATCGGCTGGAGGTCCTGGACGCGGCCCGGGATTCGGGGTACGTCGTGGCGACCGTGGAGCGGGGCGACTCGGTGCGGGTCCGGCCGGCGGGGGCCCCGAAGCCGGGCTGGCTGGCGATCGATCCGCCGGCCTCGGCCTTCTGCTGGGTCGAGGAGTCGGCCCTCGAGCTGGACGAGGCCGAGGACGGCGCGCCTCTCGCCGCGAAGGTCCGGGCGTCGACCGTGGTCCGCTCGGGCAATGCGCGGGCGAAGCTGCCGGGTCCGCCTTGCGGGAAGCTGGAGCCGGGCGATCGGGTGCGGCTGGTGGACCGGCCGGCGGCCGAGGTCGGCAGCCGTTCCCCCCGACGCTGGCGGGCGATCGCGCCGCCGTCGGAGCTGGCGTTCTTCGTCGCGGCCGACGGGGTCGCCTGGGACGCGGCCCCCCCCCCTTCCCCGACGACGCCCGAGGTCCAGCGGGTCGCGCTCGCCCCCGGCGACGACGCCGAGCTGCGTCGGGTCGACGGCATGCTGCTGGCGGAGACGACCGGCCAGCCCGTCGAGAAGTGGCGGCTGGACGCGATCCGCGAGGCGTACCAGTCCCTCGCCGATCAGGCCGGCGACCCGGAGAGGCGGCGAGCGGTCGAGGCCCGGCTGGCCCAGGTGGCCCAGTACGAGAAGGCCGCGAAGGCCGCGCGGAGCTTCGTCGAGGCGGCCTCGCGATCCCGCGACCTGGACGAGGACTTCGCCCGGCTCGAACGCCGGCTGGCCGACGTCGAGCGCGAGCGGAGCCGGGCGTACGACGCGGTGGGCTTCATCCAGCCCTCGTCGCGGATGCTCGACGGCCGCAAGCTGTTCGCCCTGATCGGCCGCGAGGGGACCGTCGTCGCCTACCTCGACGTCCCCGTCGGCGTCGATCCCGCCCCCCTCACCGCCCGCCGCGTCGGCATCCGCGGCCAGTCCCGCTACAACCCCGACCTGAAGGCCCGCCTCATCCAGGTCCGCGACCTGACGAACCTGGAGCCGAAGCGATGAGGGGGTCGGCCGGAGCTTCAATCGCCCAACTCGGCCTCAAGGTCGGCGATGGTCGGCAGCGTCCCCTGGAACGATTCCGGCAAGGACTCGGCGATGCGGAAGCCGCTGACGCCGATGGGCTTGCCCACGTCGCGGAGGGCGTACTCGGCCATGACCGTGTTGGTGGTCTTGTCCTTGCACAGGATCAGGCCGATGCTCGGCTCGTCCTGGGGGTGCCGGAGCAGGTCGTCCACGACCGACAGGTAGAAGTTCATCTTCCCGGCGTACTCCGGGCGGAACTCGGTCGTCTTCAGCTCGACGACGACGTACGCCCGGAGTTTCAGGTGGTAGAAGAGCAGGTCCAGGTGGAAGTCCTCGCCGCCGACCTCCAGCCGGTACTGGCTCCCCACGAACGCGAACCCGACGCCCAGCTCCAGCAGGAACGCCCGGATGTGCTCCAGCAGCCCGCGCTCGATCTCGCGCTCCCGGGCGTCGTCGCCGAGGGTCAGGAAGTCGAAGTTATACGGGTCCTTCAAGATCTGCTGGGCCAGGTCGGACTGCGCGGGGGGGAGCGTGGCCTGGAAGTTCGTCACGGCCTTACCTTGCCGCCGGTACAGCCCGCTCTCCACCTGGAGGACCAGGATGCTCCGACTCCAGCCGTGCTCCAGCGTCTTCCCGACGTACCAGACGCGTTCCTCGGGGTCCTTGACCTTGTCCATCAGGACGCAGTTGTGGAACCAGGGAATTTGTGCAGCAAGCTGCTGCACAATTGGCTCGTCAGGCCAAGCGGCGGCGAAGGCCCGCATGTACTTGAGGTTGCGCGGGGAGAGGCCCGACATCTCGGGGAAGGCGTGGTGCAGGTCGGCGGCGAGGCGGTCGACGACCTTCGCCCCCCAGCCCTGGTCGCGCTGGCGGGCCAGCACCTCGCGGCCGATCCGCCAGTAGAGCAGCACCAGCTCGCGGTTCACCGCCAGCGCGGCCCGGAGCTGGGCCGTCTTGATGAGCCCCTTCAGGTCGACCAGGAACGCCTCGTAGCCCTCGGGCGGGCCGTCGGGCTTGGGCTCCTGGGATGCGTCGGACTCGATCGCTCGCTTGCGTGCCATGCGGAGACCTCCGGGGGAGAGGCTACCGGACGGCGGGCCCGGGCGCAAGGCCTTCAGGGGGCATGTCGATCGGATGCAACGCGGTCGATCATCCCGCGGATGGCGGCGGCGCTCTGGTGCAAGAGGGCGGTCTCGTCGTCGTCGAGGTCGATGGCCAGCACGCGTTCGACGCCGCGGCGGCCGATCACGCAGGGGAGGCTGAGGCAGACGTCGGCGACCCCTTTATACCCGTCGACGAGCGTGCTGACGGGGAGGACGGTGCGGGCGTCGTCGGCGACGGCCTCGCAGATGGAGGCGGCGGCCAGGGCGACGGCGAAGTTGGTGAAGCCCTTGGAGCGGGCGACCTCGTGGCCCCCCCGGCGGGCCTCCTCGGCGAAGGCCCGGACGGTCGAATCCCGGGGCTCGAACCGCACGCCCCCGGCGCTGGCGACGGAGAGGGCGGGGAACTGGGTCTCGCCGTGCTCGCCCAGGACGTACGCCCGGACGTCCTGCGGGCTGATGCCCGTCTCGCGGCTGAGCAAGGCGCGGAACCGCATCGTGTCGATCAGGGTCCCCGTGCCGATCACCCGGCCCGGCGGCAGGCCCGAGGCCTTCAAAGCCACATAAGTGCATACGTCGACCGGATTGGTCACGACGACGAAGACGGCCGACGGCGAGGCCTCGGCCAGCGGCGGAACGATCTCGCGGAGCATCCGGGCGTTCGCCTGCGCGTTGGCGCCCCGGCCCTTCGCCGGGTCGTCGGCCGCCGCGCTCGCGGTCAGGATCACCAGGTCGCTCCCCGCCGTGTCGGCCGCGTCGCCGGACCAGACCCGCATCGGCCGCACCAGGGCCGAGGCGTGCAGCAGGTCGAACGCGTCGCCGACCGCGCGCTCCTTCGTCCGCCCCACCAGCACCAGCTCGTGCGGGATCCCCCGGGCCACCAGCGCGAACGCCGTCGCCCCGCCCACGCGACCCATGCCGACGACGCTGATCTTCATGCGAGAACCACCTGATGCGTCGAGGCCGCGGGCGGGATGGGGGTGCTCTCCAAATCCTTCCCCCCTAGCGGGGGAAGGTGGCCCGCAGGGCCGGATGAGGGGGAAGACGAGCACGAAAGCCGTGCGGAGGTCCAGCAAGGTCTTCCGAGGCCGTCGGCCATGCGGGCGGGGTTGCGAAATGCCACGCTCCCCGCGAGCGTCCCCCCCTCATCTGACCGCGTCGCGGTCTGTCTTCCCCCGCCAGGGGGGAAGACCGTTGCCGACCGACGATCCTTCGTGTAATCCGCCTCGATGATCCCCTCATCGACCGCAGAGCGGAGGTCAGTCCTTCTTCGAAGGCTCGGCCTTCTCGGCGGCTTCCTTCTTCTCGGCCTCGTCCTTCTCCTTCTTGGGCAGGGGCTTGCCGGCGAGGAGGGCGTCGATCTCGGCCGCGAGGGTCTCGCGGATGTCGGGGCTGAAGCCGACGTGGGCGGACTGGACGACCCCCTTGGCGTCGAGGACGACGAGGGTCGGCAGGCCCTCGACGGCGAACAGCTCGCCGATCGAGCCGCTGGGGTCCAGGCCCACGGCGGCGGCGGGCTTGCCGAGGATGTCGATCTTCTTCTCGGCCAGGGTCTTCTCGACGAGCTTGCGGACCTCGGCCAGCTCGGTCGGCTCCTTGTCCTGGCTCAGGGCCACGACGAGCACGTCCTTCTTGTCCTTGCCCAGCTCGTCGACCAGCTTCTGGATCTCGGGCAGCTCGGCCAGGCAGGGGCCGCACCAGGTGGCCCAGAAGTCGATGACGACGACCTTGCCGGCGAGGTCGGCCTTGGTGACCGTCTTCGTCTTGTCGGGCCCGTCGAGCAGCGTCAGGGCGAAATCGGGAGCCGGCTGGCCGACCTTGTCGTCGACGGCGAACTTGGGGCGCTCGCCCTCACCGCCGCCCGGCTCCTGGAACGACTCGACCTTGGAGAAGCCCTCGGGGGCCTTGAAGGCGAAGGCGTCGGCGGCGGCCTCGGTCGCCACCGCGCCGGCGGTCCAGCCGAGCTTCTCGACCTTCACCGGGTTCCCCTGCTGCGCGCTCTGCTCCAGGACCTTGGGGTCGATCACCAGGTCCACGCCCGACAGCAGCTTGGTCTTGGGGTCGACCGTCATCTTCAGGTCCGGGCCCTGCTGCTGGTCGATCAGGATGGCCTGCACGCCGCCGTCGCCCTCGACCAGCTGGAGCGAGCCGCCGAGCTGCTCGACGGCCTTCGCCGGATCGGGAGCCGTGAGCATGTTCACGAGGATGTACATGGGCACGCCCGACGGCCCGCCGAACAAGGCCGCGCCGATCGGGCCCTCGCGGAAGGCGTCGATCGAGAGTTCCTTGGGGGCGGGGGCCGCGATGTATTTCTTGAGCGGCTCGACCACCGTGGTCATCGTCTCGCCGTCGCTGACGACGCGGACGGGCCCGGCCTGCAGGTTCAGCTTGTTGGGCCGGGCGAACGCCAGCTTGACCGGCGTGTTCTGCTTCTGGACCTTGCCCCCCACGCTCATCGCCACCACGAACTCGCCCTGGTCGCTGTACGACGCGAGGGCCTGGTACGCCTTGGCGACCTCGCCCAGGAGCGCGACCGCCTTCGGGTCGTCGGGCTTGTCGTCGGGCCGGGTCGCCGGCGGCTTGGGATCCTGGGCGATCGCCGCGGTCGGGCCCGAGGCCAGCAGCAGCCCCAACGCCCCGGCGAACCGGAAGGACGCCGGGCGGGAGGGGATCGAAAAACGCATGAGCCGTCCTTCACAAGTGCCGAGAATGCCCGGATCGACGGCCGCGCCCGCCGAAGGGCCCGCCCACACTCCCGATCCAGACGTCGCCCCCCCATCGTAGCCGCCCGCCGAGCGTCGCGTCGAGACGGGCCGATCTCTCCCAAGTCCTTCCGCCGGCGGGGGAAGGCGGCGCGGGGGCGTCGTGAGCGGGACGGACGACGGGCCCGATCCGGCTACCGCTCACAAGTTGTGGACTTGGGAGGCCCAGCAGGTGGACGTGGTGCAGGGGCACCCATTCGTCGTGAAGTGGAAGTCGGCCAGTTTAAGTTGCGACGGCGCCCCCAGGATCACTCGGCATTCGGAAGTCAAACGTCTGACCTTCAACGCGAAGATCGGCATGGAGACCTTCCAAACCGAGATTTCGCCGGACGTCGTGGTCAATCATACGATCACCGGCAAGGTGCCCCCCCTGGCAAGGCGGCCGACGAGGTGCCCAAGGGCCCCGTCGTCGCGGAGTCGGTCGGTGTCGCCGAGCGGCCCGTCGGCTGGTCTCCGCTGGCCGTGAACGCCTCGCTGGGCCTGGGGGCGTTGCTGCTGGTCACGGGACTGGTGCTCAAGCTTCGGCGGTGAAGCCCGGCCTGCGACGCCCTCAGCCGGGCCCTTCGCGAATCGTCCTTCTCCCCTCGTGGGAGAAGGTGGCCGGAGGCCGGATGAGGGGGGCCTCGAAAAGCCGTGGCTTGTTGCTACGTCCGCTTTGATGGTCCCCCTCATCGACCGCTTCGCGGTCCTTCCCCCACCAGGGGGGAAGGAGAGGACAGTCGTCGCCGCTCAGGCGCCGACGACGCCGTTGCTGGTCTCGGCGGCGGGGGCTTCGAGGCAGGCTTCGTCGGCCTTGCTGGAGCAGCAGGGGCGAGGGGGGAGGATGTGGCCCATCTTGTCGCGCTTGGCGTCGAGGTAGCGCTCGCGCTCGACGGCGTGGGGGGCGATGATCGGCACCTGGCCGACGACCTTCAGGTCGTAGCCGTAGTAGACGAACGCATTCGTCTTCTTGGGGTTGTTCGTCAGCAGGCGGATCTTGGTCAGGCCCAGGTCCTTGAGGATCTGCAGGCCGATCCCGTAGTCGCGCATGTCGGCCCGGTGGCCCAGGGCGAGGTTCGCCTGGACGGTGTCCATCCCCTCGTCCTGGAGGTTGTAGGCCCGGATCTTCTCGATCAGGCCGATGCCCCGCCCTTCCTGCGGCAGGTAGATCAAGGCGCCGACCCCCTCGTCGCCGATCATCTCCAGCGCCATGTGGAGCTGGTCGCCGCAGTCGCAGCGGAGCGAGTCCAGCAGGTCGCCGGTGAAGCAGGACGAGTGCAGCCGGACGAGCGGGGCCTCGACCGACTGGAGGTCGCCCATGACGAACGCGACCGGCTCGTTGCCGGGCTCGTGCTGCACGCGGTAGCCCAGGATCCGGCCGTTGCCGTAGCGCGAGGGGAGGTCGCACTCGGCCACGCGGTTGACCAGCTTCTCGCGCATCCGGCGGTAGCGGATCAGGGCCTCGATCGAGATGATCGGCAGGCCGTGCTCGCGGGCCACGGCCTGGAGCCGCTCGCCCCGGGCCATGCCCACGCCGTCGGTGATCTCGCAGATGACGCCGGCCGGGGCCAGGCCCGCGAGCTTCATCAGGTCGACGGCCGCCTCGGTGTGGCCCGCCCGGCGGAGCACGCCCCCCTCCTTGGCGACCAGGGGAAACAGGTGGCCGGGGCGCAGGAGGTCGCCGGGCTTGGTGGCGGGGTCCAGGAGCGCGGCGACCGTGCGCGCCCGCTCGGCCGCGCTGATGCCGGTTCGGCACGAGACGTGGTCGACGGGGACGGTGTAGGGGGTCTCGTGGGCCGAGGTGTTGTGGTCGACCATCGGGAAGAGCCGCAGGCGGTCGGCCGCCTCGGGGAGGATCGGCATGCAGACCAGGCCCCGGCCGTGGGTGATCATGAACTCGATCACCTCGGGCGTGGCCTTCTCGGCCGCGACGACGAAGTCCCCCTCGTCCTCCCGGTCCTCGTCGTCCACCACCACGATCACCCGCCCGTCCTGGAGCGCCTGGATCGCATCCTCGATCTTCGAATACTCGTGCCCCATCGACCCATCCATCCTTTTCGGCCCCCTGCCGCGCCGGCCCGATCGTCGTCGGGGAAAACCCCCGACCGCCCCGCGCCTCGCTCCATTCTACGCGGGAGGGGCCCGATGAACAGGATGGGCCGCGAGGATGAGACCCTTGAAGGGCCGAGAATCGCGACGCGGCGGAATGGATGTTGCCTCGGATCAGAAGCCCACTCCCCGCCGTCGCATCCCCATCGAGGAAGCGGCGACTCGACCATCTCGACCTCTCCAGGAGACGCACCATGATCTTCCGAGTCGACAAGCTGCTGACCGCGCTCCCCGTCCCCAGGCACCCCTCCGCCGAGGCCGCGGCGGCCGTCCAGGAGCTGATGGGGGGCAAGGCGGGCGAGATGTCCACCCTCATGAATTACTTCTTCCAGACCATCAACTTCCGCGACCGCGAGAACTACAACCCCTACTACAAGCTCATCGGCAACATCGCCGCCGAGGAGTGGGGCCACGTCGAGCTGGTCGCCAGCGCCATCAACATGCTGCTCAGCGGGACCACCACGCGGGGCCACGACCCCGCCGCCGCGCCGCTGGCGGACGTCCCCAAGTTCCACAACATGTACAACTTCTTCAACGCCGGCCAGACCGCCCTGCCGATCGACTCGATGGGCAACTACTGGAACGGCAGCTACGTCCACTCCAGCGGCAGCCTGAAGCTGGACCTGGTGCACAACTTCTTCCTGGAGCTGAACGCCCGGGCGACCAAGCTCAAGGTCTACGAGACGACCAGCGACCCGACCGTCCGCGAGCTGACCGCGTTCCTCCTGGTGCGCGGCAGCACCCACGTCATCGCCTACGCCAAGGCCCTGGAGACCCTCTCCGGCGGCGTCGAGGTCTCCAAGCTCTTCCCGATCCCCGAGCTGAGCACCGACAAGTTCCCCGAGGCCCGCAAGTACGTCGAGCAGGGCCTCTACAACACGATGTACAGCTTCAGCAAGGAGGACATCTCCCAGGTCGGCGAGATCTGGAAGGGCGCCCACCCGGACAAGGCCCCCGACCTGGTGGTCACCAACGACCCGATCCCGACCATCGCCGACATCCCCGTCTTCCCCGCCGAGCCCCAGCTCGCCGCCCCCTCGGCCCTCGACCCCGAGGAGGTGAAGGACGCCGCCAAGCGGATCTTCGGCAAGGGCCTCTGATCGCCCCCTCGCCGGGCCGCGCCGGGTCGATTCGTGGTACGATGGGCCGCGACGCGGCCCCGCCGTCGGGGGCGGGCCGACGCCCCTTCGTTCGCCCCCCGGGCCGAATCCGATGTCCGACGCCGCGCGGCTGCTGGAACTGATCGAGACCTGCCTCGTCGAGCACGGCGGCGACCTCGGCGGCTGGACGCTCCTGGAGGACGACGCGCTCCAGGTCTTCGACGGCCGCGCCACCCTCCGCGCCGAGCTGAGGGACGCGAGCCCCGCGGCGCGCGAGGGGATGGTCCACGCCCACGTCTTCGCGACCTTGCACGAATACGACGACGAGGTCCTTGACGCCTGCCTGTTCGGGATGGGCGACGACCGCGAAGGAGCCTTGAAGCAGGCCGCCGCGATCTGGATGACGGCCGTCGCCGGGCCGATCCGGTCGTTCCTCGACGACCGGCCCATCTGCATGACCTGTCGGGCCGGCGTCCCCGGCGGCGACCCCTCGGCGGGCGAGGTCGAGGGGGACTACGGCCTGCCCGGCCTGCGGGCGTTCGTCGGGCCGATGATCTCGCGGGCGTTCGACGACGAGCCTTTCCGGGCGGAACTCGACGAGACCAGGCCCTGGTTCCGCTTCGCCGCCGAGTCCGCCGCCCCGCGTCGGGTCCACCTGGCGAAGGCTTCGGTCATCGCCCGGGGGAAGGAGGGCTGGCTCCGCGTGTTGGAGATCGACGGCCACGACGTCTCCCACAAGGACCCCGACTGGCCGGCCGGAGGGGGCGCCCCGGAGTTCGGATACGCGACGCGGTTCGCGGTCTTCGAGTTCCCGCCCGATTCGCCCGAGATCGCCCGCCGGGCCGAGCTGGAGCGGACCATCCGCCGGTTCGCCGAGGACTTCGCGAAGCACGAGACCGCCGACTCCCTGATGGAAGATATGATCGCACGAGGATTCGACCCCGACCTCGTCCACGAGTGCGAGTCGATCGCCACCATGGCCTTCGGCCGCCTCTTCTTCGAACCGGCCGGGATTCGGTACTCCTCCACGGTCATCCGCGCGCGTCGCGACGGCCGGGTCGAGGCCGACGTCCCCCTGATGTCGATCCCCGCCTACTCCCGCGCCCGGGCCCTCGCCGCCGAACTTCGCGAGACGATGCCGGACGAGGAGTTCCGCTCGCTCTGCCTCTACCACGCCGAGTCGAACGGGATCGTGAAGGCCATCGAGGCCGCCGGCGCCAAGCTGAACCTCGCCCGGCTGAAGTTCTGCCCGTGCATCGTCCCCGACCGCGGCGCGAGCGACGAGACCGTCGCCGCCGCGCACAAGGTCCTGCAGGAGTGGATCGACCGCGGCCGAGAGGCCGGGAAGCCCTGGTGGAAGTTCTGGTGAGGACGCAGGGGGAGCTTCCACATTACAGGAACAGCCCGTCCTCCCCCCAGCCCTTCAAGCGGGCGCGGGCCTCGGCGTCGCCCGAGTACGACCGGATCGCGTCGGCGACCTCGTCGAGCGGACGCCTCAGCTCGACCTGCTGGATGGCGAACCCGGGCTCGTGTTCCGACCCCCATCGGACCCCGAGGTTCAGCACGCGGGCCATCGGCGGGCCGGAGACGAAGACCTTGCGGAGATCCCGCCAGGCGATGCGGACCACGCGGCGGCGGAACCCCTGCCCCGTGACGATCAGCCAGGTAAGCCGCACCAGGCCGGGGACGAACGGCACGCGGTCCAGCGCGGTCTCGCCGATGCGGACCACCTCGACCCCCTCGCGACGGATCGTCAGGAGCGGCTTCCGCCTGGCCCGGAGGTTGGCCGTCGCCAGCGCGAAGGCCAGGGCGAGCGGCACGGCCATGATCGAGAGCGCCACCCCAGCCCCCGACGCCGGCTCGTCCCGGGCGTTCTTCATCAGCCCGAGGAGGAAGAGCGGGCCCAGGGTCGCCGCGAAGGCCGCGAGGCCCCCGGTCACGATCGCCGAGGCCCGATAGATCCAGGTCAGGGCGAAGAACTCCGTCGGCGGCCCGACGGCCAGCCTCATCGCGCGACCTCCCCAGCCGCACCGGCCGGGGCTTCTCCAGGCCGCGTCCCTCGGACAAGGAACCCGGTGTAGGAGCAGAAGAAGCGGCCCGCGCGGTCGGCGGCGCGCAGGCTCTCGGACCAGCGCTCCGCGTCCTCGCGGCCGAGGGTGCCGGACTCCACCAGCATGTCCACGGTCGCGAAAAAGCGGTAGAGCCGGTCGGCCGGCTCCAGGTCGCGGAGCACGAGCGTCCTCGGCTCGGCTTCCACGTCGGCCAGCCCGGCGTCCAGGAACAGCGGGACCATCCGCCGGCCGATCCAGCCCGAGGGGAAGCGGTCGCACCAGGCGTTCAGCACGGTCCGCGTCGTCGCGCGATCTGGCGCGTCGACCGTCAGGGTCTCCCAGTCGTTGTCGTAGGCGACCAACACGCCGCCGGGGCGCAGGACGCGGGCCATCTCGCGGACGACCGGGCCGGGATCGGCGACGTGCTGCAGCACGCGGTCGATCCGGCAGGCGTCGAAGCTCGCGTCGTCGAACGGCAGCGCGGCGGCGTCGGCGACCTCGAACGTCAGGCCCTCGACCTCGCCATGCCGCGCCCGAGCCGCCTCGATCATCGCCCGGCTGGAGTCGACCCCGACGGCCGACCCGCCCGGGGCGGCGAGCCTCGCCAACGCCGAGGCGTCGTCGCCCAGACCGCAGCCGACGTCGAGGATCCGACGCCCCGGCCCCGCTCCGAGCAGGCCGTAGCTGTCTCGCTTGCACGCGGCGAAGAAGGGGATCGAATCGACCAGGGTCAGGCAGTCCGCGAAGGTCGCGAAGTCGGCCGCCCGGTCCACGTCCCGGAAGCCGGAGGCCAGGTCATCGCCCATCGGTCGGTCCCCTCCCCTTCGTGAAGCCCTCCCCCCGACGGTCGGCGTCGGTATCATGGGGCGTTCGATTCTAGCAGCAGGCGGGCCGACGGGCGAAGGGGATGCGATGGACGATCGAGTCAGGCTCTCGCTGGACGAGGTCCGAGGGCTGGTGGAAGCGGTGCTCCGGCGGCACGGCCTGTCGGAGCCGCACGTCGCGGCCTGCGCGGACGTGATGGTCGCCGGCGAGCGGGACGGCGGCGGGTCGCACGGGATCTTCCGGCTGCTGATGTGCCTGAACTCGATCCGGGCGGGGAAGGTCTCGTTGGACGCCGAGCCCGTGGTGCGCGACGTCGCGCCGGGGATCGTGCGGGTCGACGCGGGGGGGGCCTTCGCGCCGCTCGCGTTCCGGCGGGGGCTGCCGGTGCTGGTGGAGAAGGCGAGGGCGGTCGGCCTGGCGGCGATGGCGGTGAACGACTGCGGGCACTTCGCGGCGCTCTTCCCGGAGGTCGAGGCGATCGCGCGGGCGGGCCTGGTCGGCTTCGCGTTCACGCCCAGCCACGCCTGGGTCGCGCCGGCGGGGGGCTCGCGGCCGTTGCTGGGGACGAACCCGATCGCCTTCGGCTGGCCCCGGCCGGGGGGCGACCCGTTCGTCTTCGACTTCGCCACGAGCGCCTCGGCCCGGGGCGAGATCGAGCTGCACCGCCGCGAGGGGAAGCCCACGCCGCCGGGATGGGGCGTCGACCCCTCGGGGAACCCCACGACCGACGCCGACGCCATCATGGCCGGCGCGATGCTCCCCTTCGGCGGCCACAAGGGCTCGGCGCTGTCCCTGATGGTCGAGCTGATCGCCGGGCCGCTCGTCGGCGACCTGACCAGCGTCGACTCGATCGCCCTCGACGCCGGCGCCAAGGGCGCCCCGCGCGGCGGCGAGCTGCTGCTGGCGATCGACCCGTCGCGGATGCTCGGCGAGGCCGCCCCCGCCCACCTCGCTCGCGCCGAGGCGATCTTCGAAGGGGTCGTCTCCCAGGGCGCCCGCCTCCCCTCCCTCCGCCGCTACGAGGCCCGGAAACGCAGCCTGGCCGAAGGGGTCCTCATCCCCCGCAAGCTCGTCGAGGAGGTGAGGGCGCTGCTGGCCTGACCGGGCCCGGCACCCCGGGACGGACTTGACCCGGCCATATGTCGCATATACAACTTAATCATGTCGAAACCCCTTTCCAGAACTCCGATGGTCGAGCGGATGGCGCGCGAGTGCCTCTCGGTCCGTGTGCGGCTGATCAATCGGGTGGTGACGGGCCTGTACGACCGGGCGCTTCGGCCGTTCGGGATGCGGGTGAGCCAGGTGAACATCCTGGTGGCGGTGGCGCACGGCGGGTCGGCCCGCCCGGCCGACGTCTGCCGGGCCCTCCGGCTGGAGAAGTCCACGCTCAGCCGCGACGTGGAGCTGATGAAAGGCCGAGGCTGGCTGGAATCCGACCCGCCGGCCGGGGGCCGGAACCAGGTGCTGAGGATCACCCCCCGGGGCCTGGAACTGCTCGACCAGATGGAGCCCGCCTGGCACGAGGTCCAGGCCGAGGCCCGCCGCCTTGTCGGCGAGGCCGACGTCGACGCCCTCCGGCGCATCGCCGACCGGCTCCGCCTGGGCGGCCCCGATTGACCGACGCGGGCCGGGGCGTCCCGGCCCGAATTCGCGGACGCCAAGTTGTAGATACAAGAAAGAGGCCGACGATGTCCGGACTGGACGAGCACCCGACGGTGATCCGCCATCGCGAGCGGGCGGCGGCGGCCCCCACGCTCGCGCTCGACGCGGGGGAGCTGCGTCGGATCTGCCTCGAAGCCGGGGCCGACGACGCGGGGGCGGTGGCGATCGGCAGGCCCGAGCTGGACCCGCAGCGCGACGACGTGCTGCGGGCCTATCCGTGGACGAGGACCCTGGTCAGCCTCGTCTGCCGGATGAACCGCGAGCCGATCCGCAGCGCCGCACGGTCGACCGCCAACCTGGAGTTCCACCGGACCAACGAGGAGACCGACGCGGTCGCCCGTCGCGTGGTCGCGGCGCTGGAGGCCCGAGGCGTCCGCGCGGTCAACCCGTCGGTCGGGTTCCCGATGGAGATGGACGGGTATCCCGGCAAGATCTGGCTGGTCTCGCACAAGCCGGTCGCCGAGGCGGCGGGGATGGGGCGGATGGGGATCCACCGCAACGTCATCCACCCGAAGTTCGGCAACTTCATCCTCCTGGCGACGGTCCTGATCGACGCCGAGATCGCCGAGGGGTCGCAGACGCGGCCGATCGACTACAATCCCTGCCTGGGTTGCAAGCTCTGCGTGGCGGCCTGCCCCGTCGGCGCGATCGCCGCGGACGGGGCGTTCGACTTCTCGGCCTGCCACAACCACAACTACCGGGAGTTCAACGGCGGCTTCACCGACTGGGTGGAGCAGGTCGTCGAGAGCAAGGACGCGGCCGACTACCGCCGCCGCGTGGGGGAGGTCGAGACGGTCTCGATGTGGCAGAGCCTCAGCTTCGGCGCCAACTACAAGGCCGCGTATTGCATGGCCGTCTGCCCCGCCGGCGAGGACGTCATCGGGCCGTTCCTGGACGACCGCAAGGGGTTCCTGAACACCGTCGTCGACCCCTTGCGAGACAAGGCCGAGACCCTCTACGTCGTCCCCGGCTCGGACGCCGAGGCGTACGCGGCGAGGCGGTTCCCGCACAAGCCGAGGCGGCGGGTCCACAACGGGGCCCGCGCCCGGTCGGCCGCCCAGCTCTTCCGGGTCCTCCCGGTCGCCTTCCAGCGCGGCCGGTCCGAGGGGCTGGACGCGACCTACCACTTCGCCCTCGCGGGGGAAGGGGCGACGGAAGCGACCGTCGTCATCCGCGACCGGACGATCCGCGTCGAGGCCGGCCTGGTCGGCGAGCCCGACCTCGTCGTCTCGGGCGATGCGCCCACCTGGGTGGGCTTCGTCCGCAAGGAGCGAAGCTTGTTTTGGGCCCTGCTCCGCCGGAAGATCCGCCTGAAAGGCGACCCCCGCCTGCTCCTCGCCTTCGGCCGCTGCTTCCCGTCCTGACGCGGCCTCCCGGGCCGGCGGCGCCGCGGGGATTCCCACATTTCGGTCGCATCCCGGCGGCCGTTCGCCTCTATCTGGTGGTGACCAGGTCGAGGGGAGGACGCCCATGCCGCCGGACGACGCGATCGTGCGCGAGGTGCTTCGAGGGGACCGGGGTGCGTTCGCGACTCTCGTGGCCCGGCACGAACGGGCGGCGTGGGCCACGGCCTGGCGCGTCCTGCGGGACGACCACGCGGCGGCCGACGCGGCGCAGGAGGCGTTCCTGACGGCCTACCACCGGCTCGCCGACCTGCGGCGGCCCGAGCGGTTCGGCGCCTGGCTCCTGCGCATCGCCCGCCGCGAGGCGGTCCGCACGGCGCGGGGCCGGGCGCGCGAGCCGGCCCGCTCGCTCGACGAGCCCGGCGCGGCCGACCTCGCGGCCCAGTCGGGGGCGCGGCTACCGGCCGACGCCGAGGCCCTGCTGGCGGCGGTCGCCCGGCTGCCGGAGCACGAGCGGGTCGTCGTCGCGATGCACTACCTCGACGGCCTCCCCGTGGCCGACGTGGCCCGCGTGCTCGGCCGCCCCGTCGGCACGGTCACCAAGCAGCTTTCCCGCGCGATCGAACGGCTGAGGCTCAAGACCAGGGGGGTGCTCGGATGACGAACGACGGACGCGACGTGGAAGACCGGCTGGCCCGGCTGCGCGAGGCCTGGCCGACCGGCTCGATGGTGGACGACGTGATGGCCCGGATCGCCGCGGACGAGCCTCGACGCGCCCGGCGACGAGGCCGGAGGCTCGCCGGCCTCGCGGCCTCGGGCCTGGGGCTGGCGGGGGCCTTCGCGCTCGCCTGGCTGTTCCTCGCCGCCCGGCCGACGACGCTTTTGGCCGCCGTCCAGAAGGGTCTGGAGCGGGCGGGCTCGGCCCATCTGGTCATGACCGCTCGCGACGAGCAAGGGCGCGAGCATCGGGCCGACGCCTGGTACGTCAAGGGCGTCGGGGTCCGCATGGAGACGCCCGACCGGACGATCGTGGAGAACGGCGCTTCCCAGTGGTCCTGGCCGACCGTCGCGGCCGAGCCGGTGGCGACCCGCCGCCGCGGCCCCGGCTTCTTCGCGATCCAGCTCCCGCAAATGCTCGCCCTCCAGGAGAGCCCCGACGGCTGGCGTCGCGAGCGGTCGCCCGAGCTGGACCGGGAGGTCGACGGCCGTCCCGCCCTGGGCTTCACCTTCTCCGCCCCGCCGGAGCAGACCCCGGGCCGCCCCGCGCCACGAACCCTGGTGCTGGCCGACGCCGAGGAGCGCATCCGCGAGATCGCCTTCGAGGAGCGCCAGGCCGACGGGACCTGGCGTCGAGCCCGCGAGGTTCGCATCGAGTACGACGCGCCGATCCCGCCGGAGAAACTGGCGTTCCAGCCCCCCGAAGGGGCGAAGGTCGTCGATCTCGACGAGGCCTTCCACGGCCTCCACCCGCTCGACCGGGCGCTGCACCGCGTCGAGCTGGGGGGGCTGATCCTGGCCGTCCACGACGTCCGGCCGCTGGAGGATCGCGAGGGGTTCTCCGTCGTCTCCTCGGTGCGCGGGACCCCCGATTTCCTCGCGAAGCATCCCCCCCGGCGACGGCCCCTCAACCCGGAGACGGTGATCGTCGAGGTGGCCACGCAGAACGTGGGCAACCGGATGTACGGCGGCCGCTACGACCTGATCGGCCTGGCGACGGCCGAGCGCGACGGCGTCGAGTACGGCTGGTGGCTGGTCGTCCCCCGGCGGCTGTACATGGTCAAGGACGGCCGGCGCGAGTACTTGCCGGAGACCGACCAGGTGATCGGCGACGAGCCCGGCCGGCTGGACGCCGTGCCCGGCAAGGCCCGCGTCCCGCTGAAGGCGACCTTCCGCGACCCCGCCCTCCGCGACCCGAAGGGTCATCCCCGCGAGGTCTCCACCTGGGCCGAGGTCCCCATCCCCGCCGACAATCCGCCGACCACGATCGAGGCCGTCGCCGCCCGGGCCCGGCGCGACCTGATGCGGATGGGGGGAGGCGACGCAGGCTACACCCTGCTCGGGATCGCCGCCGACGCGAAGGACGACGGATCCGGCCTCCGCCCCATGTCCCATTTCCTGCCCGAGTCCGTCTCCGACGCCGACTTCGCCGCCGCCGCCCGCCGCGGTCTCGACGACCTCCGCAAGTTCGACGAGGTCCGCCCCATCCGGCCCGAGGAGATGCTGCCGCCCCTCGGCCAGGCGAAGCCGAAGGAGTGAGCCGGGGCCCTCGATCTCACCGGCTTCACTTCAGCCCTCGACGCGAAAGGGATTGCCGAGGGTCGCCCGCAAGAGCGGGGCCGGGAGGAAGATCCGGTATCGCTCGATGGACTCCTTCGGCCGGAGCCCGGGGTAGCAGAGGGCGGAATCCACCAGGTACGCCGCGTGCATCATCAGGCCGCGGGGAGAGAGGTCGTCGCCGGGGCGAGGGGACTGGATCATCGCGTCCAGTTCGCGGGGAGAGAGGCGCGTCACGCGGTCGCACCAGCCGACGACCTTCTCGGAACCGGGATTGTATTCGAAGTAAAACGCGGCCCCCTCGGCGAAATAGCTCGCCGAGTAGTCCCTATCGGTCGCCCGGCCCTGGACGAACCTGTCCAGGGCCTCGACTCCCTGACGACTGCCCTCGTGAGGGAGCAGCGGCCAGATCCGTCGGCAGCAGGCCAGCAGGTAGCGTTGCACGAGCCGATCCAGCTCGGCCTCATCCCCTCGCCATTCCTGCCGGAACCAGCGCAACATCAGGCCGACGTCGTCGGATCGCAGCCATTCCTCCTCCGTCATGTGGACGACGGGTCGCGAGGGATCGCGGACGCCCCAGCAGTCGAACAAGGCGAAGGCCGCCTCGTCGGAGTCCTGGATCGCGACGCCGGCCGCGGGCGAGCGACCCAGCGCCCGAAAGGCCGCCGAACCCTCGACGGCCGCGCGGAAGCGGTCGACATCGTCCGCTCCGAGCTGCCAGAACTCTCCCCAGTTGTCGCACAAGGGCCCGAACTCGGCCGGCGATCCATACCGGAACATCAGATCGAAGCCGGGGTCGAAATCCTCGCGGTAGTCGCGGAAGGAGAAACGGAAGCCCAGCGTCTCCTCCTCTTCATAGCAGCTCACGTCCCCGAAACGGCCGCCCATCAGCTTCCCGTCCGGCTCGTCCAGGAACTGTCGGACCAGCAGGCCGAGCCCCACCTCCGGCGTCAGTTCGGCCAGCGGGACGCCCGACGCGGCGAGCCTCCGTTGGAAGCGTTCCAGGGATTCGGACGACGCCACGCGAGACCTCCCGGATCGAGACGAGGGGGGCGCCGCCGCCCGGCACGCCCGGAATGTAACATCCGCGAGGCGGGCCGTCACGTCGCGATCGCTCGCGAGGCCGGCGGCCCGTCTTTCGTCGGCCGATCGCACCGCCGGTTGTCGGCGCCCGTAGAATCGATCGGGGAGCGACACGCGGCGACTGGCGGCGAAAGGCGGGGATCATGGCGACGACCTCGGCGGCGATGACGAGCGGGCGGCCCGGGGCGATCGGGCCGGCCGACCGGGAGGCGATCGAGCGGCGGACGCGCGAGGTCGGGCGCGAGCTGTTCGATCGGGTCGCGCGGGCGTCGCGGCCGTGGCGGCGGGCCTGGTGGGAGGACCGCTTCATGGGGGCGACGCTGGACGACCCCGAGGTCCGCGTCCAGCTCTTCCGGTTCATCGACGTGTTGCCCGCCCTGAAAGGGCCGTCGGCCGTGCGGCGTCACCTGGCGGAATATCTGGGCGAGGCCGGCGGCCGCGTGCCGTGGTGGCTGCGGACCTCGGTCGCCCTGGCCCCGCCGGGCTCCGACCGCGAGGCGATCCTCGCCCGCACCGCGACCGCCGCGGCGGAGGTCATGGCCCGCAAGTTCATCGCCGGCGCCACGCCCGACGAGGCCCTCCAGACCGTGCTCAAGCTCCGGTCCCGGGGCGTCGCGTTCACGGCCGACCTGCTGGGCGAGGCCGTGATCAGCGAGCGCGAGGCCGACGCCTACCAGCGGACCTGCCTCGACCTGATCCGGGGCCTCGCCGGCCCGCTCGCCGCGCGTCCCGAGATCCCCCGGATCGACCGCGACGCCGAGGGCCCCCTCCCCCGCGTCAACCTTTCGCTCAAGCTCTCCAGCCTGACGACCTGGTTCGACCCCATCAGCCCGAAGGCCACGCTCGACCGCGTCGCCGCGCGGCTGCGGCCGATCCTCCGCACCGCGCGCGAGCTGGGGGCCTACGTCCACGTGGACATGGAACAGTACGACTACCGGACGCTCACCTACGACCTGTTCGAGGCCGTGCTTTCCGAGCCCGAGTTCCGCGACTGGCCCGACGTCGGCATCGTCGTGCAGGCGTACCAGCCCGACGCCGAGGCCGAGCTGCGGCGGCTCGACTCGTTCGTCGAGCGTCGCGGGGCGCCGATCACCGTCCGCCTGGTGAAGGGGGCGTACTGGGACTACGAGGTCCTCACCGCCCGCCGCCACGGCTGGCCCGAGCCCGTCTACCTGGAGAAGCGGCGGACCGACGCGAACTACGAGCGCTGCACCCGCTACCTGATGGAGCGCCGGGCGAACCTGCGGCCGGCGATCGCCAGCCACAACCTGCGGAGCCTCGCCCACGCGATCGCCACGGCCGAGGTCATCGGCCTGCCGATCGACGCGTATGAACTCCAGACGCTCCACGGCATGGGCGACGCGATCAACGACGCCCTGGTCGAGCGCGGCAATCGGGTCCGGGTCTACACCCCCTACGGCGCGATGCTGCCGGGGATGGCGTACCTGGTCCGCCGGCTGCTGGAGAACACCTCGAACGAGTCCTTCCTGAAGGCCAGTGGCGCGTCGGGCGCCGCGGCCGACGAACTCCTGCGCGACCCCGAGGAGGCCGGAGCTATGCGGACGCTCTCGCGACGATCCACGCCCCCGCCCCAGGCCCCCGCCGGGCTGCCGCCGTTCCGCAACGAGCCCGTCACCGACTTCGCCAGGGCCGAGAACCGCGAGGCGATGGCCGAGGCCCTCCGCCAGGTCGAGGCCGAGCTGGGACGGACCTATCCCTTGATGGTCGACGGCCGGGCGGTCGAGACCCCCGAGCGGCTCGCCGAGTCGCTGGACCCCAGCCGGACCTCGCGGGTGGTGGGGCGGGTCGCCACGGCCGACGCCGGCCACGCCGACCGCGCGCTGGCCGTCGCCCGCGCCGCGGTCGCCTCGTGGTCGTCGACCCCGGTCGAGGAGCGTGCGGAGGTACTGGTCCGCGCCGCGGCGATCATGCGGTCGCGGAAGTTCGAGCTGGCGGCGTGGGAGGTCTTCGAGTGCGGCAAGCCCTGGCGCGAGGCCGACGCCGACGTCGCCGAGGCGATCGACTTCTGCGAGTTCTACGCCCGCGAGATGATCCGCCTGGCCGAGCCCCGCCGCCGCGACGTCCCCGGCGAGACCAACGTCTGCGACCGCCTCCCGCGCGGGGTGGTCGTGGTCGTCCCGCCGTGGAACTTCCCGCTGGCGATCCCCTGCGGCATGACCGTCGCGCCTCTGGTCGCGGGGAACGCCGTGATCCTCAAGCCGGCCGAGCAGTCGCCGGTGATCGCCGCGAAGATGGTCGCGATCCTCCACCAGGCGGGCGCCCCGGCGGGCGCGCTGCAGTTCCTCCCCGGCGAGGGGGAGGAGGTCGGCCAGGCCCTGGTGAACGACCGCCGGGTGGACGTGGTCTCGTTCACCGGGTCGCGGCAGGTGGGCCTGCTCCTGAACCGGCAGGCGGCCGAGACGCCTCCGGGGCAGGACCACGTCAAGAAGGTGATCGCCGAGATGGGGGGGAAGAACGCGGTCATCGTGGACGACGACGCCGATCTCGACGAGGCGGTCGTCGGCGTGCTGCAAAGCGCGTTCGGCTACGCCGGCCAGAAGTGCTCGGCCTGCTCGCGGGTCATCGTGCTGGAGGGGGCCTACGACGCCTTCGTGGCCCGGCTGGCCGAGGCCGGCAAGGCGCTCCAGGTCGGCCCGGCGGACGACCCCGACACGTTCGTCGGCCCGGTCATCGACTTCGAGGCCCGCAAACGGATCCTGGAGGCCCGCGAGACGGCCGAGGGGGAGGGTCGCGTGATCCTCGACGTGGACGTCGCGGCGATCGCCGACCGGGGGACGTTCGTCGGCCCGCTGATCGTCGCCGACGTGGCGCCTTGCGCCCGCACGGCGCAGGAGGAGATCTTCGGCCCGATCCTGGCCGTGATGAGGGCGAGCGACCTGTCCGAGGCCCTGGCGATCGCCGAAGGCACGTCCTACGCCCTGACCGGCGGGCTCTATTCCCGCAGCCCGGCGACGATCGAGCGCGTGCGACGGGAGTTCCGGGTCGGCAACCTGTACATCAACCGGACGATCACCGGCGCGTTGGTGGACCGCCAGCCGTTCGGCGGCTTCAAGCTCTCGGGAGTGGGCGCCAAGGCCGGCGGGTCGGAGTACCTGCTGGAGTTCCTCCTCACCCGCTCCATCACCGAGAACACGATGCGCCGGGGCTTCGCGCCGGAGGACCTGTCCGCGTCCTCGGGGGAGTGACCGGCCGGAAAGTCGACCGTCGCCCCGGATTCTCCGCCCCGATCGGCTTCGCGCGACGCTGAATTCAGGAGGACCATCTCGAAAGTGTTCGCGGGCCTGATCCCACGGGCGCGCGAGGCGTCGGCCGCGCCAGGATCGGCGGCGACGAGGGAAACGGAGAGGGGGACGCATGGCCGTCGCGACGCAAACGACCGTGGAAGCTCGACCTTCGGCGAACGGACCGGCGCCGCACGCCGCAGACGGCCACGGCGGCGGGGCCCTGGCCCCGGCGACCGCGCGCGCCCCGCGACGGTTGCCGACCGTCCTGATCATCCTGGCGGTCGTCGCCGCGGCGGGGGTCGCCTACGCGCTCCTGCCGGGGAAGCCCTGGTCGTCGAAGGTGGTCGGCGGCGGGACTCCCCTCTTCCGCGCGGCGCGGACGCGGCTGCCGGTGACGGTCGACGCCCGAGGGACGATCGAGAGCGCCCTGAACCGCGAGGTCGTCAACCGGGTCGAAGGCCAGACGATGATCCTGTACATCATCCCCGACGGCACGACGGTCAAGAAGGGGGACCTGGTCTGCGAGCTGGACTCCTCGGCCCTCCGCGAGAAGCTGACGAACGAGCTGATCACGATCCAGCAGGCCGAGGCCGACGTCCAGAACGCCCTCAAGACCCGCGAGGTCGCCGAGTTCGCCCTCCGCGAATACGAGGGGGGGACCTACCCCCAGACCCGCCAGAACGCCGACATCACGCTCACCATGGCCCGGACCAACCTCTCGCAGGCCGACGAGCGTTACGAGTGGTCCACCCGGATGTATCGCCGCGGGTTCGTGGCCAAGTCGCAGACCGTGGCCGATCGGGACGCCAAGGCCAACACCGAGATCTCGCTCGACCGCGCCAAGACCACGATCCACGTCCTGGAAGAGTTCACCAAGCGGAAGCAGATCATCGAGCTGCAGGCGAGCGTCCAGAAGGCCAAGAGCGACGAGATGACCAAGCAGGCCAAGCTCGCGCTGGAGCGTTCCAAGCAGAAGAAGTACGAGGGGCTGGTCGAGCGCTGCAAGATGTACGCGCCGGCCGACGGCCTGATCGTCCACGCCAACGACGCGATGGGCCGGCGCGGCAGCGAGCAGGCGATGATCCAGGAGGGGACGACCGCGCGGGAGGGCCAGGTCCTGATCCGGATCCCGGACGTCGCGTCGATGCGGGTCGACGCCAAGGTCGACGAGTCGGTGATCAGCCGGATCGGCCCGGGTCAGCGCGCCCGGATCCGGGTGGACGCCTTCCCGGGCCTGAACCTCAAGGGCTCCGTGACCGCCGTCCAGCCGCTCGCCGACCCGATGGGCCGCGACGCGATCGACGTGCGGCTCTACACCGCGAAGGTCACGATCGACGGTTCCATGACCCAGCTCCGGCCGGGGATGATGGCGAAGGTCGAGATCCTCGTGAGCGAGGCCGAGGACCTGCTGGCCGTCCCGATGAAGGCCGTCCTCCAGGTCGGCCCCGAGAACTTCGTCTACGTCTCGACCCCGGACGGCATGCGGCGCCGGGCCGTCCGCCTGGGCGCCAGCAACGCCGAGCTGATCGAGGTCGTCGAGGGCCTCCAGGAAGGCGACGTGGTCTCCCTCGACCCCGTCAAGCTCATGTCCGAGCGCGAGAAGCGCGAGGCCTTCGCCGCCGCTTCGCCGCACCTGCTCTGATGAGGCGGCCGCCCCCCGCCCGCCTCAGCGCGGCCCTTCGCGATCGGGGGCGGGGGGTTCGAGGCCGGCGAGGATGGCCTCGACGGCGACGGGGTCGGCGGGCTTGACGAGGTGGTGGTTGAAGCCGGCCTCGCGGGTGCGGCGGCGGTCCTCGTCCTGGCCCCAGCCGGTGAGGGCGGCCAGCTCGACGCCGCGTAGGGCGGGGCTCTCGCGGACGCGGCGGGCGACCTCGTAGCCGCTCATGCCGGGGAGCCCCAGGTCCAGGAGCACCAGGCGGGGGCGGAAGTCCGCCAGGACCCGCAGGGCCTCGGGGCCGTCGTGCGCCGTGCGGACCTCGTGGCCCTTCATCGTCAGGAGCGCGGCCAGGCTCTCGGCGGAGTCGCGGTTGTCGTCGACGACCAGGATCGTCACCCGCCCGGCCCCGGGACCCGCGTCGCCCTCGGCCGACGGGTCGGCGGCACGGACCACGGCCCGTCGATCCGGGTCGCGGCCGAGGTCGAGGGCCAGGGGGAGGCGGACGAGGAAGGCGCTCCCCTTCCCCGCCCCGGCGCTCTCGGCGGAGACCGAGCCGCCGTGCAGCTCGACGAGGCGGCGGACCAGCGTCAGGCCGATGCCGAGGCCCCCCTGGGCCCGGTCCAGCGACGCGCCGACCTGGGTGAACATGTCGAAGATCCGGGGGAGCATCTCGGCCGGGACGCCGATGCCGTCGTCGGCGACCCGGATCGCGACGGCCGCCCCTTCGAGGGCCGCGGACACCTCGATCCGGCCCCCTTGCGGCGTGTACTTGGCGGCGTTGTTGAGCAGGTTGGAGACCACCTGGACGAGCCGGGTGCGGTCGGCGTCGAGCGGCAGCGGCCCCTCGGGAACGCGGACGACCAGCTCGTGGCCGCCGCCGTCGATCATCTGCCGGCTGGTCTCGACGGCCGCTTCGACGATCTCGCGCAGCTCGACGCGCTCGCGCCGCAGGACCACCTTGCCGCTGGTCACGCGGGAGACGTCCATCAGGTCGTCCACCAGGCGGACGAGGTGGGCGAGCTGGCGGTCCATCATCCCCAGGGTGCGCTCGCGGGCCTCGCCGGCGGCGGGGCCCAGGCGGAGGATCTGCATGCCGTTGCGGACCGGGGCCAGCGGGTTGCGCAGCTCGTGGGCCAGGGTCGCCAGGAACTCGTCCTTGCGGCGGTCGGTCTCCTGGAGGGCGCGGTAGAGCTGGGCGTTCTCGACGGCCACGGCCACCCGCTCGGCCAGGTCCTGGGCGAGCCGCAGCTCGTCGGGGCCGAACCGGCGGCGGCCGGAGGCGCTCAGGAACGAGATCCCGCCGACCACCCGACCGCGCGACAGCAGCGGCACGCACAGGTAGGAGCGGACCCCCAGGCCCCGCAGCCGGGCGATCCGGGCGGGCCCCTGGGCGGCCGCCTCGGGGTCCAGGTCGGCGAGGTCGAAGACGACCTCGGGCTCCCCGGTGCGGAGGACGTGGGGGATCACGCCGGCAACCTCGTCCGACTCCCGGCCGGTCGGGTCGGCCCCCCGGTCCGGCGGGTCCTCCAACCGGTCCGCGCGGGCGACCGCCAGCCGCCGGCGGGCCCCGGCGGGGTCGAGGACGTCGACGGCGCACCAGTCGGCGAAGCCGACGACGGCGAGGTTGGCGATCCGGCGCAGGGTGCTCTCGTGGTCCACCAGCTCGGCGAGCGAGGCGCTGGCGTCGGCCAGGAACCGGACCGATTCCTCGGCCCGCTTGCGCGCCGTCGCGTCGCGGAGGACCTTGCCGAAGCCGTGCAGCCCGGCCTCGTCCCGCAGGGGGACCTGCACCCCCTCGCCGAAGAACTCGGAGCCGTCCCGGCGCAGGTGCCAGCGCCGGTCCTCGGCCCGGCCCTCGCGGGCCGCCGCCGCCCGCTCCCTCGCGGGGACGCCGGAGGCGCGATCCTCGGGCGTGAACAGGAACTCGATCGGCCGGCCCAGGACCTCGTGCGGGGCGAAGCCGGTGATCGCCTCGGCGCCCCCCGCCCAGTCGACGACGACCCCCTCCGGATCGGTGATCACCACGGCGTAGTCGGCCGCGTTGTCCAGCAGGAGCTGGAGCCGCTGGTCCTTCTCGCGGAGCTGGTCCTCGGCCCGCTTGCGATCGGTCAGGTCGATGCCGTGGATGAGGATCCCGGAGATGCGGCCGTCCGGGTCGTGGAGCGCCTGGAAGACGAAGTCCAGCCAGCGGTCCTCCATCGCCCCCCCGTGGCCCCGGGCGAGCCGCACCGGGCGGTCGACGGCCACATACGGCCTCCCCGTCCGGAAGACCCGGTCGAGGATCTCGAAGTAGCCCTGGTCCTCCACCTCGGGCACGACCTCCCGGATCGGCCGGCCCAGCAGGTCGCGACGGCCGACGAGCTGGACGTACCGCGGGTTCGCCCGCTCGTAGACGTGGTCGGGCCCCCGGAGCACGGCCACGAACGCCGGCGACCGCTCGAACGCCTCGGCCAGCCGCTCCCGCTCGTACGCGACGTGGCGGTGGAGCCGCTCCCGCTCTTCCTCGTCCCGCTTCCGCTCCGAGACGTCGGTGAACAGGATGGCCACGAGGTCCCCGCCGGCCTCGCCGATCCGGAACGCGTAGACGTCGAACCAGCGCCCCAACGCGGGCGACTCCTGGAGGAACCGGACGGGCTCCCCGGTCCGGGCGACCCGGCCGTAGGCCTCGGCCCAGTGGGGCTCCAGATCGGGGACCAGCTCCAGCGCCCGCCGCCCCGCCGGCTCCTTCAGTCCCGTCTGGGATTCGAACACGGGGTTCGCCTCGACGAACCGATAGTCGACCCCGCGTCCCTCCTCGAACAGCACCTCGACCACGCAGAACCCCTGGTCGATCGACGTGAACAGGGTGCGGTAGCGCTCCTCGGAGCGCCGGAGCGACTCCTCGCCCGCCTTGCGGTCGCTGATCTCGATGACCGAGCCGACGTGGCCCTGGAACGCGCCCTCGGCCGAGATCCGCGGCCGGCCGGCGTCGATGACCCAGCCGTACGACCCGTCGGCGCGCCGCAGGCGATGCTCGAACGAGTAGGCCCCGCGGCGGGCGAGGGCGTCCCGGAACGCCGCCTCGGCGGTCGGCCGATCCTCCGGGTGGACGGCCGCCAGCCAGCCGAACCCGAGGCCCTCCTCCTCGCCCTGGCCGGTGAACTCGTACCAGCCCCGGGAGAGGAACGTGCACCAGCCCGCCTCGTCGGTCGCCCAGAGCATGGCCGGGGCGGCGTCGGCGAACTCCCGCAGCTGCGCCTCGCTCTCGCGCAGGGCGTCCTCGGCGCGGCGGCGGTCGGTGACGTCGACGCCGGTCGGCGAGAGGAAGAGGACGCGGCCCTCCTCGTCCACCACCGGGGCGATCGACATGTCGACGTGCCGCATCGAGCCGTCGGCCAGGAAGTAGGGGCTCTCGCCGCGGAAGGCCTCCCCCGCCGCCGCCCGCTCGCAGGCGTCCCGGACCATCTCCACCAGCTCGGGCGAGCGGTCCCACCAGCCGCACTCCCAGAACGGCCGGCCCAGCACCTCGTCGCGCGTGAAGCCGCAGAACGCCAGGCACGCGCGGTTGGCCTCCACCAGCACGCCGTCGGTGGAGAGGACGCCCGCGAACTGGAAGCCCTGCTCGAACAGGGTGCGGAACTTGGCGTTCGCCGCGGCGGCCTCGCGCGCCCGGGCCTCCACCTCCCTGCGGCCGGTGACGTCGCGGACGACCTTCGCCGCGGCCGCCACCCGGCCGTCGGCGTGGCGGATCGGGGAGACGCTGACCGAGACGTCGACGAGGCGGCCGTCCTTGGTCAGTCGGGCCGTATCGAAGTGCTCCAGGCGCTCCCCGCGCGCGATGCGTCCCAGGATGAGGCGTTCCTCGTCGCGGCGGTCGGGCGGGATGATCGGGTCGATGGGCCGGCCGATCATCTCCTCGGCCGTGTAGCCGAAGAGGGCCTCGGCGCCGGGGTTCCAGCTCTCGACCACGCCGGCCAGCGACTCGGCGATGATCGCGTCGTCCGACGACTGCACGATGTCGGCCAGCCGGGCCCGCTCGCGCTCGGTGCGGCGGCGGACGGCGGCCCCCCGGATCAGCAGCCAGCCGGCCGCCGCGATCGCCAGCAGGCTGGAGACGACCGCGGCCGCGCCGAAGCGGATCGCGTCGGCGTACGCACTGTCCACCTGGCCGCGGCGGCGTGCGAGCCGGGCCTTCGCGTCGTCCTCGATCGCCCGCGCCGCGTCGGCGGGGAGGCCCCGCCCGTTCGACGCGACGATCCCCGCCTCCAGCGCGGCGACCCGCGCCGCCTGCACGGGATCGTCGGCCGCGAGGGTCGCCAGCCGCGCGACCCCCTCGCGGACGCGGGGCCAGGCTTCGTCGCGGGCGTCGGCGCGCAGGTCCGCCAGCGCGACCAGGACCTCCTCGGCCCGGGTCGCCCGCGCGGCGGCGAAGCGGACCGTCTCGGCCTTGCGGTACGAGACGGTCCCGTTGACCACGACCAGGAGGGCCAGCGCGCCGACCCCCAGCAGGTTGTTCCGTTCCGACTCCCCGCCCATCCCCGCCCCTCGGCTCGGCTCGCCGCCGGAGGCCGGCGACATCGGGCCGGGACCGCAGGCACGCCACGCGGCGGGCAGGGATCGACGAGGCCCTCATCGAATTCTAACGCGGTGTTTTCGCAAATCCCATGCCCGCGACCATGCGCCGGCGACGGCCCGCCGCCGCGGCGGCCAGGCCGATCGCCATCAGGGCCAGGCTCGACGGCTCGGGGACGACCGAGCCCGGCACGGCGAACGTCGGGCTGAAGTTGTTGAACGCCAGGCCGATGCCGTCCGTCTTCGTCCCCACGAAGGTCAGGCGGATCGACTTCACGCCGTCCGGCAGGCCCTTGAAGCCGAAGTTCCAGGGGAGGCTGTCGAGGGTGGCGGGGTCGTTACGGCCGACCCCCTGGGGCGAGAGCAGCGTAGTCAGGATCGATCCCGTCCCGTTCAACACGTCGACCCGCCACTGCTCCCCGCCGTCGATGTCCCAGATCTCGCCGGAGAACTCCCGGATGACCTGCGTCGTGTCGTACTCGATCAGGAACGGCCCCGGCAGCACGCCGATGCCGTCGGGCTGGCGTAGGAACCAGCGGCCGAGCTGAAGGCCGTAGCCCTCCCGTGCCCGGTCGAACGGCCCGGGGGCCGTGCTGGAGACGAATCCGTCGGTCCCGTCCTCGCCCCTGGCCTCGAACCGGGGCAAGGCGTCCACCCCCAGGTCGAACCGGTCGTTCCCGTTCACATCGAAGAAGAAGCGGACCGAGCCCCCGCCCGCGATGGCGTACGGGCTGACCAGCCGGGCGTCGTCCACGGGCGTGGATCCATCGGGGCGGGTCTCGAAGTCGATCATGTCGGCGGCTGCGGACGTGGCGAAAGCCAGGCCGCAGAAGGCCGCCGTGGCGGCGGATTTGAGGGCGTTCGGTCGGGGCATGGGAGGCTCCTGGGTGATCCGGCGGCATCGCCCGCGGGAAAAAAACAACGGCGTCGCCCGCCGCCCCGGGTCCGGTTAGGATGGGCGGGTCGCGGGCGTCCACCAATCATGACGAAGTGGATTAACTCGCCGACGCGGATCGATTCGGATCGGCCGGACGGCACCTTTGGGGAGGCGCGGCATGCTCCTGCACGAAGGCGAGACCACCGACGGGGCCCTGCTCGAACGCCTGGGCGACTGGGCCGACCACGACGCCTGGTCGGCGTTCGTACTCCGATACGACCGGGCGATCCGGCGGCACGTCCGACGCTACCGGTTCGACCCCGACGCGACCGAGGAGCTTTGCCAGCGGATCTGGATCGAGCTGGCTGGCCGGATGCGGGGCTACCGCTACGACCCCGGCCGACGGTTCCGCGCCTGGCTGGGCCGGCTCTGCCGCTCCCGCGCCGTGGACCACTGGCGACGGCTGCGGGCCGAGGAGGCCCGCGTCGGGCCGCCCGCCGGAGACCTCGCCGCCGCGACGATCGACGACGAGCCGGAAGGCCCGGACGATCCCGGCCGCCCAGCCCTCCTGAGAGAGGCCGCGCGGGTGCAGGAGGCCGTCCGCCGCCGGGTCGACGCCCGGACCTGGCAGGTCTTCTGGAGCATCGCCGTCGAGGACGCCCCGGTCCGCGAGGCGGCCGAGGCCGCCGGGCTCTCGTACGCCGCCGCCTTCGCCGCCCAGAAGCGGGTCCGCCGGATGCTCCGCGAGGAGGCGGCGCGGGCCGACGCCGGAGTCCGGCCGTGACGCCGGCCGGGATCTGCCCCCCGCCCGAGTCCCTCCTCCGCCTGGGGGCCGACTCGCTGGACGCCGACGCCTTCGGCTCGCTGGAATCGCACCTCGCCGCCTGCCCCGCATGCCGCGAACGGCTCGAAAGCCTGGCCCGGTTCGACTCCACCGAGACCGGCGACGGCCCCCGCCAGGATCCGCCCGGGACGCCGCCGGAGATCCCCGGCTGCGTCCTGGGGGCGGAACTGGGGCGGGGCGGCTCGGGCGTGGTCTATGAGGCGTTGCAGCCCAAGCTGGGCCGGCGGGTCGCCGTCAAGGTCCTGGGTGGGGGCCCGGCCCTCGACGACCGGGCGCGGGGCCGATGGCTCCGCGAGGCGCGCGCGGCCGCCCGGGTGCGGCACCCGAACATCGTCCGGCTGCACGAGGCGGGCGAGCACGACGGCCGACTCTACCTGATCCTCGACCTGATCCCCGGAGGCAGCCTGCGCCGGGGCGCGGGTGCCGGCCGGATCCCGCCGCGCGAGGCCGCGAGGCTGATCGAGGCCGTCGCCCGGGCCGTCGAGGCGATCCATCGGGCGGGGCTGCTCCACCTGGACCTGAAGCCGGCCAACATCCTGCTGGACGGCCCGCCGGGCGCCGACTGGTCCGAGCTCACCCCCCTGCTCTCCGACTTCGGCGTCGCCCGCGACGAGGCCGACGCGGCGGGCGGCTGGGAGGCGCTCGGCGTGCGCGGGACGCCCGCGTTCATGGCGCCCGAGCAGGCGGCCGGCCGGCCCGGCGCCCTCGGGCCGGCCGCCGACGTGTACGCCCTGGGGGCGACGCTCTACGCGCTGCTGACGAATCGGCCGCCGTCCCGCGGCGGCCGGCCGATCGAGGACCCGGGCGTGCCGAGGTCGGCCGGCCCCACGCCGCCCCGGGCGCTCGCGCCGGGCCTCCCGCTCGACCTGGAGACGATCGCCCTGACCTGCCTGGCGAAGGACCCGGCGCGCCGCTACGCCTCGGCCGCGGACCTGGCCGACGACCTGCGGCGCTGGCTGGACGGCTTCCCGATCCGCGCCCGCCCCGTCTCGGCCGCCGGACGGCTGGCGCGGTGGTGCCGACGCCGGCCGGCGCTCGCGGCGCTGGCCGCCGCGCTCGCCGCCACGGTGCTCGTCGCCCTCGTCGGCCTGACCGTCCTGTGGCGGCGGTCGGAACACCAGCGGGGTCGCGCCGAGGCCGCGTTGACGCGGGCCCTGGAGGGCGAGGCGACGGCCGACGCGGCGGTCGCCGACCTGGTGGACCTGCTCCGCCAGGCCGTGGACGCGCCCGAGCGCTCGTCCAGCCAGCGCGCCGACGACGCGACGGCGGCGGTGCTCGCCCTCACGGCCAAGCTCCGTCGCAACCCCGAGATCGCCGCGCGCCACGCCGTCGCGGTCGCCGGCCTGGAGATGAAGCTCGCCGAGCACCGCGACCGCGCGGGGGCTCGGGACGACAGCGTCCGGCTCCTGGCCGACGCCGCCGACCTACTGGCGCCCGGGGCCGACGCGCCGCCGGCCGACGCGAAGATCGAGCGCGCGATCCGCTTCGCCGAGGTCGTCGTCCGGCGCGGGCAGTTCCTCGCTCAGGGGCCCGACGCGGCCGAAGCGGAGGCCGAATTCCTCCGGGTGGACCGGGCCCTGGCGCCCCACGCGGGCGAATTCCGGGCCCTCGACTCGTTCGTGATCCTGCACAGCTCGCGCGCCCAGCTCGCCCTCTGGCTGCGCGAACACGGCGAGCCCGACGCGGCGAGGCGGATCTCGCGGGCGAACGCCGAACGGTTCCGCGAGCTTCGCGACCGGACCGACGACCCGATTATGGGCCTGCTCGCCTCGCTCGCCGTCCTGGAGGACGAGACCCACGGCCTGTCGTCGGCGACCGCGGCGGCGACCGACGCCGCCTGGCTGGCCTACGACCGGCTCCCCGAAGGCGCGCGCGTCCCGCAGTCCTTGAACACCCTCCTGGCCGATTTGACGGCCTGCCAGCTCCGCTCGTCGGCCGAGGCCGCCGCCGACCTCCGCATCGCCCCGGACGAGACGGCGAGACGGCTCACGGTCGAGCTGGACGGACGGTTCGCCGGGCGGCGACTCCCCCGCGACTTCCGGGACGATGTGCTCGATCGCCTCACCCATCTCGGCTGCTCCTGGGCCGCCGAGGCCCGCCGCGCCGGGCGGGTCGACGAGGCGCGCCGCACGACCGCCTGGCTGGACGCGCTGGCCCGCGCCGTGACGGCCCGCGACCCCGCCTCGGTCGAGGCCCGCATGATGCTGAGCCGGGCCCTGGAGCAGCAGGCGAAGGACGGCTGGGCCGCGGACGACCGCGAGGCCGTCGAGCGTTCCCTCCGCGCCGCCTTGACCGAGGCCGCCGCCGCCTTCGATCTCGCCCCCGACGACGAGGTCTGCCGCCGCCACCTCGCCGGCCTCCGCGAGAAGTACGTCCGCCTGGCCGCCGCCGAACCCGACCGCTGAACGCGACCCCGGCAGGGTCGTTGTGCATCCGGAGGCCGGCCGATAGACTCGACCCCGATGGTCGCGCCGCCGCGACGGGCCGGCCGCGCAGGGCTTCGGGAGGTCGTGACCGATGAGGAAGCGAGCCGAGATCGCCAGGGCCGGGGCCCTCGCGTTGATCGCCGACCTGCGGGAAGCCGGCCTGGCCGAAGTCGCCGCAATCGAGGAAATCGGCCGCTTCAACGCGATCCTCGACGACGCCAAGCGCGGCGCCGACGACGTCGGCGTGGGCCCCGACGTCCCCTGGCCGCCCGCGCTGAAGCTCGCCGACCGCCTGAGCCTCTACCATCACCTCGTCACCTTGGTGCAGATCCTCGACGGCACCTATCGGCTGCCGTTCCACCTCGACTGGGACGCCCTCGACGAGGAAGACGACGAGGTCGAGACCGGAGCCTGAGGCTGAAGGCCGAGCCCCGGCGGCATATCGCGACGGCCGCCCGACGAATTCGCTAGGACAAAGAAATTCAGGACTTACGAATTCCGTGACGATCGCAGGCGGCCTCGCCCGAGCCTGAATTTGGATTAAGGTGAACCGAAAGCGGCCTCTGGGGGCAGTTCAAGGAAGTCGGGCGCGGCACCCCGCCGCGCCGACCGATCACGCGGCGCCTCGGGCGGAGCAGGCCCGGGCCGACGCGGCGATCGGCCCCGAGGTCGCTTTACGGAGAACCGCCTTGAATAAGCTTCATGCGATCGGCACGGCCCTGTCGGCCGCCCTCATCCTGGTCATCCCGACCGCCGCCTCGGCGGGCTCCACGGGGTATGTGCTCGGCAACGGCGGCACCACGCTGCACGTCTTCGACCTCTCGACGCCGGGGACGCCGTCGACCATCTCGCTGTCGCTCTCGGGCGCGGGGGCGAGCCTGGACGACATCGACTTCCGGCCGCTCACCGGCCAGCTCTACGGCTACGACGACGTCGCGGACCGCTACTTCACCGTGAACGTCAACACCGGCGAGCTGACCCTGGCCAGCAGCGCCGGGGTGACGCCGACCGGCAGCGACAAGGTGGGCATCGACTTCAACCCGGTCATCGACCGCCTCCGGACGGTGAGCGAGCTGGGCGAGAACATCGTCTACAACCCGAACAACGGCACGGCCTCCGATGCGGCCACCGTCCCGCTGTTCTACGCCGCCGGCGACGCCAACGCGGGCGTCGCGCCGCAGATCGTGGCCAACGCCTACACCAACAGCGCGTTCGGCGTCGCGGCCGCCACGACGGTCCAGTACGTGCTCGACGCCAACCTGAACGCGCTGGCGACCCTGGCGAACAACACCGGCGTGCTGAGCACCATCGCGCAGGTCACCCTGAACGGCGCCGTGCTCGACTTCGAGTCGGACGCCGGCTTCGACATCCTCGCCGGGCCCGGAGGCTCGAACACCGCATACGCCGTGCTCAACGTGGGCAGCCTCGCGGGGCTGTACACGATCGACCTGGCCACCGGCGCCGCCTCGCTCGTCGGCGCTTTGCCGGACGGGTTCGGCACGATCCGGGGCCTGGCCGTCGCCCCCAACGCCGTCCCCGAGCCTTCCTCGATCGTCCTGGCCGGCCTCGCCGCCGCCGGGATCGCCGCCTACCGCGTCAGGGGCGCCCGCCGCGCCTCGCGCGACTGACGATTCCTATCCGCGATCGAGCGACCGGACGGACGCCGCGGCCTCGGCAGCTTTCCCCTGGAAGGCCCCGAAGCCGCGGCGTTTCCGCGTCTCAGTCGGGCGATCCCCGGTCAGAGCGCCGGGCCTCGGCGCACTTCGCCGACGGAGCGGCCGTGGATCCACGAGAAGGCGTGGCTCGGGAGTTCCTCCGTCGGCCGGCCGCGCCGCTCCTCGGCGAGGCGATCGTAGCGCTCGGGCTGGTTGCAGAGGTAGTCCTGCACCTTCGCCGCCTTGCCGCCGAAGGAGCGGTCCTTCAGGCCCCAGGCGTTGTTCAGGTGGCGGATGACCGAGGCGTAGTCGCGCGAGGTGTAGATGCCGGTGCGCTGCACCACGTCGCCGTAGTGTTCGAAGAGGTCCGGGTCGCGGCCGTCGGTCATCCGGCTGCCGGGCATGATGACGACCCGCTTGAGGACCGCGCGGTAGCACATCAGGGTCGTCTCCGGGTCGCGTTCGAACAGCTCCGAAACGATCCGGGTGTAGAACAGCTCGTGGCGGGTCTCGTCGGCGGCGATCTTGCGGCAGATCTTCGCCAGGTTCTCCTCGCCCCGATCCGCGGCCTTCTTGGCGAGGTTGCCGTGCGTGATCCGGGTGGCCCGCTCCTGGAACGACGCGTAGATGAGGCCCTCGTAGGGGTGGGTCTCGTGGCCGGGGGCGAAGCCGTTGCGGATCAGGTGGTGGATCGTCACCTCGACGGCCCGCATGTCGACGCGGCCGGTCAGCCGGAGGTAGGCGTTGAGCAGGTCGCCGTGGCGGTTCTCCTCGGCCGTCCAGCCCCGCAGCCAGGTCGCCCAGGGGTCGTCTCCGGCGCCGGTGGGATCCTTGGCGATGTGCTCCAGGGAGACCGCGTAATTCGGGAGGGCCTCCTCGGTGACCATGTTGCCGACCAGGACCACCAGCAGCTCGTCCGGCAGGCACCGCGCGGACTCGCGGAAGTCGCGCAGGCGCTCGGACCAGTCCTCGGCGGTGAGGTCGGGCAGATAATCGGTCGGCTGCCAGATCTGGTCGACCGGCGTCAGCAGCGACAGGTGCTCCGCGACGTGCCCTTCCAGACTCTCGATCATATTCACGGAACATCACCCCAACGATCCTTGACGACCCATCAGCCTGCATCCCGCACTCCCGACATTACCGGAAGTCGACACATCTGCCTACGCAGGAAGCGTGCCCGACCCGGCCCTCGCAAGCCCATCGGCCCGACCGTCGAGACTCTGGGCGAAATGGCGAACCAGGGCGAAGCGTCATCCGGTCGGCGGGGTGCCGATGGGCTCGATCGGCTTGACGAGGTGGTGGTCGATCCCGGGGTGCGGGGAGGCGACGGGCCGACGCGCCGCGACCCGGCCGGGGGGAGGCCGGGACGCGACGGCCGGAGGACGGGAGGGGTCGGCCGATCAGCCGGCGCGGCGGCGGCGGGTCGGCGAGGGGCCGGGCCCGGGGGGGGGTGAAATGGGGGCGGCGAACTCGGCTCGGAGCGGGGCCTCGACGGCCTCGAAGTCGGCGAAACGCATCCGCAGGCCCTCGTGCCGGGTGTGTCCGGCGAAGGCGATCTCGGCCTGGAGCGCGAGCGAGGCGTCGAGCACCGTGCCGATCCCGTACATCCGGCCGAACGGCGGCAGGGCGCCGGGCTCGCAGTTGGGGAAGCGGCGGGCGACCTCCTCGATCGTCGCCAGGCGGACCTCGGACGGATCGCGCTGGAGAGCCTCGGCCAGCCGGGCGACATCGATCCGCGAGGTCGCCGGCAGGACCGCCAGCCAATCCTCGGGGCCGACGCGGACCAGGACCGCCTTGGCCACCGCCCGCCCCGAGACGTGGATCTGGCTCGCCAGCCGTTCCGCCGAGGAGGCCGGGGCGTGCGGGAGGGGCTTGAACCAGACGCGACGGCTGCGGAGATACTCGGTGAGATACATCGGTGTGCCTCCGGGAGATGGGTCGTCGACCGAAGTATAAGACCCCGCAACTCGCCCGACGATCATTCCTACACTTTTCGAGACCCTCTCATCCGCTACAATCTGCGCAAACCACCGAAAATCCCTGAAGCCCCCGGCGATCCGGGGCTGATGAGGGTCCCGCCCGGGATCCGACGTGGTTTTCGAACCTTCCGGAGTCGAATTCGTCTTGGGTACGGGGGGTAAACCTCCTAAGATGTTGAGAGGGCTTCGCGGCGGGCGAGATGATCGCCGCGGCGCCCCAGGGCGTCTCGGGCGCGTCGGGGAGACCCGGCGGGCGCGGACCGGCCTGGGGGACGTGCCGCGGAGGAAAGTCCGGACTCCACAGGGCTCGGTGGTGGGTAACGCCCACCGTCCGGGGCGTTCGCGCCTTCGGATAGGGAAAGTGCCACAGAAAGCAAACCGCCTCGGCGACGGGACTTCGGTCCGGGAGCCGCGGTAAGGGTGAAACGGTGAGGTAAGAGCTCACCAGCAGGCCGGGCGACCGGCCTGGCTCGGCAAACCCCACCGGGAGCAAGACCAAATAGGGGAGCAGCGGGAACAGCGTGGGCGTCGAAGGGCCGGGAGACCGGACCTCGCGAGCCTTCGTCCCGCACGGGTCGGCCCGACCCGTCATCGACTCCCGGGTAGGTCGCTCGAGGCGTCGGGAGACCGGCGTCCCAGAGAAATGATCATCCGAGGTCGGCCGGGGCGTTTTCGTCCCCTCCGACCTTCGACAGAATCCGGCTTACGCCGCCCGTCGCGACGCCCCCTCAACTTTCCCGCCCTTTCCCGACGCGGGTTGAACGACAGCACCCACCTCGACCCATCCCGGGACGACGAGCCGGGCCCGCCGCCGGGGCCTCGATCGTCCCGCGCCGGGGTCGTAACATGGGTGAAACGCCGCCCGGGAGGAATCGCGCGGCCGTCGAACCCTCGGGAGGCTCGCCCATCGGCAGGTTTCGGTCCGCATCGGTCGTCGCGCTGGTCTTCGGGGCGTGCGGGGCGTCGGCCTTCGGTCAGGCCCCGGCCCCGAAGGCGGTCATCCGGGACGCCGAGGACCTCCGGTCGCGGATGGCGACCGAGATTCGCGCCACGAAGCCCGATTTCGTCGTCTTCATCCCCAGGGTGCGCGACGGCGAGGCCGCCGACACGGGCAACGAGCACTTCCTGGTGTTCCACGGCCCCGACGGCTCGTTGATGGCGGTCTGGACCCAGAGCTCGGTCGAGAACTACTCGGCCGCGATGCCCGCCGACCAGCACATCGCCTTCGCCCGCAGCGACGACGAGGGCAAGACCTGGACCGACCCCCGGATCGTCGCCGGCCCGAAGAAGCCGGGCGACGGCCCCATGGCGAGCTGGGGCTACCCGCTGGTCTCGAAGACCGGACGCATCTACGTCCTCTACAGCCAGCATATCGGCAAGCACGACACGTTCTTCCACCACACCGGCTGGCTCCGGGGCGTCACCAGCGACGACGCCGGCAAGTCCTGGTCGGAGCCCCAGGACGTCCCGGTCGCGCGGAGCGTCCACGACAACCCCGACCCGACGATGCCGCCGAACATGCTCTGCTGGCAGAAGCCCCTGCGGCTGGCCGAGGGGGGCAAGTACCTCGCCGGGTTCACGCGCTGGACCAGCTACGCCGTCATCCCCAACACGACGAAGGACTGGCGAGCGGCCGACGCCCGCGTCGAGTTCATGCGGTTCGAGAACGTCGACGACTGCCCCGAGCCCCGCGACCTGGCGATCTCGTGGTTCGCCTCGAACGAGAAGGCGCTGACGGTCCCCTTCCCCGGCCATCCCGATCGCAGCGCCTGCCAGGAGCCCTCGATCGTGAAGCTCCCCGACGGCCGGCTGTTCGTGGTGATGCGCACGGCCGCCGGCAGCCCCTACTGGTCGCAGAGCCGCGACGGCGGCGAGACCTGGAGCGAGCCCCGCGTCCTCCTGCGGAAGGACGGCGGCGCCCCCCTGCTCCACCCGCTCTCCCCCTGCCCGATCTACGACGTGGGGGGCGAGGCGGCAGGCAGCGGACGCTACGCTCTCTTCCTGCACAACCACGACGGCCACTACAAGGGCTTCGGCCCGGCCGACACCGGGCAGCATCGCCGGCCGATCCACCTGGCCGCCGGCCGGTTCCAGGCCGAGGCCGATCAGCCGGTCTGGTTCGACGAGCCCCGCCTGTTCATGGACCACGACGGCGTCGCCCTGGGCAAGCCCGGCACCCCCGGCCGGCTCGACCTGGCGATGTACGCCAGCTCCACCGTCCGAAACGGCCGCGCCGTCCTGTGGTACCCCGACCGCAAGTTCTTCCTCCTCGGCCGCATCCTCGGCGAGGAATGGTTCCGGCCGGAGGGGGAGTGATCGAGGCGACAGACGCCCTTCTCCCCTTGAGGAAGAAGGTGCCCCGGAGGGGCGGATGAGGGGTCGACGAACACGGAAGCCGGCGGAGAACCCAACGGGCCGAGCATCCGTCGCGTCCTCGCGCCGTCCACCTGGAGGGTCCTCCTCATCCGGCCTTCGGCCGCCTTCCCCCACCGAGGGGAAGGGAGGACGTGCGAATGCCGACGAGAGGACGACCTCTTAATCCGCCGCGATCTCGACCCACGTCGGCGCGTGATCGCTGGTCTTCTCCCAGGCGCGCACGTCGCGGTCCACGCCGGCGGCGACGAGCCGGGGGGCGAGGTCCGGGCTCAGCAGCAGGTGGTCGATGCGGATGCCCGCGTCGCGCTCGAAGGCGCCCCGGAAATAGTCCCAGTAGGTGTACATCCTCGCCTCCGGGTGGAGCGTCCGCAGCGCGTCCGTCCAGCCTTGCGCGAGGGCTCGCCGGTAGGCCTCGCGGGACTCGGGCAGGAAGAGGGCGTCGGCGGCCCAGCGCTGGGGCGTGCGGGCGTCGATCTCGGCGGGGATGACGTTGTAGTCGCCCGCCAGGACGACGGGGCCGCCCTGCGCGATCAGCGAGTCGGCGTGCGCGAGGAACCGGTCGAACCACCGCAGCTTGTAGTCGAACTTCGGCCCCGGCGCGGGGTTGCCGTTGGGCAGGTAGAGGCAACCGACCGTGATTCCGCCGACCTCGGCCTCGATGTAGCGGCTGTGGACGTCCTCGGGGTCGCCGAGGAGGCCGCGGCGGACCTCCCTCGGCTTCTCACCCCGGGCGAGGATGGCGACGCCGTTGAAACCCTTCTGGCCGTGCCAGACGGCCTCGTAGCCGATCTCGCGGACGGCGTCCTCGGGGAACAGTTCGTCCGCGGCCTTCAGTTCCTGCAGGCAGGCGACGTCCGGCCGCGAGGCCGCGAGCCAGTCGAGCAGCACGGGGAGCCGGGCGCGGATGCCGTTGACGTTGTAGGTGGCGATCTTCATGCCGCCATTCTACCGCGCGGCCGGCCGGTCACTCCCCGGGCTTGAGTTCCACCTTCAGCCAGCCCGCCTTGCGGCTGTCGAAAGCCTTGTAGGCGGAGATGGCGTCGGTCATCGGCTCGATCTCGGTCAGCACCCGGGTCGGGTCGACCTCCCCAGCCGCGACCGCCTCGATGAGCCTGGGGATGTACTTCCGATGCGGGCAGTTGCCCATCTGGAGCGTCAGGTTCTTCATCATCGCGTTGCCGATCGGGAAACGGGTCATCGACTCCGGGTAAACCCCGATGATCGACAGCGTCCCGGCCTTCGCCAGCGCCTGCACGGCCCAGGTGAGCACCTGCGACGGGGCGTCGCCGGGGACCCACTGGCCCCCCCAGGTCGCTCCCGAACCTTCGAGCAGGACCTCCTTCTGCTCCTCCTTGAACTGCGACTTCATCGCCCGCGACTCGGCGTAGGCCGGGCCGCTCTCGGGGCGATAGGCGTCCACGCCGACGGCGTCGATCGCCCGCAGCACGCCGATCCCCTGCGTCAGCTCCTTGAGGCGTTCGATGGGGCTCTCGGCGTTGAAGTCGATCGTCTCGGCGCCCAGCTCGCGGGCCTTCGCCAGGCGGTCCGGGAGCGTGTCGACGGCGAAGACCCGCCCCGCCCCGAGCATCCGGGCGCCGACGATGGCGAACAGCCCGACGGGCCCGCAGCCGAAGACACAGACCGTGTCGCCGGGCTTGATCTCGGCGACGTCGGCGCCGAAGTAGCCGGTCGGGAAGATGTCGGACAGCAGGATCGCCTGGTCGTCGGTCATCGAGTCCGGCAGCTTGATGAGCGTGGGGTCGGCGAGCGGGACGCGGGCGTACTCGGCCTGGAGGCCCTGGATCGGGCCGGTCGTCGCCGGGCCGCCGAAGAACGCGGTGCCCGCCTGCTTGCCGTTCGGATTGGCGTTGTCGCACTGGGACTGGTAGCCGGCGGTGCAGTAGGCGCAGGTCCCGCAGCAGATGGTGGACGGGACGACCACGCGGTCGCCGACCTTGAAGTCGCGGACCCCGGGGCCCACGTCCTCGATCACGCCGACCCCCTCGTGCCCCAGGATCGTTCCGGGGACCATGCCGGGCATGGTGCCGCGGACCATGTGCAGGTCGGTCCCGCAGATGGCGCTGGCGGTGAGGCGGACGATCGCGTCGGTCCCCTTCTCGACCTTCGGCTCGGGGACCTCGTCGAGCCGGATGTCCCCGAGCCCGTGGAAAACGACGGCCTTCATGCGGGTGTCCTCCCTGGAGAAACGGCGGGGCAGCCTCAGATGAGCGGACGACCGCCGGTGACGGCGAGCGTCGCCCCGGCCATGTAGCTGGCCTCGTCCGAAGCCAGGAGCACGAATGCGGGGGCGAGTTCGGCCGGCTGACCGGCGCGGCCGAGGGCCGTGTCCTTGCCGAAGTTCTCGACCTTCTCGGGCGGCATCGTGGCGGGGATCAGGGGGGTCCAGATCGGGCCCGGAGCGACGCAGTTGGCGCGGATGCCCTTCTTGCCGAGCATCTGGGCCAGGCCGCCGGTGAAGTTCTGCATCGCCGCCTTGGTCATCGCGTACGGCAGCAGTTCCGGGCTCGGGTTGTCGGCCTGGATCGACGACGTGTTGATCACCGCGCCGCCGGCCGGCATGTGGGGCACCGTCGCCTTCGTCAGCCAGAACATGGCGTACAGGTTCGTCTTGAGGGTCCGGTCGAACTCCTCGGTCGAGATCTCGTCGATCGACTCGCGGGCCATCTGGAACGCGGCGTTGTTGACGAGGACGTCGACCTTGCCGAACTCCTTCACGGCGCGGTCGATGATCGCCTGGCAGTGGGATTCTTCCTGGATGTCGCCCGGGACGGCGACGCACTTCCGGCCGGCGGCCTCGACGACGCGGACCGTCTCCTGCGCGTCGGTCTCCTCCTCGGCCATGTACGAGATCAGGACGTCGGCGCCTTCTCGGGCGTACGCGAGCGCCACGGCCCGGCCGATGCCCGAGTCGCCGCCGGTGATGACGGCGGCCTTCCCCGCCAGCTTGCCCGACCCCTCGTAGCTCTCCTCGCCGAAGTCCGGCAGCGGGTCCATCTCGGATTCCAGGCCGGGCGGAACCTGCTTCTGCGGAGGATGGGGGGGCTTCGGTCCGCGTTCGCGCGGGTCGTCGCTCATGGCGGGTCTCCTGGCGGTCTCGATTCGAAACGAGGGCGCGGATCCCCGCGCCCGTACGCCGGATCTGATGAGCATAAGTCATACCGCCGCCATCGGTTTCCGGGGCGGTCCGAGCCCGTCGAGGACGCGTCGCGGCCGATCACCGAGGAGGGGCGATCCTCTCCAGCGGCACGACCGCCGGCGCGGCGGGTACGTCGGGGACGATCCGGCTCGGAAAGGCCGGGACGATCATCCCGGGGTCCACGTCGGGACGGGCCTGATGGATCATCGCCTCGTCGATCCCCGGGCGGGCCGGGACGATCATCCGGGGGTCGATCGCCGCCGTTCGCGGCGGCTGGAGGTCGCGGACGGGCCCCGGGAAGATCCCGATTCGCGGGGGCCGCGGCGGCATCGGGCGGGGCGAAATCGAGGGACGGTCCGCGCGATCGAGCGCGGTCGCCGCCAGCGCGACGATCAGGAGGGGCGTCGCGACGCCGGCGAAGGCGGGACGCATCCCCAGGAAGCGCGGCCTCCGATCGGCGGCCGTCTCGGGCTTCGGCCGGTCGGAGAAGTCCGGATCGGTCCATCGGGTCGACATGGCGTCCTCCGTCTCTCGGGCCTCGGGGTGGACGAGACGCGTCGCGTCGGCACATCTCGATTCGACATGTTACCCGAACGGCCCGCCCCCGGTTCCAGGAAAATCCCGAGGGCGGGGCGGGCGATGAGGCCGGATCGGTCAGCCGCCCGGCTCCAGGGCGGTCACGGCGTCGAGCGGGACGCGGACGATCCCGGCGGCGGGTCCGGGTTCGCGGTCGAGTTCGAGGGCTAGGCCGAGTTCAAGGTCCACGTCGGCGAGGCGGCCGACGACGGCCCCCGAGGGGGTGACGACGCGGACGAGACGGCCGAGGTGCTCGCAACGGGCCCGCCAGGCGGGCGACAGGGCGGCGGGGCCTTCGCGGAGCACGGCGTCGTACCAGCGGTCCAGGCGGCGGATCAGGTCGCGGGCCAGGTCGGAGCGGTCGAAGTCGCGGCCGGCCAGCATCCGCAGCGAGGTCGCCTTGCCGCGAAGCTCCGCCGGGAAGTCCGCCTCGGAGACGTTCACGTTCAGGCCGACGCCGACCACGACGGCGGTCTCCGCCCCATCGGCCGAGAGGGCGCGGATCGCCCGCTCGACGAGGACTCCGCAGACCTTCCGGCCCTCGACCCGGACGTCGTTCGGCCACTTGACCCGGGCCTCGCGCCCGGTCCGGTCGGAGACCAGCTCGGCCACGGCGACCGCCCCCACGACCGTCAGCCAGGCGACCCCCGCGGCCGAATCCGGGCCCACCGGCGCGAGCCCGGCCGGGGGGAACAGCAGGGCCGACATCAGCAGGCTCGAACCCGGGGGGGCGACGAACGAGCGGCCCCGGCGGCCCCGGCCCGACGTCTGCTCCTCGGCCATCACCACCAGGCCGTCGTTGGCGGGCGACGAGGCCGCGCGGGCGGCGACGTCGTTGGTGCTGCCCAGTCGGCTCCAGACCGCCAGGCGGCGGCCGACCCGGAGCGTCCCCAACTCGTGCTCGATCTGGTCCGGGCAGAGCCGGGGCGAGGGCCCCCGGTACGCGACGCCCCCGGCCGCCGGCCGGTCGATCGCGAAGCCGAAGGCCGCCAGCGCGTCGATGTCGGCGACGACGGCGGCGGGGTCGCCGGGGAGGTCGCCGAGGGGGACGGGACCGTCGGCGGAACGGAGCCGATCCAGCAGCGGGATGTTCAGGGCCGGCGGCGAGGCGTCGACCCAGGTCGGGCGTGATCGGCCTTCGCTCATAGGGCCGCTGAGACGTCGAAGGCCACGTCGAGGGCGATCGCCGAGTGCGTCAGGGCCCCCACGCTGATCCGGTCGACCCCGGTCCGGGCCAGACCGGCGATGGTGTCGAGGGTCACGCCGCCGGAGGATTCCAGCTCCACGCCCGGGGCCCGCGCGTCGCGGCGGCGGAGCGCCTCCGCCAGCGCATCGGGGCCCAGGTTGTCGACGAGGACGATGTCGGGCCGGCATTTCAGCGCCGCGTCGAGCTGGTCGAGGTTGTCGACCTCGACCTCGATCGTCGTTCCGGCCGGCGCGGCGGCGCGGGCGGATCCGACGGCGCGGGTGATCGGGTCGGCCACGCCCTGGGTCCGGAGCCAGGCGAGGTGGTTGTCCTTGATGAGGACGGCGTCGTACAGGCCGATGCGGTGGTTGCGGCCCCCGCCGCAGCGCACGGCGTACTTCTCCAGGATCCGCCATCCGGGGGTGGTCTTCCGGGTGTCCAGGACCTTCGCGGCGGTCCCCTCCACCCTCGCGACGAACCGCGAGGTGAGGGTGGCGACCCCGGAGAGCCGCTGGACGAAATCGAGCGCGGTGCGCTCCAGCGCGAGGATCGCGCGGAAGTCGCCGACCAGGTCGGCGACGATCTCGCCGGCCGCCACGCGGTCGCCGTCGGCCTTGCGAGGCCGCCAGCCGTCGGCCACTTCGAACGCTTCGAGGAGCATGGCGACGATCGGCAGGCCGGCGATCACCCCCGGCGCCCGCGCGACCAGCCGGGCCGTCCCCCGCGCGTGGGGCGGGATGACGGCCGTGGTGGTGAGGTCCCCGCGCTCGCCGAGGTCCTCGGCCAGGGCCATGCGGATCAGGGCCTCGGCGTTTCGCCGCTCGGGCTCGCCGAAGCCGGGGTCGGGGTGGGGCATCGCGTCCGTCCTCACTCGCCGGGCGGCCTTTACTCGGGGGCCACGGGTTTTTTCGGCGCGGTCGCGGGCCGTCCCTTGGCCAGGCCGGACTCCACAGGCGACGCCATGACGGAGTTCTCGATCTCGACGCGGTCGGCGACCTTCTCGCCGCGGAGCAGCTTGGCGGCGACGTTGATCCCCTTGCGGACCAGGCGGTCGGGGGCGTAGATGCCGATCGCGGCGTACTCGCCCACCTGCACCTGCGACCGACTGCCCGACTCGTCGGGGCTGTAGCCGGCGATGACGAAGGCCCGATCGTCCTGGACCGCCCCGGCGACGTCCTCGGCCAACTGCACGCCCACGCCGTCGGCCGCGATCACCAGGTTCGTCCCGGGATGGGCCTTCAGGAAGTCGAGGAGGGCGGCCTGCGCGGCCTCGGAATCGCGGCCGGTGCGAAGCTCGCCCACTTCCGCCACGCCGGCGGCCTTGAGGGCGTCCTTCAGGGCGGCGATCCGGTCGCCGATCAGCGGATCGCTCGGGGTCTCGGCCAGGATCACCGCGCCGGACTTGGGGTCGACCTTGCCATTGCCGGCGTTGCGGACGGCCAGGCCGACGATCTCCTTGGCCGACTCGGCGAACGGCCTGGGGGCGACGACGATCTCACGCCCGGGCCCCCCCTCCGGGCCGCCCAGCGAGCGGCCGAGGGCGACGATCGCGACCCCCTTCGCCCGCGCCTCGCCGACGGCGGCGGCCAGCTCGGCGTCGGGCTCGGCCGGGGCCTCGACCAGGAGGTAGCCGGGCGCGCGCTTGAGGCCCTGGCGGACCAGCTCGGCCTGCGAGGTCGCCGACGGGTCGGCCACCAGCACGCGGATCGTGTCGAGCCCCGCCTGGATCCGCGCCGCGCCCTTCACGAAGTCCAGGTCGGCCTCGAGCTTCGGCGCGGGGATCAGCTCCAGGGTCTTCACGCCCTGGCCCGCGACGGTGGCGGGGCGCGACCGCGAAGGGGGCGGCGCCGGCCCCTCGCATCCCGTCGCGGCCAGCCAGCAGGCCGTCCCGACCAGCCCCAGAACTCGACGACGAGGGCTCATCCCAGCGAAACCGAGGCGCGTCATGGGTTCCGAAATCCTCCGACGAGACACCGTTGTCCGACACGTCCGTAGTGTATCCCAAGCCGCCGCGCGCGAACATGGGTGGGGGCCTTTTCGAGTCGTGGGGGGACGCCATGCCGATCAGACGGAGCCTGACCATCGTCGCCTGCTGCGGCGTCGCCTTCGCCCTGACGGGGGGAGCCCTGGGGACGGCCCTGGGCCTCGGGGTCCCCTCATACTATCGGGGGGTGTTCCGCCGGGGCGCCGAGTTCGACTTCAACCCGGTCCGGGTCGGGCTGGGGCTGGGGGCGACCCAGGGGGCCGTCGTCGGGATCCTCGTCGGTTGCGTCGCGGTCCTCGCCGCGGCGATAGCGGGCCGGCCGAGGCCCGGAAACGGAGCGGCGGCGGATCCCGCCCCCCGGCCGTCTTTGGCGCGGCTCGCGTGCTTCCTGCTCGTCGGCCTTGTGCTCGTCGCCACGGGAGGGCTCGTCGGTTTCGTGGGCGGTGCCCTGTCGGCCGAGGGGATGCGCGCCCGCCGCGATCTCGACAGGCTCCTCCCCATCCTCCAGGAGCCGGCCTTTCGGGGGCTCTCGGCCGACCTCTGCTTCTACAACGAGATTCACCTCGATGGTGCGGTCGGCTCCGAGGAGGACCGTCGCAATCTGGAAGGCCGACTCCGATCCCTCTACGGCGACGCCCAGGCGAAGGAACTGGCGGACGGCATCCCGATCGCGCCCCCGGATGGTGAGGCGGGGGAAATTCGTCCGCACCCTTCCCCCGCCGACTCCGACTGATCCGGCATTACTGCCGCTTCTTCCCCGCGCGGGCCTTGGCCTTCGCCTTGGCCCGCGCGCTCTGGCCCTGGGGGGAGGCGGAGGGGCGGGCGACGCCGCCGTCCTGGGCGGAGCGGAGCTGGTGGATCTTGTCGCGGAGGGCGGCGGCGCGTTCGAATTCCAGCTTCTCGGCGGCCTCCATCATCTCCAGTTCGAGGGCCGTCAGGTACTCCTCGCTGGCGTCGGTCGCCTCGTCGCGGTGGACGGCCTCGCGGGCGACGGTGCGGGCGTGGATCTCCTCCTCGATCCCCTTGCGGATCGCCTTGACGATCGTCTCCGGCGTGATGCCGTGCTCGGCGTTATAGGCGAGCTGCAATTGGCGGCGGCGCTCGGTCTCGTCCATCGCGCGCTGCATGGACGGCGTGATCTTGTCGGCATAAAGGACGACCTCGGCGTTGACGTGCCGGGCCGACCGGCCGATCGTCTGGATCAGCGACGTCTCGCTGCGGAGGAACCCCTCCTTGTCGGCGTCGAGGATGCAGACCATCGACACTTCGGGAAGGTCCAGCCCCTCGCGCAACAGGTTGACGCCGACGAGCGCGTCGAAGGCCCCCTCGCGAAGCTCGCGGAGGATCGTCACCCGCTCGATGGCGTCCAGCTCCGAGTGCAGCCACTTGCAGCGCAGGCCCTGCTCCTTCAGGTAGCGCGTGAGGTCCTCGGCCAGCCGCTTGGTCAGGGTGGTGATGAGCACCCGCTCCCCCTTCGCGGCCCGCTTCTTCGCCTCTTCCAAAAGCGCCGGGACCTGGCCCCGCGCCGGCTCAACGCGGACGATCGGGTCGATCAGTCCGGTGGGGCGGATGACCTGCTCGACGACCTCGCCGCCGGACGCCGCGACCTCGTAGTCGGCCGGCGTGGCCGAGACGAACAGCCGCCGCGACGGCTTGGACTCCCACTCGTCGATCCGCAAGGGGCGGTTGTCGAGCGCGCTCGGGAGCCGGAAGCCGTGGTCGACGAGCGTCAGCTTGCGGCTGTGGTCGCCGGCGAACATGCCCCGGATCTGCGGCAGCGTGACGTGCGACTCGTCCAGGATGAACAGGCTGTCGGGCGGGAAGAAGTCCAGAAGGGTGTTCGGCATGTCGCCGGGGTTCCGGCCCGAGAGGTGCCGCGAGTAGTTCTCGATCCCCGAGCAGTAGCCGACCTCCAGGAGCATCTCCATGTCGTACCGGGTCCGGGCGGAGAGCCGCTGGGCCTCCAGCAGCTTGCCCTGCTCCTTGAACTGCTGGAGCCGCTCCTCCAGCTCCCGGCCGATCGAGTCCACGGCGCCCTGGATGCGCTCCTCGGGCAGGACGAAGTGCTTGGCCGGGTAGATGTACAGGTCGTCGTGGGTCTGGACGACCGAACCGGTCAGCGCGTCGATCGTCGCCAGCCGCTCGACCTCGTCGCCGAACAGCTCGATGCGGTAGCCGAACTCCTCGTACGCCGGCCACAGCTCCACCACGTCGCCCCGGACGCGGAACTTGCCGCGCTCGAAGGAGACGTCGTTGCGGTCGTACTGGATGTCCACGAACTTCAGCAGCAGCTCGTCGCGGTCGACCTGGTCGCCGAGCTTCAGGCGGACCATCATCTTGCGGTAGTCGTCGGGCGAGCCCAAGCCGTAGATGCACGACACGCTGGCCACCACCACCACGTCGGGCCGGCTCACCAGGGCGCTCGTCGAGGCCAGGCGGAGGCGCTCGATCTCCTCGTTGATCGAGGCGTCCTTCTCGATGTAGATGTCGCGCTGGGGGATGTAGGCTTCGGGCTGGTAGTAGTCGTAATAGCTGACGAAGTAGCGGACGGCGTTGTGGGGGAAGAACTCCTTGAACTCGGCGTAGAGCTGGGCGGCGAGCGTCTTGTTGTGCGACATCACCAGCGCCGGGCGGCCGTACTGGGCGATGACGTTCGCCATCGTGAAGGTCTTGCCCGAGCCGGTGACGCCCATGAGCGTCTGCGCGCCCCGGCCGTCGCGAAGCCCCTGGACGAGCTTCTCGATCGCCTGGGGCTGGTCCCCCGCCGGCTGATAGGGGCTGACAAGCTGATAGGCGCTCATCGTGTCTGGGGCCTCGTCGCGACTGGGGCTTCCTGGTGAACGTCGGTCTAGGCGTCCAAGTATACCCACGGACGAGCCGAAAGTCTCGCCCGGGCGGGGCTCAGGCCGTGCAGTACCAGAGGTCGAGGCCGGCCTCCTGGATCTGGGCGATCCACCCGCACAGTTCGCCCACGAACTCGGCCGCCTCCAGGTCCTCGCCGGTGGGCTCGCGTTTGCGGCCGACCCGGTAGTCCACCTGCTCGCGGAGGTCGACCAACCCCGGGCCGAACGCACGCAACTTCTCGCCCCCGACGGCCGCGTAGAGCAGCCCGTCCTCGGGTAGGCTGCGGCCGAACAGCGGGACGCCCTCGGCGAACCCCCGGAGGAGTGCCCGAACCTCGGGCCGGGCGTACTTCCCATACCGCCTCCCGAGGGAGTCGCGCAGCGCCGAGGCGTGGTAAGCGGAGGCCGAGGTGACCAGCCATTCCTGGTCGTGGCCGGCGAGGGCGTTCGCCGCCAGCCAGTGAGCGTGCCCCTCGCACTCCAGGTCGCCGAACGGGACGCCGGTCGTGACCGCCCGCTCCACGATCTCGCAGACCTCCCCGAGTTCCCTTTGTGAGAGATCGGGCTGCTCCGTCGCCATCCGCTCGCGGATCCGGGCGACGGCCTCGACGTCGCCCGACCGGAAGAGGCGTCGCATCCGGGCGATCGAGAATCCGTAAAGGTTCAGCCGTTCCGACATGCGAGGCCTCCGCCCGCGGTGCCGATGGGAGGGCCCGGCCCGCCGGGCGTCGCCCGGCTCTCGTCCGTGCATCCTCGAACGAGCACGCGAAATCGGGCCGACTTTAAGGGCGGCGGTCCGGGCGGTCAAGCTCCCCCGCCACCTTGCCAACGCGGCCGCGAGCGGTCACGATCGACAGGAGCCAGGCCGACGCGCCCGCCGACGCCCCCCCCCTCGGAGCCGATCCGCCATGCCCGAAATCAGACGGCGTCCCGCCCGTCGCGTCCTCTCGTCCGCCCGTTTCCTCCTCCTGGCCCTGGCCCTCTCCGGGGGCGCGACGTTCGAAGCCTCCGCCCAGGCCCCGGCCGATCGCCGCGCCTCGCGAGGGCGGATCGACGTCGAAACGCCGCTCAAGCCGGGCGACGGCGGAGCGGCCGTCGAGGACCTCCAGCGCCGGCTGAACCGCGCGCTCGAGCCCTCGCCCGGCCTGGACGACGACGGCGACTACGGCGACGCCACCCGCGCGGCGGTCGCCCGCTTCCAGCGCTCGAAGGGGATCGCCCCGACGGGGACGGCCGACGCCGAGACCCGCCGCGCCCTGGGGACCGAGCGGCTCCCCGAGCCCCCCGTCCCGGCTCCCGAGGTGGTCAACGCCGAGGTCCAGCCGAAGAAGCCGGCCGACCCGCTCGACGGCCCGCCGTTCGTCTCGGCCAAGGCCTGGGCGATCGCCGACGGCCGGACCGGCGAGGTCCTCTGGGGCGACCGCCAGGACGAGCCGCTCCCGATGGCCAGCACCACCAAGATGATGACCGCCCTGGTCGTCGCCCGCCTGCTCGAACGCGAGCCGGCGGCGCTGGGCGAGACCGTCACCTTCTCCGAGCGGGCGGACAAGACCGCCGGCTCGACCTCGGGCGTCCGCGCCGGGGAGAAAGTCCCGGTCGAAGAGCTGCTCTACGGCATGATGCTCCCCTCGGGCAACGACGCCACGGTGGCCTTCGGCGAGCACTTCGGCGGCCGGGTCGAGGTCGAGGGGGACGAGGCCGACCCCCTGGCCCGCTTCGTCGCCGCCATGAACCGCACGGCCGGGGAGATCGGACTGGCCGGCTCGCACTTCACCAACACCCACGGCCTGCCCGACCCGGACCACAACGCGACGGCCGGCGACCTGGCCCGCCTCGCGAGTCACGTCCTCAAGGATCCGACCCTCGCGAAGGTGGTCTCGACCCCGAAGCGCGGCTGCAAGCTCGTCGACGCCGAGGGGAACGAGCGGAACGTCGTCTGGACGAACACGAACCGGCTGCTGGGCACCGAGGGCTACGACGGCGTGAAGACCGGGACGACGAACGCGGCCGGCAACTGCCTGGTCGCCAGCGGCCGACGCGGCGACGACCACCTGATCGTGGTCATCCTGGGCGCGCCCACGACGGACGCCCGCTACCTGGACGCCCGCAACCTGTTCCGATACGGATGGACCCGCCGCGGCCATGTCGCTCCCACGCCGGCCGGAGACTGACCGGGAGGCCCCTCCGCTCCCTCAGGGGCTCCGGCGACGGGCGGCCTCGTCGGCGAGCTTGCGAGCGTCGCCGGCGACGGTCGCCGCCTCGGCGGAATCCGGCGGCCAGAGTTCGGCCCGGCGGTCCAGCGAGGCCTTCGCCGCCGCATAATCCCCGTCCTCGCACTCGAATCGGGAGAGCCGGGCGAGCGCCCTGTCCAGGTCCGTGCGGGCCTCGGCGGCCTCCGGCTCGCGGTCGAAGACCACCCGCGCCGAGGCCGTCGCCCGGACGAGGGCCTCGCGAGCGGCCCGACGGTCGACGTCCCAGTCGTTCTTGGCGGAGTGGGTCCAGACCTGGACGGCGGCGCGGTGGTACGCGACCTCGTCGGCCGCTCCGGGGGTCGTCGCGGCCACGCCCGCCCGGGCGATCGCGCCGAGCTTCGCCGCGCGGGCCCGGTCGCCCCGGTCGCGGTGCAGGAACGTGGACCGCGCGAGCGCCTCGAACAACCGGGCGCGGCCGGCGACGGGCCGACCTCGTTCCAGGAGCCCAAGGCCCCGCTCGAAGTCGAGGGTCGCCCAGCCCGCCGAAGGTTCCCCCCGACCCTCCCCCGCCGCCGCCGATCCCGGCAGTCCCGATTGGGTCGCGTACTCGGCCGTCAGTTCCTCGCACGAGGAGGCCAGCCAGCCGCCGTCGACCGGGGGGCGGCCCGACTCGGCCTCGATCGCGGCGAGCAGGCGGCCGGCGAAGGTCCCCGAGGGGTCGTCGAGCCGGGCGCGTTCCTCGGCGAGCTTCCCGGCGAGCCCTTGAAAGCTCGCGAGCGCCCGGCCGGCGGGGACGTCGCCCGGCGTGCGCGCCAGGGTTCGCTCAAGTCGGCCGACGTGGTCGGCCAGGACGGCGTCGGCCTCGACGAGGATCGGCCGGCGGGCTTGCGAGTCGCGCGTCTCCCGGGCGACGTCGATCAGCATGCCGATGAGCTGGACGGCCGTCTCGCCGTCCTCGGGCTGGAGGGCGAAACACCGGCGCTGGGCCTCGACGGCGGGGAGGAATCGCCAGTCGCGTTGCCGGGCGGCGGCGAGGATGCCCCAGGCCCACGCGACGCCCGGCTCGGCGGCGACGGAGGCCTCCAGCTCCCGTTGCAGGTCGGCGAGGTCGCGTCGAGCTTGTTCCTGGCGACCGCCGAGTTCCAGGGCCGTGGCGGCCAGGAGCCGCCCTTCCCACAGCCGGAATTCCGCGTCGTGCAGCCCTCGGATCGGCCCCAGCAGGTCGCGATGGCGGCCGAGGGCCGTCCCGGCCTCGTCGAGGCGACCGGCCTGGATCAGGGCCTGGGCGTGGTCGCGGAGGTAGAACCCGGCCGCATAGCGGATCGCGGCGTCGTCGGGCGACCGCCCGACGTCGCGCGAGCCGATCGCCGCCGCTTCCTCCAGGAGGCGGAGGGACTCGACATGGTCGCCGATCAGGCCCTGGAGCCGGCCCGAGGCGTGGGCGAGCCGAGCCAGCGTGCGGCGGAGCCCGGCGTCGTCGGGCCGACGTTCGAGGAGGGCGCGGCATTCCGCCAGGGCGTTCGTCGTCGAGACCGCCAGGGCGGCGGCGTTGCGGGGCTCGACCTCCCCGATCCTCGCCGCGAACTCCGAGACGACCCGGGCGGCGGCGTCCGCGCCGGAGCGGGCGTCCATCCGCGAAAGCCGGGCGGCGGCCTCGCCGGCCTCGGCCCGATCCCGGAGCCCAGCGAACGCGACGCCGACGAACGGCAAGGCGACGGCGGCGAGCAGGAGGACGCAGGCCGCGGCCGAAGCGACCGGCCGACGTCGCGCCCGCCGCCATGCCCGCTCCGCGAGCCCCGCCGCCCGCGCCGAGACCGGCCGGCCGTCCAGGAACCGCCGCAGGTCGTCGGCCAGCGCGCGGGCCGAGCCGTATCGTCGCGACGGGTCTTTCCGAAGGCAGGCCGACGCGATCGCTTCCAGGTCGCGCGGCACGTCGGGCCGGAGCCGTCGCAGTGGCAGCGGCTCCCGCTCGACCGTCATCCGGAGGACCTCGCGCGCGTCCTTCCCCCGGAACGGCGGCCGGCCCGCCGTCAGGACGTACAGGATCGACCCCAGGGCGTACACGTCGGTCGCCGGGCCGATCGATCCGAAGCGGCCGTCGACCTGCTCGGGGGCCATGTAGTTGGGCGTGCCTGTGCCGCCGCGGAGGTCGCCGGAACCCGACGGGTCGATCTCCCGGGCGAGCCCGAAGTCGCCGATCAAGGGGTCGCACCGATCCAGCGTGACCTCGGCCCCGTCCCGGAGCAGGACGTTCGACGGCTTGAGATCGCGATGGACGAGCCCTTCGCGATGGATCGCCTCGGCCGCGTCGGCCAGGATCGCCACGAGCCTCGCGGCGACGCCCGGCGCGATCGGGGAACCGGGCGCGAGCCGATCGGCGAGCGTCCCCCCCTCGACGTACTCCATGACGATGTACGGCCGGTCCCCCGCCAGGCCGACGTCGAACGTCCGGACCACGTTGGGGTGGCGGACGCGGGCGGCGGCCCGGGCCTCGCGGAGCCCCTGCTCCCGCCGCCAGGTCCGGCCGCCGGGGAGGACCTTGATCGCGGCCCAGGCGTCCAGTGCCGTCCGCCTGGCCTTGTAGACCACCCCCGCGCCGCCCCTGCCGATCTCGCGGAAGTCCTCGAAACCGGGGACTTCCGGCCAGGCCTCAGCATCCCCCGCGTCGTCGTCGGCGAACGGGGTCGTCGCGGTCGAGGGATCGGCCCTCGCCAGCCGTTCGAGGACGGCCTGGCAACGAGGGCAGGCTTCCAGGTGGCGTTCGAGCGAGGCGTCGGCGGGCCGCTCCCCCGGCTCGTCGTCAAGCCGGCGGAGCGCCCGGTGCTGGGGGCATTGCATGACTTCGCGGCTCCCGGATGCCTGTCCTGGTCGCTCGACCTCTATCGGCCGGGGCGGTCGAGCTCGCGCCGGCCCTGCTCGGCCAGCTTCCGCCCCACGCGGCGGACGGCCATGTAGACGGCGGCGAAGCTCATGCCCAGGTCGCGGGCGACCTCGGCCATCGGCTCGTCGTCGATCGCGCAACGCCGAAAGACGGCCCAGGTCGTCTCGCTGACGCCCGCGCGGACGGCCTTTTGGATCGCCCGCGCCCGCTCGAACAGCGGATGGTCGGGCTCATCGTCGAGCAGGCCGAAGGTGGCGGCGGCCGGGGCGGGCGGGTCGTACTCCGGCGGCAGCGGCCGGGCGGCGGCGCCGGCCTCGCGCAGGTAGTCGCAGACCTCGTTGCCGACCACCCGACGGAGCCAGCCCCGGAACGTCTTCGATGGGTCGTACGCGAAGCTTCGCATCCGCGAGGCCAGGCGCACCAGGACCCGCTGGATCAGCTCGTCGACCGCCTCCTCGCCCAGCCCCGGTCGGCGGCACCAGGCGCGGATCCGGGGGACGTACTCGGCCAGGAAGGCCGCCCAGGCCTCGTGGTCGTCTCGCGATCGGACCCGTTCGAGCAGGGACCGATCGGTCCTCGCTCCTCGGCTTCCGAGATTCGGCGTGCCGACTTCCACGAATTCCCCCCGGGCGCGTTAAGGCCGCCGGTAATGGATGAGGAGGCCGATCGGGCGGGTGAGGAACCCGATGAGATCATGATCCCAGGCGAGGCGATTTTAACCGGCCGTCACCACGCCGAATATCCCCAAATCGATCGCAGCCGCTCAATTGGGCAGGAATCCACCGGAGATCAAACCATGAGAGCCTTTTCAGGAAGTCACGGTCGGCCGCGGATCCGCCTCCTCACGCTCGCGTTCGGCCTGCTCGCGGCCTGGGGCGTCGCACGCGGAGACGATGATCCGATCCTGGCGAAGCTTGAGACGGCCCAGGTCGACTTCGAGGCCCGGATCGCCAAGGCGCGCGAGTCGCTCCTCAAGCGATTCGACGAGGCGATCGAGGGCCGACGGAAGCTCGGCAAGCTCGACGAATTGACGGCCGTCCAGGCGGCCAGAGACGCCTTCGAGCTTGAGCGCACCCTTCCCGACCCGAACGAGGCCCTCGGCCAGGCACTCGCCCGGGGCGGCCGCCAGTATCAATCCGGCCGCGACAAGGCGCGAAAACGGCTGCAAAACGCCTACGAAGCGGCGGTCGCCGCCCTGACCAGGGCCGACCGCCGCGACGACGCGCGGCGGATCCGGGACGAACTGGACGCGCTCGCCGAGGAATGGGCCGCCGACGCCCCGAAGCGGGACTTCGAGGCGATCGACCCCCGCGGCCGGCCCCGAAACTTCCAGCCGGGCAAGGTTGCCGCCATCGCCGTCTGGGCCGAGAAGGACCCGAACGACGGCCGATGGACCTGGCGCATCCGCATGACGCCGCTCGTGAAGGATCGCGTGATCAGCGGCACGATCGCCGTCGATGGGGGGACCATCGAGGGCTACCAGCTCTGCGGGATCGGAAAGGGGAGGTTCGCCGACAACGCCTGGCAGCCCGATCCCTCCACGCTCAGGTTCGACGTCCGCCTGCCCAAGGGCTCCGAGGACGGCCTGGACTTCCGGGTCGCGGGCCGCGACGCCGTCCTGACCATCGAAGCCCGCAACGGAAACGGGGAGGGGGGCGCGAAGGCCTTCCTGATCGGGAGCCAGGGCACGAATCCCGGGCGGCACCCCTTCCGTCTGAGCAACGCCATCCCCGCCGGGGCGGGCCGCTGAAGCCTCCACGAAGCACCACCACGAACCCGGGCGGGACGTCCGCCCGGGCGACGCCAGTCCACCCCGAGGAACGATCTCATGAAGTCAGCAGCGAAATCCGTTTGGTCGGTCGCGGCCCTAGGCGGCCTGCTCTGGACGGCCCCCGCGCCATCGCGCGGCGAGGACGTCCAGCCCCTGGTCCGCATCGGCGACGTGGACGGCTTCGGCTACGGCGAGGCCCGCGGATTCCGCGCCGCCAAGGGGGGCGGCTACGCCAACCGCGACCGGGCGGGCCTGCTGACCGACGGCGACGTCCTGCCCGACATCGACCAGGACGGCTGGCTCCGCACCGGCTCGAAGGACAACTTCGACTTCCGGAGCGCGGCGGAAATCGCGGGGAACTCGATCTTCACCGGCGCCGGCGTCGTCAACGCGGTCGGGACCACCGGCTCGCAGTTCACCGACGTCTCGCTGTCCACGAGCTATGACGCGAGCCGGGCCGCCGGCGAGGTGCTCGTCGGCGGCGACGCCGAGACGGGCCTGATCTTCGGCCCCGGCGGCCCGTTCCCGACGCCCCCCTCGACGACGACCCCCAACCAGCCCGGCTTCGTCTTCCGGTTCGAGGTGGACAAGACGGCGCTCGCCGTCCGGCAGGAGATCTACTTCAACCTCCTCTTCGGGGACTACGACGTCACGCCGGCCTCGATCCGGATCGTCAAGGCCGACGGCTCCGCCGAGATCCTCGGCCTCCGCCAGCAGAACAACACGCGGAACGACGGCCTCATCCAGGCGGCGACGGCCGTCCTGGCGTTCTCCGACGTCTTCGCCGACGGCGGCGATTCCTGGATCGGCTCGCTGATCGTCGACTTCCGCGCCCCTAACGAGCCGTACACGGCCTTCGATTTCGTGGAGCTGAGCACCGCCGCCCTGGTCCGGCCCGTGCCGGAGCCCTCGGCGCTGGCGGCGTCGGCGATCGGGCTGCTGACGATCGCCGCCGGGGCCGGCCTGCGGCGGGGATGGCGGGCCCGCTCGGTGGACGCCTGAGGCGAAGGGGCCTCAGCGGGGCCGGGGCGGCCCGTCGTGGAGGCGGGCCGCGACCTCGTCGGCGCCCGTGCGGAGGTGGCGGGCGAGCCGGGCGAGGGTCGCCGGGCCCACGCCCCGCGCGCGTCGGCCGAAGTCGGAGAGGCTGAGGAACGGGGCCTCGGCCCGGCGAGCGTCGATCTCCCGGGCGAGCGACGGGCCGACGCCGGGGAGGGCCGAGAGGACCTCGACCGGCGCGGCGTTGAGGTCGAGCACCAGCCTCGGCGCGGCGGTGGGCTCGTTCCGTCGGGCGGGTGCGGCCAGGGCCAGCATCGTCAGGCCCGCGCCCAGCGCCAGGGCCGCCAGCAGGCGACGGCCGGCGGCCGTCCAGGGGCCCGACCGCGGCCTCGAACCCCTGAACTCATGTTCCGTAAAGCCTGGCATGGGCGTCCGTTGCGAGCGACGAACGGGTCGTGAGCCGCCGCAACGAACTTACCCCGCCGCCCGGTCGCCGACAAGGACGCTCCCCCGGTCGCCCTGCGGCGCGTGGTCCGGGGTCAACGCGGCTTGCGGCGGGCCCGATGGAAGAACAGGCCCATGGTCAGGATCGCCACGGCGAACATCAGGAACGCGGCCGGCTCGGGAACCGCCTGCGGCGTCACCGGCGGGGTCGTCGGGGTCCCCCCCTGGCCCGCGGGGGGGTTCAGGGGCGGGATGATCGGCGGGATCACGGGGGGGATGACCGGCGGGTTGACCGGGGGGTTGATCACCTGCGGCACCGGCTCGGGGCCGCGCATGTGCCCCTCCCAGCCCCGGACGATCTGCTCGGCGGGCGGGGCGGGCGTCTCGCCTTGGAGGTCGATCATCCGGCCGATGTTCGGGTGGTAGAAGTTGAACCGGGAGGGATTGAGGTTGTGGCGGAACTCCAGCATCCGCCAGACCCGCGTGTCCGGGAGCTGGCCGTTGTTGGCGGACTGGTATGACTGCGCCGCGAAGATCTGCCTCGCGTGCTGAGCTTCCCATTTGGACGGTGGTACGACGAAACCCATGACGATGCCACTCCTCGACCGACGGCTGCGTCCGACGACGAACGCCTGACTCCTCCATGAGGTCCGACGGATCCGATCGACACGACGACCGTTCGATTCCTCGATCCAGGACCGATTCTGACCTGTCCAAATCCTGCTCCATCCGACCGACGCCCGGACCGCGGCCGACGTCGCGGCGAGGGCGAGAGTTCCGACCGAAGCTTGGGAGTCCCCCATCGAGGGCCCTCGGCTTGCGATACGGTGTCGTTGTATCAGGATTTACGATCCTGCCTAGACCATGTGTCAAGCTAGCCCACAGAAAATGATGAGTGCATGAGGAAAATCCGAGACGGCCCCGCTCTTGATGCTTTTACTCAACGACGCCCCATCCGCCGACGCCCAGGAGCCCCCAAACGCTCGAAAATCGAGACGACGGGTCACGTCCCCGCGCGGGCGGGCGGGCGGCCCGGAGGTTCGGGGGAGGCTTGATGGGCGGGCGGGAGTGAAAAAATCGTTAACGAAGGGATTCGGACGTCTTGGAACGGGCCGCACGGCGGTGGTAGACTCGCCCCCACGATCACGCCAGACCGCCGCGCGACTCGTTTCGCGTCGCGTCGCCTTGCCTCGCCTTGCTTCGGTTACGGAGAGAACGTCCAGGATTCCGCCCGGTTCGCCCCGCCCGTCCGATGCGTCCCGACGGAACCCGCGCCCCATCGCCGCCGCAACGGCCGGGCCGGGCTCCCCACCCTGATCGCCGCGACGCATCCCGGCCCGGAGCCGCCGCCCGACCCGATCCGCCCAAGGAGTCGCGCCATGGCCGACGCCCCGCCATCGACGGCCCGTCGTCGCGTCCGTCGCCCGACGCCGACCGCGCGCCTGGCCGGGCTGGCCGCGACGCTGCTCGTGGCGGCCGCCGCCGCGACGCCGACGTCGCCGGGGGCGGCGGGACCGGACGAATCGTCGCGACAACGTCAATCGGTGGGAGCCGCCGGCATGTGGGGACCTCATTCCGGGTCGTTGCTGACCGAATACTACGAAGCGTTCCTGCGCGACCGCGACCTCGGCCGGTTCCGCGAGCAGGTGGCGGCGCGGTACACCGAGGAGACGCTCTGCCGGGTCCTGGCCTCGTCGCCCCAGGTCACGGCCCGGCGCGGCGCGGTGCTCGCGCTGGGGGTCCTGGGCACCTTCGACGGCTGCAACGCGCTGCTGGGCCGGGCCCTCCGCGACGAGGACGGCGTGGTCCGCACGATGGCCGAGCGGGCCTTGTGGGTGATCTGGTTCCGGGCCGACTCGCCGGAGAACAACCAGGCCCTGGAAGACGTCCGCGCCCTGATCGCCGCCGACCGGCCCGACGACGCCGTGGACCGCGCCACCAGGCTCCTGGCCCGCGCCCCCCGGTTCGCCGAGGCGTACAACCAGCGCGCGATCGCCTACTTCAAGCTCGGCCGGTTCGCCGAGAGCGCCGAAGACTGCATCCGCACGCTGACGATCAACCCCTTCCACGTCGGCGCGCTCGGCGGCCTGGCCCAGTGCCAGCTGGAGCTCGACCAGCCTCGCGAGGCGCTCAAGACCCTCCGCCGGGGCCTCAAGCTCCAGCCCCACAGCGAGGCGCTCAACGACCACGTCCGCCTGCTGGAGGCCCGGTTCGAGTCCGACGGCCCGCGCTGACGCCGACCGTCGGCCTCAGGCCTCGGGCTCGTCCTGGTCGGGGCGTCGGACGCTCGTCGGCCGTCGGAGCGACGGGTGGTGGGGGCCGGCGAAGGCCGAGACGACCTCGGGGAGCGCCCCCAGGTGCAGGTGCACGAAGCTCCCCACGGCGTGGTGGCGGAAGTAGAAGTCCCCCTCGCCCGAGAGCCGGCCGTAGCACGACGGGCACTCGAACGGCGTGGGGCTGAACTTCAGGTTCCACCGGCCGCTGCGGTAGCCGCGGACGACGGTCCCCTTGGGGCCGAGCCAGCTGTCCCGGCTCAGGGTGCGGACGACCGGCTCGGGGGGCCGGGGGACGGCGGCCAGCTCGGCCTCCACCGGCAGGATGCCCGCGCCCGGGGTGCGTACGCCGTCGACGGTGATGGAGCGGCCCAGGTAGGCCGAGCCCCCCCCTTCGGTGTAGATCCGCTGGCCCCGGCAGACGTGCTGCCGCAGCGACGCGATCATGCTGACGTTCGACGCCAGCTCGCCCGCGTGGAGGTTGGCCAGGCCGCAGCCGATCATCACCAGGTCCACCCCCTCCGGCAACGCGCCGTCGTTGAGCGGGGAGAATTCGACCAGCTCGGCGCCGAGCGAGGCCAGGGCCTCGAAGGTGTCCGGGAAGTAGCAGCCGAAGGCCTCGTCGCGGGCGAAGGCCACGCGGAAGCCCGGGCCGCCCGACCGACGCCCCGGCCGCGCGACGTAGTCCGGGTAGGGCCGGCTCAACGAGAGCGCCGAGATCGCCTTCAGGTCGGCGTGCCGCAAGAAGCTCGCGGCCAGTGCGTCGACCGCCTGGCGCGGGAGCTCGCCCGCCGCGGCCGACTCGATCTCTCGGCGCGCCTGCGGCAGCAGTTCCACGGCCGCGACGACCGGCAGGCCGCTGGTGAGCCGGATCAGCCGACGGCAGCGTTCCAGGTCCTCGGCCGACTCGACGCCGTCGAGGATCACCGCGGCGGCGTCCCTCGGAGGCACCGGGAGGTGCGAGGTGGCGTCGCGAAGGCCGGCGACCGAGACCACCGACACCACCGGCAGGTCGAGGATCTCGACGAGGGGCCCGAGATCCCCCGGCGACGGATGCGGGCCGGCCAGGCAGGCCGTCGCCGGGCCGCCGAGGCACCCCTCCACCACCCCGAGGTCGGCGATCCGCACGCCCCCGGCCAGCAGCGACCGGCAGACGTCGGGCGGCATCAGCCAGGTGTCGAGGTGCCGGCCCGGCATCCCCGTCGCCTGGGCGACCGCCTCGGTGGGGGTCGGGCAGGCCCGGGTGCGAAAGTGCTGGACCCGCCATCGCCGGGCCGTGAGGCCCGCGATCAGGGCGAGTCCCGCGATCGAGGGGTCGGGGCCCGCGGTGGACGTCGCCAGGGCGATGCGAGGAACGGGCGTCGTCATTGTCGTTTGCGATCCACCACGCCGACCGAGCGTCCGGGCGCTCGACGCCGAATTGATACGGATTCCATCGCCGGGAGGGGCGTGCGTCCCGCGGCCTTCGACTCGCCCCGGGGCCCGGCGGACTCCGGTCGGAACGCGGGTCCTCGACGGCCTTCCGCCGTCGAAACGCCGGGGCCGTCAGGCCGTTCGCCGGCCCACCCAATGATAGGGTCTCGGACATCGAGGTCAAGCCGGCACGGCCTGACGCGGCGGGGGTTTCGGGCGGCGTCGCCCCCGCCCGGGGGGCCGGGGCGGGGCCGCGGGCGTCGATGTTCGGCTTGCCCCGCCCCGGGCCCGCGAGTACTCTACGCCGCGCTCCCGACATGGATGCTCGTCGAGCCGAGACGCGTCTTCACCAGGATCAGTTCGAGTTCGGGAAGGATTCCCATGTCCCAATCCGGATCAGAGCGACGCCCCGCGCGGTTCGACGTGCGGGCGGCGACGGCCGCGGCCCTCGTCTTCGGCGTGCTCGGCGGGGGCGGCGCCCTGCCCCAGCAGGGGGGCAAGCCCTCGGCCGAAGTCCCGGCCCGCGAGGCCGAGGTCGAGGCCCCCGACCAGCTCGCCCGCCCCGGCAAGCCGGCCCCTCCCGTCGCCGCACCGGCCGAGCCGGCACCGACGCCCGACGCCGCGAATGGAGACGCGAAGCCCGAGGCCCCCAGGGCCGAGGAGCCCGCTCCCCCGACGGCCGCCGCCCCCGTCGCCGTCGCCGAGGGCCCGCTGCCGCCCGCGGAAGCCGCGGCCCTCCGGGCCGACGCGGAGCAGAGGCTCAAGGCGCTCGCGCCCCCGGCCGACGGCTCCGACGCCAAGGCGGGCGCCGACGCGGCCTCCAAGCTCGCCGACAAGGCCCTCGCCGAGGTCCTCGCCGAGCGGGCCCGCCGCCTCGACGAGTATGACAAGTCGCTCGGCGAGCTGGCCGGGCTGACGAATCCCGAGTCCGACCCCGACCGCCGGATCGCCGAGGCCAAGGCCGACCTCGCCGACCTCCAGGGCCGCCTCGATCGCCCGGTCGCCGACCTCCTCCCCCCCGTCTTCACCCTGCCCGGCGAGGTCGACCAGGCCGGCCAGGCGCAGATGAAGGAGCTGATCGAGGGGGTCAAGCAGGAGATCAAGGAGTATCAGGACAAGCTCGCGCTGGGCTCCGCCGAGCCGGAGAAGGAGGCCAAGGCGGGCCCGGTCGCCGAGCTGAAGGCGGAGCGGGAGCGGATCGCGCAGGACGTCGCCGCCGTCAAGGCGCGCGAGGCCGCCGGGCCCCCCGCCTCCGCCCGGACGGCCTCCGACCGCAAGCTCGCCGAGGAGCGCGCGGTCAACCTCCGGGTCGAGGCCGCCGCCGCCGCCCTGCGGCTCCAGGTCGTCGAGCGGAAGATCGCCCGCGCCCTCAAGCTGGCCGAGGCCGCCGCCGTCGACCGCAAGCGGTGGGTGGCGCACGTCAAGATCGGCAAGAAGGTGCTGGAGCCCATGCAGGCCCGCTTCCTCCAGCTCGCCCAGCTCGCCGAGCGCGAGCTGAAGGGGAAGTTGCAGGTCGAGCAGTCGAAGGCGGAGCACGCCCGCGACCCGATCGAGCGCTACCGGGCCGAACGCCTGGCCGAGCTGCTGGAGCTGGAGTCCGCGGTCCTCAAGGCCGAGCAGGCCCTGACGGCCGGCGCCCAGCCCTCGCTCGAGGAGATGCGCAGCCGGGCCAACGTCGCGGGCGTCGACTTCGAGCGCATCAAGAAGATCATCGAGGGGGACGAGTCGGGCCGCCGGCGGCTGGACGCCTTCAGCATCAACGCCGACTACCGCCGCCTGGAGCCCGAGCGCCGGCGGATCCAGCGCGAGGAGCGCGACGTCGTCGACAAGCGCCTGCGCGATTACACGAACATGCTCACGAGCGTGGAGCTGAGCCAGATCGAGGACCGGCTGCTGGACCAGATCGACCTGGACGACCTCCAGGACAAGCTCCCCCCCGGCCGCCACCCCGAGGCCGTGGCGATCTGGCAGGAGCTGGAGGAGCGGCACGGCCGGCTCCTGGCCCGTCGCCGCGAGGCGCTCGAGAAGCTGGTGCTCAACGAGGAGGAGATCCTCGTCGAGATCGACCGCCGGCTGGCGATCCTGGAGGACGAGTCGAGCTTCATCCGCACCCACCTGTTCTGGGTCCGCGACCAGGACCCGATCAGCCTGACGACCGTCGGCCTGGCCGCCGGCGAGCTGCGGCGGCTGGCCCGGGTGTCGATCGACGTGGCGGGGGCCGCGATGCGGACCTCGGCCTGGAAGCGGACGACGCCCGAGTTCCTGGCCGCGTCGGCCGTCGTGGTCGTCCTGCCGCTGGGGATCCTTCGCGCCCGCCGCACGCTCAAGCACCGGCTGACCCAGGCCCTGCCGCCGCCCCCCGCCCCCCCCGCTCCGGCCCCGGCGCCGACGCCGCCGGCCGAGGCCGCGCCGGGGGCCTGACCGTGGACACCGACCCGACCGTGCATCGGGACTGAGCCGAGCGTTCCCGTTCATTCCGCGAGGGATTCCTCCGCCATGCTTGCTCTGCGATCCTTGCTGATGGGCGTGCTCTGGGCCTCCGCCTGGCCCCTCTACCTGGCGGCCGTCGCCCAGGCCGCGCGGCTCGGCCCGTGGCCGAAGGCGACCGGCGTGCTGGCCGCGACGATCCTCAACGCGGCGGCGATCGGCCTGTTCGCGCGGGGGCTGGGGAGCTGGTTCTTCAAGCCCGGCGGCTGGTGCGAGCGCTACCTCGACACGCCCCCCAGCGTGACCCGGCAGTTCCGCGGCGCGGGCCGGCTGCTGATCGTCGCGGCGATGGCCCTTTTGATCCCGGTCCACCTGTTCGCCCACGGCGAGATCGCGCACCAGGGGAACGCCGTGACGGCCCCGGCGCTCTCGCGGTTCCTGTTCCTGGCCTTCGAACTGATCGTGCTGGCGTCGCTGACCTACCACCTGCGGCCGGGCTCGGCGCTGATGCTCTGGATCGACCCCGACGTGGCGGTCGAGCCGGCCGACGGCGTCGGGGACGGGTCCGGGGCCGCGACCGGGAGCGGGCCGGCCGCGACCGCCGCGACGGTGATCGTCTCGCGGCAGCCGTTCGGCGCGGTCGGCGAGGCCTGGGTGACCTGGTGCCTCCGCCGCGCCCGGGCGATCTCCCGCCTGATCGTGGCGTTCGGCGTGGTCGTGGTGGTCCTGGACTTCCGGGGCTACAGCTTCGCCGCCGGCCGCCTGGCGCTCGGCGGGGTGGAGAGCCTGGTGGTCTTCATGCTCTCGTGGGCCATCCACCGCGTCGTCGCCCGGCTGATCGCCTGGCGGCTCCGCCTGGACGCCCGCACCAACCGCCTCTGGGCGTCGGCCGCCTCGTACCTGGCCGCGCGCTCGCGGAGCGCCCACGCCGCCGGCGCGGCCCCCGGCTCGGCCCCGGCCGAGCCCACCGACTGGGCCCTCGCGGCCTCGCGGGCGTCCACCTTCACCATCATCCTGCTGGCGTTCGCCATGCTCGGGTGGATCTGGGGCATCGACCCGGCGTTGCTGGACTTCCTGGGCAAGCAGCCGCTCTGGGCCGACGCCGACGGCGACCCCGTGGTCCTCGGCAACGTCGCCGCCTCGATGGCCGCCGTCGTGCTCGGCGGCCTGGCCTGGCGGTACATGCCCGGCCTCTTCGCCTTCACCCTGTTCCGCAGGATCCCCGACGACCCGGGCGTCCGGTTCGCCGTCGTCACCCTCTGCCGGTACGCGGCGCTCGCCGTCACCACCCTCGTCGCCCTGCAGGCGGTCCACCTGAAGCTCTCGCAGATCAGCTTCATCCTGGCGGCGCTCGGCGTCGGCCTGGGCTTCGGCCTCCAGGAGGTCGTCTCGAACTTCATCTGCGGGCTTATCCTGCTTTTGGAGCGGCCGATCCGCATCGGCGACGTCGTCTCGATCGCCGGGACGACCGGCAAGGTGGACCGGATCAACACCCGCTCCACCACGATCATCAACGGCGACAACCAGTGCATGATCGTCCCCAACCGCGAGCTGATCACCGGCCGGCTCGTGAACTGGACGCACAAGGACAAGATCATGCGCGTGGGGGTCCGCGTCGTCGTCGCGCTCGACTCGGACGTCGAGGCCGTGACCTCGCTGCTCCTGACGATCGCCAAGAACGACTTCGACGTCCTCTCCAAGCCCGCCCCCTCGGCGCTCCTGGAGGAGCTGGGCGAGTCGGGCCTGGTCTTCGGCCTCTCGGTGCACGTCGCCGACCCCGGGCTGATGGGGGGGGCGAAGCACCGGATCTGCAAGGCGATCCGCGAGCGGTTCGCGCAGAACAAGATCGCCCTGGCGAGCCCGCTCCGCGAGGTCACCCTGGCCGGACTCTCCGACGAGCTGACCAGCCTGATCGACGGCCGCCGCCTGCGCGGCGACGAGGCCGAAGCCTCGCCCCGGGCCCCGCACCGGGCCGAGGCGCGGGCGTCCGTCGAGAATTGAGGGCGTCGGGGGCTCACTCGCCGGCGGCGGGGGGCTCGGCGGGCCTGGGGGCGGCGGCCGGGCTCGGCCCGTCGCCCAGGTAGAACGCCTCGCAGAGCTTGCCCAGGAGGCGGCCGGCGTCGGTGGTGGTGGGGACCGGGGCCTTGCCGTCGGGCGAGTCCAGGACGACGCCGTTGACGAAGAAGGCGATGATCAGGGGGCGTCCCGCCGCCGTCTCCAGGTAGCCGGCCAGGGCCTTGCTGGTCATCAGTCGCTTGCCGGTCAGGGCGTTCGAGACGAACATCGTGCCGGTCTTGGCGTGGGCGTGGCCCCGGGCCGGGCTGTCCTCGGGCACGGCCTTGGCGAGCGTGCCGTCGCGGCCGAGGATCGGCAGGGCCGCGTCGTAGGCGCCGAAGTCGGGCCGGGCGGCCATGGCCTTCAGGAGCGTCACGGCGGCGCGGGGCGTGGCCATGTCGGCCCACATCCCCCCCGCCCCGCCGCCGAACGAGACGTCGAGCGGGTCCAGGCCCAGCTCCTTGAGGATCTCCCCCTGGCGCTTCAGGCCGGCGGCGAGGGTGCGGTCCCCCTTCCGCACGGCCAGGAGCAGCGGCAGGGTGCTGGCGTGGAGGTTGTGGCTGACCTTCAGGATCACCCGGGCGAACTCCCGGAACGGCGGCGAGGTGTACTCGGCCACCTTGGGGAGGCTCGCCAGCGTCGCGTGCGGCGGCAGCTCGGCCTCAGGGTTGTCGGCCAGCGGCGAGGCGTCCACCCGGACGCCGTGCCGCCGCAGGGCCTCGATCAGGAGCGAGCGCGCGAACGACGCCGGGTCGTCGACCTCCGCGTTGTCGATGAACGAGTCGGCGCCGACCGGGACCTCGCCTCGCACCGTGATCCGCCGGGGGCCGACGACCCGCGCCCGGATGCGGGGCTCGCCGCCGGCGACTGTCTCCACCCGGGCGTCGACCGCGACCGACTCCGTGCCGGGGGTGATCGTCACCGTCGCCGGGTCGCCGGCCGCCTTGCCGGGCGCGACCACCACGTCGATCAGGTTGTCGTTGATCATGATCGGCGAGGTCAGCTTCGGCCCGCTCCCCGAGCTGGGCGCCCGCTCGAACAGGCGGGCGTCGACGATCACCTCGCCCTCGATCTTCTGGATCCCCGCCGCCCGGACCTCGCGCGCCAGGTGCTCCAGCCCGGCCAGCGGGTCGCACGGGACCAGGACCTCGCCCGCCTTGCCCCCCGAGGTGTAGATGTGGTCCTCGTCGGTGAACAGGAGCTTGCCGTCGGGCCCGGTGCGGCCCCCCATCGCGGGGTCGCCCTGGGCGATCAGGATGAGGTCGCCGTGGAGCGCCCCCTGGTCGTCGACGTTGCCGCGCCGGACCACCGGGGTCTGGAAGCGGTGGTCGGCGCCCAGCTCCACCATCGCGGCGGCCGTCGAGAAGAGCTTCGCCGCCGAGGCGGTGCCGAACAGCTCGTCCGCGTTCTTCTCGTAGACCGTCTCGCCGGTCTTCGCGTCGACGGCGAGGATCCCCCAGTGGCCGCGCCGGAACGCGGGCGTCTCCAGGATCGCCTTGACCCGCCCCTCCAGCGTCGTCGGGGCGGGTGCGGGGGCCGCGGCCGGGTCGCGGGACGGCCTTGAGGCTTCCGGGGACGGCCTGGGAGCTTCCTGCGCCGAGGCGAGGGGGCCGCCCAGGGCCGCCCACGCCGCCCCCGCGAGCATCAGGGAGGCGGCCGTGGGCGCCCCGCCCCGCCGCCTCGAACGCCCGCGCCCGCCCCTGCCCTTCGGAGTGATCCCGGCCTGCTGCATCAGTGGTCCCCTTTCCTGCGGTCGCCCGCTCCCGGCCGGCGCGCGGAGTCATCCGCCTCGCCGGCCCCCCGGCGGATCGAGTATAGCGGAACCGTGGTCGCATCGGCACCCGCGCGACCGACCCGGGGCACGCTCGGCCGCGGGGTTCCCGATCCCGGCCGACCCGCTTCGAAGCGTCCGAGGACGGGCGCAAGGCCGAGGAGGGACGACTCCAGGGAAGCCGTCGGCGGAGGATGCGAGGACACGTCGCCGGACGCCCGATATCGAGGGGTCGACGGCGTCGCGCGGCCTCTCGATCGCGAGAGTAACCGCGAAGGCGGCCTCGGGGCCGGGGAGGTGGCGTTGGACCCGAGGGGGGAGGAAAAGGGCGAGCGAGGCCGGGGATCAGCGGATCAGTTGCAGCCGCTTGGCCGAGATGAAGCCGTTGAGCATCCGGTGGCCGATCGCCCGGACCGGGCTGCCGTGGCAGGTGTTCTCGCTCAGGTCCTCGAGCCAGCCGCCGTCGGGGAGCAGCGAGGTCTCGGCCTCGACGATCACCAGCTCGCGAGGCCGGCCCTTGGGGGCGACCTGCAGGACCACGCGGGCCGAATCGTCCACGCCGCCGCACGCCTCGACCCAGGAGTCGATGATCGCTCCGCTGACTTCGAGATCGAGTTCCATCCGAAGCTCCTGCTCGTCTTGGACCTCACCGACCGATCCTTGCCCGGAAGGGGACGACGGATCGTCATCCCACCCTCGACTGACCACATCCATCATAGCAGCCTCCTGTCGTTCGTCAACAGAGACCCGGCGTGATCTATCAGAAAGGCCGCGGAGAATCATCCCACGGACGGGACCGGCGAACGGCCGCAGGGGATTCAAGGACATGGGTAAACCGAAGGAATGCGGCCTAACGTCCGCAAGCATGATGCCGAGATCTCGCAAAACCGAGTGATATCGGGGTTTTCCCCGGTCACATCCGCGGCAGATCGCCGATCTCGGCCACGCATTCCCTCGCCCACGACGGGCCCTCGGCCTATCCTCAGTAAGTCGTGACATCCTCTTACCCATGTGTAGCATCGCGATACCGCGAGGGCAATTCTCTTTTCTGGCGTGTTCTAGAAATCTCGTGGAATTCATCGCTTAGGAGCGAGGTTCCGGCGACGCGGGGGGATCGATAGAACGAAAAACGGCCTTTTTGAGCTATCATGAAACGATCCCCGGCGTGGATTGTCGCCGTTCCCAGGCGGTCTCGGATTTTCCGCTTGGCCCCGCCGGCGGCGCGCGTCAGGATTTCCGGGAGTCCGCAGGGCGGGAGCGGCGCGATCCGGGCCGATTCGGATGATGATGGGTAAATGTTGCAACGGCGACGGCGGGTTTGAAGAAGTCGTCGGGTTCGCAGGTCGAGGACCGGGAGGGGCTCGTGGGATTTCGCGTGGACGTGGAGAAGCGGGGTGGTCGCGAGGTCTACACGATGCGGGACGACGTCTCGGGGGCGTCGGCGTCGGTCCTCCCCTCCTACGGCTTCAACCTATTCGACCTCCGGCTGCCGATCGCGGGCGAGGTCCGACCGGTGATCGTGTCCGACCCGACCTTCGCCGAGGCCCCGAGCCGGGCTGGGGGGAATGGGACGCCGATCCTGTTCCCGTTCCCGAACCGGATCCGGGAAGGGACGTTCACCTTCGGGGGCAAGTCGTACACGATCCCCACCAACAAGGGGGGCCACGCGATCCACGGCTTCGCCATCGACGTCCCCTGGGACGTGGTGGAGCACGAGGCCACGCCCGAAGGGGCCGTGGTCGAGGGCCGATTCCAGCTCTCCGTCCACGCGCCGGAGCACTGCGACCACTGGCCGACCGACGCCGTCCTGTACGTCCGCTACACGCTGGCGGGCCGGACGCTGACGATGAGGTCGACCGTCTCCAACCCGACGGCCATCGACCTGCCGTACGGGTTCGGCATCCACCCGTACTTCCGGCTGCCGTTCCCCCCCGGGGGCGACCTCGCCCGCACCCGGATCATCCTGCCGGCCTCGAAGTACTGGCCCCTGCGCGACTTCCTACCCACCGGCGAGGTCTCGGAGATCTCCGACCGCCTGGACTTCCGCAAGGGCAAGGCGATCGAGGGCCTGATGCTCGACGACGTGCTGACCGGGCTGACCCGCGACCAGGGCGAGGGGGCCTGCCGGCTTTTGGACCTGGACAAGGACGCCGAATTCCAGCTCGGCTTCGACGATTCGTTCCGCGAGCTGGTCGTCTATACGCCGCCGGGCAAGAACGACGTGATCGCGATCGAGCCCTACACCCAGGCGACCGACGCGATCAACCTGCAGGCCCGGGGTGTCGACGCGGGCCTCCGGGTGCTGGGCCACGGCGAGGAGCAGGTCCTCACCTTGACCATACGGACGGTCGGCTGAACCGGCGCGGCCGGCCTCGCCGGACGGAGGACGACTTGGCCTGCGGCGGGCGCCCCGGGTATCCTGGCACGGCCGGGATCGCGGCGGTCCCGCCGACGACGACGCCCGATGAACCCAGACGCACCACCGACACGACCGCAGCGGTCGACCGAGGTTCCGCACATGGAGGCGCCCCTTGATTCCGGCCCCGTCGACGTCGACGCCATGCGCATCGACGTCCTGCGCCGGGCCGTCGAGATCTATCTGCGGCACGCCTACCCCACGGGCGACCGCCCGGAGAACGTCAAGCGGCGCACGACCTGGGCGGAGGGCCTCCCCCCCCGCGAGCTGTTCGCGAAGCCGCCGTTCGAGCGAGCGGGGAAGACCCCCGGCTCGGAGTCGCCGATCTTCGCGCTGCGGCTGGGGAACGGCCGCTACCCGCACATGAAGCTGCAGTTCCAGCCCTGGAACAACGCCGACGGGCTGATGCTCTCGGTCAACACCCACGACCAGGTCGCCGGCCTGGACCTGGTGGCCGACGACGCCGAGGCGTTCCGGACCCTCCAGGCCGAGAACCAGCGGCTCAAGGAGGCGATCGAGCGGGATTGGGAGGCCGAGGGGCTGCCGACCTTCCTCAACTTCCTGCGCACCTACATCGAGAGCCGCGCCGAGGCCGACTCGGCCGAGGAAGCCTGATCGACGGGCCTCAGGCCGTGGCGGCCATCGCGACCGCCTCGGCCTCGAAGCCGGGCAGGACGATCATCCCGCCGGCGAGCATGTCCCAGTACTGGGCGATGCGGACGTCGACGCGGAGCAGCGCCAGGTCGGGGTCGTCCAGCCCTCGGGCGAACCAGATCCGGTTCGCGGGGCTCCACAGCTCGCGGAGCTTCTCCGGCTCGCGCACGATCGAGGCGCGGCCCGAGAGCGAGACGTAGCGGTGGTCCTCCGGGGAGGCGTAGCTCACGTTCACCTCGGCGTCGCCGAGGATCTCGTCGACCTTGGCCGACGAGGTTCTGGTGAAGAACCAGAGGGTGCCGTCGAACTCGGCCTCCTGCGTCGCCATCGGCCGGCTGTGCAGGCCGCCGTCGGGCGAAGCGGTGGCGAGCATCGCCACCTTGATCCCGCGGATCATCATGGCCACCTTGCGGACGGCCTCTCCGGGCTTCTTGCTTTCCATCGCGCCCATCCTTTTCGCCCCCTGTTTGCGGACCGTTTTCCTTGCGGAGAGCCTCCCGCGACCCGCCGAGTCCACCGACGTCGGACGCCAGTTGCAACTGCCGTTCCGATCCCGGGGACGGCCGCCCGCGGCCGGAGATTTGCATCGTGGTCTTTTCGACGGCCCGGGAACGCAGCCCGGGGTCTCACACCCGATCACGAAGGGACGCGAACGATGCCGCAGAACACCACGAGTCGCAATCCGTCCACGCAGCAGGGTCACGGCGGGGGCCAGGAAGGGCACGGCCGGAGCCGGGATCAGGGCCGTGACGTCGCCGCGAGCCCGGAGGCTTGCTCCATGAGCGGCGGCCTGCCCGCCCTCCTCGGCGGCCATCGGGACGTCAACGTGGGCGACGTGGAGCGCGTCGTCTCGGTGATGGGCGGCGGGCTTCTCACCCTCTTCGGGGCGACCCGGGGCGGCCTGACCGGCCTGGGCCTGGCCGTCCTCGGCGGCGGCCTGATCTATCGCGGGGTCACCGGGCACTGCGAGGCCTATCAAAGCCTGGGCGTCGACACCGCCGACGCCCCCTCCCAGGCCCGCGGCGCGCACGCCTGAGCCCACGCCGGAAGAAGGAGCGTCCTTGTGAGGGCGGACCGTCGCTCTTATAAGGGACGAGATCCTCGGGGCCTCCGCCCGCGTCGGGCGCGAGGCCTCCCGGGAGCTTCAAGTCCGATGGGAGCTGAGAATGGCGAGCTATCGTGGTTGGGTCCGGGCTTCGGCCGCCCTGGCGACGGCGTTGGCGGTGGTGATGGGCTCGGTCTTCGCCGATGAGATCTACGGCGTCATCACCAAGGTCGACCCGGAGGCCCGGAAGATCACCGTCTTCCAGAAGAAGGCGGACAAGGAGACCGTCCTCATCGTCGACGAGGACGCCGAGCTGATCACCCCCAAGGACGAGTCCGGCTCGAAGGTCGACCTGAAGAAGATGGAGAAGATGCTCTCCAAGTCCAAGGAGCGCAACCCCGACGCCAAGGGGATCCGCGTCCGCGTCACCCACGAGGGCGACAAGGCCTCGAAGATCGAAGTGCTGGCCAAGAAGAAGGCCGCCGCCGAGTGAGCCGGGCCCTCGCCCCGCGCCGGCCGCCCCGCGCGGCCCGGCGCGGGGCCGCCGGACCACGTCTTGCATCGGGCCCCGGGAGTCGCTACGGTCGTGTTCGGACCGCGTTCCGACGAGCCGGGGAGACTCCGCCACGATGCCGGCCAACCTTCCGCCCCAATACTTGAAGGTCGAGGACGAGTACCGAAGCCTCACCAAGCCCGGCGACCGGCTGGAGAAGCTCCGCGAGCTGTATCGGATGCTCCCCAAGCACAAGGGGACCGAGAAGCTCCAGTCCGACCTCAAGCAGAAGATGAGCCGGCTGAAGGAAGAGCTGGAGACCGCGGCCCCCGGCGCGAAGAAGCAGCACGGCGGGGCCCCCAAGATCCCCCGCGAGGGCGCCGGCCGCGTCGTCCTGGTGGGCCCGCCCAACTCCGGCAAGAGCGCGCTGCTGGCCGCCCTGACCAACGCCCGCCCGGCGGTCGCCCCCTTCCCCTTCACCACCCGCGCGCCCCAGCCGGGGATCCTCGACGTCGAGGACGTGCCGATCCAGCTCCTGGACCTGCCGCCGGTCTCGGACGACTTCATGGAGCCCTGGCTGCCCGGCCTGATCGGCTCGGCCGACGCCGCGATCCTGACGTTCGACCTGGCGAGCGACGACGCGGCCGACGAGGTCGAGGCCGTCCTGGCCCTCCTGGCCGCCCGGGGGATCGAACTGGTGGAGGAGCTGCCCTGCGACGTCGAGGACGTCGAGGTCCGGCACGTCAAGACGGTGGCCGCCGCCGCCAAGGCCGACGCGCCGGGGGCCGAGGGCCGCCTGGAGGTCCTCCGCGAGTGGTTCGCGGGCCGGTTCCGCCCCCGGCCGGTCTCGGCCGAGACGCGGGAAGGACTGGAAACCCTGGCCCGGGACGCATACCATTCGTTGGGATTGATTCGCATTTTCACGAAAGTTCCGGGCAGGCCGGCGGATCGGTCGCGACCGTTCACGGTCCCCGTCGGCAGCACCGTGCTCGATCTCGCCCGCGAGATCCACCGCGACCTCGAGGCGTCGCTGCGGTCCGCCAAGGTCTGGGGGACGGGCGTCTTCGACGGCCAGAGCGTCAAGCGAGACCACGAACTGCACGATCGCGACGTCGTGGAGCTGCATGCGTCATGAGCCCGACACGCGGAATTTCGGCGCCCGGCACGGTCGATCGAGACGGATGCGCCGCGGGCCGGCCCACGGGAACCACGAAGATGGCGACGGCGTTGATCGTGGAAGATCATCCGGAGCAGGCCCGCCTGGTGCAGCGGATCCTCGGCCTGCGCGGCTTCGACGCCCTCATCGCCGAGGACGGCGAGACCGGGCTGGTCCTGGCCCGGCGGCATCAGCCCGACGTCGTGCTGCTGGACCTGATGCTCCCCGACGTCAACGGCTTCGACGTCTGCCGCCGGCTCCGCGGCGACCGGGCGACCATGCTGATGCCGGTGGTCATGCTCACCGCCATGGACGACCGCCAGCACCGCATGCACGGCTTCCGGGTCGGCGCCAACGCCTACCTGACCAAGCCCTACGGCGTCGACCAGCTCTTCGACGCCATCGCCGCCGCCCGCGCCTGGCGCGAGAGCATGCTCCGCCAGGACCTCCACGGCGAGATCCACGTCGAGCTCAACAGCGAGATCACGCTGCTGAAGGACCTGAACGACTTCCTGATGAACGTCTGCCGGGCCACCCCGCTCTCCAACGACCAGGTGATGCAGATCCGCCAGGCCGTGATGGAGATGGCCCAGAACGCCATCGAGTGGGGCAACCAGCACTGCTCCGACCGGCTCGTGAAGATCACCTACCGGGTCCACCACGACAGCCTGGAGATCGTCATCCGCGACCAAGGCCCCGGCTTCGACCGCGGCGCCCTGCCCCACGCCGCCGCCCCCGACGACCCGTTCTCGCACCTCGACGTGCGCGACAAGCTGGGCCTCCGGGCCGGCGGCTTCGGCCTGCTGATCTGCCAGGGCATGGTCGACGACATGAAGTACAATCGAGAGGGCAACGAGGTCACGCTGCTGAAGCGGTACCCTCGCCCCGAGCCGACGCCGGCGCCGCCGCCCGCGCCGGAGGCCTGACCGACGGATTGACCAACGGGCGGACCGGCGCGCCGCGACGCGTCCCCCGGCCTCGATCGGAGAGTTGCGTCGGTGGTTACGACCCGAGAACGTCACGACTTGGCGGCCGCGCCGGGGGCCACGGCCACGGCCGAACCGCCCCGGCCCCGCCGGAGGCCCGTCGTCCTCGTCGTCGACGACGAGCCCGAGGTCCTGCGCTCGGTCCACGACCTGCTGCGCATCGACTACCAGGTCGTCACCCGGGGCGGCGGCGCCGAGGCCCTCGAATACCTCCGCCAGGCGCCCGACGTCGCCGCCGTGCTGACCGACCAGCGGATGCCCGGCATGACCGGCGTCGAGCTGCTCCGCGAGGCCGCCGACGTCCGCCCCGAGACCACCCGGCTGCTGTTCACCGCCTTCGCCGACCTCCGCACCGTCGTCGACGCCATCAACCAGGGCCACGTCTTCCGCTACATCGCCAAGCCCTGGGAACCCGACGAGCTGCAGGCGCTCATCCGCCAGGCCGTCGAGCGCCACGACCTGATCGTCGAGAAGGCCCGGCTCATGGTCGAGCTGCAGGCCGCCAACGCCCGGCTCCGCGAGGCCGACCGCCTCAAGGGCGCCTTCCTCGAAGTCGCCAGCCACGAGCTGAACACACCGGTCACCGTCATCAAGGGCCTGGCCGACCTCTGGAAGATGTCGCAGGGGCCGACCGCCTCCCCCGTCGAGGTCGATTGGGTGGACCGGATCCACGCCGCCGCCGCCCGCCTCGCCCGGACCGTCGAACGCATGCTCAAGCTGGTCGACACCCAGGCCTTCGCCCGCCCCCTGAGCGTCGAGCCCGTCGACCTCGAGCCCCTCATCCGCGGCGCGGTCGACGTCCTGTCCCCCTACCTGGAGAAGCGCGGCCAGTCGGTCGACGTCTCCGTCCCCGCCGGCCTCGCGGCCGTCGCCTGCGACCGCGACAAGATCCACGACGTCCTCATCAACCTGCTGGCCAACGCCGTCAAGTTCACGCCCGACGGCATGACCATCGCCGTCGAGGCCGCCGACGCGCCCGACCCCAAGGGCGAGGGGGACGACGAGGCCCCCCGCTTCGTCCGGATCGCCGTCCGCGACCAGGGCGCCGGCCTGGACCCCGAGGAGCACCGCTTCCTCTTCGAGCCCTTCTTCACCGGCTTCGACACCCTCCACCACTCCTCGGGCGAGTACCAGTTCGGCAAGCGCGGCATCGGCCTGGGGCTCTCCCTCGTCAAGACGTTCGTCGAGCTGCACGGCGGCCGGGTCGAGGCCTTCTGCCCCACCGACGGCCGCGGCGGCTCGGTCTTCGCCTTCCTCCTCCCCCGCCGCGCCGCCCCCGACGTCGACGCCGACCTCGCCCCCGACCGGGCGGAATCCATCTCGCCCGATTGACCCCGGACCCGGACGCGGCCCGACGGGCCCTCCCATCGACCGAGACCCCAACAGCCGAGGCCCGCCCCTCATGGCCGTCCTGACCTGCGGCGCGGTGCAGTTCCACCACCGCGCCGGCGACAAGCCGTACAACTTCTCCGTCGTCGAGCGCTTCGTCGAGGAGGCCCGCGCGCGAGGGGTGAAGATCCTCGCCTTCCCGGAGATGTGCCTCACCGGCTACTGGCACGCCACCAAGCTCGACCGCGACGGCCTGGAGGCGCTCGCCGAGCCGGTCCCCGACGGCCCCTCCTCGCGACGGCTCCGCGCCCTGGCCCTCGCCTCGGGCCTGGCGATCGGCGCGGGGCTGATCGAGCGCGGCGACGACGGCCGGCTGTTCAACACCTACGTCGTCGCGCTGCCCGACGGCGCCGTCCACCGCCACCGCAAGATCCACGCGTTCGAGAGCGAGCACATCGCCGCCGGCGACCGCTACACCGTCTTCGACACCCCCTGGGGCGTCCGCGCCGGCGTCCTGATCTGCTACGACAACAACCTCGTCGAGAACGCCCGCGCCGTGGCCTTGCTGGGCGCCGACGTCCTGATCGCCCCCCACCAGACCGGCGGCTGCGACTCCCGCAGCCCCCACGCGATGGGCCCGATCGACCCCGCCCTGTGGGACCGCCGCCAGGCCGACCCCGAGGCGATCGAGGCCGAGTTCCGCGGCCCGAAGGGACGCGAATGGCTGCTCCGCTGGCTCCCGAGCCGGGCCCACGACAACGGCTACTTCATCCTCTTCAGCAACGGCGTGGGCGAGGACGCCGGCGAGGTCCGCACCGGCAACGCCATGATCCTGGACCCCTACGGCCGCATCCTCGCCGAGACCTGGAAGGCCGAGGATCGGCTGGTCGTCGCCGACCTGGACCTCGACCTCCTCCCCCTCTGCACCGGCAGGCGCTGGATCCGAGGCCGACGCCCCGAGCTGTACGGCCTCCTGACCGAACGCCTCGGCCACGAGCTGGACCCCCGCGCCGCGCGCTTCTCCCGAGAGCGGGTCGAGCCCCCCCCGAAGCCCCCCGGCCCAGCCTGACTCCCGCACGCCCGGCGCGTTACAATCGGCCCTTCATCCGTCGCGAAGCCCTCGGATCAAGGAGCCCCTCCATGTCCATCGCCCCCCTGCTGGCCTGCTGCCTCCTCGCCGCGGCGCCCCCCGCCGCCGCCGAGGAAGGAGCGAAGACGCCCCCGCCGATCCCCCGCGAGTTCCGAGCGGCCTGGGTGGCGACCGTCGCCAACATCGACTGGCCCAGCAAGCCCGGCCTGTCGACCGAGGTCCAGCAGCAGGAGGCGCGTGCGATCCTCGACCGGCTCGCGAAGTCGAACTTCAACGCCGTCGTCTTCCAGGTCCGCCCGGCGGCCGACGCGCTCTATGCGTCGGAGCTGGAGCCCTGGTCGTACTACCTGACCGGCACGCAGGGCAAGGCGCCCGAGCCCTACTACGACCCGCTCCAGTTCTGGATCGACGAGGCCCACGCCCGCGGGATGCAGCTCCACGCCTGGTTCAACCCGTTCCGCGCCAAGCAGGCGGGCGGGAAGTACGAGGCCGCCGCGTCGCACGTCTCGAAGGCCCGCCCCGACCTCGTCCGCTCGTACGGCGACCTCCTGTGGATGGACCCGGGCGAGCCCGACGCCCGGGCGCAGACGCTCGGCGTGATCCTCGACGTGGTCCGCCGCTACGACGTCGACGGCATCCACTTCGACGACTACTTCTACCCCTACCCCGTCGCCGACCCGAAGACCAAGGCCGAGATCGACTTCCCCGACGACGAAAGCTGGAAGCGTCACCACAAGGCCGACGACCCCGCCGACCGCGGCGACTGGCGCCGCGCGAACATGACCCAGCTCATCCGGGACCTCTACGACGGCATCAAGAAGGCCAAGCCCCACGTCCTGTTCGGCATCAGCCCGTTCGGCATCCCCCGCCCCGGCAAGCCCGCCGGCGTGGTCGGCTTCGACCAGTACGCCAAGCTCTACGCCGATACCGAGAGCTGGCTGCAGTCCGGCTGGATCGACTACTGGACCCCCCAGCTCTACTGGAAGATCGACGCCCCCGGCCAGCCCTTCCGCCCGCTGCTGAACTACTGGATCTCCATCAACGCCAAGGCCCGCCACGTCTGGCCCGGCCTCACCGTCAGCCGCATCGGCCGCCAGCCCGGCGAGGGCTACGCGCCCGAGGAGATCCTCAACCAGATCAAGATCATCCGCGAGGCCCCCGGCGAGGACGGCGTCGTCCTGTTCAGCATGAAGCCCCTTCTGCAAGACCGCCAGGGCATCGCCACCACCCTCGCCGAGGGCCTGTTCCGCGAGCCCTCGCTGATCCCCGCTTTCCCCTGGCTGGGCGACAAGGTCCCCGCCGGCCCGATCATGACCATCAACGGCGGGAACGTGGCCCTGGCCTCAGGCCCCGGCGGCGAGCCCGCCGCCCTCTGGGTCGTCCAGCTCCGCAAGGGCGACGCCTGGACCACCCGGATCCTCCCCGCCTCCGCGCCCCTGACGCTCCCCGCCGCCGACGGACTCGTCGCCTTCGGCGTCAGCCGCACCGGGATCGCCGGCCCTCCCGTCCGGTCGAACCTCGCCAAGCCCTGAGACGTCGACGCTTCCACCCCTCCTGACCTGCCGGGAGGGGTGGAGAGATCAGCCGACCTCGACGCGGCGGGCGTGGATCAGCGAGCGGATCAGGTCGGCGACCGAGTCGGGGTCGGGGACGTTCGGGAGCGGGTGGAAGACGTGCCGGACGCGGCCGCCGGTTCCCGAGGGCTCCTCGACGACCAGGGTCAGCGTCGCGAGCCCCTGCGGCCGCAGGAGGGGGCCGGTCCAGGACTGGACGGCGACGCCGCGGTCGAGCGGGATGACGTCCGTCGGGCGCGGCGAGCCGTCGCGGCGGACCTCCACGCGGTCGGCGTGGATGTGGTAGGCGGTCCGCGAGCGCGCGACGATCAGCTTCGCGTAGTGCAGCGACCAGAGGCCGAGGAAGGCGATCCCGAAGGCCGTCGCCGACCAGGCCAGCGCGAACGGCAGGTTGACGTCGCCCGAGCCGCCGTTGGCGAAATCGGCCCCGAGCTTCAGCGCCACCAGCGTCAGGAAGCCGACGAAGAGCGCGATCCCCAGGCTGTGGATCGACCCGACGATCGCGAACTGCTTCGGCAGGGGGACCGGCCGCACCACGCGGATCGGCGCCTCGGTCGGGTCGGTCATGGGCTCTCGGGCCTCGGGCCGGGGGGAATGATCCAGCAGGAGTCGTGCGGGGCCAGGCCGACGTGGGGGTAGTAGGTCCGCGCCTTGGGGGCGGCCAGCAGGATCAGGGTCGTGTGCGGGCCCGCCGCCTCGTGCGTCAGCCGGATCAGCTCGCGGCCGATCCCCCGGCCCTGGTAGCCGACGTCCACCGCCAGGTCCGAGAGATACGTGCAGAAGTGATAGTCCGTGAGCGCCCGCGAGACGCCGACGAGCCGGCCGTCGTCGCGGGCGGTCAGGATCACGTCGGCGTTCTCCAGCATCCCCCGGATCGCGTCCGGCCGGTCCACCGGCCGGCGCTCGGCCAGGGTGGATCGGACCAGCACGTCCACGAACTCCTCGGGGGTGAACGCGGGATGGCTCTCCCGCTGGTACGTCAGGGCCACGTCAGCGGGCCCCCTTGCGGTCGATGAACCTGGCCGGGGCCATGTCCCACGCGCGGAGCGAAGCGGCGGCCCCCCCCTTCGCCGAGACCTTCACGCCCAGCGCGTCCCGGCTCTCCGGGAAAACCTGCTGCGTGAGGCACTGGCGGTCGTTGGCGAAGACCTCCAGCATCGGCCCGTCGAGGAAGATGCGGAGCTTCAGCGGCTCGCCGGGCTTCAACTCCAGCGGCGCCTCGACCACGTTCCGAGGGCTCTTGTAGTCCGACCCCCGCAGCAGGCCGCCGGTGTCGAGCGGGCCGTTGGTGTAGACCACGTCGTCGCGCTTCGTGGACTTCGAGGAGTCGATCGCCAGGGTCTTCGCGGCCGGCTTGTAGACGATGCTGGTCTTCTCGGACTCGTCGGGCGTGCAGCGGACGGCCACGGCGACCTCGTCGCCGCGCGGGTCGACCTCGATCGCCAGCTCCATCGCGTCGCCCCGGATGTCGGCGAGGGACGCGTCCGGGACCGTCCTGGGGTTCCGTCGCAGGCGCTCCAGCTCGGGGACGGGCTTGATCGTCAGGTTCCCCTCGTCGTCCAGGTCGATGATCCGGGGGAGGCTCTGCACGCCGGAGCCGGTCGCCTGCTGGGTGGGCAGCGTGCGGGGGTCGGTGACCCAGGCCCAGATGATCCGCCGGCCCTTGTCGTCCAGCAGGCTTTCCGGGGCGAAGAACTGCCCGCCGGGCCAGTTCATCCGGACGTGCTTCTCGGGGTGGAAGTGGTCGTTCTCATAGCGGCCGATATAGATCCGTCCGCCGACCTTGTGGCTGATGCACAGCAGCGCCCGCTTGTCGCCCCGGCCGATCTTGAAGAAGTCCGGGCACGAGCAGTCCTCGCCCTCGGTGGTCCACGACAGGTCGGGGTGCTCGAAGAACGGGCCGACGGGGGTCCACGAGACGAGGTCCTTCGACTTCATCGTGTAGAGCGTGTCCTTGCCGTTGGGGAGCTTGTTGCCGCCCAGCAGGCAGAGGTAGTCGTCGCCTTCGAGCCAGAGGTACGGGTCCCAGACCGTGTAGACGCCGTGGCCGGGCTCGCCCGGCTTGGGCATGGGGATGATCGGGTTCTTCGGGTGCTTCTTCCAGACGATCAGGTCGTCGTCCGTCGCGGTGGCGACGCAGACGCCGGCCTCGACGCCGAACCAGCAGAGCGTGGGGACGCCGTCCTTGTCGAGAAAGGCATTGCCGCTGAAGATCCCCACGTCCTTGTCCTCGGGCTGGGGGACGAGGGCCGGCGGGAGGAAGGTCCAGTCCACCAGGTCCGTGCTGACGGCGTGCCCCCAGCAGTGGCCCCCCTTGGGGAGCGTCGGGTCCTGGTAGATGTACATCAGGTGATATTTGCCCTTCCAGTAGATGCAGCCGTTGGCGTCGTAGGGGCGGGCCAGCCCCTCATGCGGCAGGGCCGTGACGTGGTACGTCGGCCAGTCCTCGGTCTCGCGGGTCCGGACCGGGCCGAGCCCCTGGCCGATCATCGCGAAGCCGCCGTCCAGGTGGAGCCGGCCGTCGCGGACGGTCGCCGCGCCCATCAGCTTGGCCGGCGGGACGTGACCCATCCGGTCCTCGGCCTTGCCGTCGTCGAAGGTCCACCAGACGAGGGGCTCCGGGTCCGACGCCACGTCGGGCTTCAGCTTCGCCAGGGACTCGGCGTCGAGGGCGAACGGGTAGATCCGCGCGTCCTCGATCTGCCCGCGGAACGTCGGCCCGCCCAGCATCTCCAGGTGGCGGAGCCCCAGGAGGACGACGCTGGAGGCGTCGAACGCGGCGGGCTCGGAGGCCATGTCGTATTCGGCGTAAAGCTTCCCGTCGCGATGGATCGAGACGTGCTTGCCCCGATACGAGACGGCGACCTGGACGAAGGTCTCGGGGCCGGCGGTCTCGGCCGGCCAGGCGGCCTGGTCGGCGTGGGTGCGGCGGAAGAACTCGCTGCCGGCCATCCAGCGGGCCGGGGCGATCTCGCCCAGGACGATCGCGTCGAACGGCCCGCCTGGGCGCTGGATCGTCAGCACGCCGGTCCCCCGCTGGGTCGTGTTCGCGGGCGCGACCCAGACGACCAGCGTCTTGTCGCGAAGCTTGGGGCCCTCGGCGAGAGCGACGGTCGGGGCGGCCAGCCCGAGGAGGGCGAGGAGGAGCGCGGCCGTTCGGCCGGGCCTGCGGGGGGTGCTCATCGCGGGACGTTCCTGTTCGGTCAGTTGGACGGGGAGAGGTCCAGGAGCGTGCGCTGGCGACGGGCCTTCCCGGCCTTCGGCGACTCCTTGACCGCCGTCGCGGGCCCGGCCTCGACCTCGTCCTCGTCCTCGCCCCCGGCCTTCGTCGGCACGGCCTCGGCCGGCTTGCCGGCGGGGTTCAGCAGGATCGGGCGGACGAGGGGGAAGACCTCGCGGCCCAGCTCGACGACGTGCGGGTGGCACGTCAGGAACAGGACCTGCACCTTCCTGGAGACCTCGCCCAGCGCCCGGAGCGTGCGCCGGGAGCGGTCGTCGTCGAAGTTCGCCAGCACGTCGTCCATCACGATAGGCAGGGACTCGGCGCGGCCGCAATAGTGCAGGACGTAGGCCAGGCGGATCGCCAGGTAGAGCTGCTCGCGGCTGCCGGCCGAGAGCTGGTGGGGCTCCAGCACCTCGCCGTCGACCCGGCGGACCTGGAGCGGGGCCTCGTCGTCGTCCGGGCGCTCGACCGCGACGTACCGGCCGCCGGTCATGGTCCCGAAGATCCGCGAGGTCTCGCGGAGCATCTCGGGGCGGGCGTCCTGCTCGAACCGGGCGATGGCCTGCTTCAGCAGGTGCTGGGCGAAGACCAGGGGGACATAGCGGTCGACGGCCTCGGCGAGCTGGGCGCGCCGGGAGGCGACCTGTTCCTGGAGTTCGGCCGCGTCGCCGCCCCCCTTTTCGACGTCGGAGAGGGTTTTACGGCAGGAGCCGACGTTCCGGTCGGCCTCGGTCTTCTCGCCCTTCAGGCGCTCGTGGCGGGCCTCGGCCGCGGCGCGATCGGCCTCCAGGCCGGCGAGGTCGGCGGCCTCCAGGCGGGCGACGAAGGCGTCGAGCGGCTCGGCCTCGCGGAGGCGGTCGAACTCGCGGGAGCGGTCGCGGACCTGGCTCTCCAGCTCGACGATCCGCGCGGCGCGGCCGGCCGCGGCGCGGAAGGCGTCGGCGGTCTCGGCGCCGGCGGCGGCGAGGAGGGCGTCGCGGTCGGCCCGCAGGACGGCCAGGCGGGCGTCGCGGCGGTCGGCCTCGGCGAGGGCGTCGGCCCGGTTCTTTTCCAGGTTCGCCCGCCGCTCGCGGGCCTCGACGCTCTCGGTCAGCCGGGCGTGAAGGTCGGCGGCGGCCTGCTCGGGCGCGACGTCGGCCAGGTCGGGCGCCAGTTCGTCGACGAGCGCCCGCACGCGGGGCTCGAACTCGGCGATCCGGGCCTCGCCCGCGGCGATCCGGCCGTTGCGGTCGTCGGCCTTCTTCAGCTCCATCGCGGCCTCGTTCAGGCCCTGGAGCACCCGGCCCAGGAGGGCGACGTCCCAGGTCTCCGGGAGGCGAAGCTCGCGCAGGAGGTCGATGCGGCGGGCGTCCCATGCGGGCTCGTCGCCGCGACGGGCGGCGATCTCGGCGTCGGCGTCGTCGGCCTTCTTGCGGAGGCGTCGAAGCTCGGCCTGGAGGGCGGCGCGGGCGCGTTCGGCCTCGCGGATCTCCCGGTCGCGCTCGCGGGCCGCGGCCAGCAGGCGGGCCCCGGGCCCTTCGCGGCCGGTCAGCTCGGCGAGCCGGCGTTCGAAGGCGTCGATCGCCTCGCGGACCAGGCGGCCCTCCTGCTCGTTCTCGGTCAGTTTGGACTGGAGCGAGCGGAGGTCTTCCAGGCGGTCGAGCCAGCCTTCCATCGCCTCGGGGGCCAGGGGCTCGAAGCTGCAGTCGGCCCAGAGGGCCTTCCAGCGGTCGAGGGTCGTCGCGGCGTCGGCCCGGAGGTCGTCGAGGGCCTCGCGGTCGCGCCGGATGCGGTCGCGGAGGGCGTGGAGCTGTTCCAGCTTGGCGACGGCGCTGGAGTGGCGGAACAGCTCGTCGGCGTAACGGTCGGTCTCGCGGACCATGGCGGGGAAGGCGTCGACCAGGTCGGGCGCGGCCTCGGCGGCGTGGTCGGCGAGCCACTCGCGGACCTCGGCCTCGACCTCCTCGTGCTCGACGTACTTGCGATGCACGAGGTCCCAGCCGGCGTCGCGGCCCCGGCGCATCTCGTCGAGCAGGTCGCGGCTGGGGAGGTCGCCGTCGCGTCGGCTGAGCGCGGCGACCTCGCGTTCGAGCGCGGCCAGCTCGGCCTCGTCCTTCCGCAGGCCGGACTCCGCGGCCTCGACGCGCTGGTCGATCTTCTGGAGGTCCAGCTTGAACCGGGCGACGGCCGCGCGCGGCGGCGCCGGGAGGAGCGCGGCGCGGGGCGAGGGGGAGGCCAGCGGCGGGGCGAGCCGGGGGAGCAGGTCGTCGACCTCGCGCTGGAGCTTGCGGTGCTCGACGCGGCGGCGCTCGCAGTCCTGGACGTTCTTCGTGTAGTCGTCGGCCTCCTGGAGCAGCGCGGCCCAGGGGGCGAGGTCGGCCGGTTCGCCCAGGTCGGCCAGCGCGGCGGCCTTCTCGTCGAGGTCTTGCAGCAAGCCTTCGCGGCGCGAGGCCAGCTCGCCCAGGGCCTTCTCGCGGGCGTCGCGCTCGGCGGCCAGGCGGTCGAGCCGGTCCTTCCGCTCGGCGGTGAGCCGGAAGGCCCGGAGGTCCTCGATCGTCCACGACGGGGCCAGGCCGGCCAACCTCGCGGCGGCCTCGCTCAGGGCCGCCTCGCGGGCGCGACGGTCCTCGGGCAGGTCGCGGCGGGCCTGCCCGACGGCCTCGATGGAGCGGTAGAGGCCCTCGACGACGGCGCGGCGGTCGATCAGGCGGGGGTCGAACCGGACGTCCGCCAGGGCCCGCTCGGCGGACTCGGCGGCCGCCTTGTGGTCGTCGCGCTCGCCGGCCAGCCGGGCGGCCTCGGCCTCGATCGCGTCGAACCGCGTCAGGCCGTCGGCGGGCAGGCCCTCGGGGGCGGAGAGCCCCTCGCGCTCGCGACGGATCAACATCAGTTCGCGCCAGGGGGCGTACGCCCTGGCCAGCTTGTCCCGCAGCGCCAGGTCGCGGGCGGCCTCCAGCAGGGCGGCGGCGAGGGCCTCGGCCTCGGCCTCGGCGTCCAGCAGCTCCTTCCGGCGCTGCTCGTAGGCCTCGCAGCGGACGCTCTTCGACTTGACCTGCTTCGACAGCTCGGCCAGGTCGGCGAGGAGTTTGTTGACGACGAGGTTCCGGGACTGGTCGGTGTAGAGCTTGCGGGCGTCGGCGTCGAGCGAAGCCAGGACCTTCTTCGGGTCGGCCCCGCCGGCGGCCCCGGCGCTGAAGAGGACCGACTTGACGCTCTGATCGGCCAGCGACTTCTCGCCGGCCGCCAGCTCCTCCAGCCCGAAGGCGAAGACCGAGCGGAAGAGGCCGGGCGAGGCGCCGCCGAGCAGGGCCTCGAAGCGGGCTTCGTCCAGCTCGCCGTCGGCGCCTTCGAGCCTGCCGGAGACGGTGTTCTTCCGCCCCTTGCGGCGGCGCAGCTCGACGGACCGGCCGTCGTCCAGCGCGAGGGTCGCGGCGCCTTCGATGCGGCCGGCGGCCGGGCCGAAGGCGTAGGGGGTGCGCTCGGCGAAGCCGAACAGCAGCTCGCGGACGAACTCCAGGAGGGTCGTCTTGCCGGCCTCGTTGGGGCCCAGGATCATCTGGACCCCCTCCCCCTCGAACGCCAACTCGTGGTCGCGGAAGCGGCCGTAGGCGCCGACCTGAAGGGTGCGGATCCTCATGCGCGGGCCTCCGTCGTCGTCAGGCGGTTGAGCAGCTCGTCCTCGGCCTGGCGGAGCCAGCGACGGAGCTGGTCGGGGCCGGCGAAGCGGTCGTCGCCCTCGTCCTTCAGCTCCAGCGTCGCCCGGGTCGCGAGCTTCCGGACCTGTTCGCCCAGCGCGGTGAGCGCGGCGTCGTCGGATCGGACGTCGTCGATGGAACGGAGCAGGTCTCCCAGCACGTCGCGGCCCTTGCGGAGCTGCTCGCGGTCGAGCGGGAGGTCGGTCTCCAGCTTGATCTTCTCGACCCAGAGGTCGTCGGTGAACTCGCCGGGAAGGGCGCGGAGCTGGGCCACGGTCTCCAGCCTGCGGGTCTCGTCGCCGAGCGTCCGGTGGGCGCGGCAGCGCCCTTTGAACTCCAGGCGGACGGCGGCCAGGCGGCCGTCGGACTCGCCGGCCACGGCCTTGAGCCGCATGCGGGCCGCGTCGATCAGCTCGTCGACCCCGTCCTCGGGGGCGAGCGCGATCGCCTCGCGGCGCCAGCGGAGGACGTCGGTCGAGCGGAAGGCCAGCGAGGCGACCTCGCCCCCCTCGACGGTCGCGACCACGCAGCCCTTCGCGCCGGTCTCGCGGACGTGGCGGCCCTGGGTGTTGCCGGGGTAGACGATGTAGGGCCCCTCGTGCAGGACCTCGCGCTTGTGGATGTGGCCGAGGCCCCAGTAGTCGTAGCCCTTGGCGGCCAGCTCGCCGACCGAGCAGGGGGCGTAGGAGTCGTGGTCGAGCGAGCCGGTGGCGTTGGTGTGCAGCAGGCCGACGTTCAACAGCCCCTTGATGGGATCCGGGTAGCGCGGGACGAGGTTCTCGGTCAGCTCGCGACGGGGGAAGCTCATGCCGTGGATCGCCACGCCGAGGTCTTCGAGGACGATGGTCTCCGGCCTCTTGCAGTCGAGCATGTGGAGGTTGTCGGGCCAGGGCACGCGGTAGCTCATCTCGTCGCGCGAGTCGTGGTTGCCCCGGATGACGAAGACGCGGACGCCGTGGTTGCGCAGGGTCCGCATCTGGGCGGCGGCGAAGAGGGCCGTATTGAAGTCGTTCCAGTCGCCGTCGAAGAGGTCGCCCGAGACGATCAGGAACGACGCCTCCTCCTCGACGCAGGCCCGCACGAGGTTCGCCAGGGCGACGCGCGTGGCCAGCCGCACGCGCTCGACGGGCGCGCCCTCGTAGTGCTCCAGCCCGCGCAGGGGGCTGTCGATGTGCAGGTCGGCGGCGTGGACGAACTTCATGTCGCGACGATCCTTCGCTTCGTGACGGGCACGGGCCGGCGGTCGATCCACTCGATATTGTACTTTTGTCCCCCGTCCGGGGAGGGCAATCGGCGTGGATTTCGACGCGAGGCCGGCGGTGCGACCGTCAGGACCGGATCAGGGCGTGGGGTCGCGGAGGGGTTCGCCTCGCCTGTAGAGGTCGAGCCGGGATTGGGCCCTGGCGCGGTCGTCGGGGTTGCGGAGCAGCTTCAGGGCCAGGGACTGCCAGGAGACGGCGGTGGGAAACCGGCCCAGCTCGGCGTCGGCGGCGGCGAGGGCGGCCAGGGCGTGGGGCTCGGCCTCCCTGGTGATCGCCCGGGCGCGCTCGGCCAGCTCCCGGGCGCGGGTGCCGTCGCGGAACTTGGCGTCCGGGCAGGCGGCGAGCAGCCGGGCGCGGTGGGTAGCGGCGACGGCGTCGTCGGGGTTCCGTTCGAGGGCCGCGTCGAGGTCGGCGGCGGCGTCGGCGAAGCGCTTCTGGAGCAGCCGGACGACGCCCCGGCCGGTGCGGGCGGAGGTGTGTCCGGGGTTGAGGCGGAGGGCCTCGTCGTAGTCGGCGGCGGCCCGATCGAGGTCGCCCGTCTGGGCGCGGGCGCGGCCCCGGCCGTAGAAGGCCTCGGCCGACTTCGGGTCGATCTCCAGGGCCTTGCCGTAGTCCGCGACGGCCAGGTCGAACTCCCGGAGTTCGAACAGGGCGGTGGCCCGGCCGAGGTGGGCGCGGGCGTCCTCGGGCTCGACCTTGATGGCACGGCCGTAGTCGGTCACGGCCTCCAGGTAGCGGCCCTGGTCGAAGGCGGCGGCGGCGCGGGCGTCGTAGGCGTCGCCCAGCCGGGGGTCGAGCCGGATCGCCCGGGTGTAGTCCTCGACGGCCTTCGCCAGGTCCCCGGTCGCTCGCCGGACGTCGCCCCGGCTGAGGTGGAACAGGGCGCTCGACGGGGAGAGCCGGATCGCCTCGTCGTAGTCGGCCAGGGCCTTCGCGTAGCCTCGTCGGGAGGCCTCGGCCTGGGCCCTGGCGAAGAAGGCCAGCGGATCCTTGGGGTCGGCCTCGGCGGCGCGGGAGTAGTCGGCGACCGCCGCGTCGATCTCGCCCCGGGCGGCGCGGAGTCGGCCCCGGCCGACGTAGGCCGAGGCCAGCTTGGGGTCGAGCTTCAGGGCCGCGTCGTAGTCGGCCAGCGCCTTGTCCAGGTCGGGCACCTCGGCCCACGAGGTCGCGCGGTCGTAGTACGCCAGGGCGTCGTTCGGGTCGAGCGCGAGGGCCTCGGTGAACGCCGAGACGGCCCCGACGTAGTCCTTCCGCTCGTGCAGGGCCACGCCTCGCGTCCGCGCCTCGGCGCCCTTCGCCCCGGCGTCCTGGGCCTCGGCCGGCGCGGGCCGGGTCGACAGGAGGGCCAGCGCGGCGATCGCGGCCGGGAGGGCTCGGGGGCGGCGGTGCGTGGGCATGGTCGGGTTCCGAGTTGTGGATGCGTCCGCGCGGCGCGGCGAGGGCGAGGGCCGGGGTCAGGCGCCGTAGCCGTCGGGGTGGGACTGGTGCCACTTCCAGGCGGATTCGACGATCGGGCCGATGCTGGTGAAGCGGGGGGTCCAGCCCAGCTCGCGGCGGGCCAGGCCGGCGTCGGCGACGAGGGCCGGGGGGTCCCCCTCGCGGGGCGGGGCGACCACGGCGGGGATGGCGTGGCCGGTGACCTCGCGGCAGGCCTCGATCACCTCCTTGACGCTCGTCCCCCGGCCGGTCCCCAGGTTGCACCGGAATTCGGTCCCCGGCCGGAGCTTCTCCAGGGCCGAGATGTGGGCCGAGGCCAGGTCGTCGACGTGGATGTAGTCGCGTATGCAGGTGCCGTCCGGGGTGGGGAGCCGATCCCCGAAGATGGTGATGTGCTCGCGACGCCCCTGGGCCACCTGGAGGACCAGGGGGATCAGGTGCGTCTCCGGGTCGTGGTCCTCGCCGAGGTCGCCGTCGGCCGAGGCCCCGGCCGCGTTGAAGTACCGGAGCGCCGCGTACCCCCAGCCGTAGGCCCTGGCGAAGTCCGCCAGCGCCCGCTCGATCACCAGCTTGGTGTATCCATACGGGTTGATCGGATTCTGGGGCTGGTCCTCGCCGATGGGGACCGATCGGGGCTCGCCGTAGGTGGCGCAGGTGCTGGAGAAGACGATCCGCCAGACGCCGGCCTCGCGCATGGCGTCCATCAGCGAGAGGGTGCCGACGACGTTGTTGCGGTAGTACTTCGCCGGGTCCGTGACCGACTCGCCGACGTAGGCGAAGGCGGCGAAGTGCATCACCGCGTCGATCTGCTTCTCGCGGAGGGTCGCGACCACCTTCCCCCTGTCCAGCAGGTCCCCCTCGATCAGCCTCCCCGGCGCGACGGCGCCGCGATGGCCGAAGACCAGGTTGTCGTACGCCCAGACCTCATGGCCGGCCCTGGACAGCATCCGGGCCGCATGCGACCCCACGTATCCGGCGCCCCCCGACACGAGCACGTTCATCGTCTTCTCCGAATCGATCCACTTCGTCAGCCCGAGCCTTCGAGTCTACCCGAAACGCGGGGGTTCCGCCGCATGCGGAGGAGCCGGGGCCGGTTTCCAGGCCCCGGCCTTCTTCGCCGCCGGGGCGGGCCGGAGGGCCGGGGGCGGGCCTTGCGGGGGGAGGGGCTTGGCGATGGCGATGCCCAGGCCGATCTCGTTGGCGGCGTCGTAGGCGAGCACGGCGCTGCGGTGGGGGGTGGCGAAGTCGGCCGAGAGGAGCATGGTCGTGCGGTTGGTCTTCTCGCGGGCCGTCCGCAGGGTCTCGGCCAGCTCCTTGAGCCGGGCGACGACCGGCTCGCGGTCGATCTTGACGTTCCCCTCGGGGTCGATCTCCACCAGGATGTAGTCCTCCTGCAGGTCTTCGAGGGTCCGGTTGCGGCCCTGGGCGACGGCCTCCGGGGGGGCCTCGGCCGAGGGCTTCGGGATCTCCAGGGTCTTGTACAGGATCGTCGTCGCCGTGACGAGGAAGAACAGGACGAGCTGGAAGGCCACGTCGACCATCGCCGCCAGGTCCAGCTCCTCCACCGTCTGCGGGCCCGAGCGCGTCAGCGAGACCAGGCCGCCGTCCTCGTCTTCCTCCCCCTCCAGGCCCTCCGCCCGGTCGTCGAAGTCGCGCGAGCGGGCCGCCGGCAGGGCGACGCGGCTGTCCGACGCGGAGACGGGCTCGCCCCGGTCGAGGTCCAGATCCTCCTCGCCCAGGTCCCACGAGGCCGCCGCCGCCCTCACGCTCGGGGCTTGGGGCACTTCCGGCTCCTCGTCCTCATCCTCGACTTCTTCGTCTTCGTCCGAGTCTTCCGACTCGTCATCCCAGCCCCAGGCCGGGGGCGGCGGGCCCGGGGCGGGGGCCGGCGGCGGGGCGGGCTCGTCGAGGACGGGGAACGAGAGGTCGTCGATCACTTCGTGGCCGACCGGCGGCGTGTCCTCGGCGCGGATCTCGAAGTCGTCGGCGGGCGGGGCGATCAGCTCGGGGACCTCGGCGACGCGGACCCAGGCGGCCGCCGTCCCCGAAGGCCTCGCCAGGTCGTCGTCGCGGATCGCGCCCGAGGCGACGCCGGACCGCACCTCCTCCGAGGAGAGCCCCCGCACCAGCTCCAGGCGATCGGAATGGAAGACGTCCCAGGAAGCCATGCCGCCCCGACTTTCGTGATCTTATAAAAAACACCAGATGTGTTTCGCATTCCCTTCCCCCCTGGTGGGGGAAGGTGGCCCGAAGGGCCGGATGAGGGGGACCATCAAGGCGGACGAGACCAGAAAACGACGGTCTGCTTCTCGTTCCCTTCCCCCCCGGTGGAGGAAGGTGGCCCGTCAGGGCCGGATGAGGGGGACCATCAAGGCGGACTCCACGGATGAGCGACGGCTACTCGGAACGCCCCGCTCATCCGGCCTTCGGCCACCTTTTCCCACGAGGGGAGAAGGACGATCGGCGACGGTTCAGCTCGTGGCTCCCCTACGGCATGCCCTCCGCCTCCTGGACGCCGACGTGGACGGTGACCCCCTCGACCTCGGAGACGGCCGCGGCGACCTCCAGGACCTTGCCGTGCGAGACGTCGCCGTCGGCCTGGAGGATGACCTTGCGGATCCCCTGCTTCACCCCCTCCTCGACGGCCCGGCGGGCCTGGTCGAGCGTTGCGGCCGGGCCGTCGCCGTGCCCCAGCAGCAGTTGCGGCTCGTCGCCGGCCGCCTTCGGCTCCAGCAGCGTGAGGCACGTCGCCGCCGACTGCTCCACCCCCACCCCGTGCCGCGCGGGGGGGACCTCCACCAGCTCGCCGCCGGTCATCTGCGACGAGAAGAGCATGAACGTCATCAGCTGGAACACCACGTCGACCATCGGCGTCATGTCGATGTGCTCGTCGCGCTCCCCGGTCGCATCCCGTCGCAGCAGCATGGGGCCGCCCCGCTCGCGTGAAGTGCCAGGCGGACCCGTCGATCCGCCGAACGTCTACCGACCGCCCGACCGAAGCCCGACCTCAGCGCGACGACGCGGGCCTCGCGGGCCGCTCGGCGGGGGCCGGGGCCTTGGGGTTCTCGGTCGTCTCGATCACGTCCAGCACGTCCTGGAGCTGCCGCTCGGTGCGGTCGCGGAGGCGGCGAAGCCGGGCGTGGAAGTCGTTGCCGATGATCATCATCGGGTTGGCGATCAGCAGCCCCGCCCCGGTGGCCCAGAGCGCGAGGCTGATGTCCGACGCCAGGGCGTTCGGGTTCACCTTCTCCGAGCTGCCGATCCGGCCGAACGCCGCGATCATCGACGCCACCGTCCCCAGCAGCCCCAGGAGCGGCCCCATCCGGACGATCGTCGAGATCGAGCCCAGGCGGTTCTCCATCTCGGCGACGACCTCGGTGTGGAACTCGGTGACCAGCAGCTGCTTGACCTTCGCCAGTCCCTTCGCCCGATTCTTGAGCGCCACGGCGATGAGCTGCGCCAGCGCCGTGTGCCAGTAGGTGGGGCTCTGGCAGACGCTCATGGCGGCGTCGTACTTCCTCGCCTGGCAAAGCTCCTGCACCTGCAGGATCAGGGCGGTCGGGTCCTTGATCGTCTTCTTGCGGAGGGTCCGATAGAGGAGGATCGCGTTGTACACGCCCCACACCGCCAGGAACGCCAGCGCCCCGTAGATGACGTAGCCGAAAGTGTCGATGATCCGCGTGACGTTCATGCGACCCCCGCCCCGATCGTCTCGATCCTCCGGGAGCCCACCCCGGCCCCCGGGACGCTCCTCATACCGCACGCCCCGCTATTCTGCCCGAATTCCTGCGTCCTGAGCAAGCAACCCCCGCCCCGTCTTCAGAAAGTCCCCATTCCGCCTCCGAGATCGGCTTCGTTCGCCGGGCTCGAAAAACGAACCCATCGGCCGCAAGCCGCTTCTGCGCGGGGAGTTAACCCTCGTTTTCGGGCGCGGAAATTGGCTTCGTTCGACGCGTTTCGTCGATCCTCCCGCGGAACCCGTCTCGATCCACCGTGCACCCCGCGCGATTGGCTTCGTTCGCCGCCCGCCGAGAACGAAGCCATCGGCCGCAAATCACTCCAGGAAAACGGGTTGAGCGCACAAAACGGGACCCGAGATTGGGTTCGTTCGGCGCGTTTCGCGTACTTTCTCGCTCGACGCCATGAGAGTCTCCGTCAGGAGAGTCGACGGGCGTCTCCGGGCCCGCCGAAACCCCTTGCCGACGGCCGAATTGCCAGAGAACCGGGCGCACCGCCCCCTAACCCCACAGTACGACATGAGGACCGGTTGCGGAGCGACCGTCGGGCGTCCTCGGACCGGGGGATCCGTGACCGCGAGCGCCGCGTGGTCCTGGCCCCGGCCGGCGCGGTTGGTCATGATGGCGGGCTTGAGGCGTTGCGAACGTCGGATCATCAGGAGTGACGGGGCGGGAATCGGTCATGGGAATCCTCGCCAGGTTGTTCGAACGCCTTTCCAAGAGCGGGCGCGATCCCGTCCGGGGCGAGGGGCGGATCACCTCGGACCACGGGTTCGTGGACGTCGACTTGCCGATCGCCGAGGTCACCGACGACGGGTCGGGGGTCGTCCGCGTCGTGGCCCGAGGTCGGCTCGACGGCCGGGTCGTGGGCCTCGCGCTCGACCTGGATCCGTCCTGGGAGCCCCGGATCCTGGTCGAGGAGTCGCCCCCGTTCCACCAGGGCGGCGGCGTCCTGCGGCGGACGGGCCCCGAGAGCGACGCGTTCCTGGGCGTCCTCGCCCGCGCCTACGACCGGCCGCCGCCGCGCGGGATGGTCGACCGGATCGCCGTCGGCCTGATCGGCCTGCAAGGCGACCCTCGCGAGGTGCTCCGCGCCCCGATCCGCATGAAGGCCTTCCTCCACCCGGACGGGCCCGAGGAGTTGTACGCCGAGGTCTACCTGAACGTCGACGTCGCCGCCGGCGTCTTCCAGTTCCACGACAAGGACCCGGAATATCACGGTGCCCTCCTGGCCTCGCTGGCCGGCGGCGCGTGATCGCCCGATCGACCGGATGGCTCATCGGGAAGTGAGGGCGACTCGTCCGCGAGGGGGGCGCGTCCCCGGATGCCTCCCCCCCGGTAGAGACGTTGATGACGTCGTGTCGCGAAGTCCGAGTGCTGGCCCGAATGGGGAGGCCCCGCGGATGAGATCGCGCCAGGCCTGGACGCGCCGGAGGATCGTCGCCCTCGCCTCCCTTGTCGTCGGCCCGATCGGCCTGGGCTTCGTCCTGGTGCGGCCCTCGCCGCCGGCCTTCATCCTGGCGTATCCGGCGTTTCTGGCGTGGTTCGCCGGGGGCCTGACCCTGGCCCTGATGCGGCAGTCGTGGACGGCGCGATGGTGGCTGATTTCGACCTCGGTCGCGCTCGTCCCGATGCTGGCCTTGTGGCTCGTGGCGAGACGCTCGCCCGAGGCGCTCCTGGACGCCTTCTGGCTGGTGCACGCGAGCCGTTTCGTGATCGTCGCCTGGCTGGCCGCCTGGTCCGGGGTCGCGGCCTTCGGCTGGTGGATCTGGGCCCGCGACGAGGCTCCGACCGGCGAGCACGTCGGCGGATCGGCGCCATGACGTCGACACCATCCCGACGGTCGGCCATTGAGCGAGGCGACCCCCCCGGCGACACTGGATCCGGCCCGTGGACCCGACCCGGCGGGGGCCGCGCGTCCGGCGAGAGATCCCCTGTGATGGAGGACAGAGGAGATGGACGGACCCGAGAAGGAAGGCTGGTGGGCCGAGCAACGCGCGGCCCTGGACCCCACGGATCAGTCGTTCCTCGTCATCGTGCCGCATGCGGAGGCCCCGGCCGAAGCCTTGAGGTACCTCGGGGCGACCCTGAAACGATGGCGGGCCACGCGGCCCGACGTCCGGCACATCTGGGGCCTGGGCGAGCTGCTGGCCGGCGAGTTCCCCCGGACCCCTCCCGATTGCCTGGGAGTCCCCCACCCCCTTGAGCGATACGAAGAACGCTACGAGTCGGTCGCCCTGCTCTGCGTCGCCGCGGGGGCCGACCTGAGGGCCGAAGCGGACCAGCTCGTCCCGCTCCTGGAGCCGCTCCAGCCGATGCTGGCCTGGGTGACGGACCCGTTCACCTACAGCCAATGGAATCGATGAACGCGGGGCGATCGGGCGGAAACCTGTTCGAGGACCAGGGATTCGCGATCCTCGAACGCGTGCTGACGCCCGACGAGTGCGCCGAGCTGTCGGCCGAGGAGCGGCCGGCGGGCCGATCGACGGCCGGGACGCGGAGCCTGCTGGCCGAGCCCTGGTGCCGCGCGCTCGTCGATCGGCTCCGGCTCCATGGGCCGCTCGCGAGACTCCTGCCGACCGGCCTGGTCGCGGTCCAATGCACGTCGTTCGAGAAGTCGCGCGACGCGAACTGGCTCGTCCCCTGGCATCAGGACCTGAGCATCCCCGTGGCGGAACGGGTCGACCACCCGGCGCTCCGAGGCTGGTCGCGCAAGGAGGGGGCGACCTTCGTCCAGCCGCCCGAGGCTCTGCTGGCCGAGATGGCGGCCGTGCGGCTGCACCTGGACCCCTGCGGCCCCGACGACGGACCCCTGCGGGTCGCGGCCGGGTCGCATCGGCTGGGGCGGATCGACCCCTCGCGCGTTCCCGACGCGCGCCGAGGTTCGCCCGAGGTCGCCTGCCTCGCGGGCCCCGGCGACGTCCTGGTCATGCGCCCGCTCCTGCTCCACGCGTCGTCGCGCGCGACCGGGAGCGGCCGCCGTCGCGTCCTGCACTTCCTGTTCGGCCCGCCCGAGCCGCCTTTCGGACTGCGATGGCGGGATCGCGTCTGAATCCGGCGGATCCGACGAAATCCCCTTCTTTCAGCGGCACGCCTCGCTTACCATTCTCTCGTGCGTGCAAGCATTGCGCGTGCGTCGAGAGTCCCGGAAGGGCCATTAGTTTCGAACCCTTGGTGGAGCGATCATGTCGGACGAGAGCGGCAAGTCGGTGGGCTGGGTGGCGGCGATGCTGGCCTTGCTGGTGGCGTACTTCGGCTGGGCCTTCCTGGCGGCCGACTACTTCCAGCACGACCCGACGGGCGACGCCGAGAAGGCCAACTTCTGGATCAACTCGGTGGCCCAGCTCCCGAACCTCCCCGCCGTCCTGGGCTACGGCTTCCGCGAGCGGTTCTGGATCGTCGGCCTCGTCGCGGGGCTGGAAGCCGTGGTGTTCGTCCTCTGGCTGATCCTGAGGAAGCTGGAGAAGGAGCTGGGGAAGTAACGGGACGGGGGCCATGGGGCGGCGAAGGCGGGTCGTCTGGGTGGTGATGCACTACGAGATCATGGGCACGCCCGACGCCCCCCGGGTCGACTCGGTCCAGTTCCACGTCGCGTCATCGCTGCAAATGGCCGAGGACTACATCGGCCGCGTCTGGGTGGACCACCATTCCTGGTGGCAGGTCCACCCGCACGAGGTCGACGCGCCCGCCGATGGCGACGAGGGCGAGGAAACCTACTACTACAGCCACCGGCGCACGCCCCTGAAGGCCGCCCCGATCCGCCGCGCGATCGCGGCCTTCCGCAAGCATGCCGCCCGTCACCCGGAGCATTATCCGGCCCGGCCGAAGGATGAAGGTCCGGGAACGGGGGAGACTCGATGAGCGGACGTCGTCGCCCGACCCGGGAGGGACATGCGGCCATCCCGACGATGGTGTCCAGAGCGAACCCAACGCCCTTCCCCCCTGGCGGGGGAAGGTGGCCCGAAGGGCCGGATGAGGGGGAGGACGAGCACGAGCGCCGACGGAGTTCCAGCGACCGTTCCCAGGGCCGTCGGCCGTGCGGGCGGGGCTGCGAACCTCGAAGCTCCCCGCGAGCGTCCCCCCCTCATCTGACCGCTGCGCGGTCTGTCTTCCCC